>NZ_JADQBY010000011.1 GCF_016278385.1 Methanolobus sp.
TGGGAAGGGGAATGAAGCAGGAAGCCACGAAGTCTTTAGCTTCGGGGTAGTTCACCAAGTTTAATCAGGTAGTCCATTAGTTCTGGATGGTCTTTGAACACAATGTCTGCTTCCCGAAGTTTTGATGCATCAATGTAGGTGGGTATTCCCACACAAAAAAGACCGGCATTCTTGGCGGATTGAACTCCAAGAGGTGCATTCTCAACAACCAGACATTCGTTTTTTTCAAGAGCAAGCTTCTGAACTGCTCTATTGTATGGTTCCGGGTCAGGTTTGCCGTTCTGTACATCCTCGCCGGAGATGATGGCATCAAAAATTTCCGGATAGAACTTATCCATTAATGAGGTGACAATTGTTCTGTCAGCACCGGATGCAACGGCAAGTTTGAATTTACCCTTTAGGATATTAAGACACTCGTACATACCTTCAAAAATTTCTGCACGGTTATTCTTGAGGAAATGTTCCCTTTTCTTTTCCAGTATCGTGTCGTATATGTCCTGCTCTGGATTCCTGCCAGCTTTTTCAAAAAAGATATTTATGACTCCTACGTGGTTTGATCCTTCGATCTCATAGATCTCTTCCTCTGTGACTTCAATGCCAAAATCTTTAAAAACCTCAACCCATGCCTTTGCATGATATGGCATTGAGTTGACGAGCACTCCGTCAGAGTCAAAAATGATTCCTTTGAACATATGGCATTCTTACAGGTATTTTCTGATAAACATTGTGGACAAAGCAGCCAATTAGTGATATCGACAATGATTTATTCCAGTATATCGATTTTTAATTATGGACTCAAAAGATGATAAAGGTTCATTCAGGGTATGTCTTAACTGCGGATATCAGCGTGGTTTCCATGTTCATTTTAAGGAAATATCCGGTGGAAAAGCAAGGCTTGGACTCATATGCCCGAGTTGCGGGCAAAGTTACGATATAGGGTGGCTTACTGCAAACATCACGGAAATGCAACCTAAAATGGAAGATAGATATGGCGAACTGGACCATTAGATATTTTCCAGTTTCTCCATTTTTCTTTTGATACTTGAAGCATTATCGCTGTGCTTTTTAAGGATGCTTTCGAACTCATCCTTGCTGAGCTTGTTCTTTTTGTAGTCTTCTTCGATCTTTGCAATGACTGCAAGTTCTGCCTCGTATCTGTCCCTGAGTTCATCCATGTCCTCTGAATTTCCTTTCCTGTAGTATATGATTGCAGTGGCTATGATAATGACAACCAGTATTCCGGAGATTATGAATGGATTGATTGTGGTTTTAGAGGTCTCATGGTAGTTTTCCTCTTCAAGAGTGACCATGAATTCTGTGAACTGCGGGGCTGACCAGATATAGGATGTCTGGTTTGATTCACTCATGGATTCATCAGCTATGATGGGAGTACCGTCTGCTGAAGTAACAGCAGGCACTTCGTTTTCTCCATGATTGACAATGATTATGAGCCTTGAAACGGGATAACCGAAGACATTTTCTTCCCTGAGGACCTTGTTGAATGTAGTGACTTCTTCATGGCTGTGTACTGAATATCTGATTCCGTAAAGCAAAGGCATATTAGTGGAATTTGAAATATCTGGTGAGTTGAAGTAAAGTAAATTGCCATTCCTTGAGTAATTAACAGCCGTGCTGGCCACGGTTGCCATCATGTCTGTTGTTTGGAATTGCATAATATCAGCATTTTCAGGTATCCATAAAGCAAGTTCTTCACTTTTATTTTGCGAATCTGTTGAGTAAACTAAGGCTTCACCTGCAACAATGTAGTTATTCTCGTCGAATGATAATTCAATCAGGTGACTGTATTCTGAGATACCTGCCTGATGTGCGGGGGTAAGAACTGAAGATGAATTATTTGTAATATCCGGAGTATCTGACATTGCCAGGACAGGGTTCTGCAAAAAGAAACAGCAAATGCATAGTACCAGAAATGCAGGAATATATCTTAATATGTGACTTTTTGTCTTCATATCGTTGAAAGTTGTTTGCTTTTTCATTCTATCAAAGAAATAACTGTATAGCAAATAATAATATGCATTATATATCTCTTTATTCTGTTCGTTTTTCTGGAATTATTGTTGGCGTATATTTCTTTATATATAAGTGTTTTGTATTTTTGTGCAATCTTTCTTTTTATAAAAATAACATCAATATAATGCCGGAATAATCCTTCATAAATAATAATTCACATTAACAAACATTATATATAGGAACTTAAATTTAAGGTGACATGGATTCGTTTACAGCAATTACTCTAGCGGTTTTTTTGCCATTCATTTTGGCCGGTATATTGCCTGCCGTTGAAAAACTTCTAAAGGATAAAATAGGATGGTACGCGTCCGCAGTTGCATTTCTGAGTTTATTATTGGTTGCTCAGGCTGCACCGGAAATAATACACGGGGGAACTATTCAGAAATCCATTGAATGGATTCCTTCATTGGGTATAAACTTCTCTTTCTACGTTGATGGCCTGAGTGTCATGTTCGGTTTCATTGTATCTGGAATTGGTGTGATAATCATGTCATATTCCAACGGGTACATGTCAAAGAAAGAGGACCTTCCCAGATACTACCAGCAACTCCTCTTCTTCATGGGATCCATGCTTGGTATGGTATTCTCAGCAAACACAATTCAGTTATTCATTTTCTGGGAACTTACAAGTATCACATCATTCATGCTTATCGGGTACTGGCGAAACAGGCCCATGTCAGTATACGGTGCAACAAAATCATTGCTTATAACCGCAACAGGCGGTTTATTCATGCTCGCCGGATTTCTGGTGTTGCATGCTATTACCGGCACCTTTGACATTCCCACTATAATGCATAGCGAATCCATAAAAGAAATATTACATGGTCATGATCTCTTCCTGGCTGCACTTATTCTCATATTCATAGGTGCTGCTTCTAAATCAGCACAGGGTCCTTTCTACATTTGGCTTCCAAATGCTATGGAAGCTCCAACGCCGGTCAGTGCTTTCCTGCACTCTGCAACAATGGTCAAGGCCGGTATTTATCTAATTGCAAGGATACACCCCATATTCTCAGGTACTGAAGCCTGGTTCATCCTTGTAAGTGGTATTGGCATATTCACAATGCTTCTGGCAGGTTTCCTTGCGTTCAGGCAGACTGATATCAAGGGAATACTTGCATATTCCACCATAAGTCAGCTTGCTTATCTTATGACAATGTACGGTTACACTACACATCACGAACCTGGAATTGGTGTGGCTGCTGCAACTTTCCATCTTCTAAACCATGCAACCTTCAAGGCCTGTCTTTTCCTTGTAGCGGGTATAGTGGCACATGAAACTGCCACAAGGGACATCACGAAGATGGGTGGTTTACGCAAGGAGATGCCCATCACTTTTATCGTAGCTGTCATCGGAGCACTCTCTATGGCAGGAATACCGCCTTTGAACGGTTTCTTAAGTAAGGAGATGTTCTACGAGTCATCCGTTGAAATGGGACACCTTCTTGGAGGACCATGGAGTATACTCATCCCGGCACTTGCAGTGCTTGGCGGTGTGTTCACATTTGCTTATTCAATTAAACTTATAGACGGTATATTCCTTGGAAAGAGACCTTCAAAGGGATTACCTGACCATATACATGACCCTTCTATGATAATGCTTGCACCTGCTATTTTTCTAGCAGGCCTTATAATATTGTTCGGACTTGTACCTTCAATTCCGGTACATTATTTCGTTGGTCCTACAGTTTCAGGTATCCTTCTTGAGGAAACACATCTGCACGTTAAGCTCTGGCATGGAATTACCACACCATTGATAATGACAATCGTTACCTTTGCACTAGGTATCCTGACATACACACAGTATAGTAAGATAGCAGACTGGCAGGACAGGTTCAATGCAAGATTCCCATGGATAAGTGTCAACTACTATTATGATGCAACCGTGGAGAACGCAAAAAACATAACATCCAAATTCTCTAACAGGATGCAACCAGGTCCTGTGAAGAACTATGTGGTAGCACTCTTGTTACTTTTCATTGCAATGTTTGCAATACCTGTAATTTTGCTGGCATCAAGTCTGGTACCACATAACCTGAATTTCGATGTCCCTCTATACGAAAGTATCATCTTCTTATTCATGATAGTTTCAGCACTTGGAGCTGCATTACTCCCAAGGTACATACCTGCAATAATATCTCTTTCAGGCCTGGGCTACCTTGTAGCTCTCCTATTTATATATCTGCAGGCACCAGACCTTGCTCTAACACAGGTGCTGGTAGAAACACTTTCAACTATAATCTTCCTGCTGGCTATAGTAAAGATCCCACAGAAGTTCAGGGAGCATGTCCCGAGTACAACACTTGTCAGGGACCTTCTAATATCCGTGACAATAGCCGCAATAATATTCATTATGCTGATAAACGCAACACCGGGAATAGTCCCACCATTCGAGTCCCTTTCACATTACTTCGTCGAGAAGAGCCTTTCACTTGCAGGAGGTCACAACATTGTGAATGTAATAATTGTGGACTTCAGAGGATATGATACACTTGGTGAGATATCAGTTCTCTGTCTTGCAGCATTTGGTGTTTATAACCTGATTAACAGCAGGGGTGATGACGAATGACAACTCTGATTACAAAAACAATAACAAAGATATGTTTGCCTTTGGTCATCCTTTTTTCAATATCTCTCTTACTTGCGGGACACAACAACCCGGGAGGAGGATTCATTGGCGGTGTCCTGTTTGCCTCAGTGATAGCACTGACATATGTGGCATATGGTCTGGATTATATCAAATCATTCTTCGATCCCGATTGGGGTAACTGGTTTGGATTCGGCTTGCTGCTGGCTTCAGTCACAGCTTTTGGAGCAATTGCCTTTTCGCATAACTTCTTCAGGAGTGCAGTGGAATTTGTCCACCTGCCATTCTTCGGAGAGATCGAGCTGGTATCGGCAGGATTATTCGATATTGGTGTCTACTTCGTGGTAATTGGTGGACTGCTTTCCATTTTCAAAAACGTAGGTGATGATAAATGAACAATACACTGCTTTCCCTTACCATAGCTATACTGTTTGGTATCGGTACATTCCTCATCCTTCGTCGTGATATCGTCAGGCTGATCATAGGGTTGGGTGTACTTTCACACGCTGTCAACCTTCTGATTGTCTCAACAGGGGTATTTGACGGGACAAAGGTCCCTATCATTACAGATGATGGGGGACATGGGGCTGCTGAAGTAACCGGTACCATCTTTACTGATTCATTGTCACAGGGTATCCTTGCACCTGTGGTCGAAGCCGGTCATCAGGTACAGTATGTTGATCCTCTTGTACAGGCACTGGTACTCACGGCCATTGTTATCAGTCTGGCAACAACTGCGTTTATACTGATACTTGCATACCGTATTTATGAGGAATATGGAACAACTGATATCAGGGAACTCAGGAGGCTCTGGGGATGATATCGCTGGAAACTCACCTTCCCATAATACTGATAGCAACGCCCATACTTATGGCTTCTATCATGGTGCTTTTAAGAAAGTATCCTGGAATCCAGAAAGTGCTGAGTGTTTCTGTTTCATTCATACTCGCAATATTAAGTGTATTCTTGTTACTGCAGGTCTGGTCTGGAGGTATACAGGCCTATGAAGTAGGAGAATGGGGCAAATATGGTATCATACTGGTTGCCGACCTGCTGAGTTCTGGAATGGTTGTATTGACATCGTTTGTATCATTTCTGGCACTCGTATACTCACTTGATTATATAGAAGAGAAGTCACTGAACGCATCATATTATCCGCTATTTAGTCTGCTTGTGGCAGGACTAAATGGTTCTTTCCTCACAGGTGACATATTCAATCTCTTCGTATTCTTTGAGATTCTCTTGCTCTCATCCTGCGGACTTGTAATAGCCAACGAGAAAGGTGGAGTTACAAAAAGCTCTGACAAGATGGAAGCCACATTCAAGTATCTTGTACTGAACATGGTAAGCTCTATTGTGATGCTTATTGCAGTAGCTTCTCTTTATGCCACAACAGGTACATTGAACATGGCAGACATCTCTGTTAAGCTAAGCGCAATGAGTGCAGCAGGAACACTTCCATGGCATGTGTTCGCGATTGCCCTGATGTTTGTCGTGGTATTCGGTAACAAGGCTGCAATTTTCCCGCTTCACTACTGGCTTCCTGATGTGCACCCAACCGCACCGTCTCCGATAAGCGCAATGCTTAGTGGTGTGCTGATAAAGGTAGGTGCGTACGGAATGCTCAGGGTATTCTTCCTTATATTTATTGACACGCTTTACATATTTAAGCCAGTGATTATTTATCTTGCACTAGCAACTATCGTTGTAGGAGCAATATCAGCTGTGGCACAGACTGATGTAAAACGTCTTCTGGCTTATTCAAGTGTCAGTCAGATAGGATATGTTTTCCTGGGTATCGGTTTTGGTAGTGTATATGGTCTCACAGCAGCGCTTGTATATCTTGTTAATCACGCAATCGCAAAGTCAATGCTTTTCCTGATCTCCGGTGGAATAATACATCACGCAGGTACAAGGGATATGAGAAAGATGGGTGGAATGGTTGACAGTGCACCATTTATGTCGCTTATGTTCCTTACCGGTGCAATGTCCATTGCAGGACTGCCTCCAATGGGTGGGTTCATAGCCAAATTACAGCTCTTTGATGCGGGTATCAGTGAGCAATATTACTTTGCGATAGCTATTGCACTTATATTTGCAGTATTCACTTTGTTCTACATGTTCAGGGCAATGCTGCTTATGTTCTGGGGCGAGAAAAGAGATGTTAGTGAATATGGGGAATATTCCTCACATGGTAATTCCCTGATGATAGCTCTTCCAATTTTCGTTCTTGCATTATTGATCGTTGTTTTCGGACTTTATGCAGAACCCCTGGTTTCCCTTGCAAATGCAACAGCAAACCAGATACTAGATCCACAGGCGTATATTGATGCTGTAATGACGAGGGTGGTAAGATGAAGAGATATATTGCCTATTCAGCTATACTCGGTCTTGTATGGTGTTTTGTTCACGGTACTGTAAATGTGAACAACTTCGTGCTGGGAGTTATCATTGCACCATTCATTATCAGGCCTTTCAAGACCCTGTTCCCCTTTGACCAGGATTTCTCCTTTGTTAATGCGATAAAGAAGATACCGGCACAGATCACGTTCCTGTACGTGCTTATCAAGGAGATCATAAAGGCAAACGTTATGGTGGCAAAGATAGTATTGCAGCCAAAGATAGACATCAAACCGGGTATTATTGCAGTACCAATAGACTCCAAGACAGATCTTGGTATTACTGCTATTGCAAACACAATTACCCTTACACCCGGAACACTGACCATCGATGTATCTGATGACAGGTCTATCCTATACGTACACGCTATAGATGCAACTGATCCGGAAGGTGTAGCCCAGTCCATAAAGGATGACCTGGAAAAATACACAATGGAGGCATTCGAATGAACCTGCTTGAATATTCACTTATCTTCATGGTGATCACTTTTATACCCTGTATCTACAGGGTTATTAAAGGACCAACCATTCCTGACAGGGTCGTGGCCCTGGATGCAATGACAACAGTCATTGTTGTCATGCTCGGTATCTACTCATTTGTAAAAGAGTCAGTTTTCTTCATGGATGTGGCACTTGTTCTTGCTATTATATCCTTCGTTGGAACGGTCACAATTGCAAAGTATCTTGATGAAGGGGTGGTATTTTGAGTACAGTTTCAATGGCTCTGGAAATGCTGAGCAACGGTATTCTTATTATAGGACTTTTCTTTGTGTTCCTTGCAATGCTTGGACTTGCACGTCTTCCTGATGTGTATAACAGGTTGCATGCAACCACTAAGATAGGAACACTGGGTGCATTTAGTGTCATGCTCAGTATACTGCTTAAAGTGGGCTTTTCCCCCATGGGTGTAAAGGCAATTACGGTGGCACTTTTCATTCTGATCACATCTCCTGTGGCAGCTCATATGATAAGTCGTGCAGCTCACCGTCATGGGGTAGGTCTCTGCAAGGAGTCTGTAATTGATGAATATGGTAAAGCATGCTCAGCTGCGTGCTCAGTAGATGAGGATGAGTAAATTTAATAATATAGGTTCCAGTGAGGGTACTGGGACTACTCTTTTTTATAAAATTAGATTAAAATCACATCGCAGCGATATGTTTAGTCGTGTGCTACAATATGTTTTCCCATTAACCAGAATTCCGACTTCCTTTATTGTAAACGTGAGCGGGCAGGGGAGTGGGGGTTAGTGTGGGAGTGGGGTTAAAAATAGGCCCGCTCACAGCGTGAATAGAAGAAATAATCATATATAAGTATTGTCTTTATCGGAGTATCAGTCTAAATATGTGTCGTATCAGGATAAAATATAAATCCATCTAACTTCATTGTCATATTAAAATTATATGTATTGATGTCATATGTGAACAAAAAAACTTATGAGCTTAATCATCTAATATGGCTTTACTCTATTGTATTGTCTGTAAAAAACACACTTTTAATACAATATCAGTTTTTAATACAACAGGGTTATGAATAAAAACACAAGAGTATTTCATGTAAACGGAAAAGCTCATGAAGAGCAGATACGTGAAGCTGCCCGGATATTGAAGGAAGGTGGGCTTGTTGCTTTCCCGACTGAAACAGTCTATGGGCTTGGGGCTGATGCTCTTAATGAAAAAGCTGTAATGCAGATATTTGAGGCAAAGGGCAGGCCTGCTGATAATCCGCTTATAGTTCATGTAGATTCCAGGGAAAATTGCATGAAGCTTGTCAGAAACATACCAGAAAAAGCATTATTACTGATGGATGAATTCTGGCCAGGTCCTCTGACTATAATAATGAAAAGAAAGGAAATAGTTCCCGATGTTACTACGGGAGGACTGGATACTGTAGCGGTCAGAATTCCTGAGAATAGTGTTGCCATAGCATTAATAAAATATTCAGGGAAACCTATTGCTGCTCCCAGTGCTAATCTATCAGGAAAACCTAGTCCTACAACTGCAGGTCATGTATTACGTGATCTTTCCGGAAGGATCGATGCAATCATTGACGGCGGGGACGTTACCATTGGGCTTGAATCTACAGTTATTGACATGACTTCTGAAGTTCCTGCAATATTAAGGCCTGGGAAAGTAAGTAAAGAAGAGATTGAGGGTTGCATTGGGGAAGTAAAAATAGGGTATGATGACAAAGTTCACCCGGAAAGTGAAACTGTCCGCTCTCCCGGGATGAAATATACTCATTATTCTCCTGAATCTAATGTTGTTCTGGTTGAAGGAGAACATGATCCAGTAGTTTCCAGAACAAAAGAACTGATTGCTGATTTTAATCTGAGAAATGCTAAAATAGGACTCTTGCTTACAGAAGAAAGTAGATCCAGCTTTCCGGGAATTTTATCATATTCCCTTGGTAATAAAAATGAACCTGAGCAGGCAGCAAAGAATTTATTTTTTGGACTTCGATATCTTGATGAACAAAAAGTTGATATTATAATTGTAGATGGCTCTTTCAGGAAGGATGGGATCGGAATGGCTGTTTTTAACAGGGTACGTAAGGCTGCTGATATGATAATTAAGGTATAGTGATTTTATGAGTAATAACAAGAAACAGATCATCCACGAAAGGCAAAAGAATATTGCTATTATCCGCCGCAACAAACAACTGCTCAAGGTCAATGTATTGATTCTCAGTATAGGTCTTGCACTTTCTTACCTGGGATATGATGGCATAGGAGAACCTGTAATATGGCTAGGTATCATCATATTTGGTTACACGACGTTTACAAGTATGGTGGCTAAAAAGCAGTTAAAACAATAATTATAAACTAAAATTGTGTAATTTTGACTAATATGATTTACTAAACAATATTAAGCAAACGAGTTTAGGAAATTGCCATGTAACTGGGTTTATCATGTTGGAGTAAGAAGACCACCGTTTTCAAACTCCCATTAAATCTGAGATTTAATGGGAGTTTCATTTCTTCGAAATGAAACAGGTGGATGAATTACGTCTATTCTACAAAATATGTTTTTGTTTAACTTAACACAAGCCATACATGATGTTAAGCACATATAAAAGTGTGTATGTCAAAAGCCTACAAATATAGAATGCATCCTACAAAAGAGCAGGAAGAAATGTTCTTTCAACACTTCGGTTCATGTAGGTTTGTCTATAATTGGGTTTTAGAGCAGAAAATAAAAACCTATGAACAGGACGGAAAATCAGTATCTAGGTTCACTTTGAATACTATGATAACAAAGTTGAAAGAAGAACACGAATGGTTGAAGGATATTAATTCACAATCATTGCAGGGTGCTACACTTAACCTTGAAAATGCATTCACTAAGTTTTTCAGAGAGAAGAAAGGATTTCCAAAATTCAAATCACGTAGGAATCCAGTACAATCCTTTTCAGTTCCACAATTCTATAAAATGAATTACGATAATAACAAAGTAAAATTACCTAAAATTGGATGGATAAATACAAAAATACATCGTAGATTTACTGGAATCGGAAAAACTGCCAATGTATCCAGAACACCGACTGGAAAATTCTATATAAGTATTCTTGTTGATGATGAACAGGAGCTGCCTGTTAAACCCATCTTTAACGAAAAAGTGACTGTTGGTATTGATGTAGGTATCAAAGACTTTGCAGTTCTCTCCAACGGGGAGAAAATAGAGAATCCTAAATATCTCAGACATTCAACGAAAAGCCTTGCATTTCTTCAAAGAAGATTATCAAAAAAACAAAAAGGTTCAAAGAACAAGGCAAAGGCTAGATTCGCAGTATCAAAACTTCATGAGAAAATAAGTAATCAACGACATGATTTTCAACATACGTTATCCACTAAGCTCATAAGCGAGAATCAAGCGGTAGCATTGGAAACTTTAAACATTAGCGGTATGTTAAAAAATCATTGTCTTGCACAAAGCATAGTAGATGCTTCATGGAGTTCTTTCGTAAATAAACTTGAATATAAAGTCGAATGGTATGGAAAAACCATTCTTCGTATTGGTCAATTTGAGCCATCTACAAAAATCTGTAATGTGTGCGGATTTCATAACGGAAAATTAACACTTGCAGACAGAGAATGGAAATGTCCTGATTGTAATACCAATCATAACAGAGATATTAATGCCGCTATCAATATCAAAAAATTTGCTCTTAATAAGCAAAACTTAATCGGAATTTAGCACCGTAGGAACTACGGAAAGAGCTTGTGGACTTACTGACAGTGGTTAGGAGAATGAAGCAGGAAGCCACCCTATTCATAGGATGGTAGTTCACATCTTTACATGGTATTGAATTTAATGCTATTTTTTCAAATCTCAATAACTTTTTAACCGATAACCCATATAATAAAGCAAGATTTTCATGAACTTTAAGTGTCATGGATGTTGATATCATAAAAAGGAGGCCATATTATGCTGGAGATCAATAATCTAACAGTTGAAATCGGCGGCCGAAGGATACTGAAAGGTGTCGACCTTAATGTCGAAGCCGGTTACACTAATGTTCTTTTCGGACCAAACGGAGCAGGTAAATCTGCACTTCTGATGACCTTGATGGGTTTTAGCGGTTATAATGTTGTAGAAGGAGAAATTATTTTCAAAGGAGAAGACATAACCAACATGTCGGTCTATGAAAGGGCGCAGATGGGTATGGGTATCATGACGCAGAGACCTCCTAATATGAGCGGTGTCAAACTTTATGACCTCCTGAATGTGATTTCAAATGACATGAAAGATACGGAAGTTCTTGCTGAAACCCTGGATATGGTCAGGTTCTTTGAAAGGGATGTCAATGTAGGTTTCTCCGGTGGGGAGATCAAGAGATCAGAGCTTCTCCAGCTTTCTGCACAGAATCCGGATTTTATTCTTCTTGATGAACCAGAGTCTGGTGTTGACCTTGTAAGCATTGAACAGATTGGTAATACCATCAATGAACTCCTGCAGAAAGACTGTAAATGTGCAGGCGACAGGTGTAAAAATGGCAAATCTGCATTGGTTATCACACATACAGGTCAGGTCATGGACTATATCCAGGCTGATAGAGGATACATTCTATGTAACGGAACAGTCATGTGTTCAGGAAACCCCCGTGAAATGCTGACAGAGATAAAGGAACAGGGATATGAGGAGTGTATCAAATGCAAGCTGATGAAGATATGAGGAAGAGGGCAGAAGCAGCTCTTAAGAAGACTGCCGAATACGGTGAGGATTTCGATCTTGATGAATACGGGCTTGCATCTGAGGAAGCAGAACAAACTGCTGATCTCGAAGAACTCAGCGAAGAAGATCAGAGAACACTCCTGAATGTGGGATTCACACCTTCCGAAGATAACAGGGCTGGCAGTTTCATTATGCTTAACAATGCTGTTACGCATTCATCCCTGCGTGACAAGGATGTTGTGGAACTGATGTCTCTGCGTGATGCTATGAAAACTCATGAATGGGTTAAGGATTATTCATGGAAGCTTGTGAAGCCTGATACGGATAAGTATACTGCAATGAGTTATCTGCAGGATGCAAACGGTTATTTCATCAGGGCTCCTGCAGGCAAGAAATCAAAGATGCCTGTGCAGACATGCCTGCTCATAGGTTCAAAGGATGTATCCCAAACTGTTCACAATATTGTTATTGTTGAAGAGGGAGCTGAACTTGATGTTATTACAGGTTGCTCTACAAAACATGGTATCGAAAAGGGTCTTCATCTTGGTATCTCCGAAATGTATGTGAAAAAGGGTGCAACACTTAATTTCACAATGATACACAACTGGGGTGAAGAGATAGGCGTCAGACCAAGAACTGTTGTCCATGTGGAAGAAGGTGGCTCATACATCAGTAACTATATAACCCTGAAACCGGTGAAATCAGTTCAGGCATATCCGACCGTTCTCCTTGAAGGCAAGGGTGCCTTTACAAGGTTGAATACTATAGCTGTGGCACATCCGGGTTCAGAGCTTGACCTTGGAAGCAGGGTGATATTTAATGCAGAGGACACTAAGGCTGAGCTTATATCCAGGACAATTACCACAGGTGGCAAGGCTATTGCCCGTGGTGAGATGATAGGCAACGCAAATAATGCCAAAGGACATCTTGAATGCCACGGACTTGTGCTTGGTGGCGGAATGCAGAGGGCCATTCCTATTCTAGAGGCAAATGTTGAGGATATCGAACTGTCACACGAGGCTGCTGTGGGAAGAATTGCACGGGAGCAGATCGAATATCTAATGGCAAGAGGTCTTGCTGAAGAAGATGCTGTGGGCATGATTGTAAGAGGCTTCCTTGATGTTGGTATACAGGGCATTCCAGATGAGCTGAAAGCTGATATCGATGCTACAATTGCAAAGATTGGAGAGAATGCGATCTGATATTAATCTCAAATTTTATTTATTTTAATAACAAACAATTATCTGAGGGAGAATGAATGAATCAAAAATATGCAGCAATATTTCTTGTTGTTATTATGTTAATGTCTGTTTTTTCATACTTCGTTGCCAGCTTTATAGGAGATTCCAACAACGATGATGTAAATAATGGTACACAAGACATGACTGACCTGCAGACACAACTGGCAAACGCACCAAAATTTGATACGATTGCAGGAACACACTTTAATTCCACTATGAGCTCTGTTTCAGACGGACTTGCGTTCAGTCCGGATGGTATGGAATATGCTATATACAATGATTATTCTAGGACGTACGGGACACCGCTTCAGGATTATAATGTGAGTGACCTGTACATGTATTACAATACAATGACAGTCAGCAGGTTCTCAGCATATAACATCACAGGTAATTATGGATTTGAAGCACACATGTTAAACCCTGAGGTTGTGAACTTTAATTATACAATAACTGATTCTTACAATGGTTACTCTCTTATGTTCAGGGGTACAGGCATTTATAGTGTAATTGGAACTCCAGCACTTATAAGTGACAGGGATACTATTGAGGATGTTATAGATGTTGCATCAGGCACAAGTCCTGCATCGGATGATTTCACTGAAATACTGAGTTATGTGGATTCAGGAGCTGAATACCAGATAGTGACCTCTACAGATCCACTTGCAGACCAGCATTACATAGAGTACAGAAATATGGATGATGGGAACTACTCCAGGACTGAGATATTCCTTAATCCACAGGACAGTACGGTTGCTACTATTTCAGGACTTGAAGCTAATAGTACTGAAAGAGGTCTGACCTACAATACCAGTACATTTGAAGATGGAAAGATTGTAAAGGTTGTTGTCACAACCAATACAACAAATTTCATAAATCTTGTAACAGAACAGTACTATTAAATAAGAGATGAGATACGCTCTCATCTTTTTTGT
This sequence comes from Methanolobus sp., assembly GCF_016278385.1. Classification (GTDB taxonomy): domain Archaea; phylum Halobacteriota; class Methanosarcinia; order Methanosarcinales; family Methanosarcinaceae; genus Methanolobus. Next base: position 14,362 of record NZ_JADQBY010000011.1, read on the forward strand.
TTTTCCTGCCACAAGGTTTATACCTGAACAGGTTATTGAATGACTCCAATTGCGTATTCTGCAATATCTTATAGATGCAAATACAGTAATTTACAGCCGTTACTTTGGCATATAACTTTGTGTCAGTGAATTTATTGATAAACATTGTTACAATCGTAATTGGTCAAATTAGCCGGTGTTTCCGGCATACAATGAATAATGAAAAACCATGAGTACACAGCCATGGTTTCGAAGGAGAAAATAATATGGCAGCTAAATTTGATGTTCCAGAAGAACTCGTTAATAAAGCACTCGAGAGTGTTGAACTTGCAAGAGACACAGGCAAATTGAAGAAGGGAATCAATGAAGTGACAAAAGCTATAGAGAGAGGCATTACAAAGCTTGCAGTAATTGCAGAAGATGTCGATCCTGCTGAAGTCATTGCACACATTGCACCTCTCTGTGAAGAGAAGAACACTGCATACATTTATGTGAAGGAGCAGAAAGAGCTCGGTGCAGCTTGTGGAATCGGTGTTGCTTGCTCAGCTGTCGCTATTATTGACGCTGGTAAGGGCGGAGAACTTGTTGAAGACATTGCACAGAAAGTAAGTGCACTTAAATAATTCAGATACGTGAGGTATCGCTATGGCAGATGAAGATACAGGCTATGCGGCTGAGGTCATCGATGTTATCGGTAATACCGGTATGCATGGTGAAGCCAGCCAGATCCAGTGCCGCGTGCTTGAAGGGCGCGATAAGGGCCGTATAATCACCCGTAATTGTGTTGGTCCTATAAGAATCGGTGACATCATGATGTTGATCGAAACTTCCAGAGAGGCCAAGAAACTTACTACCAGATGAGGTGACTAGAATGGAACAAAGGAAATGTTCTTTTTGCGGTGAATTCCTTGAGCCAGGAACAGGTAAGCTCTTTGTAAAGAAAGATGGTTCTACCTATTATTTCTGCTCATCAAAATGTGAAAGCAATTTCAAACTTGGAAGATTACCAAGGCGTACAGTCTGGACCGAACAGGGCAGAATATACTTGAAGAAAGCATAATTGGGTGTTCTCAATGGAACAGACATATATTATGATCAAACCCGACGCATTACAGCGTAGTTTGATGGGCGAGATCATTTCAAGAATAGAGAAACGTGGTCTCAAGATCGCAGCCATGAGACTTGGTGTCATGAGTGAGGAGAGTGCAAAAGAGCACTACAAAGAACATGCTGAAAGGCCTTTCTTTGCTTCACTTATTGAGTATGTGACATCCGGTCCATCAGTATCCCTGGTTGTGGAAGGAAAGAATTCTATTGCTATTATGCGTGCAGTGAACGGTGCAACAAATCCTGTAGATGCCCTTCCGGGTACCATTAGGGGTGACTTTGCAATCGAGACTGGCAGGAATGTAGTACATGCTTCCGATTCAACAGAATCCGCACAGCGTGAGATAGCTATCCACTTCAAGGATTCAGAAATAGTTAACTATTCAAAGATCGATGAGGTATGTCTCTACGAGTAAGTAGGGACATTCGGGATATTTGTAATTGATTACAAATATCCTGGTATCCTTTACCACAAATTATTTTCCAATCAGTTAAATATCTCTGAAGAGGCTTGTGCATGGCTGTAAATGAAGATCTACGTACACCAATAGTTTCTGTGATGGGACATGTCGATCACGGAAAAACGACTTTGCTTGATATGATCAGGGGAAGTGCTGTTGCCGAAGGAGAGGCAGGTGCCATTACTCAGCACATAGGTGCAACTGAGGTTCCGATTGACAATATTGTCAGTAAATGTGGGGATCCGTCGCTTAAAGATAGGTTTATTGTCCCGGGGCTTTTGTTCATTGACACGCCCGGACATCATGCATTCACTTCCCTGAGAAGCAGGGGTGGCGCACTTGCAGACCTTGCTATTGTGATAGTTGACGTCAATGAGGGATTTATGCCTCAGACGATTGAAAGCCTTCACATACTTAAGAGATTCAAGACTCCTTTTGTAGTTGTTGCAAATAAGATCGACAGGATACACGGTTGGGAGCCCCATAAGAATTCACCTTTCATTGCTACGTACAACAAGCAGAGTGAACGTGTCAGGAATGATCTTGACAACAAATTCTATGAAATTGTTGGCGAACTGTACAATCTTGGATTCAATTCTGAAAGATATGACCGGGTCAATGACTTCCAGCGCAATATAGGTGTTATCCCGATTAGTGCGGTAACTGGCGAGGGTGTTGCTGATGTTCTCATGGTCCTTCTCGGACTTGCTCAAAAATTCCTGGAGGGAAGCCTGCATTATACTGCAAAGAGCCCCGGGGTAGGTACAGTTCTTGAAGTGAAAGAGGAGAAAGGTCTTGGAACAACTATTGATACTATACTTTATGATGGAACCATCAAAAAAGGTGACATTATAGTTGTGGGAAGTCTTGGCGACCCTATCCAGACAAAAATAAGGGCACTATTGAAACCACGTCCGCTTTCAGAGATCAAAGCTGAGGAAAGATTCCAGCAGGTATCTGAAGTCACAGCTGCGGTTGGTGTGAAGATATCGGCTCCGAATCTTGAAGGTGCACTTGCAGGAGCTCCTGTAAGGGTTGTAAGCCCGGAGACCATCGACGCTATTACTGCAGAAGTAAAAAGCGAGATTGCAGATGTCCAGATAGATACCGATTCTGTTGGTGTCACAATTAAAGCTGATACCATAGGCTCTCTTGAAGCTCTTGTAAATGAGCTCAAAAAAGAAGAGATCCCTATAAGAAAAGCACATGTAGGTGACGTCAGCCACAGGGATATTGTGGAAGTTTCAGCAATTGAGGATCCATTCTATTCGGTCATTATCGGATTCAACGTAAAGGTTCTCCCTGATGCAAAAGAAAAGCTCCAGACTGCCGAAGTAACACTTTTCAGGAACGATGTGATATATCGTCTGATAGATGATTACAAGGACTGGGCAAAAAAGCAGAAGGAACTTGCGGAGAAGGAGATATCCGACACCATTATCAAACCAGGAAGATTCCAGATCATGCCTGATTGTATATTCCGCCAAAGCAAGCCAGCTGTTGTTGGTGTTAAGATCGTTAGCGGAACGGTGAGGACCAACGTAGATGTGGTAAACACAAATGGTGAAGTCGTTGGTAAGGTCAAAGGTCTCCAGCTGCGGGGTGAGAACATCTCTGAGGCAAAGATTGGCATGGAAGTTGCAATGGCTCTTGAAGGACCAACGGTTGGAAGGCAGATAAAGGAAGAGGATACACTTTTTGTGAATGTCCCGGAAAGACATGCAAAGAGGATAGAACATGATATTTACGACTCAATGACGGCAGATGAATTAGAAGCACTTGATGCGTTCCTTGCCATTAAAAGAAGGGACAATCCTTTCTGGGCAAAATAATGCGAATGCATAATTCATTTTGGCAGATCATAACAAACAGGAACAATAAAAACCAATAAGGAGGAAAATATATGGCAGACTTTAAAGTAGTGGTTGCAGATCCTAAGACAAAATCATACCAGTTTGATGTCGCAGGCGCTGAAGCCAACAAGTTCATTGGGAAATCAATCGGGGAAACCATAGATGGGTCAACCGTCGGTTTAGCAGGATATACTCTGAAAATAACCGGAGGAAGCGACAAGAGCGGACTGGTCATGAGACCAGATCTCCCTGGGCCAAGAAGGCAGAGAATACTTGTTGCAGCCGGAATAGGCTATTCACCGGTAGCAAAAGGAGTACGCCGCAGAAAGATGATGCGCGGGAAAGAAATCGCACCAGACATCGTCCAGATAAACACTGTTGTTACAGAATATGGTGCTAAGACCATAGAAAAGATCCTTGGCGGCGACGAAGAGCCAGCTGAGGAAGTTGAAGCAGCAGCAGAAGAGTGAGTTTCTCACTCTCTGATTACTTTTTTACTTATTTTTGATTCCTGGATATCGGGATGTCCTGAATCCCACATCGATTATCTTCTTCATGGATAGCATCGTGACGATGAATTTTTGTGTTCCCTCTGTATCAAGACCTGCCATTTCAGCTACATCCGATGCATTGAAAGTTTTATCCTGTTCGATAAGAGGGATTATCTCGTTCTCAAGAGGTACATATGTTTCCATATCATGCCATATACTGAGCCTGTCAGCATTTTTCGCATAAGTTCTCTGAATGAGTTTTTGAACTGAATTATAAACGTCATCCAGCTTTGATTATGCATTTAAATCCATTTTGAGTGTAACATCTATAATTATCAATTAGATGTTTTATGATTTAACAATGAGCCTATTTCAAAACGTCTCTTGAATCTTTTTCCAACACAACATAAAACATGCAATATCTAATAGCCCCTTGAAAACCACGTTAAGTCTTTCATATCTACTTGTTATTCTTCTAAATCCCATCTTCAGCCAGGCAAAGAATCGTTCTATAGTTCCTCTTTTACGATATGAATCATACTCAAATCTAGTAGGTCTTCCTCTTTTTGGATTTTTCTGATTCCTGATATTAACAGGAATGTTACTTTTGATCGCCCTTTGTCTCAAGTATTTCCTGATTTGCCTATCGTCATAAGCAGAATCTGCAAGTACTTCCAATGGTCTTGTTCTTGGTTTTCCAGTAGTTTTGACCTTGATACTTTCCATGACCTCAACAAAATGTTGTCTGTCATGTGTCTTTCCAGAAGCTATTTGGATGGTCAAAGGAAAACCTTCACAACTTACACAAACATGTATTTTTATTCCATTCCTTTTTTTGTGACCATTGTATGCGGAATCTTGTCCCCTTTTTTAGTTTCAATGAAGCTGCTATCAACACATACAATATCCATAGAGAACTTACCTTTCTGGTAAGCGGAATCCCGAAGGGATTCCATAATCTCATTCCACACTCCTTCTTCTGACCATCTTTTCAGCCTTCTCCATGCAGTTGCCTGAGAACCATAAATAGCTGGCATATCTCCCCATCTGCAACCAGTTATTAGAACAAAGAGAATGCCATTGATGACCTTACGGTCATCAGCTCTCTTCCTTCCAGTTATTGGTTGTGGTGGTAAATGTAGTCGAATAAATTTCCATTGTTCATCAGAAAGTTCCCTGAATTCCATTAATATCCCCATAATAAAATTCGACGAAGTAGTATTTATAGTTTTGATATAGGTTCAATTAGTAAGCAGTACTTTTCAGGCAACGCCGTGTGTTCCAAGATCAATAGGTTCTTTCTGGAAAACGACATCATTAACTTCAAAGGAATAATTGAGGTTCCCAAGATCTATCCTGCCGGAGTTAACTGGTTTTATAACAAGGGATACATATCCGGATGAATAAGGCTGGATGGCAGGGATACAAACATTTGGCTTATGGCATTCTATAAAGGAAGTGAAACAGCTATTGAAACAAACGTTGGATATAACTTCACTAGATTTGTTCCCTACATGGATGCCTATTGTGTTTCCTACTTCGCTGTATAGTATCTCTGGCATATTGATTTTGATATCGATTTCAGGTATCTGTATATAGTGTTCACCAAAAGCTACATCTCCTATCATACAACTGTTTCCTTCTATCTCAAACATCACATCAAAATGTCCAAGGTCAGGCATACCTCCAATAGTTGGTGTAACTTCATGTAGTACCTCATAAGATGATCCCGGCAACAGTGTCGTTGTCTCGGAAAATGCTGTGTCGTAGTTAAAACCTTTTGCAAAAAAGCATTTTACATGAAGTTTATCCAGATTTCTATTTGAATAGTTTTTCATTCGTATTGATAATGCAGAACTGTGACCGAATTTAAAAGGTTCATGGAGTTCAAAATCCAGGGCCAGATATGAATGAACACTATTGACATTTCCAAAAAAGATCGGTGGTTTCTGGTGTTCGTGGTTACTTATCTCAAAGTAAAGTTCATAGTAACCCATGGATAAACTTCCTGCTACAAGTGGAACAAAAGAAAAAGAAGCAGTTAAAGAAGACACGGGTTCAAGGGAACCAAGATTTAAAACCGGCTTATCACAGCGTATTGTTGCAGGGAATACTGCTCTTATCCATATATTTTCAATTGGTTTTTCTGTAGGATTATTCAATCTTAAATAGAGAAAGTTACTGAATCCCATTTCAGCAGGTTCGGTAAATTTATACTCGATATTTACAGAGTCAACAAGTTGCATTTCTTTTACTCTTCTTCTTTCAATGCCGACGTTTTTCTCATAGGTCCAGAAAACATGTATAGGAGCATAAAGAAGAATGATATATACTGGTGCACTGGCAATGTATATCGGGTCAGGTCTTTCGCTGACGGAAAGTATGCGGGTCACAGCAAAAAAAGAAGTGACCACTATCCATAAAAAAACATAAAACTGAAAAAACAGTCCGCTTCTGCCGCCTGCCTCATTCTGCAGGGAGTAGACAATTGCTTTTACAATACCATCCAGAGGTCCCAGTTTCATATGACCCACCTTCAAAGGGATATCTAATTAGTTATAATTATCTTATGCAATTCAGGTTATAAATATATTAGTTATAATATTAACTATTCGATTACTTATAATATTAATTAATTTATAATGTTTGTGTAACTTTTGTACCGCATTCACTACAGAAATTTACACCCATGGTCAGTTTAGTACCACATGAAGGACAAAAATTAGTCATGGATTCTGTTCTCTGTATAGAATCCTTGATCGTTACATTTACAATCTGGTTCAAATCACTTTTTCCCCTGGTATTCGTTTTCAGTTCTGTGGAAAGTTCATGCCCAAATTCGGTAAGCATGCTAACAAGTGATTCTGTAGTCTGTAAAGCACCAAAAAGCTCAATACTGTCTGTATCTTTAGAAATTGTAATATTCAGCACAATATCATGGGAATTAACTTTTGCCTTACCGCGATACCAGGTTTCATAATTTTTGCCGTCTTTGGTTTTCAAAGTTCTTATATGTTTGATATCATGCCGCTGCACCATTTCATGGCAAATATTCATAAGGGTTTCAGCATCAAGATAGGAGTTAATCCGATAAACCTTACTGTCTCTGAAAGGGAGCGATGCCACAAGTTCCCGAAGGATACCAATATTTATATCAGAATCAGTTTTCAATATTGGGAATGCCACTTCGATTCTTTTAGGCTTCATTTCAGTGTTCAGAAGTTTTCCCTGTGCATCCTTGTAGAATACCCTACACTTTATCTCTGAGGATTTTGAACACAACATGGGATCAAAATAAACCATGAAGGATCTTGAATTATTGCCATGTATGTTCCCCATCACAGAAGGATATTTTTTATAGAATATGCTGGTTCGAATCGGTCTATCCTGAAAAGATGCTCATCAAAATCAAATTCTTATGCCACGTCATTAATCATCATGGATGAGGAATTATTCTATCAGGAAAATCATGGTAACCTGAATATTGAGAATTCCTATAGGGCCTGCGTATTAGAATAACTAATTAAAACCAGAGATTATCTTTTTAATATCCGTTGCATTTTTGCCAGGTATCGGAACATTTACAGTGTAGCTTCTAGGTCCTGTCCGATCAATGAAATCATAGGTTATCGCCAGATGGTGATACGGTTCTTCTTTAAACTCTGCGGAATTGAATTTTGACAGAGGAAAGTCCCATGTATGAAATTCTTTATTCAAAAGAACTCCTTTCTCAAGCAAAATAACCTCTCCGACACTTTTTCTTTTGAGATAGAACAGGATTGAAGGAAAGATGTACCCCATAAAAAAATAAAGCCCATATAAACCTAACATAACCATAAACATGAAAAATTTACCTTCAGGTATAAGCAAGATAAACGGAATAAATATTATTGCAGTTATCACTGATAGAACAATAGCTATTAAAATTCCCTGATTGCTCCGATAATCCTCTTCATGTGATAAATAATCCGACCATTCTTCGTTCGTGTATTTCCAATGGACAATCATCTTTTTCCGATTGATAGCCTCATCCAGAACTTTTATGTTTTTCATAGTTGTCTTTATAAAAAATAATGAAGTCAGCACAACAGTCATAGACACTAAAATAAACATACCATCATATGAGTTTATATCAAAAGTAATATAGCTTTGTAAACCAAGAACTATAAAAAAGAAATCTGCAAAAATCCACCTAAACAAAGTTACTCTTTGAGGATTTTTAATTTTTGGAATTGCGTCTTGTTCCATACTATTAAAGATGATTTCTTTTATGGTTTAAAAAGCAACCTGTTTTTAACTTGTAAGCCGAGAAGTCTCCTTTCGTAAGATGGGAGATGAAAGGCGTACTATCCGCATATAACATGTGTATAATCTTATGATTTTACAAAAACTAGATATATTGTTAAAACATACTAACTACTAATGCTTAAAGCTTACAAATATCGTTTATATCCAAATAAAGAGCAACAAGAGCTTTTTATGAAACATATTGGCGCATGTAGGTTTACGTATAATTGGGCTTTAGATTACAAAATTAGAGCCTATGAAACAGAAAAAAAGCATTTATCTAGGTTTGATTTACAAGAAATGTTAGTTCATGATTTGAAAAAAGAACATGTGTGGTTGAATGATGTAAACTCACAATCACTGTTAAATTCACTTATCAATCTTGAATCTGCATTTACACGGTTTTTTAGAGAGAAAAAGGGTTTTCCAAACTTCAAATCTAAAAAGAATCCTTTACAATCATTCCAGATACCACAACATTATACTGTGGATTTTGAAACAAATACTATTAAACTTCCAAAAATAAAACAACCAATAAAAGCAAAATTACATAGGAAGTTTGAAGGCACCCTTAAAACCGCCACAGTATCCCGAAATTCAACAGGAAAGTTCTATATCAGTATTCTTGTAGATGATGGTAAATAATTACTCAATAAAACATCATTCGATGAAAATTCTACATTAGGTATAGATGTTGGTCTTACTCATTTTGCCATATCATCAAATGGTGAAAAAATAGATAATCCAAAATATCTAAAAAACAGTATGCAACGTCTAAATATCTTACAAAAAAGAATGAGTAAGAAACAAAAAGGTTCAAAGAATAGGGCAAAGGCTAGATTAGCAGTATCAAAACTTCATGAAAAAATAAGTAATCAGAGAGTAGACTTTTTGCACAAAACATCTTCTAAAATTATAAGCGAAAATCAAGCAGTTGCAATAGAATCTCTCAACATATCAGATATGCTTAAAAATCATTGCCTAGCTCAATCAATTAGTGATGTTTCGTGGAATACATTCTTCAATCAATTAACATATAAAGCCGAATGGTACGGAAAAACCCTATTGAAAATAGGTCAATTCGAGCCATCTACTAAAATTTGCAATAATTGTGGTTTTCATAATAAAGAGTTGACCTTAAAAGATAGAGAATGGAAATGTCCTGAATGTAATATCACTCACGATAGAGATATAAATGCATCAATCAATATCAAAAAGTTTGCACTTCAAAATCAAAATCTAATTATTATTTGACACCTTCGGAACGAGGGGAAGAGCTTGTGGACTTGTGAACGATGGTTCAAAGAATGAAGCAAGAAGCTCCATGCGTAAGCGTGGAGTAGTTCACAGAACTAACACAATAAATAGTACCATCACTATGCAGGATAGTGTTATCCGGCGTTCTATATGTGATGCCAAAAGGAAATGTCCTCAGTGTGGAAGGGAAACAGAAGGCACTGAAAGTTCTGTATTAATTGCGGGCAGAAATTTGACTGGGTTTTATATGTGTGCTATCAGCCTTTTTTTCATTATTCAAAACATCCATGCAAATATTTAAGTATAATTGTAAGGAAGTAGTATTCCGTGCATACTGCAAGAATGCATATTCTTTATTGTATCAACAAAAGAGGTTACCAGATGAGACTGGAATTTATGGAAAAAAAGTCGAGATTTGATGAATTTGAACAAGAATACCGGGACTCAAAGGCATACTTTCGCAGAGCAAGACAGTTCCAGTCAGAAGGACAAGACCACAATGTGGTATTCAATGTGGCCTCACTTGCACTTGAACGCTATCTTGTTGCTTTAGCATATTTACATGATATGGAGCCATATAATCATAATTATACCTGTCTAATGGATACTGTGGAAATGGTCATTGATGTACCGGAGGAGCTAAATAAAGAGATCAGATCCCTGGATGAGATATTTGGTATTTGTTCCATTGACGATTATTATCATGGTGAACCTGAGCACAAAGATACAGATCGAATTCTATCAATGTGTGATGCAGTTGAGGAATTGTTTGATCAGGAAATGATTTCATCGACCAGTGAATCTTTGAAGGTAATGGAAGCTGAGTTATAAGATCAGAAGATATCATTTGCCGGAAGATATCCTTATATCAAAAGATTCTATTGATTCAAGTGCCAGGAATTCATTTAGCGGTGTACTTGCTGAAGTTACTAGAATAAAATCAACTGTCAAGCTGATAATCGATACTGGGATACCTTTCCATGTTGTGCTTACAAAAAGAGCCCATGATGATATGGGGCTTTTCCCTGGTTCTGAAATATATCTTACCTTCAAAGCATCAGCAACGCATACTGTCCAAAATGATGCCAGGCAAGGATCAAAAAAATTAAAAAAGGATGAAGCTACTTAAAGTAACTTCTTTCCGGCATTAGGTCCGGGGCCACATTCAAAGATATCTGTTATCTTCATTTTGACAAGGAACTTTGCAGGGAAATGCTCACCCTTTGCTTTTACTATTTTACGCATCTCATCAAAGTCCTCTCCACGGTCAATGATCCTGATGTTTCCTTTGATCTGGAAGCATCCCTTTATCTCGGGTCCCCATACGTAAAGAGCACCGTTTGGATTTTCCCTGAGATTTTCGATTGTCTTAAGGAAGAAGTTATCTACGATCCAGATCGTCTCTGCGTCTTCCTGAAGGAAGCACATACCGATTGGGATTACATTTGGAACACCATCTTTTGATGCTGTTGCGAATGGGAATATCTTCATCTTTGCGAATTCTTCTTTCATCTCATCTGATAATTTAACCATTGATGTCACCTCATAATAACTAAAAGCACAGGATAATCGGAGCCAATGGAGTTTAAAGCTTTTCGTTTAATATTGAAAGACGGGATGCGGATGAGATAAGAAAGAGATATTAGGTATTTCTCATTTAGAATGGAAGAGCATGGGGTTTTCAAAGTTTACTCTGCATCCCAAGTTTGACAGTTTTCACTTTTAGTTAAAGAGAATGTCTTCTCTTTCAATCCAATTTTCTCGTTTTTTTGTCAGGAAAACCTATTTGACAGTTCACCCAATTTCATGCAAAATTCTACGATTTCACCCATTTTTGCCTTAAAATCAGTGTGTTTATGGCATCAAAATTGGCGTAAATGTACTTTTTAGACCTACTTTTCATGAAATCCACGGTAACTGTCAAATTCAATAAGCTTTTTTTAATGAATTTTGTAGACTTATGCTTGAGTTCATTGAACTCATATCGCATCAGCGATATGAACAGTTGTGCAATGAACCCAATGATTACAGCTCCATAAACACTAGCATCAGACCACACTCTTAACGGTTTAATCTCAATCTCATTCTTCAGGGAATTGATAATCTTCTCTACCGAGTCTTTTTTCCTGTATATTTGAAGAGCTTCCTTGAGTGTCAAATTCTTACTGGATTTCAGGCAGAAAAATCCTTCTCTGCCTGTTATAAGATGTTCTTCGAGAAGTTTTATGGCTTCTTGCTCATCAAGATCCGTCAGTTTTGTCTGCAGGGAATAAACAACATCAACAAGGACATTATTGATCCTGAACTTTTTAGGCAGCTTCTTGTTCTTGTCAATCGATTTCTGTATCTCCTTTGCTTCCTCTACCTGCCTCATTATCTTCCTTGATCTTGATTCAAGTTGTTCCATCTGGAGCTTTTCAGAAAAGTAGAAGTAATTGACACTACTTGGTTTAACGATTTTCAGACCATAGATACCATCTTCTGGATCAACAATCTCAAGAGAATAGTTCCAGAAGTTTGCGATTATCTTGTCATCACTCTTGTTGAGCTTTCTTGCAGTCAAATACTGCATATCATCTGCCCTTATCATGGCAGTATTCCCTATGCTGTGAGCTCCTTTATCAAAAACAACCAGTGACCCCTGCTGAAGCCTCTTGTTAACCTGTTGATACGTCTTCATGAAGTGTTTTTGATCATGTAAATTCCCGTGTTCAACAGTAATGCCAATAGGGACATTGATGGGATCTGCAAGTTCAGTAATGCCTAAGGTGATCTGTTTCTTGTCTGGTCTGTGATCTCTGCTATATCCATATTTGCCTAATGGCGATTTATCACCATAAAGGACAATACTGGTCCAGTCTATGTTGATATTGGTATGCTCAAAATCATATCGGGTAAACAATCTGTCCTGGATATCGGAAATAATCGTTTCACGATTATTTCCCAGGATTTCAAGAACCCTGTAAAGTGTCCTTTCACTGAATTCTTCAAGATTGAAAATATCAAGCACTTCGTCACGATTGATCCATTCATGAGCTTTATTTATGCTGAAATTATCTGTAAGCTTGTAGCTTACAAGAGCTTTCAGCAAGTCGTTGATATCAAATCCATTCTTTTTGTGTTTGCCAAAAACAGTGGAAAAGTCAAGGACATCATAAAGTCCATTTACAGCCAGAATAGTTCCGATAGTAATATAAACCTTATTGTATGCTTTCTTTTTTTTTAAACCTTGAATTCGCCTCACAGCGGTTAAATAGTAGTAATTAGAGTATTTTAATTAATGTTTAAATTAATACGGTGACAAAATGTCAAAACTGCAATACTCAAAAAATCAATACACTTTGACTATCCCGAAAGATATAGTTGAGCTCGAAGGCTGGTCAAAAGGTCAAGAGATAAAGTTCAGACGCATCTCTGCAAAAGGTGAAGAGTATATTGCGCTGATACCTGTTGAGTAGTTGTGCTTGAACCTGTACATTGAGGGTTCAGGAGGGCTTGAGGGCAGGGCTTTCTTTGGTGGTTTGATGGTAGTGTATGGTTTGAACTATTAGTCGCTTGTAGGGTATGTGAGATTTCTAAATCTAAAAAAGACACGTAATGTATTGTTTTTCATTTATTTTTTAAATATTTCGGGCTGAGTCTATGAAAATAATTCTTTTCTTTTTTGGGCCAAACTTGTTGACTAGTTACTGGTTATAAATTATGCTTCCATTCCATGTGATTTTTCAGACTTTTTTCTGACACTAATACAAAGCCACAAATACTACATGTATATCCAATCTTATGAACCATTGCCAGATGGTTTTTTTGATCTAGTTGTTTTAAGAATTTCTTTGAACAATGGGGGCAAGGAACTCTTTTAGGTAGTGGATTCACATTTTTTGCATTAGGAGTATCCTTAGTAACAATGGTAGTCTTTCGATTACATCCTCTACAAAAAGAACCGTATCCGTAATCTACAACATCTTGGCTGTCACAATATTTGCAATGTTTTCCCATTATATCCCTTTGACCGAATGCTTTGAAAGGCTTTATTAAGCTTTTTCTTTACAAAAAGATTTTGATTTTGTATTGAATTCTATGAATTCAAGAAGACTGGTTAAGATTAGTTCTAAAGGTACGACTTAGATTAAGCTCATTAATACTTTTCAGGGTCACAGGAGGGCTTGAGGCAGGGTTTTCTTAGACTCGTTAAGATGTTTGTCTTAGATTTTCAACCCTTTGTAGGGCTTCTACAGGGGTGCAGGGTGTGGAAAGAGATGTTTGTAATCTAATCTACACATCACTTTCACCTTACTTGGCTTATTCAGTTATATGCTGAAGACTAACTATTGTTCATGAACACAACCGAACATGATAATACATTTTTCGTTGATAACTGGAAACCACGTTTGAAGAAGTCAACCCGTGAGAAAAGCAAACAAGCTACTTGGGTTAAAGCAAGTAAACAGCTTATTCAAAAAACTGATGTACCTGTACAGAAGCCTTCAAAATGTCTGACCTGCGATAAGCTTAATGTATGTCAGCTCGTTGAACAGGGATGCACTGATATCTGCAGATACTAATACAAAGTACCTTTTGCATTATATGAAGAAGAATGCTGAAGCTGATAAGCCATTTACTCTAAACTCTCACGTAAGGGAAAGGTTGGATATGTGGGAAGGATGTTGATATTTTATCGAACTTCCCAGTTTATATTTTAAGCATTTGAGTCTCTCCATAGCAGTGTTTCTTTGAGTTTGCTCTGGAATAATTGAGGATAAGCTTCAGAAACAGAAATTAAATGAACCGTTTCAGGATATCTGGGGTCTTCTCCGATACCCAAACAGATGTATACTTTTTTTCCACTAGTTTTTTCCACTTCTTTATACCTATCCAATTGCCACGGTTTACAAATCTCACAAACAAGCTGACCCCTAGTATTTTTGAAAAGCCCGTTTCGATATTTAGCTTCTATCCAGAATTCCTCTTTAGTTCTTTTATCTCTAAAAAGAAAATCAGGGTTCATGCTCCGTTCTTCAAATCTTTCCTTATTTGAATCAAAATCTTGTGTCATTTCTACAAGATCAAATAGCATATCTGTAAATATCTCTTTAGAAACAAAGTTTTCAAATCTTCCACCTTTTATTTCAGGTCTTTTACTTTTCCCAGTTACATCTTCTAATAATTCACCAAAAAATCCCATGTTTTTCACCTACGTTTTTAAATCACTAAATTAATATTTAATTTAATAGTATATTATTTTGACGATACAACATAATTTTCTACTGATTTGTGGAAAGAAGCCAATAACATAGATGAGCAGGCTCTTGATGTGAAGAAGGCTCAGGAGTTCATCAACAAACAAGAGATAATGAGCAATATTCTCCAAATGTCACAATCTGAAGCGGAAGCTCTCGGAGTTTCTAGGAGCAGGTTTCAGGGGATGAAGAAGAGGATTAAGGAAAATGGGGATTTGAATTTGAATACTCCGGCAGTTAAAAGATTAATTCCTAGTTAACAGAACAAACTTTAACTGCTCAAAGATACTTTTGATAATGGATAAAAAACTATACCCAATATCTGAAAGGTGATTTTATTTCAAAGACTGAGAACTCATACATTTGTCCTGTTTGTGGTTATGCTGGTTTAAATGAACCACCTTATGACGAATACGAGAATCCATCTTATGAAATATGTTCTTGTTGTGGATTTGAATTTGGTTTTGATGACCTAAGCTGTAAAAAGACATATGAAGAGTATCGTAATGAATGGATAAAAGAGGGTATGAAGTGGTTTAATCCTAGCAAAAAACCAGATAATTGGGACTATACAAAGCAATTTTCAAATATTGAAAGAGCTATTTTGATAGCTAATACAAATATTATTCAAATGATTAAGCAGTATAGGGATTTAACTATTTCACTTGAAGAGTTATCTAAGGTTATTGAGGTGAATTCTTTTGCTCCGCCTGATTATTCCTATTCAGTGATTGTTTGTAAAGAACATGTAATAAATATTTTAGAGAAATACAAGCTAAATAAAACTTCAGAATTAGAGTTAGCAAGATGGGCTAAATTCATCATGTTTTCTGAATGGTATGATTACTGTGAAGAAAACTCAGAGTTAATTGCAAGCGTGTTAGCAGAATTAGAAGCTCCTTTGTTATGGAGCAACTATACTGATGGAGACAATGGAGAACTTGCAGAATTTATGGGTAAACTATCATCTGAAAAAGTAGAAATGTACATAAAAGCTTTTGAAGAATAATAACATGGGCGATTCAATGTTTGAGGATATAGATTTCAAATCAAAAAGTCGTATGTACGACCCACAAAAGATTATTCCTGGAAGGAAACTCGAAGAACAAGAATTGGATGAGGATATTTTTCAAGTGAACTATGATATTGGAGATATCCACTATACAATTGATGTGGGGTGGTATCCTTCCCATAGACTTAATGGTTCTTTCATGATTGTAATTGTCAAGAATTGTGATTGGGATAATTATCTCTATGAGAAAAGGACTAGAGACTATAATCAATTACACAAATACATGGAAGAGTGTGTTACTATTGTTAAGCAATTGTTAGAACCAACTGGATATTTTGACTAGAAAAATAGATTAATTCTTTTTTTGAATTGGTAATCTAAAATCACTTAGTTTTTTGAAAGTTCCGTTTTTTCTTGTTAACTATATCCCGACTCTGTCGTGCGATGGGTGTGATTTGAACTGAATTTGAATCTCTGACAGATTTCTGGCATAACAATACATCTCTTCATATCTATTCTGTTTTCAAGAATCCCTATGTTGAGAAGTATTGTTAGTTAAAGGTTCTAATACATCTACATCAAATAGACCCTACCAAGAAGCTTCTTATCATTCTGACAGCGTTTCAACACGTAACATGAAGACCAAGATGCTCGGACAATCCACACCCTGCCTGTTCGGTGCTTGCGCTTCCTGAATACAATACTGTTCTGCAAGATGCCACTATAAAAAAAGAAAAGGTCAAAATTCATAAATGCTCAGCATCTTGTCATATTTTCCAGTTATCCCGGCATACAAGAGCTCAATTTCATCATCGGTATATTCTTCATTCTCCAATCTGGATATAACTTCTTTGCTGACAACAAGCGGCATAATCTCCGAATTGTAATAAGACTCGATGATAAAATCCCTCATTGCTGTAATGCTAGGATTTGACATGTCATCGTCAAATTCAACTGCTTGTGGATACTTTGCCCCAATTGCAGCAAAATCCCCCTGAGTAAATTCATACCCATTCGACCTCTTGCATTTTTCCACCATCGATGCCAACTCAGGATTCACTTTTATGCAGCAACCATTCAGCCGACAATCATTACAATTTTCATCGGTCTCAGGTGTCCCTGCAGTCAGACACATTGCAACTCGAATCCTGTTCTTCATGCTCATCATTGAACCATAATCCTCATTATCAAATTCAGCAATCTGCGGGTATTTATCCTTAATAATTGCCATATCATCAAGACTCAAAAGATCCCCTGCGTTCTCCACCATCAATGCTAATTTCGGTTTAACCGTCAAGCAACGGTCATTATCCCTGCACATTAAGCATTCTTCATTTGTCCCAATTACTTCCGAAGAAATACATTGCACGATTCTCATTCTTTCAGTTGAATTATTCTTGTTTTCCATGTTATCTTTGTCCTTTATTTTAAATCACATTTACTTACTAATAAGCCGGAGCATACCGATATATGCACAATATACTATGCATTCAACATTTATAAAGGTTTTAGCCAAAATCAGCATGCAGCGCCTGCATTATAAAAAAGTCCCCTGAGTATATGTCCGCTGTAAAATGGTCACTTGAACCACATATTTATAACAAAATTTAAGCAGTATTAATTAGCAACACCCACAGGTCCTGCTGGTTGCATGCCTGATTACGAAAACCCACAACAACACACTGGCAGGGAGTGTGGGGAAAGCGGTACTTTCTTTCTACCCTGACCTGCTCTTTCGAGAATCCCCTGCCTCGAACCTTTAATCAAGTCGAGGTATATCTATGTCTTAACCAAATGAACCCTACAGCAAAGCTCCTCAACATTCTGACAGCACCTCAATATAAAGAATGAAGACCTTGATGCAATCTACACGATGTCAATTTTTAAATCTCTGTAGTTACTGTCACCTTATTTGAACCCCTTCATTTCGAGTGCAATTGTGCATAAATAAATATATTTGTTAAAATAAATAAAATAAAGACCATTAAAACATGAAAGATGCGTATCATTTCCGCACGCTGAGATTATAATTCGGATAAATCCCCTCAAGAAGCTCTTCAAATAGAGTAAGTTCATTATTGTTCAATGGAATACCATATCTCCGCTTCCTATCTGCAACCCAAGCTGAAAGTCGTTCCTGAAGCTCTGGTTCATATTCATTCTCCTTAATAAAATGCAAGCAATCACGCACAAAATATCGCTGTTCTGTTCTGGAAAAACTCTTCAGCGTCACTTGCTCTTCAGGATTATGTCTACAATTACGGTCAATAATATCTTTGAAATCTCGAAGTCTTGTTTGCATAGCATAAGCTCCCTTGTTAGTGTTGTTTAAATATTCCAGCGACATTGCATATAAGCTTATGCGGCTCTTGCCATCGATATTATTGTATGTGCTCAGCCTGAATACTTTTATGTTGCTTAACAAACGTTGTCTATTTGAAATCTATTCTGTAAGAAGTTCAGTAAAACACTATTGATTCAAGTGAATTTGCCAGTGATTATTGTAGTTATTACTGATTAGTATGGAGGAGGAAAGAAAGAAAGAAAGAAAGAAAGAAAGAAAATTCTCTGCTTTGCTATAGGCTCAACAATTAAGTCCCAAAGTGTCTATAAATAGATTTTTGAAATAAGCACACTAAATATAGTTATCCAAATATATTATTAATGAATGATTTTGTGCAAAACATTTAATCGTTCGTAAAGTGTGTATATTTAATTATTTCAACATTTCCCTTCATTTTAATTAGAAGCATTTATATTATTTTATGTAATGGATTCATTTGTGATTATTCAATGAAAATGTCCTTATTTGGTATTATTTCTCCTGTTACCCTGCTGAAGGTCAGTTCATTAGATGAACTGATTTTTGTGTTTTTTCCGACCGTTATTGGTTATTTCAGTGGAATTTCAATATTCTTTCCCATTCCCCTAGGTTGGAAGTATCTTATCTTTGTAATTATTTTCATACCACTTTTTGTGATATTTATGTGGTGTAGGAAACGAAATTATGAACGAGCAATTGCTGAAGCTCTTGAAACAGGATATTTCATGAACTTCATAGAGGGGACAGCTTCATTTATCAGCTCAAGAAAAATACAAAATAAATCTATAGTTATTAATTCTGCAGATGGTAAATCCATAACCGTAGACAGCGATAAAATCAATGTAAAAGTAATTCTGCCAGAATCCCTTTCAAAATTGAATGATACAATAGCAGTAGTAGAAGAATTGACTAATCGAGGTAGCCTCGAGAACGGTACGTGGATACTTTATGAGAAAAATATAGGTGAGAAGTTAACTATCTACGATTATCCTCGAACAATGACATCAATGGGTAAATATCTTAAAGACATGCCAGGGAAATATGATGAGCTGAAATCCAAAACACTGCACAAGTATTTCAATGCAAGATTTAAAGATGACTGGGATACTGCAGCAGAAACAATTAGCAAAAACACCTTTATGATTATCAAAGTGCCTCCGAATTTTACAAAAGACGAACTTATGTCTCAACTAATTAAATTGGTGCCATAAGAGTCTGATAATCTATCGTTTTTGGGCATCACAAATTACAAGTAATGATTTATTCTCGATTTTCTTTTTATTCCTTTTTAGTATGTAGATATCTTTATTTGAACAACAAATATAGCCTTGACAGGTACGTAAAGCTTCTATTTTTTATTTAATCGAGGATTTCTAAAGAGCCCTATAGACCCTACTACTAAAATAGAATAAGGTATCTCTAATTAATATTACGTTTATGGTCAAGTGACATACATTCTTTATCCCTCTGGATTCATAATCGTTTACTTTTCTAATTTTAATGTATTATAACCAATTAACCCCATCCAAATCAATCCACTGAGAACTGCTAACCACTCTAAAAGTGGCATATGCACTCCCACTGTAGAAGCTAAAATAAAGAGGAAATTAATCATAATTGTTATTAAAGCATAGTACCAAACAAATTTAAGATAGTGTAGATGGGTCTTTAGTGCAATATTTGTGAGAATCATAAAAATGAAAAATAGGATAAAAAAGATTGATGCCCAAAAATAATGGATTGCACCATAATCTTCTGAAAATATGCCTACCATAATAAGAGCAAGCGCCATTAACAACCCACAAAATTGTGAAAAGAGAAGAATATTATTTTGTTTACAACTAGGAGTCTTCCATTTTTCTAGGCCGATAGTTGATATTATAATGGCCATTCCTACAAAAATGCACCCAATATCAAAGTAAATATGCCCAGCTGGGTTTTTATTTGAACTTCCTAAATCGCTAATCCAATTATTAAATATTGAATATGATCCATTGTATAGCATTGATGAAGCAAGTGCACTCATGAATGAAATAACGATGATTATAAAGCTCCCCATGCTAGTCAAAGGCATTTTTTTAGTATTCAAGAGTCTCATTAAGCATCCCATTCCATAAATCATATAAAACTCTTTTTTAGAGTCGTATTGACAATTCCAGCTTATCCCAAAAAGGTTCGACTTTTTTAATCAATCAATTATATCAGGGTATCATGAAAATATTTTAGGTTAGTATCCGAAGATATTAACGCTTAGTTATGTCGGTTTATCTTCACATAATTTGATTATTATAACTAAGTGAAACTATAAAAATGGCTAGGTGATGAAGATTTAACAGAACCCTAAATCATTATATTCATGAAAGACATGTCTATGCCTTATGTATTCTTATTCAATGAAATCAGCTGGAAGAACAAGCTAAAGACAGGTATCCCGTAAGTTATAATGCTTGGTATGGAAATTACATTACTTGATAGTATCGGCAAATATTCAGAGAAGTAGGGTATAAAAATCAATAGAAACAAAGGTACGATACATGATATAAAGAGTTTCATAATAATTCCCATGTTGAGAGGTAATATGGGGAGTTTGTTATTACGCGTGTAAACCTGTTTTCTCCCCTCTAGCTCTATTTGGATACTTTCAAAATCGGTTGAGCCAAGTTTTCCTGCCTCACTCAATAGTCTAGATTCCAATTCGTTAATCGAGTGTTCAATTTGATATAATAGTTCTTGTTTAATCTTCCTCCATTTACTCATTTGTTGATGTACTTTTTGTACAGGCCATATGAAAAATAGTACAAGTGGAAAAATACCTAATATGATAAATAATAGTGAAAACTCGAAAACAAAGTAGTATGGCACAGGGTAATCACATTGAACTGTCGTAAGAGCTCCTAGAAGCAAACCGAAACTTAAATAAATTATCGGTATATCGGCAATAATTAGGCTCCATAGGCACAGATTGCCTATGGGAGAGAGTCCACCTGCCATATCTGGATGTCCAAGTTTTGGTTCTATTTCGAATTCATTCATCATTTTGGATATATATATAGAGGATATAAGCATCCTCCAAATCATAAGTCCAATAGCAAAAGAAATTAATGAAACTGGCAATTCATTTAACATGTGCCAATTATTCTGAATAAATGTTTGCCACGCTACCCTCTGATCCAAATTCATAAGTAAGTAACTAAATTCTCTTCCAAGTTCAGGGTTACGTAAAGTACTCAATGGATTCCAGAGAAACGTCAGCCCGAGAACAAATAAACCCATGCCATATTGTGGCCAGTGAGTTAACCACTTTTGCATATTTGACATAAACCCACTGAATCTTTCTTCAACCGATACAAAACCTTTGATATTCATATCGTTTAGATTTAAACCCAAACTAAGGACCCAGACGATATTCTTTATAACTTTATTGTAAATCCTTGAAATCCATTTATTATTTGAATCAGGAATAGAAACCCCTACAATAATCTTTCGATACCATAAGATACGAAAAGTTTCTGGTATTTTTTCTACAAATTTGCGCTGAGTATAGAGACACAGGCCAGCTGAACAGTAACCAGATATAATTATTGGCAACCATTCATTAATATAACTCTCTTCTTCATATAATTCTATATGTTGTGTAATAAAGATAAGGATTGCAATGAAAAAACAAAGACCTGGCAAACAGTACAGAATATATTTCAAAAGGGTGCTTTTGATGGGTTTCAAATCATCAAAAATTTCAGGCACTATTTTTCCACGTGGTGTATCTTCTTTATTATTCGGTCCCTTTTTGTCTTCAAACTTAACACCTCGGGCCCATATTATAGTCATTCTAAAATACCGTTTATATTTATTTAATCTTTGTATTTAAGGTAACGTATCTAAAATGCTGTAAAATATGATAGTTCTGTGTTTTATTAGGACAATTCCTAATATTGGTAATGTTCCCATATCCTGTCATTCTGTCCATCTGATTATAACCGAAATTAATTTGAAGAACCTAGCAATAAATGTTTCTATTTTATTCAAGCAATGTATATTAAACGTATATTATTTGGACCAGTATTATCCTTTTTAGAAATCTCAAAAGAACCCTATAGTGCTCTGTATGAGTGCCTTTATAACGCATTTTGGCAAACCAGCACTTTTCTTTTTACCCTGACCTGCCTTCTCTACAATGCCCTGTGTCGGGTTATTTCATCAGGTCAATACATAATTCATCTGCGTGAAATTGCCCCTACCAAGAAGCTCTTCAGAATTCTGACAGTATCAGCAGCATGCAAGATGAAGGTCAGATAACAGGTCAGACAATCCACAACCCTGCCTGACGTTTGCTATGCGATGTATTTTTTGGTATTTGATATTTTAGGAGAGGGGGTGACTGCGCTTCGGTGCACCGAGTCAAAGACTGTGCACGCTGAGGCGCAGCCGAAGCGCAGTCACTAACATTACGTTGGGTTAAAAAGGGTGAGTAGCTTGATAATAATTAGTAATACTGCTCCGTTTTGGATATAAATCCAGTTTTAATAGCTTCATCCGCAGGTGCCTGCCTGTGTTTGGAGGTGGATTTGGATTGGATTTGGAAGCTAAATTATTGGATAATATAAAGGTCGGGACGTGTTATTGGGTCTAAAAACGCTAAAAGCCCCCTTCCAGTCCACGCGTCCTCGGAGAGTACGCTCCTTCTCAGCATACGAAGTAAGTAGGATAAATGTATAATACGTAGCGGGAAGCGTTATTGTACTGGCAGCGATACCAAAAACATATATGGTAGAACGACGGAATTATAATTTACAGGTTCGAGAGCAGCCTTCCTTTATAATGCGGTAAAAAATATTGTCTCTGCGAAATGTCAAAAAATGTATTCTTTCCATACTCGAACCTGCATGATTTTCAATAACCATCAACACTCAATGCCCTCAGAATGCCCGACATTGAACGATTAAGAAGCAGTTAAGGTGTTTCTACCTTTGAAATCTAATAAAGCTTCCAATTATCAGCATCAATGTACCTTTTAATAAGCAACTCACAGGCAGGGACTGTGGATGAAGACGATTTTAAAGTATTTCACTAAATTCACTGAATTCCCCGATTTCACCTATTCTCTCAAAGAATCAAAAATCATCTTAATAAAGATAATAAAAGTACGTATATGTATAGGATATAATTTATTACATTTAATTTATATTATTTGTTTGTTTATTATGCTTCTCTTTTGCAAGAGAACTGGTGAATTTGGTGAATCGAGTGAATCGAGTGAAAATAAAAAAAGTGAGAAGATTGTAGTCACAACTTCTCAATTGCGGAATCTTTTTTGAGCACATAGTACTTTGCACCAGTTTTCTTCTCAGTATATTCTTCGATAACACCTGATTCTTTCAAAGTCGATATTACTCTATTAAAGTCATCGGACAATAGTTTGGAACTTTTGAGAAGCATAGAATGCTGGCAAGTCCCTCCTTTTCTCCTCAATACATTCACTACCTTTTCGACCTTATTGCGCTGTTCATCCTCCTGTAATTGCTCAAGAGTTTCTATGCATGTTGGGAAAAAGTACTCCTTAACAATCCTACAAGCTTCCTTCATGGTATCAAGAGTGATGGTGAAGTTTGGATGTGGTGCTTTTCCTATCTCGATAAGCATGCACAATTTAAGGATATGGTCGACATTGCGGCCCCATGCAGAAGCCATATCATCTTCGTTTAATTTGATGATTTTCTCCTGCATTTCCTTATCAACTTTATCGAGGTATTCCATAGCATCGGGGTTTACTTTGACACCAATCTCCTTTCTAATATTGCCAATTATTTCATATATGTGCCTGTAGGCTTTTGAGACATCTGCGTGTGCTTTGACATCTATTATTTCTTCGAGTGCAAGGGGCATTCGGTCTTTTTTGTATTGTGGATGACAATATAGATGCCGGAACCCATACCCGGTTCTGAAATTGGCTACAGTCATGCATGAAGAATAATTATGACCTGTTGTACCGGAGAGGCGTGTGACATATGGATCTTTAACAACATCATCATCCTTTTTGTCGTCATCTTTAGATTTCCGACTGCTGCTCGCAAGGGTCTTGCGTACAGATTGGCAATCATATATTGAATTCTCAAGCTCATATATTCCATCATTGTAACTTTTGTTGTATTTCTGTAAGAGACCTACAACTTCATCTCGTACAAAATTAGATATTGGCTTTGATTGCAACAGGTTTAGGTATCCTTCTAACGAATAGTCGTCATTGAAGAGCTTTTCTTCAGTGATCAATTCCCAGAAACTCTTTGCCTTGTTGATGGATGTACTTTTTCTGGAAATTGTAGATAGTCCAAATAGCATGATGTACAGGTTTGGATATATCACTCCTTGCTTAAGCTTCAAACTGACTTTTTTCCTACATGCTGCTGAAAGCAACCACATAGCACACATTATATTGTAGTCTTCGTATGCATCAGTTATTCCACTCATGTAGCGACAGTACTTGCTTATAAAGTGGTCATCTGGTAGGTTAATTTCCAACTTTCGACTCCGTGACTTTGTACCCTTTGCACGTATGTCCTCAAGTGACATCGTATTCGTTTCACAAGAAGAGTTAGGTGGCAATGTCGTGGGCTTCTCACCGTCCTTGTGGAATTGTGCGAGTACGGAGTCGGCCTTGATGGCTTCAGTTGTTGCAGGTGTTGGCTTGATATGACTGAGTTCAGTAAGCGACTGATTTTCATTGTAGTCTTCTTCAAAGGCCAGCATGCAGACCAAGAGCATTTCCTCGTGAGTTGCACCATTGACCTTCAATTCTGCCATCAAATGAAGCATCCGTTGCCGACTTTCCATCCCCCGGAATACTTTTAAATCGTGGTATTGGGGATGTTTGTCGTCGATGAATACAGCATTGAAGAAACCACTGAAGGTAGGCCTGCACTTATTCAATGTCAGCTTGAGCTTATTGAATGTTGCTAGTATCTGATTCAATCTCTCAATGACAAGCTCGGGTATTTCAGGCCTGTTTGCGATGTTACCTTCCATAACATATTGTTCACCTGATACGTGGACCGATGGTGCAAGTACTACATTGCCACCTTTAGATAACATATCAAAGCCAAGTGGCTTACAGTGCTTGAGCTTGAATTTGGGATTGAACTTAAAGAATTCATGCCACCGACCAGATGTCCGACTTTGCTGTACAAAGTTTGATTTGTCAATACCACTTAAGATGGTATCCCAAATTCCTTTGACATACCAGTCGATATCTATTACCATCAGGTTTGAGGCTAATCCGCACACAGCCCCGAGGTTGCAGTCTCTCTCGATTAAGTAGTCTTTGATTTCTGCATCGGTCATGGGTTCCGTCAGCTTTTGCCATCCTGGCTTGAGAGGTCTTTTGCCGGGGCTTGGGCCCCCAGCTGTTGGCGACGATAGCGGATGTGTGACGATACCAGTTTCTCTGTAGAGTATTGCTGCATCAACAATTGGATTTGAGGGCATTAGATGCCCTCCCATTCCGTAATCAATGACTCTTTCAGTCTCAATTCTGCTCATGCAATCACCTCCTTGTTCTGTGCAGCTTTCAACATTGCGTTAGCAGCTTTTATGATAGGCAAATCCCTGAAGTAGGTCTCAGAGGATTCTTCATTTGAGATGCCTTGAAGGGGTGCGATTGCTACCTTTGAGTTATCAGTCTTATCACCTGTGATTAGGTCAGAATACGGTGCAGAAAGGCTTATATGCTGGCAGGAGGACTCATGTATGCAGGTACATGGTTCAGCTATATGTTCCTTATAATAAGGGGAACGAGGGTCTGATGATTTCATTTCAGACCCCCTTCTTTAGCTGATCAAATTGTTCATAACACTTGAGTCTTTCTTCAAAGGCCCCACGTTCTTGATTTGTCAGTTTGTCACCGTAGTAATGTAACAGTGCTCTGATGTCTTCCTTACCTAATATCGACGTTTCGAAGGACTTGTATACATCTTGAGAATCTGGTTCTGTTTCGACATATGTTTCGTTCAAAATGTATCCCACGATACGAGTGGACATTGTGATATCTTTTATATCAACGTTCTTCAATAGTTCAGCAATGCTGTCATTCTCATCTTTTTTATTAATCAATTTAATTAATACTGACAGATTATCAGTGGGACCTTGTGGATTTATTTTTATCTCACTGAATAGAACTATGGCCAGATTTCTTGTTGTTTCGGATGACCACATAAGGTCTAAGGGATCATCATATGAGTTTGAATTTATCTCAAATTCAGTCATTATTATCACCTTCTCTTTTATATATTAATGTTGTGTGCGCATGTTCGTGCATATCATTTGCCTCCCCAGTTTTGAGTATACCGTTGGCTAATGCCCGTTTGGTTATGTCTGTGGAATCTTTCCACTTCGCTACGATGCTTGGATTTTCGGGGTCAATTTTGAGACCACCGGCTATCTGTAATGTATTTTTCATATTGTGCTCCGAATGAGCCACACCAACAAATCAAAAGAAGCCTTTAAATATAATCTGCAACATAAATACAATTGTTCAATCTTGTTTCATGCGCAGGCGACTTCGTTTGCTTTGCGTGTGATTCATTTATCTTTTGTGTTTATAATCGGTACTTGAGATCAGTTTCAGATGTCGAAACCTTTCTGTCTTGCAATCTCGACAACAGTTTTACCTGTTCGTTCTGATTCGTTAATTATTTCTTTATAGCGCCTTTGCGCTTCTCCTTCTATATATTTGTCCAGTTCACTCATGTTCCTCCATGAGTCGTTGAGGGCTTTCTTGGAGGGATTTATTTATTGTGGGGGTGTATTCTTCATCTGTTCGTGCAGTAGTTCACTTATGAATTTGGAACGATTGTGTCTACCACGGGCATTTTCAAGCCATTCAAATATTTCTGGTTCAAATGCTATAGAACGTGCATATCTCATGATTTTTATTTCACCTCTTTTATTGTGATTATAAGACATTAATACCTTTTAGTATATAAACATGTGGTCAAATGTAGTCAAAAAATCAGCACCTAGCGGAATCATCTAACATTTTTTTCTATTAACTTTGGTATATATCCAAATTGTATAGGGTACGAAGATTTTGTCTTTCAAATGTGGTAAAACAGGAAGAAGAGAAGTTACGCTAATTAATGGTTTTTTTTATATCAGATGACCGAATTAACAGTTAAGGCCTATATTTTCGAGTAGCTGCGAAACTTTAATATTTATTTAATATTTATCTAATGTTTTCATAGTCTCCAAACTCAACACACACTTTGATTAAAAATAAAATTTAGAGCTATTTTATATTTTTCTTTAATAGCTCTGCAACTTTGTCATTTATCGCAGATTCAATGAGGCTTTTCATGTCTCCGAGTTCTGCTTTTATTTCTGCATTTTCAGATTTGAGTTCGGAAAGCTCGTGCCTTTCGACAATGGTTTTTGCGGTTTCAGCTCTTAAGATGTCGTTTTCGTTCTTTATCACTGTGTATTCGGGAGATTCGGAGATGTCAAGCTCTTTTTTAATCGTGATGAAGGGAATGTACTTTTGATATATTTTCTTGAGCTTTTCGGGGTCTCCTTCGAAGTATGCGGCTTTTGAACCGTCAAGCTGGTGACCCATCATGTACTCAATGAGGTCGCTGTCCATTCCTTCATTTTTCAAAGAGGTATTGAAATACTTTCGCATGTTATGGCTGCGTAGGGGGTTAAAGATTCCTGGGCCTGCCCTTGCCCCTAGGTCTGCACTAATGCGGTTGTAGAGAAGAGTGATATTTTCCGATGTCAGTCTTCTTATTGATTCATTCTGTGACAGTAGATACTCTTTTTTGACCTTGTTTTGGATAAAAAGATAACTGCCGGGTGTAACCTTACGCTTTTCATATTCTAAAAGGTCGCATTTTTCACTCCCTGCAGGTGGTCTGTCTCGCCATTCAAGATAATTTAAAACGGCCTTGCTGGCTTCTGGTGATATGAAGGTAATGAAATCGATACCAACCTTACGCCTGCGCATATCAAAGGTCGTTATTCCGGTTTTAGAGTCGTAACCTTCATTGAACTGGGCAACTTTTAGGCTGGCTATTTCGCTTGCCCCCATTCCAGAAGATAAACCGATGAGCATAACCGCTTTGTCTCGAATGCTGGCGATGTCAAGGGCTGCACGGATAAGGTCTTTGTCTGGACGTTTCAGGTTCTCTTTCAGGGGTTTGACATTGCTCCCGCTTCGAGGTTGCTTTGGGGTGTCTATGTAAAAATAGTTGTAAAATGAAATGATTTTTCCGACGTGCTTCTTTATTGTGCTAGGTGCGAGTGGGTTCGCAACTTTGTTGTTCTGCTTCTGCAAGTAATCACGGAACCCAGGTATTCTAACAAATACTGCCCGGTCTGTCATGAGTTTTCCGGCTTTTATATCTCGGTTACCTTCATCGATGAGCTCGCTAGGTGTTAATTCTGTGAACTTAGTGTAGTGTGCAAGTGCTGATAGATACCCTTGTCTGGTACTCTTGGCAGGGTTAATCAAAGAAAAAAGCTTAATAACTACCGGGTCTTTTTCTATATCTATAGTATTCATTTTTATTCTTTCCTGTAGTATATAAGAACTACTACAATAAGGTATTAACTCCGATAGGAAAGCATATATTGTCATTAGGAATAATGTCGTATGTTCTTAGTTTTGTCTGCATTTTAGTCGATTCAAACAGAATTAAGAACACATTTATTACTTTTGACTGTCAAACTTGGGCTGCATTATGTGAAAAAATGCAAAGGGGGGTAAACCGTTTAGTCTGAATGCTCATATTAAGAAAAGGTTAGAAATGTGGGAAGGGTATTGAAACTGAATGAAAAAAATAAAAAATTAATATACTAACAACTTTGTTTATAGTGTATGCTTCCAAAAGATAAGGATTATTGGGGAGCTTTAATCTTATACGGTAAAAAGCAATATTACCTCAAAAATCAATCAGAAAAAATAAACACCATCAACTAAACAAAGAAAAAATAAAGATTCCGGCATTGATTTCAGAAAAGTTTATCAAGGAAATACTGATGAACTCTTAGGTCATGGGTAAGTTCCGGATGGAATGCCAGTGCAAGAACATTTCCTTGTTCTGCTGCCACTATCATATCGTCTATTTTAGCAAGGACTCCAACATCCTTCCCGGCTTCCACGATTCCCGGTGCCCTGATGAATACTGCATTATAAGGTGTGTCCAGAAATGAGAGTTCAAGTTCTATCTCAAAAGAATCGCGCTGTCTTCCGAATGCATTCCTGTTGACCTTTGTATCCATGAGTCCCAGAAGATGCTGGTGTGTCTTTGCTACCTGCTCGTCACCTGCGGATGCGAGCAAGATAAGGCCTGCACAGGTGCCCATAATGGGTTTACCGGATGCGTTCATGTCACGGATCTCATCTGCAATGCCTTCACGTATGAGCAGTTTTCCGAGAGTCGTGCTCTCTCCGCCGGGAAGTACGAGTGCATCACATTCAGGGACGATACCATTGTGTTTGATGGTAACTATCTCAGCTTCCGCTCCACGCTCATCAAGTGCTCTTTCGAGGGCTTCTACATGTTCGGAGACATCTCCCTGGATAGCAATAACACCAATTTTCATAAAAATCACGTTTTAAATTAAATGAAATAAAAAAGAATAGTTTGGATGGGGTTACCATCCACGGTTCTGTAAAATATCTCCTTCAGCGATGGAGTCAACACTGATACCTTTCATACCTGCGCCAATACCCTTTGATACCTCTGCAAGCACTTTTGGATTATCATAGTTGTTAACAGCTTCGACAATAGCCTTTGCCATCAGTTCTGGATTCTCTGACTTAAATATTCCTGAGCCTACAAAGACACCATCTGCACCCATGCGCATCATAAGAGCTGCATCTGCTGGTGTTGCAACACCGCCTGCTGCAAAGTTAACAACAGGAATACGCTGCATTTCTGCGGTTTCCATCACAAGTTCTATTGGAGCTTCGATCTCACGTGCAACAGCGATGAGTTCTTCCTTGGTCATGCCTTTTAGCATGCGAATTTCGCCACTGATCTGCTTCATATGCTTGACAGCTTCACTGACATCACCAGTTCCAGCTTCACCCTTTGTGCGTATCATTGCGGCACCTTCGTTGATTCTGCGAAGTGCTTCACCAAGATTTCTTGCACCACAAACAAATGGCACGGTGAACTCAGTCTTGTCAATGTGGTAACTATTATCAGCAGGTGTGAGTACTTCGGACTCATCCACCATGTCAACACCAAGAGCTTCTAAGATCTCAGCTTCTACAAAGTGGCCGATACGTGCTTTTCCCATGACCGGGATCGTAACAGCAGCAATTATATCTGCAACTATCTGGGGATCTGCCATTCTGGCAACTCCGCCTTCCTTTCTGATGTCAGCAGGTACAGCCTGGAGTGCCATAACAGCAACAGCTCCAGCCTCTTCTGCAATCTTTGCCTGTTCAGGGTTCACGACGTCCATAATTACGCCACCTTTCTGCATCTTTGCAAAGCCGCGTTTGATAAGCTCTGTACCGTGTCTTAATTTTTCAAGTTCCATAATATCATCCTGAATTAGTTCTATGATTTTAATGCCTAGCTACTCAGACTACTAGATATAGTTAATGCTTAAAAGCATTTACATCTACTCTTCTTCAGCTTTCAATTTCGCTACGCCAACAACCTTGTCGTTGGCACGCACGTTCATTATCTTTACTCCCTGTGTGTTCCTTCCCTGGACACGAACATCCTTCACAGGAATGCGAATGATGATGCCTTCTGAACTGGTGAGGATTATGTCGTCATCTTCGTGGACCGCTTTAACATTGATGACGGGTCCGTTACGCAGGCTTGTGACTATGGTTATTACACCTCTTCCGCCTCTGTGCATTGACCTGTATTCATCGAATTCTGTCCTCTTACCAAAACCATTCTCGGTTACTGTGAGCAATGAGGCGCTTTCATCCACAATATCAAGACTAACTACCATATCACCTGCTTCCAGATTCATTCCGCGGACACCTCTGGCACTTCGTCCCATTACACGCACTTCATCCTCAGAGAATCGTATTGCTTTACCGTGTTTTGAGACCATGACCATATCTTTGGAACCGTCAGTCAGTGCTACATTCACAAGCTCATCCTCCTCAAGAAGACCGATGGCTATTATACCCTTCTTGCGTGGGTTGCTGAAATCGGAAAGCTGGCTCTTTTTTACCGTACCTGTGCGTGTGGCCATGAAGAGGTACTCATCCTCTTTGAACTTACTCACAGGTATCATGGCTGTTACCAGTTCACCTTCATTGAGTTCAAGCAGGTTTACGATAGCTTTTCCACGGGACTGTCTGCTGCCTTCCGGTATCTCATACACTTTTCGCCAGTGTACACGGCCTCTATTGGTGAAGAACATTATGTAATTATGTGTTGAGGCAACAAAGATATCCACCACGAAATCCTCTTCCTTTGTATCCATACCAATTACGCCTTTTCCGCCCCGATGCTGCTGGGAGTATGTATCAACAGGAAGTCTCTTGATATATCCGCTGTTGGTGATAGTCAGGACCATATCTTCTACAGGTATCAGATCCTCATTTTCCAGTTCCTCAACAGAGGATTTGATGGCAGTTCTGCGCTTGTCTCCGAAGCGTTCTTTCAGGTCTTCCAGTTCATCCCTGATAATGCCATATTTCTTTTCATCGCTTTCGATGATATCTTTTAATTCGGCAATGCGCTTGATAAGTTCATTGTATTCATCATCTATCTTCTGTCTTTCAAGACCTGTGAGCTTTTGCAGGCGCATATCAAGAATAGCCTTTGCCTGTAGTTCATCAAGCCCGAATTTCGATATGAGTCCTTCTCTTGCATCTTCAACAGTTTTGGAAGAACGTATTAGTGATATGACCTCATCAAGGTGATCAAGAGCGATTTTCAGACCTTTCAGTATATGGGCCCGGTCCTCTGCCTTTTTAAGCATGAACAGGGTGCGCTTCTGTATAACATCTACACGGTGTCCCAGATATATTTTCAACATTTGTTTCAGGTTCAATTCCCGTGGAACATCATCAACAAGTGCAAGATTGATTATACCGAAGGTTGTCTGCATCTGGGTGTGTTTGTAGAGCTGGTTTAGTACTACATTTGCATTGGTACCACGGCTCAGTTCTACAACAACACGTATTCCTTCACGGTCAGATTCATCACGCAGGTCTGTTACACCAATAACTCTCTTTTCCCTGACAAGAGCTGCTATATCCTCAATGAGTTTTGCTTTGTTAACCTGATAAGGGAGTTCCGTAACAATTATGCGGTACTTGTCCTTTTTCATCTCATCTATTTCAGCAACAGCCCGAATCTGTACTTTTCCACGCCCTGTCTCATAAGCCGACCTTATTCCATGGGTGCCCATTATGACACCAGCGGTGGGGAAATCCGGGCCTTTGATTGCGGTCATCATCTGAGGAATTGTTACTTCGGGGTCATCAATGAGCATTAAAGTTGCGTTGATTACTTCAGTAAGGTTGTGGGGTGCCATATTGGTGGCCATACCCACAGCAATACCTGTGGAACCATTGATTAGAAGATTTGGAAGTTTCGCCGGAAGTACAGTAGGCTCCTGAAGAGAACCATCATAATTGGGGCGTGTGGAAACAGTCTCCTTATCGATATCCAGGAGCATCTCGTCGCATATCTTGTCCATGCGAACTTCAGTGTAACGCATGGCTGCAGCGGAGTCACCATCAATTGAACCGAAGTTACCCTGTCCGTCTATGAATGGATACCTCAAAGAGAACTCCTGAACCATCCTGACAAGGGAATCATAAACCGCAGTATCACCATGCGGGTGGTACTTACCAAGAACGTCTCCCACTACACGGGCTGATTTCTTGTATGCTTTGTCATAGGTGATACCTGCCTCTTTCATGGCATAGAGTATCCTGCGGTGAACAGGTTTCAGTCCATCCCTTGCATCAGGTAATGCACGACTCACGATTACACTCATCGCATAGTCCATGAATGATTTCTTCATCTCATCTTCAATGAGAATAGGAACTATCTTTTCACCTGTTTCAGTAGGCTGGATGTCAAAAGGAACCTCATCTTCGGACGTGTTTGATGGATCGTTATCCTGAACATTTTCATTATCAATATTATCTGCCATTTATCCTCACCTCATACATCCAGGTTAGCGACATCTTTTGCATGTGTCGTGATAAAATGCTTACGTGGGGCTACTTCATCTCCCATCAGGATTGTGAATATCTCATCTGCAGCAACCGCATCTTCCATTGTGACCTGCAGCAGTGTTCTTGTATCGGGGTTCATTGTTGTTTCCCATAGCTGTTCAGGGTTCATTTCTCCAAGACCCTTGTAACGCTGGAGAGTTACATTTTTGTCTCCAATCTCCTCCAGCTTTACAGCCAGTTCACGATCAGAGTATACATAATAGTCTCCCTTGCCTTTCTTTACACGATAGAGTGGGGGCTGTGCTATATACACATAACCGGCATCTATCATGGGCTTCATGTACCTGAAGAATAGTGTAAGTATAAGTGTCCTTATGTGTGCTCCATCAACATCGGCATCAGTCATGATGATCACTTTGTGGTAACGTGCCTTCTCAATATCATATTCGTCACCAATACTTGTTCCCATGGCTGTGATAAATGAGATGATCTCATTGTTCTTGAGGATCTTTGTCAGACGGGATTTCTCAACATTGAGGATCTTACCCCTGAGTGGAAGAATGGCCTGGTATTTTCGGTCCCTTCCCTGTTTAGCTGAACCTCCTGCAGAGTCTCCTTCCACAAGATATAGTTCACTAAGTGACGGATCCTTTTCCGAACAGTCTGCAAGCTTACCAGGGAGTGTGCCTACATCAAGGGCGCTCTTTCTTCGGGTAAGTTCCCTCGCTTTCTTTGCAGCTTCCCTTGCACGCTGTGCGTCCAGTGCCTTTTGCAGGATAGCAGTGGCAACTTTTGGATTCTCTTCCATAAATTCAGAAAGTCCTTCTGAAACCATGGATTCCACAATTCCTTTTACATCACTATTACCAAGTTTTGTCTTGGTCTGTCCTTCAAATTGTGGTTCTGTCAGTTTGACACTTATAATGGCGGTCAGTCCTTCACGGATATCCTCGCCGGAGAGTTTCAGATCGCCTTTGGCAAGATTATTCTTCTTTATATAGTCGTTAGCAACTCTGGTAAGCGCTGCCTTAAATCCTACAAGGTGTGTGCCGCCTTCATGAGTATTTATGTTATTGACAAATGAGTAAACGTATTCAGCATAGTTATCCGTATACTGCATTGAGATCTCGACTATAGTATCGTCCTTTGTCCGTTCAAAGTATATGGGAGACTCATGCAGTACGTTCCTGTTGCTGTTAAGGTGCTTTACAAAAGATACAATGCCGCCTTCGTATTCGAAAACCTCTCCTATGGACTCTTCAGTTCTATCGTCTACTATGCTTATCCTTATGCCTCTGTTTAAGAATGCAAGTTCACGAAGCCTTGTCACCAGAGTATCATATGTAAATCTGGTAGTCTCGAATATCTTTGAATCCGGCATGAAGGTGGATTTTGTTCCGGTACCATCAGCCTCACTAATCTCAAGAACGTCATCCACCGGGGTTCCGCGCTGATAACGCTGGTAATATGTCTTACCATCACGCTTAACCTCAACTTCCATCCACTCGGAGAGTGCGTTTACAACAGATACACCCACTCCATGAAGACCACCGGATACCTTGTAGGTGTCCTTGTCAAATTTACCGCCTGCATGGAGAATGGTCATAACGACTTCAAGTGCTGATTTTTTGTACTTGGCGTGGATTCCTACCGGAATACCTCTTCCATTATCCTCAACAGTTATAGTTCCGTCATGATTTATCGCTACGTCTATCTGTGTACAGTATCCGGCCAGTGCCTCATCAATACTGTTGTCAACTACTTCATACACAAGATGGTGAAGGCCCCTGCCATCAATACTTCCGATGTACATGCTCGGTCGTTTGCGAACAGCTTCAAGTCCTTCGAGTACTTGGATATTGCTTGCATCATAAGCCTGTTTTTCACTCATTTAAATACAGCTCCGTGAAAAAATTCATAATCCTCAATGATAATGTTTAATCGATACATCTCTAAAACGTATACTCAGTCATCCTTCAAAATACAGTCAAAGAAATATTTATTTTGAATCTCTCGGTTCTTATTTTAATCTAAATCGTATGGGCCTTTATTATGCATTCATGCTTATTAAATGTTTATATAATTTTGTTTAAAAAAGTGTAAGAATAAAACATTTGCAGTCTTATATAGTGGTAAAAAATCCCAAATCGAGTGCTAAATATCTTTAAAAGTATGAGCTTGCAAAAGCAGTAAAGTATGAAAAAAGTAAAATAACTGACTTTTCAGGTCTGAATTATTTATTTAAAAAACGGGTAGATTTGTTTCTTGCAATGAAGTTATTACACAAATTATTTAAATACCATATGCATAGTCTATGCACATCCGGAAGTTGATATATGATAAAAAAATCCAAGTTACTAATATCACTTGCTATTCTTCTTTTATTCATCACTCCTGCGTATGCAGATATAATGACTTCTGGAATAAAATCCATAAATCAATGTGTGAAAATCGATAATATGGATGAGTTTCCCGATATCGTCCTTGTTGGATATATCACAGGTCCGGTTATCCAGATCGAGAATCCTTATGTCATTCAATCTGATCAATGTCTGACACAATACTATAAGGCAAACGAGTTAACGATATATGCTATTGAAAAAGACTATTTTGATAGCGTGGGCATTGAGCACATTGATTTTGAGTCTGAATTATATGTTAAGGCATATAAGATGGAAAAAAACCTGGATTCACGTACGATTAGCCTGACCAATACATTAACTGCAGAAGAGATACATTATTCGATTGCCGGTTTTAATGATGAGGGACTTGTACTCTATGAATCAGAAAGGATAACAAGCTATGTTGCTGATATTCAAAAAGTGGAAAAATTTGAGAAACCCGAAATACCAGATCTCAGATTAACAATCAATGATTCTTCAACAGATGAAGAAGTAATTGAACCCGTTACTGGTGAGCAGGAAGAAACCAACGAATTCTTTGTGGATTCAATAGTATTGTTTTTCAACCGCTTATTTGGCACAAGATATTGATAGTTGCCTAATGATGTATGAACACCCTTTTTTAGTGTCTTTGATCCTGACCGTAATCATCGAAACCATAGTATAGTACATGCCGAGCAGATATTATTAAGATATGCCATGAAAGCATTGGCAGTATTATTATAGTCTTTTCCGGGGTTTTTGCTTCATATTTGACACTTCCACATCTCTGGTTTCTACTACATATGTTCATTGGCTATAATTATTTGTTTATAATAATTGGGGACTTTGGGGCTCTGTAGAAATCCTCATTTTGACAACAAGTATAACCTTGACATACCTGTCAAGGTTATGTACAAGTAGCTTGAATTTGACTTCTTTCAGTTGATTCCAATACTCTTTTGCCCTTATTTCTTCACTATATTTCCTTTTCAGAACCGAAAACATCGTTTCAACCAGATTTCTATTATGATACAATTTTCTGTTAAATTCCCGTTCCATTTTTCTACGGTACTTTCCTTTGATCATTTTCCTCTTTCTTAGTCTCAAAGGAATCATAGCTATAGCTTTCAATTGATCTCTTGTTATCGAATGTATTTCTTCTGAATCGTAGCCTTTGTCCATGACATAATACTTGGATCGGCTCTGTAGAAAACATATTGAAATCACTATGTATAGCTAAAATTCAACAAAAATAATCACCATTCAGAACAACATACAGAAGTTTTATTGACTTGCATTATTGTTTGAATTTGGAGGATTTCTACAGAGCCGTTTTTTGCTTCATTAAAAAATGCTAGTAATTATAGGGATAAATGGTTTGATCAAACAAAATAGAAAACTTATTATTCTCATTTTGGCATATTACTTATTGTGGAAAATTTAAACTTAGAGGTAATTGAGCCAAGAATGCTGGTACTGACAGGTGAGAAGTCTTTTGAGGAGATGAAAGAGCTTGCCTGGAACAAAAAGACCGCAGCATTTGGTGGAATTAAGAATTTATTATCCAGACCAAAAGCCGAGGATATTAGTATAATTCATGCGGAAAAACAGTACAAACCTTTCTGGCATATTGTATGCTCAAGCAATTTTGAGTATCGACGGATGACTGATTTTTTGGTACAAATTAATGATCCTGCTGTGCAAAAAGTCATTATCTTCAATGAGGAAATGGAAATTGACAAGACACGGAATGTAAAACTTCACGGTATTGAACATTGTCTGGAATCAAGTACTAAAGAAATATTTATAGATGCTTATGCGGAAAATGAAGAGGATTTCTCCCGATATCTTTCCATGGAAAAACGTGAAATATCTCAGACCGAAGAACTAAATACCGGAGATAATATCGTAGTTCCGGTAAAAATGAAGGCTGCCTACATTGTCAGGAAACTGCTAAGCGACATGATGAAGCCTATTGATGCAGATGAAGTGCTGGACGAGACGGTGAGGATCGAGATTTTAGATCTGTATTTCAGACCTATCTACGCATTTGAATATTCATGGCTGCCAAAGAATAAACAGAATGTTCTGGAATTTGATGGTATTACTGGTGAGTTCTATTCTGGTAAAGTACTCAGGGAAAAGATGGCAGAGATATTCACTGAAGAAACACTGTTTGAAATTGGAGGGGAAGTTGCAGGAACTCTAATTCCAGGAGCAAGCATACCAGTGAAGATTTTGCAGGAATCCCGAAAAAGAAAAAGCAATAGTAAATAAAATTTCTTATTTAATTCTCTAGCAAAAACGGACTGTATATT
Organism: Methanolobus sp.; assembly: GCF_016278385.1. Classification (GTDB taxonomy): domain Archaea; phylum Halobacteriota; class Methanosarcinia; order Methanosarcinales; family Methanosarcinaceae; genus Methanolobus. Next base: position 52,237 of record NZ_JADQBY010000011.1, read on the forward strand.
AAAAAAGATAACAATGGTTCTTTTCGCAAGAACCATTTCTATGTTTTCATTGTATTGTTTATTCTAATTCTTCAAGTGCAAGCTCTATTTCTTCCTGTGCTTTGCTTTCTTTGCCATCGTCCATGTAACCACAAGCCAGAGCGAAGTGATCAGAAATAGTAACGAGATCATCATACACACTGGCATTTTCTATTGCAGAGATAGATATTTCACTATATTTGGAGTCTTGCAATTCAATGAGAATATCTCTTGAGCTGGTGAGATTTGAGCCAGCTTCATAAAATCTCGATTCAGCCTGTTCCCATTCTTTGTTTTCCATGTGATCAAGTGCTTTAAAATAACTCTCAAGACCAGTGATCTGATAATCCATAGTAAGCTGTAGATCCTGTAATTCTGAAACTATATCCAGATTATTATACATTGTTTCTCTGTCATATATCAGAACTGGTTTGAGTTCCAAAGGCACTACATCCATATCAATATCATCAGATAATTTTTTTGCATTCTCCAAATTTGGACTTGCACTGCTAACTGCATTACTAAATAATGTCAGCTCTTCATGTGCCTTATCATAATCTTCAATATAGATGTATGACTCTGCTTTGGAAAGGTGCTCATAACAGTCTGCGAGATGCTCTTGGGATTCAATGCTTTCAATATAGTAATTGCAGATTATTATGTTTGTTTCAATTATCTTTTTCTTTTCCTCATCTTCTGTAGTTATGTTTTCCAGTATTTCCTGAGCATCTTCATAACTTACCTTTGAAGCATAGAGTCTGTTCTTAGCATCGGTAGGATAATTAAAATCAATATCTTCAATGAGTTCCTCTCCAGAAGTCATCAATGAAGTCGCAAGTATAATCTCCTCCTTAGCAACGCTTTTTTGCTCGGTACACCCTGATGCGGATAGAATTAAAACTAAAAGTACCAATATAATACGTTTTTTCATTATTACCACCTGTTTTTTTTGCATAAAGCAATGTTTTTTAGATAGGTTAATGTTTAATCTGATTTGTAGTATAAAAATTTGTTGTTTTCATTCCAATTTTAATAGTAGTTATATATCTCCATTAAATATAACAAAAGAGAAAGCCAGTTGTAGATGGAATACATTGCTACCGGAATAACAATGGCAATTACAGAATTTTTAAGTGAAATGTTCCTGGAATGCTTTAACCCGTAGATCCATATGTATATGGTAAGTAGAGACATTATTGTGGAAAAGACAAATAAGACCACAGTTAAAGGCAGGTTAGCAAAGATAAATTCATTTAAAAAGATTCTCATAAATTCATTTCTTGAAGATGAAGATTTTTCAACTAAAAAAATAAAATCAATACCTGAAAAGACGTAGTACAGATAAATAGATGAAATGAATGCATCTATTATATAAGGTATAAATCCATAGGAAAAAAATTCCATAACTCGTTTGAAACTTCCTTTTCCATGGAATAGGCAGGAAAGCACATAAAAAGTACCACTAACAAAAAGCCACATGATAAAAATACCTACAAAGCCAATAACGGTTCCAATTATTATGGCACCAATAAAAATAGGTATCACATCATCTGGCATATCATCTGGTACTGTACCCATAAAAAGTGATAAAGCTACCACAATTTTCAATAATCCCACAAGCCAGACAAATCCCATGATCATAAGGGGTATTTTGAAATCAATCTCTTCATTCATTTTTCTTTTGAAGAAACTATCGGGATTGGTGACTATTTCCAGCATATACTATCAGTCCGTTTTTAAAATAAAATAAAGCTATATCAAATTGATTTACTTTACTATCTTAACTATTCATAAAGTTTGCATCTATTTAAAATTTATTATTTGATCTGTTTTTTGCCTTAAATAGTTATGATTCCCCTGAAATTATAAAATGAATTCCTAATACAGGTACAAATAAATACTACGAAACTAAAGTTTCAATAAAAGCGTTGATAATTAAGCAGTTGAATCTCAAATGGAGATAAATAATAGTAAGCATGAGCAAAACGTATCAAAAAGCATTGCTTTTCGGATTTTTATTTTTATTGGTGTGATACTGGCAATAATGCTTCTTTCAGGTCAGACATATTCATTAATGGACTATGATCAGGCAGTATCAATGGGCTTGCAGGAATCTGTAGAAGAAGTCAGTGAAGTTGGTGTTGCCTGGGCCAAAGGATTTGCATTGGCAGACACCCTGTTATATCTCCCATTATTATTACTTGGAATAGGAGGATTGCTGAAAAGGAAAGCGTGGGGTCTGTATTCCATGGTAGGAGCAATGGCAATTACTGCTTACTGGCCAATTGTCAGTCTGGCGACTGTTTTTATCGGAAGGGACACTTTAAACCTAAATCCGGATAAATATGTTTCATATTCAATAATCCTTCCTTTGATTGCACTATATGGTTTATGGGGGATATGGTATCTTTATCAGAGCAGAGATGAATTAGTAAATTGACCTAATGACAGGTCAGCTTCAGTATCCCCTATCTCCGAATATTGCAGAACCAATGCGGACCATGGTAGCTCCTTCTTCAATGGCAACTTGATAGTCACCTGACATTCCCATGGATAATTCCTGAATATTGATGTTACCAGCATTTTCCTGCTGGAGCTCATCAAACAAAGTTTTCATTTTCCTAAAGTACAGGCGTGCCTCTTCAGGTGATACATAAGGAGGGATGCACATAAGTCCTGTCACCTGGATATTTTCGAGTGTCTGAACCTTTTTTATTGTCTGCTTTATTTCATCAAGTCCAAAACCGTATTTCTGTGGTTCACTACCGATATTTATCTGAACATAAACATCCAGGACCTTTCCGGCCTCTCTGGCTTTCTGGTCTATCTCATGCGCCAGTTTTAGAGAATCAACAGACTGGATCAGGTCAAAAAGCTCTACTACTTTTTTGGTTTTATTTGTCTGTAGATGTCCTATAAAATGTTTCTTGCAGGGAAGAAGATAGTCACATTTATCCTCAAATTCCTGGATCCTGTTCTCTCCTATAATTGTGGCTCCGGCTCTGATGGCTTCGTTTATCCTCTCAGGGTCTACTGTCTTAGTTACACAGATGAGTTTAGTTCCTTTAAGCTCTTTAAGGATCGAGTTTATATTAGCTTCGACTGACATTTGTGTTCACAATGATATGTTTGTTCAAAATATTACTTTTTATTTGTCTTTAACGTTAGACTATAACTTAAAAGAATTATATTTGATATAAAAAGCTCGTTTGATTTGTTAAGTTGTTGTTAAAATACAGCGATAAAGTATAATTTGATGAAAACCACGCCTGATATCGTAGGGGAAGTAATATATAGATACGTTACATAATAAGGTTGCTTTTAGAGGCTGAAACTAATTTGATAATTATAGGTTTAGATGGTATTACCTTAACTGTTTTTACTGTTTTTTCGTATCTTTAACTAAAAAAGGTTGTGTTTCTTTAAGCTGATTCTTAAAGGACGTGAAATATTTGTTTAACAACATGGATTCAAATGCTCCAGTAGAAGCTGGAGAAAGTTATGACGTAACAATCGAAGATATTGCAAGAGAAGGCGACGGAATCGCAAGAGTAAGCGGATTTGTAGTCTTTGTCCCCGAAACAAAGGTCGGCGACGAAGTTACCATTAAAGTTACAAAAGTAATGCGTAAGTTCGCATTTGGCGAAGTAGCTTAATTCTTACAATAATAAATCTTAAATAACTATTATGGAAAATCAAGATTTTGTTTTTCCATTCTTATTTTTCTTTGACATATATTCATCATTGTTTTTTCTTGCATCAGAATGCTAAGGTTAATAATCACTTTAGTCTGAGACATAATATTAAAAGAAGGCATTCAATGCTTAAACCATTGAACAAAATAATATGCAAAAGAGTTGATCAATTTCTCTGCTGCTTTTCTGATATTTCTTCAATTAGAATTATCCAGTGAACCCTTTCTGATACTTACAGTATTTCATAACTAAATGGCTTTATTAGCTGTTTTTCAAGCAAAGTAAGCAAATCAAAAAGCATACAATGTTCCAAACTAAAACTAATAAACATAATATATGGTTCCAATAGCAAAAAAGTGTTCTTTATTTTTTGCTTAAGGCCCTGAAAATAAAAAAAGACAGAGGGCTTTTGAATTGTGCCCTCATTTGTTTTCTAACAGTTTTAATCTAGTTACTCTACGCAAATCTCTTCATCTCTTAATTACCAGAGTAGATCTATCTCCAGTCCATTTACCATCATTGTCTTCGACAAGTAACCAAATGGTGTGAGTGCCAGCAGAAAGCTTGGATGTACTGAAACTGGCAGAACTGGTAGAATCGCCCAACCAGCCATCACGATCGGACTTCCAGATATATTTGACAATTTTGCCATCAGGATCAGAACCGGTTCCTTTAAAGGAGACTGAACTACCAACAGTTGCAGGGCTCGGAGAGATGGAAGTTATACTGACTACAGGTCTTTGATTTGAAGCTGTAGGAGTTGTTTCTGTAGGAGTTGTTTCTGTAGAAGTTGTTGCTCCACTTATGGTTAAAGTTGAGGATACTTCTTTAGACCATGCCCCATCATTGTCCTTTACGCTGAAGTAAATGGTATGTGTCCCTGCAGCAAGGGTTGAAGAACTAAAACTTG
>NZ_JADQBY010000002.1:0-72996 GCF_016278385.1 Methanolobus sp.
CTACGAGACTAGGCCCTCAACCTAGCGCCTTTGGCCTGGCTGGGCAACCCCCGCATCAAGATGGATTTCCTATAAATTGAAGGAGAGGAAAATCTCCTAAACCACATCAGAGGGACTCTAAAATTTGGCCCAACTGGCTGGCTTTCTCCTTAATAGTTGTTCCTGCATTTATAATTAACTGTTGAACTGTGTAAGAACCATCGGATTCCATTGTGAAAATAAAAGAATTTTCATCTTCAGACACAGTAATAGCATCAATCTCACAGACCGTTGAACAGAGTTTGCACAGTATGCAGTCAAGAATATCATCACCGGATATTTCTGCACCGTTTGGACCAAGGTGAATTATATCTTTAGGACATTCTTTCACACATGCGCCACACTGATCACAGTTTTCGAATTTGACAACCGGCATATTCTTGTAGCCACATGCCACACCTGCCTGCCATTTAGCATGATCGTGACCATAGCCCATATGAGCAATAGCCTCAAGCACTACTTTCTGGCCTTCCTTCAGATCGATGATAGGAATATTTTGGTCAGCTGGTTGTACTTTTTCATCAGATGACACAAAATCACCTGAGTATACCATTCTTGGACCCTCAGCACTGAGAGTCAGAGATACCTTGCATGCAGGGCATTCTGAACCGCAGGTGCACTCTTCAACAGGTACGAACTCCCCAATGTCTGTTGTCAAAGGAATAAGGCCAAGCCTTAAAGCTAACTGTTCGTCAAAGAGAACTGAAGTATTGTTGTAAATATTTACATCATCTATAGCAAGAGTTGGTACGTCAGAGAGCGCTGCCCTCCTTATACCGTTAGCTAAAGCTGCACTTGCATTAGATAATATAAACTTTGCAGACCTCTCTGACAGCTCAAGTATGTCTACTTCCATTGTCATGAGTTCATATCCATTTCATATTATGTTCTTCTACCGCCCTTTGGACGGGTACCATCGTGTGGAACAGGAGTTACGTCCTGTATTCTTCCAATTTTGATACCTGCTCTGGCAAATGACCTGATAGCAGCCTGGGCTCCAGGACCTGGGCTTCTCTGCTTGTTACCACCAGGTGCACGCACCTTGATGTGAACGCCTTCGATACCCTTGTCTCTGAGAATATCAGCAAGCTGGGATGCCATCTGCATAGCAGTGTATGGTGAACTTTCATCACGTGCTGCCTTTACAACCATTCCACCAGATGATTTGGCAATGGTTTCAGCACCGGTGATGTCAGTTACAGTAATGATAGTGTTATTGAATGAGCACTTTATGTGTGCTACAGCCCATATTCCACTTGTTGCCATAACTTACTCCCCCTTTCCTGCAACTGCTGAAGCAATCTGTGCTGGCCTTTCTGGGTGTGATTCACCTGTAAGTGGTGAATTTCCGTAGTAGTCGATATTCATCTCATCTTCCTTTGAGACAAGTACACTAGGAATTGTCACTTTCTGCCCATTGATTGCAATGTGGCCATGTGTAATAAACTGTCTTGACTGCTTTGGAGTCCTTGCAAGACCAAGCCTGTATACCTGAGTCTGCAACCTGCGCTCCAGAATTACTTCAGCCTGCAGTGCAAGAATATCATCAATATTTGCATCAGATGAAAGGATTGAAAATCTTCTAAGTCTTTCAAGGATCTGGGTTGATTCAGTCTTGAGGTGACCTGAAAGCTCAGTTTCTGCTGATTCTGCAAGAATCCTACGAGCGTCGGCCCTGTATCTTCTAAGGACACTAACTGCCTTCCAAAGTTCCTTCTTATTACGAAGACCGTACTTTTTAAGGAGCTCTACTTCACTGGCCATCCTGGCTGCCTGCCAAGGATGCTTTGGAGTATCGTAACTCTTTCTTTTTTTACCTGGGAATCCCATAAAATCACCTTATTACTTTTTCTTGCTTACGCCAATGGTTGAGCCACGTCTTCCTGTGGACTTTGTTCTCTGGCCTCTGACCTTAAGACCTCTTTCGTGTCTAAGACCACGGTATGCCCTGACCTTCTTAAGGTTGTTCAGGTCTTCCCTGAGAGTCATTATTATGTCCTGTCCAAGGTGGTGTTTGTTTTCACCAGAGATAGGATCTGCACATCTGTTAAGCATCCAGGTTGGGATGTTTTGTTCGAAATCAGCAATAGCTACATCGACCTTTGCAACATCCTCATCGGAAAGGTAACCGATTGTTTCTTTCGGGTCAACACCCGCACTTTCAATGATAATTCGTGATGTTCTAAGCCCTATACCGCGAATACCTGTCAGCGCATACATTACGGGCTGACTACCCTGAAGGTCAGTATTCATGATACGGACTAAGTGTCTTATTTCTTTGTCTGCCATTATTTTTCCTCCTTAGGGACATCAAGTGTCCTGTAGCCTCGAAACATAAGTCTCGACACACCCCACTGTTAGTGGAGCAGGCAATTCTAAAGATTGATAGAATAATTCGCCTGTATTATACTATTGTTCTTATTTAGCGTTACTCACGCAACAGAGAATAGTGATACAAGTGAGCATTCTCTATAGGTTAATTACTTAAATACTTTCCTGTGAGTGAAACAAATTCTTTTCTGACTAGCACAGGAAAAACAATAATCATGAAGCTCATACAGCAAGATGTAAAGATGGCCTGTCAAGTATTTTGAATATAATAACTCCGGCAATAGAACAAATTACAGCAAATACCATTGTTTCTCTGTAACCATAAAACTGGAGCATTAAACCACCCAGAATAGCACCAACTATATTGCTTGCAGCTATTACAGAATTAAGAATACCTGCAGCTGTTGCCTTTTCAGCACTACGCTCCATGAGCAACTGGCTGGCACCAACAAACAGGAATGACCAGCCAAAAGCGACAAATACCATACCCGGAATTATAAAAACATAATTAGGCGATATGAAATATCCGAAGAAAGCCACCCCTGACATGATAAAACCCCATTTTATGAGCCATTCGTTCCTGAACCTGTCCAATCTTCGCATAATAAGAAACTGCAGAAATGGATTAATAGCATAGATAAGTCCTATCCACATACTTGATGCTCCCAGAAACGCGAGATACAGAGGTAATATCGCCCATACAGCAGCTGCACCCGAATGCCTGATAAAAACCGACAGGTAGGTTGCAATGTTCTTCCTGAATGTTTCAAGTGAAAAATAACTTACTTTCAAAGAAGGCTTTTCAATATCTTTTAGCCTCAATGCTGCCAGGAATGAAATAAAATAAAACAGGGAAGAGAGGATAAAGAGATACTTGATCTCACCCACAAACCCTGCAACCAGAAAACCGGCCATCCATCCAAGTGAGCCGAATGAGCTGAACTTGCCGATACTTTCCTTCTGATAATAAACATATACCGTAAGTGCTGCCGGATAGGTACCCATACAAAAGCCAACAAGTGCCCGGGCAGCAGCAAGCGTAAGAGTATCACTTGCAAAGATCTGGAGGAAAAAAGCAAGTGCTGATGTCAGCAGACCAACAAGAACAATTGGACGGAGACGATTTATATCGGCAGCTTTTCCGAAAATAAAGGACGAAACGAAAGTGGCAAAACTGAAAAAGGCAGCAATGAGACCTACTTCGAAGAATGAAGCACCCAACGACCTGGCAAATATAGGAATAAAAACGTTGGACATCATATGAGAGGCATTTGCCAGAAACTGAATCGTATTTACTTTCATTATAGTGCAATGTGCAAAGACCATTTCAGGTATTTTAAGCTGTTGAATGTATCACTACAGAAAAATAATAGTGCTATAGGGCGGTAACAAAAAGATCATTGTTATCATCGCAATTGATAACCACTTTCAGAATCAGACATGAGGGGATTCAATTTTCTTATTGCAGTACGCATTTTCTTAAAGCCGCATACTTTAAAAACCATCTTTTCCAGGAACTGAATACAGAATTACATTCTCCACTGGCAACTAATCACACAAACTGTCAAGCATTAATCTCCTAAGACCGGATTAATCGGATATTTTCTCATTCACCATCATATCATCAATTTTTAGACAATCCTTTGTTCAAATCCAGTTTAAGACCCTTTAACAATTCTTTTGCAACATAATCAGCTATTTTCGTGTTCAATGCCTGGGAAGGATGCACCTGATCAAGATGTCTGTTACAGAGAGGACATTCTATGTACTCGACAAGAGCCATGCTGTCATCTGCCACATTTGAGAATGCCACGGTTATTTCGTTATCGCACTCAGGACATGTTACAACCGTGCTACCATCATCATTGACATCCATGTTTTGTTTTATGAGGAATATGTTTACATCAGACATGATTACATCACCTTGTTCTTTTAGTTCCGGAAGTAAATACAATTCAATGATATATACTTTCAACTATCAAACGTGCATCAATACACATGATAGAAATTGTGCAGGAATTGATTAAATATCCTAGGCAGATGCAGATTCGAAAGTCTATATAGATTCCATAGCTCATAGCTAAATAAGATATGATGTCAGTATGTACCGGGTAACACATTACCCCATAAGTAACCCCAAAAAATCGCTTTTAAAAAACGTATTGGTTTGCAGTCCTGGGCGCCTGTTGTGGCATCTGGCGCCCTTGTTTATTAGTTCACCATGAACCAGAACGCATAAACCAGAACAAACTAAACAGATCTAACCAGCCTATGGTTTGAATTTTCTTGAAATGATGTTGATTTTATAGCAATGTTTGAATACCTGAAATCAACCTGCACATTTTATACAAAATGCCCCATGCTTTACTTGCATCAACTGGCGCAACAACAACAGAGATAATCACACTTATTCTAATTTAGATTTGAAATATAAATCTGGCAACAGAATAACGCAAAATTAGAAAATTGTGGCGCCGAGAGGGGGATTCGAACTCCCGAGGGGCGGATGCCCCACAAGCTTTCCAGGCTTGCGCCCTACCGCTAGACTATCTCGGCACACGTATTTCATTGTGTTTTTTCTGGCTTGCTGTGCCAGCCTTGCGGATAAGTGCCAGCATCCATTATTACTCTTTCGGTCGTTGCAGCAATTCCATTACTATTCAGGAGCATTTCTTCTGTGCTCATGACAGCTTTGCAAAGCGCCACACCCTCCCCTTTTAAACTAAAAAGGCAAATTTCATCATCTTTCTCGATATTGCTGTCAAGACTTACTATACCAGGTACCGCAATTGCCGCACCACGACATACAGCATCCACTGCGCTATCACGAATGATGATTTTCGGAAGATGCGCAAGACCTTCTTCCATAGGCCTGACAACCTCTCGTAAGAATGATTCATCCCCATCTTCTTTCCAGAAGGTATAGGCATCCTTCAGGTCATGGAGTGTAACAAGAGTGTCTTCCCTGAAAGGACCGGTTTTGGTCCTGCGAAGCTCCTGCATGTGCGCGCCACAACCAAGCGCAACACCAATATCATGGCATAACTTGCGCATATACGAACCTGCCTGACAACCAACTCGCATAAGAACTGATTTGTCCTTTACATCAAGAACTTCAATATAATAGATAGTTCTTACTCGCACCGCGCGTTTAACTGCAGAAATTATGGGCGGCATCTGGAATATAGGTCCCTCAAATTCCTTACAGACCTTACGAACCTTTCTTTCAGGAACTGCCTCATGCAAACTCATGAGGCATATATACTCTTTACCAGACAAACGAAGCGCTGCAACTGTCTTGGTTGCTCTGCCCAGCATTATTGGAAGCACCCCCGTCACCACAGGATCCAGTGAACCGGAGTGTCCTGCCCTGTTCAGTTCAAGTATATCTTTGACCCAGGCAGTAACCTCATGACTTGTCGGACCTGCAGGTTTGTCAAGGTTGACAACACCCATCTCTATATGTAATCGAATTGGACGTTTATCAGGCGCACAACCATGAAAAGGACTTGTGTTCGCCTCTGCCTTATGTACTAATTCACGTTTGTATTCAGAAGGTAAAATACCATAGTTCATAAAAACCGCCAGAATCACTTGGATCAGAAATAAGAATTATTATCAATCGCACAGGAGATAACTTTTGTTATCTGGAACTGATCCCACTTTTCTGAATCGATCACAAGATCGTAAACAGAAAGATCATTGATGTCAATTCCATATATTGTCTTGTACCTTATAGCTTCTGAGGCTTCCCGCTCAATTGTTTCACTGAGCTTATACTCAAAAGACCCACTTTCCCTGTTGACAATTCGCTCCACCCGGACATCCACTGAAGCCTTTATCCACACTTTAAAAGCCTTTTCAGCCATGTGGCCTGCAAGTCTGCCTTCAAGAATGATATTATCACGAGTATTGGATATCTCTTTCTGACGCTCATCAATTTCGATATCAATACTATCATCAGATTCAGCCAGTTCACCAAACTCTGCTAGAGTCATACCATACTCTTTTGCAAGAGAACGAAAAACCTCTCCGGCAGAAACCACCTCAAGACCGTATTTTTCAGAAAGTAACCGAGATACAGTGGTAGTACCACTTCCCGGGAGACCGCTAATTGTCAGTAACACTTTATACTCCACCGACATCCAGAGCCTTTCTGATCAACTGACTTACAGCCAGTGAAGAAATGAAATACCAGAAGATCCAATGCTGGAAAGGACCAAGTACAGTATCAGTCAATATTTGCTGTCCCCAGAATGGGAACACAAGTGAAGCACCCTCATGAGCTCTTATGTAATGATACGCCCACATGAACAGTGGCAGAGAGATTATACTTATGTATGCCATTGGCTTGAACTGCTGCTTTGACATCTCCATCTGATCTTGCATCATATCCTTGCGCTCTTCTTCCATTTTCTTCGTTAGAGCGGTATTATTGGAAAGTTGGGCCTCCCTGAATTCTTTCTGGAATCCTTTCATCTTTTCCTGTGTGTTACGCATCAAATCCCAGTCAATAGTATATTTCTGGATAAGTGAAGCGTAAAGCGCAGTAATGGATGCCATTATGAACAGAACAATATGGAAATTGCTTGCACCCAGAATGGTCACTACCGGATCCATGATAACGCTCATAGCAGATCCAAGTGAGTCCCTGAAATCCTGCCCAAGTACCATGATACCAATCATGAGAGAAATACCGAAAGCCAGTAAAAATTGATCCAGCTTTTTCTTGAATTGTTCTGTAACCATGGAATAACCTCTTTATATGGTTTTACTTGTATTGATCCATTATCTTGCAGACATCAGCAAGGACAGCGCCCACGGCACCTGAACCATCGATATTAACGAGAATTCCTGTATCGTCATAATAATTGATCAATGGTTTTGTTTTCTCATTATAGACAGCAAGTCTCTGTCGTATGACTTCTTCCTTGTCGTCATCCCTCTGGTAGAGTTCAGCACCACATGCATTACAAACCCCTTCCTTTACAGGAGGGTTGAACATCAGATGATAACTTTCACCACAGGTACAGCTGCGACGTCCACTGAGCCTTTTTACAAGTGCTTCATCGCTTACCTCGATATTTATTACAGCATCAAGAGGTTTGCTTATGTCTTTAAGGATACCAGTAAGGGCGTCAGCCTGTGGAATGGTTCTTGGATAGCCATCCAGAAGATAACCTTTCTCACAGTCCGGCTCTGTTAGCCTGTTTCTGATAAGTCCAATAAGAACCTCATCAGGAACAAGTTCACCTTTGTCCATGTACTGCTTTGCCTTTAATCCAAGCTCAGTCCCATCACGGACATTTGCTCTTAGTATATCTCCCGTAGAGATATGAGGGATCTCATATTTTTTTGATAATTCCTTTGCCTGGGTGCCTTTGCCAGCACCCGGTGGACCAAATAATACAATATTCATAATCAACACCTTATTCTTGTCCGAAGAAGGACCTTACCATCGGATGCATTTCCATCATCTGCTCAGATGCTATATCCTCATATAAACGATACACAATACTTACCGTAAGCAGAAGACCAGTACCACCTGCACCTCCAAGGGTACCAAGCAGACTTGCAACAAGCGTAAGGAAACCTATGAAAGCACCACCAATAACGGTTACTTTCGGGATGTACCTTAACATTACTTTTTCAATACTTCCGACATTCCTTCTGAAACCCGGTATCTGCATACCGGAATTAAATATCTTTTGGGCTGTTGGTTTTGCACCCATTCCTGTTGTCTCGATCCAGAACAGAGCAAAGATAATACCTCCAACAATAAGGAATAGAGCATCAGTCAGCACATGCAGCCCGATCTGCCAGAGAGCAGGCACGGGAGCACCATAGCTAGTGAATGATTCCCTTACAAGGGAAGGTATCCAGTCATATGGACTGTGGATCGGAGCCAGATAATACATAATACCATTGATAGGGGATGAACCACTGAACTCACCAAGGAATGTTATTCCCTTACTACTCAGCAAAAGACCTATCATCTGGATATTAGCCTGCAATGCCCTTACAAGAATCATTGGCAGGACTGAAGCGTATATAAGTTTGACAGGGAACTTACCCCTTGCACCCCTTACTGCACTGTGTGCCAGAGGAATCTCAATACGAGTACTTTCCACATATACGACAAGCAAGAAAATTACTACTGTACTTACCAGTGCAAGAATTCCACCGCTTATCAGCATAAACATTATACCATCGCCAGAGAAGAGGAAATCTGCTTCCACATTCTGCAGGATGTATATCCATTTAGGGAAGAAACCGGTTGGTAGACCAGCTGAATTTGTTGTCCAGTTGAACAGACCTGTAACTATCTGCTGGGAAACACCGGCCACAATAAAAAGACCGACACCAGAACCGATACCCCATTTGGAGACAACCTCATCCATGAAGAGTACGAGTACGCCGCCTATACATATCTGTATAAAGATTATAAATGTAACTACACCTAGACCGACACCTAAAGTCGATGCAAGAACTGCATCCGGCTGTATATAACCACCGGCTATTTGTGGCAGAGCCTCAAGTATTATCATTACAAAGACCATAAACTTCTGTGCACCCTGGAAGAATGCCTGATCTGACGGATTTGACATATCTAGTTTGATAACATCAGCACCGACCAATAGTTGAAGAACAATGGACGCGGTAACAATAGGACCGATACCCAGAAGCATCAGAGAACCTGAAGCTCCGGCAAAAAATGCTCTATAGGACTCGAAAAGGTCAATCGAATCCGCTGACAATCCAAACAACGGTACATTTGCAAGTGCAAAATAAAGTACGAGAATGCCAAATGTCCACATTAATTTATTTTTAAAATGAACATGACCCTCTGGACTTGCAACCGCCGGCAATTTATTGAAAATTGGTTCCAAACTATCCTTAAGACTCATTAATTCCACCCTTTGAATGGAAAAATCCATGCAATTATTAGGTAAAGTAAACCTTAATGGGTTTAAACATTTATAAATATACACCCTTTAATTGCACAAATATAAAATAAAATAGGTAATGCCAAGTGGCATTACTCATTTATCTCAGTGCAAGATCCACCTGCACCTTCGATCTTTTCCTTAGCACTGGCAGAGAATTCAGCTGCTGATATTGAAAGTTTCTTAGACACCTTACCGGATCCAAGTACCTTATCGATATCAAGGACAGAAAGGTCGATGACATATGTGCCATCCTGAAGTTCTGCGAAACCGTCTTCTACAAGCTGATCTGCAAGTTCATCAAGTTCACCGACGTTTACAATGGAAGTGTCATTTAAGACCTTCAATGGACGTGTAAATCCTCTCTGATGTCCACGGAAGTATCCAAGTAACAGAGCACGGGTTGCATGGTGAGCATTTTCACCACATCTACCCCTACCACCACGGTTACCTGCACCACGTCTGTTCTTGGTTGTTCCGCCACCACATGTGCGTGAACCTCTGAACTTCTTTGTGTTGGTTTTCTTAGATGTCATGGGATTACCTCATTTTCTTCAACAACTTGTTGATGTCTTCACCATGGTTACCAAGTACACCGCCCTGCTGAACTGTCCTCTTCATTCCGGAGTGGCCTTTCCTTGGTGGGTGGAGCCTGAATACCGGCTTGAGTTTTGGAACATCTTTCAGAGTTGCGTTACCTTCACAGACAGCCTGTGCAAGAACCTTGATGGAATCATAGTCTGTGTTCTCAGCTATATATTCCTCGGTGAGCCTTACATCGCCTTCAAGTCTTCCACGGTTTGTAAGCATTTCTGCAAGTGTGTCAGCATCAATGATACCGTATGCCACGTAGTCCTTTACTTTCTGGATCATTCCTGCATTATGAGGATTGTCATTAAGGAGAACACAGTGGTTCACTTTGTGCATACGAAGCATTTTAAGGGTATCCTTGATGGTACCCCTTACATTTACGTCTCCACGTACTCTGACCAAAGCGTACATTTTAAGCCTCCTTGTTCTCCAGATGCATTGGCATTCTTATAGTACCTGCATTTTCCAGTGCACTAAATGTAGCCTTTGCGAAGTTCAGGGTTGTCCTTGTGGTACCTTCTGTCCTTGTCCAGACATCCTTGATACCTGCCTTCTCAAGTACTTTTCTTGCAGTATCTCCTGCAGCAAGACCAAGTCCGCGAGGTGCTGGTTTCAGTTCGACAATGACACTGCCGGCCTTGCCACGTACCTCTGAAGGTACTGTGTGCTCAAGTCCGCATGCACATTCCCATGAACCGCATCCGCGCTTTACCTTAATAATATTAATCTTAGCATTGCTGATAGCTTTCCTGATTGCCGGTCCTACCTGAACGTCCTTTGCCTGCCCAAGACCGACAAAACCGTTTCCATTACCAACAATAACAGTTGCTCTGAACTTTACACGACGTCCAGAGTCAGTCATCCTCTGAACCATGTTGATATCGAGAACCTCATCTTCAAGATCAGGTAACAGGATATCGATAATATTTGATTCCCTTATAGGAAGACCTGACTCGATAACCTCGTCCATGGAAGTAATCTGCCCTTCCCGAACTAGTTTTCCAAGCCTTGTCTGTGGAACCCACTCTTCTTCATATTGATATGCCATGTAATCACCTAGTTGAACTCAGCAGAGATCTTTTCCTTAACTGCATCAAACAGTTCAGGCAAATTTGAGCCTTCCATATACCCTGCTACGTGTTCTCCTCTTACTCTCTCATCTGAAGGAAGAACAGATGAGTCATGAGGAATCTCGAATCCTGCATCTACAATACCTTTCAAGGTTGCATACACACGTGATCCGGATGATGATGCCTGGAGCCCTATGTCAAGAACGCCGTAATCATATCCTTTGCTCAGTGCCCTGTAACCGAATAACAGTCCTGTAAGGTAGGCAGCTGTTGTGTTTCCTGTAGATGCATCGTATCCGTACTTCGCAAGTTCTTTTGAAACTGCAGCTGAAAGGGTCACATCCCCTTCATGTTTTGGAGCTACAAGCTGGACCTGCATGTGCCTTGAGCTCTTGCGTACTACCACACGGTCTTCCTTTGAAAGAAGTAACCTCAATCTCTGGTGGTAATCAGTACGCCCTTCTCTTCGTCGCCTGAATGCGACTTTATATCTGGGTCCTGTTGCCATGATTATTCCTCGTGCTTTATGAGTTTCTCTGACTCAAGATGTGCCTTAAGGTGAGCTACACTACGGTATTCTCCACCCTTTGCCTTACGGTATACTTTACAGTAAGTGGATCTGTCAAGTGAGCCATCTTCACGCATTTGTTTAAGTTCCTTCCTCAGAGCACGGATTTTCTTCATCCATTGCTCTTTGCGAGGGTTACGTGCGCCCTTTGTACCTTTCCTCTTACCGTGTCCTTTACGGTGACCATACTTACGCTTAGCATCTCTTTCTCTTGCACGACCACGGCTTACTCCTTTAACCGGAATAGCTTTGATACTGCCAGCTGTTACAAGCTCACGTATGTCAGCTCTAGTGATAGCCACTGCAATGTCAGCTGCTGCTTCAGGGTCAAGCCAGACCCTGTGGAAGCCACAGCCCAATACTTCAGAAGCAATCCTTTTCTGGTTAGTCAGATCAGTCATCTTACTCACCCCTTGTCGGGTTGAGGACCTTTATTGAAAGCTCTGCAGCTTTTGCCTCAATGATTGCCTTCTTTCTTCCGCCAACCTTTGCAGATATTCTGATAGCTTCTTCAGTTGCTTTTACAGCGTCAAGTTGTCCAACTGTGCATACAAAGACTTCTGCATATCCAGATGGGTGTAAACCTTTTACAGCAGCAGGGCTTCCATAGCCCACCTGAGCAAGAGCACCTTTTGCTTTTATGTGCTTGCGCTGTTTACCCTGAAGACCTCTTGGACGCCTCCAGTTGGAATCCAGACGCTTGTACTTGTGACTATCTGTCCTCTTGAAATCAGGTTTTTTGTGCTTCTGGATTTTCCTTACCTTAAAAAGGCGTTTAATTTTGTCATCCATTCAAATCACCTACACTATCTTCTCCACTATGTATATTCCGTCCTGGAATACACGCGGGTCGAATCTCTTGATCCTGGTCGCCTGCTCAATGTTGGCTGCTGTTTGTCCGACATCCTCCTTGTTGATACCGGTAACAATTACCTCATCAGCTGTGGCCTTTACCTTGGACTCACCAAGAATATTGGCAGACCTTGGTTTTTTCTCTCCAAGGAAATTGCTGATCGTTAACTTCTTTCCGTCAACCTTCAGTTGCATAGGAAAGTGAGCATAAACAACCTTCATACGATATTCGAATCCCTCGGCGACACCTTTTATCATGTTAGTAACATGTGATGCAAAGGTTCCGACCATTGCCTTCTGGGTCTTTTTCACGACTGACGAGTCCACAATGATCTCAGATCCTACAATCTCGATCTTAATACCAGGGTACCAGAAATTCCTTTCATTCTTGCCCTTTGGACCTGATGCTGTAAGGAGCTGGCCCTGTAATGTGACCGTCACACCTTCAGGGATTGGGATTATTTTCATTATTTCTTTTGCCATGCGACATCACATCCATCAGTACACATATGCAAGTAACTGTCCACCAGTGTTATTCTCACGAGCTTCATACTGTGATACTACACCATATGAGGTTGTCAATATCAATGTTCCGAAGTTCTTTGCTGGAAGGAACTGCTTTTCCCATCTTTCGAAGTCTGCAGCACCCACTGAATAACGTGGTTTGATAGCACCACACTTGTTGATTCTACCAATAAGCTCTACCTTATAAATCCCGGCCTTACCATCTTCGACGAACTCAAATTCACCGACATAGCCACGGTCCTTCATTACTTTCAGGACAGTGCCGATAAGTTTTGATGCGGGTTTAATGATACAGGAATCTTTACCAATTGCCTCTGCGTTCTTTATAGTAGACAAAGCATCTGCAAGCGGATCTAATAATACCATTTCTTTCACCTCACGTATACTTTTCAAATCCCATATCGTGGGCAACCTCACGGAAACAATGCCTGCAAAGGTAAATACCATATTTCCTTACAAGGCCTTGCTTTCTGCCACATCTCTTGCATTCACTTGCCCCTCTTCCAAAGCTCTTAGTGGTTTGAACCATTTATAATACCTCCACGGAGTATGTGTCTTTGAAGAAAGCAATTGTATCCTCTTTTGTGATCTTATGAGATGTAGGAATTTTTCTCTTGACTATCCTTCTTTTGTTGATCCTGTAACCTGGACGGTTGACAACAACGTTAACATCCATACCAAAGATACCGATGTTAGGATCATATTTCATACCTGGGAAGTCAGTATGTTCCTCAATACCAAAGGCAACATTCCCGTACTTATCGAACTGGGATGATCTAAGTTTGCTCTCTACAATATCAAGTGTTGTCCTAAGGAACTCTTCTGCGCGGTCAGACCTGAGTGTGACCTTGCAACCAATTGGTTCATTTTTCTTGATACCAAATGCAGGGAGAGTTCTCTTTGAATAAGTCCTTACAACGGACTGTCCGGTAATCTCGCTAAGAATGCTTTCAGCATCTACAAGGTGCTGACCACTTTCTCCGACACCCATGTGAACAACCACCTTTTCAACAACAGGTGTTCTCATTGGATTACTCAACTACCTCACCACCTAGTTTTATTTCAGGTTCCTTCCTGCCTATGACAACAACGAACTCCTCGATGGTTTCAAACTCATAGTCACCGGTAATTGAAACTGTGTTGTGCTTGGAACTTCTGACAGTGTTGATCTCTTTGATAGACCCAATTTCGCCAGTGTGCCTTCCACCAACTATCATAGCAAGGTTACCAACTTCATACCTGATGTGCTTAACAACATTCTTGTCAGGCAGTGAGAGGATGAGTGAATCCTTAGTCTTATAATCATTGGAACCCAGGAGGTTTGTACCATCATTAAGGTTGAGCTGCACTGCTCCGCCATTTAAGATTGTCTTACCATCGATCCTGCAAAGTTTGTTTGCATTTATGTCTTCAAGCTTATGAACTTCAAGTCTTCCCTTACGGTCCAACAACATACGGTATGCTGCATTCTCAAGAGGGATTGTTATTACATCTAAAAGGCCTACAGGGAACCTGAGGTCTTTTCTGATAACTCCATCAACAAGTACATTGCCTTCTGAAAGAACGCGTTTTGCTTCTGCACGGGTGTCTACGATACCCAGCATATCCCTGAGAAGGACAACCAGAGGAATACTCTGCTGCTTGTTATGTGGACCCGGTCTTGTTGCTGTGACCCATTTGTTGGATTTCTTTGATACCTGCCAGCTGTTAGGGACAGATATTCTTTTCTGATGTTTGCCCACAAAATCACCTGTTACTGATTACTTTTTCTCTGCGTTTGTCCTTCATTTCCAGGGTCATGATCATCACATTTGAAGGGTAGACTGGTCTTGCGACTTCCGTTCCGTCTGCTTTAGAAACGGTTACACCTTCTACAACGATCGTTCCGTGCTTAAGTGAAATTGCTTCCACTATACCGGAAGTACCTGCATGATCTCCACGCATTACTTTTACGGTGTCACCAACAATTACATTAGCACTGCGGGAACCGTATTTCTCCCGAAGATCCTTCGAAAGGGGACAACCCATGTACTTCTGTTTGATGTGCAGAGGAGCATTATATCTTGCTTTTCTCTGTTTTCTTGGTTGATTTGATACCATTTTCACACCTCACACTACCGTAGATGCAGTTGTGCCGATCTTTGGGAACCTTTCTGCAGCTTCCCTGGCTACCGGACCTTTAATGTCAGTTCCTTTTGGGATACCGTCTGCGTCAACAATGACAACTGCGTTATCTTCAAAGGAGACCCTTAAACCATCAGGACGGCGTAATTCCTGTTTCTGGCGTACGATAACTGCAAGAAGAATCTGCTTGCGCATTTCCGGAGTTCCTTTCTTCACGGAAACCACACACATATTACCTACACCAGCTCTAGGATGTCTGTTCTTAACGCCTCTGTAGCCCTTTACGGAAATAATTTCAACTACACGTGCACCTGTATTGTCCACGCAGTCAATCTTAGCACCAGCATTGAGTGCACGTGGAACTGTGGATTTAATTCCCCTCATTCCTGCGCCTCCGCTTTCACTACTACATAGGATTTAGTCTTACTAAGAGGTCTGCATTCAGCCACTGTAACAACGTCCCCTACCTTTGCATCAATGCAGGGAGGATTGTGTGCGTGAATCTTAGATTGCCTCTTTTCATATCTCTGATATTTCTTAATTAGCATCTCATGCCTACGCTGGATGACCACTGTCTTGTCCATTTTGTCGCTGACAACAGTCCCTACAAGGACCTGTCCACGAACAGGAAGTTCTCCATGGAAGGGACAATTGACATCGTCACACTCTTTTTCAGGAGCGGGGACATCCAATCCAATATCTTTAACCATGATTATTACCTCATGTGTATTTTTCTTATATTCTTTGTTCTGTTCTCAGGTTGTGAGAGCAGAAGGTTCCCATTCACTTTAACATACCTCTCAGCATGCTTACCGGATAATTGGGCCGGTATCTGAAACACAAAGGATGTACCCTTTTTCGGAATCTTTTTTTCAGTTCCGTCCTTTGTCTGAACAATTATCATGTTCTTTGTCTCGTCAACCACTTTGCCACATATATCGTTTAGTGTTGGATTCGTAGCACCTATAATAGTTGCTCCTAATCCAATCAGTTCATGGAATACCAGTTTAGAAGGAGTGATCTCCAAATCAGATCTCCTTCATTTCCCTCTGGATGGTCTTTATCCGGGCAATGGTTCTCCTGAGTTCGCCAATCCTACCGGGATTGTCAGGAGCTCCTCCCGCGGATGAAAGAGCACGCTCGCGAATGAGTTCAGCACCCATTTTATCGAGTTCGTCCATCCTTTCTTCAGGGGACATATCCCTTATCTCGTTCAGTCGAAGAATAGCCATTTATTTCTCCTCCTTATGAACACGTGAGACTGGATGCCAGTAATCATAGCTGTCATGTTTATGCTGCCATACATCGTCAACCAGCCTGCGTTCTTCTCCGAGTCCTTCTGTAGGGACTGAATCATCAGTAGCTGATACCTCTTCTGCACAGGATTCTTCTTCAACTTCCTCAGCTGAAGCTTCTTCAGTGACTCCTGTTTCTGCAACCTCTTCGGTAACTTCTACTATTTCCTCCTCATCTGCAACCTCGCCTTCTGATTTCTTGTCTACGAGTTCTGCGATATCAGCTTTTGCAGCTTCCGGTGCAACAGCTTCAACCACTTCAGCCTCTACGACTTCTCTGATATCAAAGGCGTCAGGTAATGCTACACCAGGAGGAATGATTCTAACTTTGCAGCCAAGAGTTCCCAGCTTCTTTATAGCTGTTGCAAAACCCTCGTCTACCATATCATCAGCAGGTTTTCCAGCGTGCTTTATGTATCCGTCAACAAGTTTTTCAACCCTTGACCTTGCACCTGTCAATTTACCTGAAATAACTATCTCACAGCCCAGTGCGCCTGAGTTCATAATAGCCCTAAGGGTATTATGACCGGCTTTCCTGAAATACCAGCCTCGTTCAATTGAAGAGGCAAGGCGACTAGCCATCATCTGGGCATTAAGCTCTGGTCTTCTGACCTCCTGAGCATCTATCTGGGGGTTATCGATATCGTACATCCTGTCGATGTCGCGTGTAAGTTTGCGGATAACCTTACCAGCTTTACCAATGACCATTCCTGGCTTTTCAGCGTATACAGTGATCTGAGTACCCATTGGAGTACGGTTGATCTCCATTCCGCCATAGCCTGCTTTGCTGAGCTGTTTTGCGAAATATTCGTCCATTGAAGCTTTAACGTAGCCTTCCTGAACGAATTTCTTCTCTATTGCCATTAGCGCACCTCATTCAAAATAATCTCAATGTTCACAGTTTCTGTGTTCTTGGGACTTCCACGTCCACGAGCTCTTGGCCTCATGCCATGAATCACGCGTCCGCGCTTTGAAGCAACATGTGCAATAAACATGTGCTCAGGGTTGAGTCCCTTGTATTCAGCATTGTTTCTGGCATTCTCAAGAATCTTGAGGAAAGCCTCAGCAACCTTCACAGGGTATCTACCGTTTGCCATTGGACCTTTTCTGTGCCCTGAACCATCACTGTGCCTCTTGAAAGGTACTGCCTGTTTCATTATCACGACATCTTCAAGGTACTTCTGTGCTACAGTGGTACGCATGCCTTTGATCGCTTTACCAAGTTCGCGTGACTTCTTCGGAGAGATATGAAGTTCAGCACCCATAGCTTTTGAACTTGCTTTTGGGTCCATTTCAATAGAATATCCAATTCTTGCCATAATCTCACCTACTTAAGTGGCACGAACTTACTTGAACGGGTTGCTCCTACACCAGCGCTTCCGTGGGAAACTTTTGGCCTGGTTGGGGAGAACTCTCCGAACCTGTGTCCGATCATTTCAGGCTGAATCTCAAATGCCACAAATGACTTGCCGTTATATACTTCTACATTTTTGCCGACCATTTCAGGGAATATAATAATATCCCTGTAGTGGGTCCTCAAATTGTCCCTACCATCTCTGAGCTGTTGAACAACGTTCTTCCTGCCTTCTGTATAGCCCCTCTTAAGAGTGCGGCGTTCACGTGCAGGCAACATCTCAACAAACCCATCATTGCCAATGGCCTGGAGTTCTGCTACCGTTTTACCACGGTAGGTATATTCACCTTTTCGTTTTGGTAATCTGGATGATGTTTTCTTTGCCATGTAATAACCTCCGGTTAACGCTTTCCGGTCCTGCGTGCTGCTATCTGACCTACCTTACGACCAGGAGGCGCATTCCTTCCAACTGTTGTTGGCTTACCAGGATGCTTACGATTACCTCCACCGAATGGGTGGTCAATGGCGTTCATAGCAATACCTGATACACGAGGATACTTTGCAGCTCTTGTCTTCATCTTGTGGTACTTCTTACCTGCCTTAAGGAAAGGCCTGTCAACCCTGCCGCCACCTGCAACGATACCGATTGTTGCGCGGCATTTAGGATTTAACCACTTCATCTCGCCTGATGGCATTTGAACAACTGTCTTACCACGATCATGGGATACAACTGTTCCATAGACACCGGATGCACGTGCGAACTGTCCGCCATCGTTTGGCTTGGACTCTATGTTACAGACTGGAATACCTTCCGGAATCTCTGCAAGAGGCAGGATGTTACCGGGTTTAATCTCAGCTGAAATTCCGCATGCTATCTGTTCGCCTACTGATATACCTTCGGGCGCAATGATCAGGCGTTCCTCACCATTGTCAAAGGAAACCTTAACAATAGGTGCTGAACGAGCCGGATCGTGTGTAATCTCAATAACTGTACCATAAACTGTGCCACCTTCATCGACACGTGGGTGTTTAAGTGCAGCTTTGTACTTGTGTGATGGAGCCCTGTATGTAGGTGATCCACGACCTCTGTTCTGTGATATGATTCTCTTTGTCATGTAAATTCACCTCACATAAGACCTATTCGGGTCGCGATCTCATGAGCTGCGTCCGTACCTTCAAAAGTAACGATTGCTTTCTTCAGGCCTTTCATCGTGCTCATTGTACATACGGATACCACAGGGAATCCATACATCTGCTTCACATCAGTCATGATCTGCTTTTTGTTTGCACGAGTATCAACAATGAACTGAAGTTTATTGTCTTCCAGCAGCATCATTGCCTTTTCAGTAATAAATGGATATTTAATGACGCTCATTCGAACATTCCTCCAAGTGAGGATATTGCAGATTCCGTCCATACAGTCAATCTGCCTGCATGTGTTCCAGGTGCAAGAAGCTCAGCGTTAAGTGAATCAACGGATACTACATCCACACCGGAAAGGTTCTTTGCGGACCTCATCAGTGGACTGTCGCATGTTGCAACAATAAGAAGACTCTTCTTATTCTTGAATCTCCTGCCACGTATCTTACCCTTTCCTGCACGGATATTTCTTCCGTCTTTTGCACGGAGCACGTCATCATAAACACCTGCATTCTGCAGGAAGCTTACAACATCCTTTGTCTTTACGACGTCTTCAAGCTCATCTGCAGCGACCAAAGGAAGCTGTGCGTCGAACCTGTGTCCACGGCCTTTTACGAGTTCTGCATCGATTGTTGCAGCGATTGCAGAGCGTATAGCCATACGTCTTTCTTTCTTGTTAACCTTTTCAGTTCTGTCTGCTTCAGGCTTTGGAGGATGTGCTCTCCTACCACCTACAGCCTGAGGAACTCTTGCTGCACGGCTTCCGTTAGCAATCCTTGGGATCTGAGCAGCGCCTCTGCCTGAACCCCATGAACGTGCAGACGTATCCATACCGGAGTACATCCTTGGACCATATGGCTGGTACCTGTTAGACTGAGCTGAAAGAACTGCTCTTTTGATAAGGTCAGGTCTGTATGTCTCGTTGAATACTTCAGGAAGTTCAACCTCTCCTTTAGCATTTCCTGATAAATCTATAATTTTTGCTGTAACCATTCAGTTCACCCCTGCTTGGACTGTGTACTTATGTGAACGATCTGTGGTTCACTAACAGCAGGTACTTTTGACCTCATTGGATCTCTGAGTCTTACAAGTCTCTTTGAAGGTCCCGGAATGCTTCCTTTAATGAGGATATATTCACCACGGACAACACCGTAGTTAAGGAAACCACCTGCAGGAGTTACATCAGCTCCATCAGTACCTACCTTAAGGATACGCTTGTTGTATTCTGTCCTCTGGTGGTAACCCATCTGACCCATCTGTGGTACGGTCCATCTGACAACTGCCGGATGCCATGGACCAAGAGTACCGATCTGCCTGAGACTTCCCTGACGAGAGTGCTTGTTCTTCATCAAATTGATACCCCATCTCTTAACAGGACCCTGAGTACCCTTGCCAGTTGTAATAGCTGCTACGTCAACAAATGCGCCTTCGCCAAAAACATCGCTAATCTTTATCTCTGAGCCGAGCACGGACTTTGCATACTCGAGCTTTGCTTTTACGTCAGATCCACTTACTGCTGTTTCCATGATATCAGCGTTCTTCTTTGGAACACCTGTAAGCTTTTTTGGTAAAGTGTATGTGATGACCTTGATATCTGAGACTTTACCCTCATCTACCAGACCCTCAATC
Source organism: Methanolobus sp. (assembly GCF_016278385.1). Taxonomy (GTDB): domain Archaea; phylum Halobacteriota; class Methanosarcinia; order Methanosarcinales; family Methanosarcinaceae; genus Methanolobus. The sequence continues at coordinate 20,466 of NZ_JADQBY010000002.1, forward strand.
TTTGCAAGAGCTGCTTCAGTGTTTGATTCCTTTGGAAGTGCAATTGTCTTCCCAAGGCTTTCATCAAGATCAGCGGCCCATGCTTCAGAAAGTGTTTTCTCACCATCTGTAGAACTACCGTAGGCACGAACTGCAGCAACACGTACAGCAGGAGTTTCTACAACAGTTACAGGAACTGATACCTCCATACCTTCTGTGAGACTGTACTTAACGTCATCAATCATTACCACATGAGTCATACCTACCTTGTAGCCTGCAAAGTCCTGGAGCTTTGGTTCTCCAGCAGTCAGCGGCCATGAGTTAAACCTTGGTATGTGGCTTTTTGCTCTTACGCGTGGACTGAAAGCGAGTGATCCTCGTTTTGGTCTGTGTCCTTTTGCCATTATTATTCTCCTAATTTATACATTTCTTCTTGGCAGGCCAATGCAATTTTGCATAGACCAGTTTACGCGAGAAAGTCAGGAAGGAACCGCTATTGAAAAAGAAGTAGACATGATAGAGCGGACTCCACGTACTCTCATAGTACGCATTCAACGCCAAACCTGTACATCCCTCCAGTCATCAACGGACCTTAGTATGCCCTAAGGCATTACTGAGTGGTCATCTCGAAAAGATTTAAACATCCCAGTATTTTAACACATTGTTGTGTAAACGGGCATTCTTGAAGAGGCCCAATTATACTTCATGTTAAATCCGACTTTTTCGCACTGTAATCTTAATACATTCTAGCACGTCCAGATTCCCATATATCGATGGAATCTAACGTTGCGCCATTAAAGGGACATATTATATATAAACCCTTTGCAAGCATACCGATGAAAAAGAGAACGAATATCGTAATTCGGCCCTTACACAGGGCATCACTATTGAAGGTAACATAGAACTGGCACTATAAATAGAGCACACATTAGAAATACAATTTTCACCATATGCAGAATTTCGATGCAAATGAAGATCCCCGCATACTTGCATACATAGTGAAAGTACAAATATATATATTGTATATAGATATTATACGATAAGTACTTCTAGAAAATGTGGCATCAAGTCACATTGGAAATTACGCAGAATAGCAGAATGGGGTAAAAAAATGGAAATTAAAAAAGCTGTGATACCTGTTGCAGGAATGGGGACCAGATTCTTACCGGCAACTAAATCCATGCCAAAGGAAATGCTACCAATTATTGACAAACCAGTAATACACTATGTCGTGGAAGAAGCCATAGCTTCAGGAATTGATGATATTATATTCATAACCGGAAGAAGTAAACGATCCATTGAGGACTATTTTGATGACTCCCCTGAACTGGAAAACCATCTCAAGAAAAAAGGAAATGAGAAATTACTGAAAATAGTACAGGACATTTCCTCAATGGTCGACATCCACTACATTAGACAAAAGGAAGCAAGAGGACTTGGCGATGCAATCCTTACTGCAAAAAAACATATCAATGAAGAACCTTTTGCAGTCCTGCTCGGTGACGACATCATCGTAAACGATAAACCGTGTACGAAACAGTTGATCGATAACTTCCAGAAATATGGTCGCTCTACAATAGCAGTAGAAGAGGTACCCCTTGAAAAGACTGGAAGCTACGGAATAATTAAAGGGCAACTGCTCAATGAGTCACTGTATGCACTTGAAGACATCGTTGAGAAACCTGCTCCGGAAGATGCCCCATCAAATATAGGTGCCATCGGCAGATATGTATTCACACCGGAAATACTTGACTGCATCAAGGAAACTACTGCAGGTGTTGGCAATGAAATTCAGCTTACTGACGGTATTCGCCTTTTGAATGAGGAACAAAAAGTATATGCATACAAATTCACAGGCAAGAGATATGACACCGGTGATAAAGTAGAATACGTAAAAGCAATTATTGATTTTGCACTGTGCAATGAAGAAATGAAAGACCAGATAAAAGAACACATCACAGGCATAAAACTGTGATATTTACTCTTTTTTCGTTTTACAACTTAGTAGATTTAGGTAAAAATCATGGGTAAAAAGAGGATGATAAAATCATCCCTTTGTAACATACCTGCCCATCTCAAATGCTTTTACATTGATATTAATTGTCTTTGGAGGAACAAGTTCCCTGACGCATTCAACCAGAGTATCAACAGATACAGGAAGGTAGTTTGACACTGCACCTACCATGACAACATTCATGGACTGGACATGTCCTGCTTCTTTTGCAAGCTCAGTTGCATTGAAGGCTTTTACCTTGTGGGTCTCTTCCAGTTTTGCAATAATAGCATCAACATCAGGATAAGTACAAAGCCCGGATGTCACCGTTACCGGAAGTATCGGATCGGTGTTTACTATTATAGTACCATCATCGGAAAGAAATTCGAGATATCTGAGAGCCTCGCTTGGTTCAAGGGAAAGCAATACATCCGCACCCTTCATTGGAATCATGGAACCAAGTTCACAACCAAGCCTTATGTGATTAACAACAGAACCGCCACGTTGTGCCATTCCATGTGTCTCTGCTGCACGCACAAACATATTTTCCTTAACTGCCGCCTTACCTATTATGTCTGATGCAAGGATGGTACCCTGTCCACCCACACCGGCAATGACAAGATCGAAAATTGATATTCCTTCAGCGCTCATTTCTTCACCTCCGTGATGGAATCGAACTTACACAAGGCTGCACATACTCCACAGCCGGTGCACATTGCATTGATAGATGCTTTTTTGGTCGTTGTGTCAAACTCAATTGCAGGACAGCCTAGATTTACACATAGCCTACACCCTACACACTTCTCGGCATCGATGCTAAATGGTTTCCTGCGAATACCAGAACGCTTTGCATCAATAACACAGAGCTGTCTTGTGATAACAACAGATGTACCTTTGTAGTCCTTTGCTCTTTTAAAGACCTCTTCTGTCTGCTTAAGGTCATAAGGATCAACGGTTTCAACGAACTCTGCACCAAGTGCATGACATAATGCTTCGAGGGAAACCTCTACAGTCTCCTCGCCTATGGCAGTTCTGCCCATCCCCGGATTCGGCTGGTGACCAGTCATTGCAGTGATACGATTATCTACTATAGTTACTGTGATATTTGCTTTATTATAGATAGAATTAAGAAGACCATTCATTCCGGTGTGGAAGAAAGTTGAATCCCCTATTGAGCAGCAGATTGGTTTTTTCTCTCCTGCCTGATACATCCCACTTGCTACGGTTATGCTTCCACCCATGCAGAGTGTCGTATCAACTGTACCACTCTGTATCCCCAGTGTGTAGCAGCCAATGTCACTTGGGAATATGGCATTCTTGCCGTAGACCTTTTTCATGACATGGAATGTTGCCCTGTGGGAGCATCCCGGACACATGACAGGGGGACGCATTGGCAGGTCGATTCTGCATGCATTGTAATCGAAATCCTCTGTGACTTCTGCAGGGACATCTTGTCTTTCAAGTTTAAGGACTTCTGCAAGGATATCAGCACAAATATCGGTGTTCAGTTCGTAGACTCTTGGGACAGAACCCTGGAGCTTACCGATTATCTCTACCGTTGAACCGGTTTCCTGTGCTATGACCCTCACCTGCTCTTCAACTACAGGCTCCATTTCCTCAAAGACTATTATCATCTCTGTGTTCGCCATGAGGGTGCGAATTTTGTTCTCCGGAACAGGATACGTTCCAATCTTGAGGAATGAGACGTTAATTCCCTGCTTGATGATGGCTTCCTTTGCATAGACAGAAGCAATACCTGATGCTATGACCCCAACCTTTGCACCATCACTTGTTTCAAGTGAATTCCAGGGTGAGTTCTCAAGCTCTTCCTGAATGATCTTCTGGATTTCAAGGAGATGAACATGTTGTACCCTTGCATTCTTCGGGACCATAACCCATCGTTCGAGTTCTTTCACGAACTCTGCAGCAGGTATTGACTCATTTACAGGCCCAAGCTCGACATCAGATTTACCATGAGAGATGCGCGTTGTGGGTCTGAAAATAACTGGCATCTGGACCTTGTTGGAGAATTCGAATGCGTAAGAAATCATGTCCTTGGCTTCCTGTGGTGTGGAAGGATCAAGACATGGTATGAGTGAGAATTGTGAGTATCGGCGAGTGTCCTGTTCATTCTGTGACGAGTGGCATGACGGATCGTCTGCAACGATGATTATCATGCTGCCTTTGATACCTGTGTATGCGAGAGTCATTAACGGATCTGCTGCTACGTTAAGCCCGACATGTTTCATGGTAACTACCGAACGCACACCAGTCATTGCAGCACCAGCTGCCACTTCAAGCGCAACCTTCTCATTGACCGACCACTCTACGTAAAAGTCCCTTTCCACCATTGCTGCCAGTGTACCAATAATCTCAGAGGAAGGTGTTCCGGGATATCCGGATATTACCTGTCCGCCTCCTTCAACGATACCGCGTGCAATTGCAACGTTACCCAGCATGTACTCGCGTGTGCTCATGTTAATCTCCTGCCAAGTCATACTTAATGATTATTGATAAAGATATCTAAGAAAAATCAGAATCGTGTTACTGTGTGACAATGAATGTTGATTTGATTGTATTTTCAAAAAATAGAACAATATGAAGGGATTAATTAGTTTGTACTATCAATTTAAAGCAAATTGCACTGTTGCTTTCGAAGATTTGCCCTGCTTAAAGCAGTGAATTCCTGCTTTTTGCCCATAAACCGATACTGGATTATGCGTCGGCCATCATCGTTGCTCTGGCCGAGCCGAAGTCTTTCTAGCAGAAAAGAATATAATAAAGATAGGAAGTTGAGGAGTGCGAGTTATCACACTTCCATGAGAAGACGTAAACCGATGCTCACGCTGCAGTATTCGGGACTGCTGCGACCGCGATTTGCCGACTTACAGCAACTGGAGAAGCGGCCCCAGCCGCCACCACGAATTACCCGGAATAAGCTATAATCAACTTTCTTATCATCAGAACCAGAAGGCTCGGAAGAAAACTCCTCCTTGTTTTCGGATTGCGAATCTGTATCTTTTTCCCAGGCATTGCCATCTATCGGGGCATTCTCATAAGTATCATGCCAATTGTCCTGTAGCCATTCCCATACATTCCCATGCATATCATAAAGTCCCCATGGATTTGGTTTTTTCATACCTACCGGATGAGTACTGCCCTTTTCATAAATTTTATCGATGTTCTCATTCGACTCTTCAAAGGTTTGATACCCATTGTACCAGGCATATTCCCCCAGCTTAGATGAATCATCACCGAAAGAATAGTTCGCGGTCGTGCCCGCCCTGCAGGCATATTCCCACTCGGCCTCAGATGGTAGGCGATACTTGTCTGTACCCTCCATTGCATTCAGTTTCCTGATAAAATTCTGCACATCATTCCATGATACAGATTCAACAGGATTTTTGTCATCCTTGAAACGTGAAGGATTGGTGCCCATCACAGCAATCCATTCTTTTTGGGTTACAAGATACTTGCCAAAGTATAATGGCTTTGAGATTTTCACCTTATGAAAAGGTATTTGAGATCTTTTCACCTTCTCAGGAGATGTTTCTGAATTATACTCATTTGAACCCATCATGAACTCACCGGCAGGGATCTTTATGAACTGCATCCCAATGGAGTTCGTATAATCTGCTTTTTTCAGCTGCTTCCGTTCAGCCATTTTATCCAACCCCCAAGACTTTACGTCCCTCTTCCGCAATAATACTAGGGCTAGCATTGACCACATGCTTATTAAATCGGGTGCATTCCCGGCATAATTCCGATTCCCTCGTTATGAGGAGAGAAGATTCCAATCCATCACCACTTAATGTAATATAACATACTCCTCGGCTGTACATCTTTATAGTTTTTATGTATTACGAGTGTATTATACATATGACCGTCATTATATTTATACAGTACTAATAATATATTAATAATAGGAGTTTATCCACACCCATTAAGAACATACTGCACAATATTGATAAAGAACTTCATACAATTCTCAGCATGCTCAGGAAGAAAAGCATATACAATCCAAAAGAGATTGAAGAATCATCTGGTAAAACATGGAATTTTGCTATTGATGACAGGACTTTGCAGACAAGATCAGAAAGGCATTGGGATCAGGAGATTTATTTCAATTTTGAAACTGGTATGATTTTTAAATGTAAACGTTTTAGCGTTTCTTAAAATCCCACACATTTTCAATCATTTTTGCCGATGCCCACATCTGCATGAACAGAATCCTGTAAAGGTTTATAAGCTAACACCATGGAAGTATTAAATGGATACATTTCTGCAGGAGACAACAATATATGATAGCACTTCGGTTTTACAGGATCTATGACATAGGACTGGAAATAGATCTTGACTGGCTGGAAAAAGAACTTTCCAACAGTTTCCTTACGGCAAGGACCAGTTTTCTGCGTGTCAAGCCGAAATCCATCATAATGGATATGCCACCTTTGCTGATCAGGATGGGAAAATCCAGCGTTGAAAAAGGAGGTATTACCTACGAGTTCTCCGTGTTTGCCCGCATATTTGATATAGGTGCCATCAGCCTGTGTCTTGTTTATGAAAGACCGGAGAAGGATTTTAATATCCTTGAAGAAACTGCACTTATTTTTACAGAGCAGGAAGGGCTTTCCGATATATTTGTGTCACACCTGAAAACACTCACAGACATACTCAAACCCCATATCAGAAGTTTTGCGCTAAACCCTGATTTCTTTGAAGATTACACAATATATCTCATGGACTGGATGGACAAATCAATTGACCCAGTACCCTTGCTGGCCGGGGAAAAAAGAAATTTCTCCCCTCAGATGAGGGAAGAGATACTCAGAGGCACCCAAAGCTATACCAGTGATGATCTTGCGATTCTTTCATGGGACTCTGCACTACTCTGCAATCCAGACAGCCCCACTGATTTTTTTGACCTGATTGAATTTGCAAATGTGCAGGTCTTCGAACTGCGTTACTACGACAGAGAACTGAGCCGCCAGATGGAAAAGATGTATGATGAAATTGTTCTTGTCGACAAGCTACCTAAATTCAGAAGAAAGCATAAGTATCGACTTATCATGATGCAGCTGATGCAGAATAGCGCAGAGCTGTCAGAAGTAACCGAGAAGGTAAACAACCTTATCAAAGTCACAGAGGATGTATACTATGCCAGAGTATATGCATCTGCCCTGAAAATGCTGAGAAGCAGCCAGTGGAGCGAGAGTGTGAGCCACAAAATAGACGTGATCAGAGACAATTATTCCATGCTCTCCGAAGAAGTTCACATTCAGCACTCACATAACCTTGAATGGATAGTGATTATTCTGATAGCTTTTGAGGTTGTGATGGCAGTGATGGAAAGATTGGTTTGAGTTAGGACGGACGTTAGTTTGCGTTTTTTGCCCAAATTATAATTTGCTTTACTTAGAATGGAAGACTGGATTCTAAGTAAAGGATACTTTACTTAAAGTTGAAAAGCTCTATTTTAAGAATTCATGCTATTTGATTAATTGATCTGCTATTCGAAAGTCCTCTTGCGAGTAATAAAAACGTTATAGATAAGTTAATATGTTCCTTGAAAATATATATATATGCATATGTGCATTAGTCTTTTGATTATAACCCCATCCCACTCATCCACATACATAAGAAACAAAGAGCGATTTATATGATGCGTACTGCAAACCCAGCTTTGAACAAAAATACATTTACTGAGTTAGAATCTTCTGATAACGTCATGACTTTGGGAGGAACTGCTAATAAATCAACCCTCTTGCTTTGCATATTACTTGCTACCGCCACATACACGTGGGGCCTTGGAGCTGATGGCCGGATGCTTATGATGCTCGGTATTTTTGGAGGATTTATTACTGCCATTATCACCATCTTCAAAAAGACTGCATCACCCATCACTGCGCCTATATATGCTGCATTTGAAGGACTTTTCCTTGGAGGAATATCATCTGTTTTCGAAGTAATGTACCCGGGGATTGTTTCACAGGCAGTTTTTCTTACATTAGGCATATTCCTTGCACTTTTATTTGCCTATAAATCACGTATCATTAAACCAACTGAAAACTTCAAATTAGGAGTCTTCGCTGCTACTGCAGGAATTGCAGCCGTCTATATTATTAACCTGTTCTTGAGCTTTTTTGGTAGCTCCATACCTGTACTTCAAATAGATAATGCAAGTCCATTGAGCATTGGTATTAGCATCTTTGTTATTATTATCGCTGCCCTTAACCTCGTACTTGACTTTGACTTCATTGAGAGTGGAGTTGAATCCCACGCTCCAAAATATATGGAATGGTACAGTGCATTTGGACTTCTGGTAACACTCGTATGGCTCTACATTGAAATACTTCGTTTACTTGCAAAATTGAACTCGCGTAGATAATCAACTAGATGTAGGCATATCATATAGCGATCAAGAACAAAATACTGTAACAAATTGCTGTATGATATCTTTTTAATTTTTAATTTGATTTTAAGGTCAGCAGTTAAGATAGACATTAATACTGATTCCATAATCGACAAATATAAAACCAAAGAACTATGTGCAATATCACTATATTACATAGTAACTTTTAATAATCTCACATCACTCTTTTAAAAAAACCCAAGGTGGTTTATTCATGGTTCTGGAAATTGAAGAAAAGGTCATTGAGGCAAAGAAAGCATCTATTATCCTTGCAAGTGTCAACACGGAAACAAAGAATACTGCTCTTGAAGCAATGGCACAGGCACTTGACAATAATCGCGATAAGATACTTAAAGCAAACCAGAAGGACGTTGAGACTGCTGAAAAGCTGAAAAGGAAAGGAGAACTTTCTCAGGCCCTTGTGGAAAGACTCAAGGTCAGCGACAGCAAAATCAGTGGAATGATAGACGGTATTCGTGACGTTATCAACCTCGAAGACCCTGTGGGTAAGACCATTGATGCCCTCGAACTTGACCAGGGACTTGAACTCTATCAAGTAAGCGCCCCTATAGGACTTATCGGAGTAATATTTGAAGCACGTCCTGATGTTGTGCCACAGGTAATGGCATTGTGCCTTAAAAGCGGGAATGCCACCATATTCAAAGGCGGAAGCGAGGCACTCAACTCCAACCGCGTGATATTTGATCTCCTTAATAATGCAGCTGAATCCGTGAAAGGAATGCCAGAAGGCGCATTCCAGTTAATGGAAACAAGGGAAGAGGTCAACGACATACTACGTCTGGACGCATACATCGACCTGCTCATCCCAAGAGGTTCCAATGCATTTGTAAAATACATGCAGGACAACACAAAGATACCAGTCCTCGGACATGCAGACGGTATCTGTCACGTATATGTTGACGATGAAGCAGACCTTGGAAAAGCGTATGATGTATGTTTTGACTCAAAAACCCAGTATCCTGCAGTCTGTAATGCAATGGAGACCCTGCTCATCAACGAAAAGATAGCCGGCAAATTCCTTCCTAAAATGGCAAGGATGTACGGCGATGCAAATGTAGAAATGCGCTGTGATGACAGCTCCTTTAAGATACTTGAAGAGATAGATTTCCTCAAAAAAGTGGGAAGAGCCACAGAAGATGACTGGAAGACTGAGTACAATGACCTGATACTCTCCATAAAGATAGTCGGTTCTATAGAAGAGGCCATGGAACATATCAACAATTATGGCTCCCATCACACCGATGCCATCATAACGGAAAGCGACCTCAAAAAAAAGAGATTCACTGACTTGATAGACTCATCAAGTGTGATGATCAACGCATCCACCAGATTCGCAGATGGTTTCCGTTATGGAAAAGGTGCAGAAGTCGGCATCAGTACCAACAAGATACACGCACGTGGTCCGGTTGGCATGGAAGGACTGCTGATCTACAAATACATACTCGTGGGCAATGGTGACAAAGTTGCAGATTATGCAGGATCTGATGCGAAGAAATTCACGCACCGCAGACTCAACAAAACTGCATCAAATGCTATTTCCAGAAAGTAACTGATACAAAAAATGGAACGAAATGCAGGAGCATCACTTTTGAACGACAGGAAAGAGCTCTTTAAAGATGTGAACAGGATAGTTGTAAAAATAGGTACATCGTCCATCAACACCGAAGACGGTAAGCTTAACCACCAGTTCATGGACAACATGGCTGCACAGGTAGCTGAACTGCACGAAATAGGTAAAAAGGTCATCCTTGTAAGCTCAGGTGCCATCGGTATAGGAATAGACATACTGGACTTTGACAGGAGGCCAAAGGAAATACCTGTCAGACAGGCATGTGCCGCTGTGGGTCAGAGTGTACTCATGCAGGAATGGAGCAATTCCTTTGCAAAACACAACCTAAAAGTAGCCCAGATACTCCTCACTTACGAATCATTCTCCAACAGGCTGACCTATCTAAACCTCAGGAACAGCATTTCCACCCTCCTGAGCTACGGTGTCATACCAATCATCAACGAAAACGACACTACATCTGTTAATGAGATAGAAGCAACATTCGGTGATAACGACAAACTTTCCGCAATGGTTGCCAGCAAGACAGAGGCGGACCTTCTCATCATCCTTTCAGACATTGACGGCCTTTATGATAAAAACCCAAAACGCAACAATGATGCGACATTCCTGAGCCTTGTGGAAGAGATTACACCGGAGGTGGAAAGCTATGGTGGCAGCCCCACAAGCATGAAAGGTGTAGGCGGCATGAGAACTAAGATTGAGGCTGCAAAGATATGCCACATGTCAGGATGTTACCTTGTCATCACGAACAGCGCTATCGAGAACGTGGTTACAAATGTGTTGAAAGGGGAAGAGATTGGAACACTATTCCTTGCAAACCAGGATGTACAAAAGAACAGGATACGCTGGATACTGCTTTCCAGATCATGTGGTTCCATTGAAGTTGATTCCGGTGCCATGGAAGCAATACTTAACAGCATGAGTTTGTTACCATCTGGCGTTACAAGAGTTCAAGGCAAATTTGACAGAGGAGAGATAGTTGAAATTGTCTGTGAAGGTAAGGTCTTTGCAAAAGGAATAACCGACTACACTTCTGAGGAACTGGAAAAAGTCAAGGGACAACATACCGATATGATAGCTGATATACTTGGTTACAAGAACTATAACCATGTCATCAAGAAAGAGAACATAGGAATTTGTTAAACAGTCACCGATGTTTTCAAGGCGTAGCAGGATGTTTCATATTTTAGAAAATATTCATTAGTATTTTATAACCTGCTCACATATATTATATTTAGGATTATATTGAATGATCAAATATGACACTGGAAGAACAGGTACTTGAAAGGATAAAACCCAGTACTGACGAAAAACAGAAGCTTGAAGAAGTGACTTCTGAGTTGCTGGCAAAGGTAAGTAAATCAGCCGCATCACTTGGAGTAAGTAATATTATTCCCAAACTCGTTGGCTCTGCTGCAAGGAATACCTGGATATCCGGTACTCATGACCTTGATATTTTTATTGCATTTCCCGCAGACACACGTCGTGAAGACCTGGAAAAGAATGGACTCCGTATTGCCAGGAATGTTGCAAATGAAGGGCAGAATATAGAAGAGCGCTATGCTGAACACCCATATTTAAAAATGGAGTACAAAGGATTTGATGTTGATCTCGTTCCCTGTTTTGCAGTTGACTCTGCATCTGAGATCATATCTGCGGTGGACAGGACACCTTTCCACAACGAATTCATCAAAAAGACTATACCTGGCCGTGAAGATGATGTGTTGATCATGAAACAATTCATGAAAGGCACTGGAACATACGGTTCTGAGCTTCGGACCCAGGGATTTTCAGGATATCTCACAGAGCTTCTAATAGTACATTATGGTTCATTCCGCAATGTCATCAGGAACGTCTGCAACTGGAAACCCGGACTGACAATAGATATGCTTGAACATGGAACTATCAAACACCATGACTCCCTTATTGTAATCGATCCCACTGACCCTAAACGAAATGTAGCTGCTGCACTTTCCCTGAACCAGTTTGCACAATTCATTGATGGCTGCCGAGCATATTCAGAAGAGCCATCAGAAGAGTTTTTCTTCCCGAAGGAAAAGGAACCCATGAATGAAGATGATATCATCCATATGATGAATTCAAGAAGGAGTTCCTTCATTGCAATTGTTTTTAAAGCTCCACATCTTGTGGACGATATACTGTACCCACAGCTGGATAAAATGGAGCAATCAATTCGTGCATTGTTCGAAGAATATGAATTCCAGGTACTTAATTCAGGATACTGGGCAAAGGAGGAGGTCATCGTCCTGATAGAGCTCATCTCATCCCAGCTTCCTCTTGTCAAAAAGCACAGAGGACCACCTGTATGGGTATGCGGACATGCAAAAGGTTTCAAGGATAAATATGTATATTCCGATGATCTTTTCTCTCTATACATCGAGGATGGATTCTATATTGCCGATATCCGCCGAAAGTTCGCAACTGCAAAAGAACTTATTGAAGCTAAAATAGAAAGCTGCTCTCTGGGCAAACACCTTGGAAAAGCTGTTTCATCGGGTTTTGTAACCGTCGAAGATACAGATATTGCCAAAATAAAGGATCCCGGTTTCAGGAGATTCCTTCGCAAATGGGAACATGGAAAGTAAAAAAAGTGAAGCATACTTGATAGATTCAGATGCCTTCAAGCCTTTTCTGATAAAAGAAATACTGCTGCGCATACCCACAGTAGTCACCAAAATACATACGTCCCCAGCTACCTATCTTACTCTTTGTTGCTTTCCCGTTAAAAAAATCATGATTACCGTAGATTGTCTTTACTACCTTTTCCACATGAGTATCTACGGGAAAAGCCTCCATTTTTTCAAAAGCAAAGAGTAGTATACAGTCTGCAACCTTCTCCCCGATGCCTTCAAGGAACATCAGTCGCTGTTTTGCAGCTTCGTAATCCAGTTTGAAGATGTCGTCAAGGACGAGATTACCTTCCTCAACATGCCTTGCAGCCTTGATAACACGCCCGGAGCGAAAACCAAGTTTACACCCCCTCAAATCATCATCGCATGCATGGACAAGTGAGTTTGGTTCAGGAAAACTGTAATATCCATTCTCAATTTCCTCTCCGTAGTTGCTGCATATCATGGAAATCCCCCTTTTGATATTTGGAATACTCCATGCCGTTGCAAGCATATAGGATATAAGGCACTCCCATGGATCCTGTCTGATAAGACGTAGACCCATGTACTTGCTGATAGCCTCGTCCATGAACTCATCTTTATTGATCTCCTGCATGATGGCATCAAGATCATCATCAAAACGGAAGTAATCCTCAAAAAACTTTCCTGGCAGCTTTGAATCTACCAGTATCTCACCACTTTTATTGTCCTGCTGCAAGCGTGCAACATGACCATTCACAACCCCGGTCCACCAGCTATCAATATAGTCCCACCGAAATACCTGGCCGCAATCAAGAGTGTAATTCAGGTTAAAGTTTTCTGAGAAAAGAGTGTACATGTTAGGAGTTGAGTTCAAGCTCCTTTAAAAAAATGGCGGCTGAGATAGTATCCCCGAGTCCAACTGTTGATACAGGCTCATCGCATATACGAGTTGGAACTATGCTTACCTGATAAGACATATGTATGCCACATGTGCTGCTACACTGCCATTCCTCATCCATGTGTTTTGCCAATCGTGCAGATTCTGCTTTTCCAAACTCACTTTCTTTAATTCCTGAAGCTATATCCAGCAGTATTTCCCTGTCATCAAGCTTTCCGGAGCATGCAAATGCGGCTGCACAATTGACTCCAAAATCCATTGCCCTGATTATTACTTCAGGGTCATCATTCTTCATACATGATACAGAAAGTGCAAATTCCCTTGTATGCACAAGCATCCTGCAGAGTCCGAAATCACTGCAAAGTACAATTGCAGCTTCTGCTATGGCCACCGAATCCATTGCAAGTATAGGTTTGGGATCTATCCCATTAATACGGGCTAGCATGGCAAGTTCATCCTCATTCATGCCTATGCGGTCAACAACGGGAGAAAAGAGTGAGAATGCTTCGGATGCTATTTTTTCAGAGGAGAAATGTCCAAATTCAATATGAATATGAAGGTCTGGCCTGACATTTTTCCAGCTTTGAAGCTGTTTCAGGGATATATCCAACCGCTCCTTATAATCGGACATATCAGAACAGTCTTCCTGTAACATGTGAAAACCGGAAATTATAGCACCATCCATCTCTCCTGCATGTTTTATGGAATAATACCTGAAATTAGCATCAATATGAAGCCGGAAGTTTAACGGATCATACGTTGCAATAAACCGGTTCTCCCTTGGAACCTGAATGTTTTCACCCGAAAGTGTGATAACATCATCTTTTTTAAAATCAAACACAAAATGAATCAGTTCAGGCCGGTCATTGTCGCTTGAGATAATATTTACGATTTCATCACTGCGGTACAATTGTCCTTTATACGGATGATAAATAGCCCTTGTAGAAAAAAAGGATGCCTGTAATTTCGAGAGACTGGCAACATTTGGTACCACCTTTGAAGCACCGAGTTCTGAAAGAACATTGGACATAATACCCATATTGCCACCCATTCTCATCAGAGAATCACTGAGAAAAGTACTTTTTAACCACTCAAAGACTTCCCTGTCGTGGATAAGCCATTCAGCACCTGTGCCATCACGCATGCAAAGGGCAAGACCTGCAAGAAAATCAGATTTTGAGGATATTGAACCCGGAGGATCGTTTATCTTTCCCAGAATATCAGAGTGTCCTTCAAGCATTCTGGAAAAATCACGGCCTTTGATATGAGATATGGAATCTATGTTTGCATTGTAGGCACAGAGAATGTTCATTAAGCTACTTCCGTTATTTTGCATTCATTGATCTTTGGCATTTTTGCCAGCAGAGCAATGAAGGCACCTGCTGATATAGCATCGCCAATCCCCACCGTTGCAACAGGATCATTTACAACCTTAGAGGGGACGATGATAAGATCATGATCATAGACGCTTATGCAGCCATCTTCAAAATCTTCTGCTGAACAGATACCTCTTCTTACAAGATACTTTTCAAGTTCTATAAGGTCTTCGTATCCCTGATCATAGACTGGAACTTCCAGGCCTACGGAAATATCATCAATATCTCTGATTGAACCAAGGGTTGCCTGTGTTGCTGCAAGTGCCGAGGCAAATAACAGGGCCTGCCTCTGGTCATCTACACTTAGAGGATGATCTTTTGCTGCCACACATATATAGTATCCCAGCGAGTGAATATGCACCCTTTGCAGTTCCAGTTCTTTCAGAAGCCTGACAGCACCTTCGTAGAGTGATACAATACTGTCTTCCCCTTTGTTGATCACAGAATATGCCAGTTCCTCGTGTCCAAGCACATTCAGGGCATTAGCAACCTCCACGGTATCAAGTCCAAGAGAAGTTACATGCTTTTTCACAATATCGGTAAGTAACGCCTTGCGTATGACCTTATTCTGTATGGATGTGAATTCAACATGGATACGCATCAAAGGATTACAGCCTTTGAGCCGCTCGATCACATTGACCGCATGCTCCACATAATCACGGTATGTTGTGCCATCCTCATATTCTTCCTTTATCATCTGATAACCTGCGAGTATAGCACCATCTATATCCTCTCTTATATCGGACAGCTGCTCATACATCTCAGGCATCATATCGATACGTATCCATTTAGGACGTGAGGAGATGATCAGCCTGTTATCTCTGGGAACCACATATTCCTCTCCTGCACAGCCGAATTTTAAGCCTTTTGAGAATTCAAGTATCCAGTTGATCTTTGGCTTCTGGTCTGGATTATATGCTTCCTTTGGGTGCTTGAGTACAAGTGTTCCATTTTCGAGAACGGGGTGCCACAGGTTTGGTGAATCCACAAAGTATTCGGCCTGCTCCCTTGCAAGCCAGGGTACATAGGTAATGATATTCTTCACGCCAATTGTGGCAAGAAGATTGGAGATGATACCTGCCTGCCCGCCCATACGTGCAGAATCAAAAACGAGGTTGTCCATGAGCCAGTCATGGATATCAGTTGTATAGGTTGGTACCTCAGCAGCCTTCCCATCCCGCATTGCAATTATAAGGCGGGCCATGAAATCCACGGGGTCCTTTATCTCCCTTGGATACTGAGAGATGCGTGCATGTATTTCCCTGCACCCGACAATACTAATCAGCTTTTTTATATCAGATTCCCTGATATGTTTCATGGCATCAACATTACTGTTGTAGGCCACGAACACTCCCTGCACATTCCCAAGCTGTTCCTTCACAGTGGAAACTGCTTCATCATACCGTTTCTCCCAATCGGCTATTTCCATTATTTCACCCAATGGATATTAATTATGTTTATACAGTATTTATATGCGATGGATGAGGAAGGAGAAGGGAAACAAAATTTCAATAACAGAACCGGCCTACAAAAGACCGGTCGTCTCATCCATGCCAAGCATGATGTTCATGTTCTGTATGGCTGCACCTGATGCACCTTTTCCAAGATTGTCCAGACGGGAGATGACCTGTATCTGATCCTTGTTACCATAGATATAAAGATCATGATAATTAGTGTCATTACTTCCCTGAACATCGAAGGCATTGTCCACCAGGTCGTCCGTCTCATCCACATTGTGAACACGGATGAAGATGGAATCTCCATAATATTTCTGGTAAAGCTCATACATATCAGTTTTTGTCATGGGTTTTTCCAGATCCTTGACTGACAGAGGCAATGTGACCGCCAGTCCCCTCGGATAATTGGAAACCACCGGCATAAACATTGGATTCACATTAAGACCGGAGTGTACCCTGATCTCAGGCACATGCTTATGGTTCAGGCCAAGAGCATACTGCCTTGGAGCCTTATAGGCACGTTCTTCCGTGGTCTCGTATGTCTGGATCATTTGTTTGCCGCCACCGGTATATCCGGTGATGGAGAACAATGGAACTGCTGTTTCCCTTGTAATGATGCCTTCCTCCACAAGTGGATAAAGAGCTACAATGGAAGCCGTGGCATGACAACCCGGATTGGAGACTTTGCTTGCTCCGGTTATCTTCTCCTTGTGTCCGGCAGAGAGTTCAGGTAATCCGTAAGCCCATACTTCATTTATACGATTGGCTGTGGATGCATCGATAATTTTCGTGTTCGGATTTATAATAAGACTTACAGTATCCTCAACCGCTTCATCCGGCAGGCACAGGAACACCAGATCTGCCTCATTGAGTAGTTTCTCTCTCAATTCCCTGTTATGACGCTCCTCATAGGGAATCTCAAGTATTTCCACCTGCGGGTGTTCTGCCAGACGCTCATTCACCAGTAAGCCAGTCGTTCCGTGTTGGCCATCCACATATATCTTGTACATTATCTTCCTCAAATCACTAATAAGTGTCAAATTCAAATTCTTATAGATCAGGTAGTATACTCGGCATTGATCCTGACATAATCATACGTCAAATCACAACCCCATGCTGTGGCACTCTCATGTCCCATGCCAAGGTCGGTTATGATGAATATTTCATCCTCTGCCATTATGGATTTCAAC
Source organism: Methanolobus sp. (assembly GCF_016278385.1). Lineage (GTDB taxonomy): Archaea > Halobacteriota > Methanosarcinia > Methanosarcinales > Methanosarcinaceae > Methanolobus. The sequence continues at coordinate 37,974 of NZ_JADQBY010000002.1, forward strand.
TGAGAGAGAGTTTCTTTGTCATTTTTGACGACCTCACCATCTTTGACAAGCTCAACGACCTCAGTTCCTGCGGAGAAGGACAGGGAGATTTTGGTCTGATCCATATTGGCTCCGGAATATCCGGCTGCAACTATGATACGACCCCAGTTCGGGTCCTGACCGAAAATAGCAGACTTTACAAGCGGAGAGCGAACTATTGCCTTGGTTACAAGACGGGCATCCTCTGCTGTGGCTGCACCAGTTACCTTGGATTCTATGAGCTTGGTGGCACCTTCACCATCGATAGCTATCATTTTGGCAAGCTCGATGAGTATATAATCAAGACCTGCCTGAAGATCGGCTATCTCAGGAGTGATGCCGGACTGTCCTGTGGCTGTTACAAGAACCATGTCATTGGTGCTTGTGTCACCATCAACCACTATCATATTGAAACTCTTGTCCACGGATGTGGTAAGGCATGACTGTAATACATCTGAAGGAACTTCTGCATCGGTGTACACAAAGGCAAGCATGGTACCCATATTGGGTTCGATCATACCTGAACCCTTGGCAATGCCTGCTATGCGAATACCACAGTCCAGCTCGATGGCTATCTCCTTGGGAACGGTGTCAGTGGTCATGATGGCACGTGCTGCCCTCATGCTGGCATCGGCATCCTCACCCATTGAAGCCAGAGCCTCGTCAAGATGGGTGGTTATCCATGAAGTATCAAGTTTACGTCCAACGACACCTGTAGAAGCCACACCTATAAGCTCCTCGCTGACACCAAGTTTGGATGCGAGAGATGATGCCATTATTCTTGCATCAGCAAGACCCTGCACACCTGTAAAAGCATTTGCATTGCCACTGTTGACGATAACCCCGGCAAGCCTTCCGGTCCCGTTGATATGCTCCCTGGTAACAACCAGAGGAGCTGCAATGACCTTGTTCCTGGTATAGGCTCCGGCAGCGTTTCCTTCTGCCTGGATGATCGCCAATCCCATCTTTCCGGGTTTAATGCCACCGGCACTCACACCCTTTATCGCACAGATACCGCCTTCAATATATTTCATAACATTCCTTCTTACAATTTTCCAAGACCGTTAATAATGTCTCCACGTGTTACAATACCCACAAGTGTACCATCCTCCACCACAACCGGAAGGCGATTTATCCTGTGTTTGCTTATTACAGTGGAAGCGTCCTCAATGGAGGCATCAGGGCCTATTGCGTAAACATTTTTTGTCATTATTTCCTTAATTGGTTTTGAACCTACGTCATCAAGCATGTTCTTGGTATCTTCCCAGTTGAGCAGCTCGCGGATAGGAACTTCAATAACCTCGAACGGACTTGGCAACCAGAGCCCTCCATGTTCGGGAACTGCCAGTAACTTAAGGATATCTCCTTCGGAAACAATACCGACTACCTTGCCCTCATCCACAACAGGAAGACCACTGATACTTTCCTGCTTCATGAGTTGTGCTACTTCTCTTATCGGAGTTTCCGGAGAGCAGGTAACAACTTCAGTGTTCATTACATCTTTTACGTCCATGAGTATACCTTACTTTACTATAATATTTCAGGATTTGCACCTTACGGAAAGGTTGCAGCGTCCCACAGAATTCTACTTTATCAAATATATGATGAAAAAGTGATTGTAGGGGTATAATGGTTGCGCTTTGGTAGGAGAGAGGATTCTCTACCGACTACCCATAATAAAGGAAATAATATTTTGTATTTGATTAATCGAACTCTTTTTTTAATTTGTCTTCAAGTACTCCAATGTCCAAATTAACTTTGTGTAAAATTGCTGATTTCGTTTTGTTTGAGCAGCTATCTAAAACTCTATGTTTTTCAGGGTTCTTAATTTTGTCAAAAAAACATTCCATGTCTTTTTTTGTAAGATGGATAGCTAGAAGATAGCAATGATCTATGAAATATTCCAAATCTACTTCTTGTGTATTCTTGCTGAGTAATTGTTTTCTTAGTGGTATATAATAGCAATCAAGTTGTTTTTGAATGAATTCAACTTTTGTTTGATTGGGCGATAAATAGTTCATAATTGAAACATATACTGAAAAAAGAGCTATAGATGCCGTTATTATATAAAGTCCTACAATGTGGAACTGATTATCAATTGTAATATGATACTGATCATCAATTATTACATATCCAGGAAATGCATTTAAAAGGAATGCTAACAATAATACTATTATTCCAAAAAATATGCAATCTATTAAAATCTTTTTATTTATTGTTTGTTTTTTCAAATAAAAACCCTCTCCTATTGCGATTGTGAACACTTTTTAGTAATACTTGTTATGTTTTTTCAGTTAAAAATTGTTTGTTTTTATTTTCATGACGATTATTCATTCGATATAACTGGTCTGTTCTTAAACTGCCAAGTAGAGGAAAACAAGACGAAGATAACCCATGATAAAGGAAAGATACCCATAGAGAGAGAAAGGTGTCAAAAACTACTTATCCTCTTCTTCATTATGATTTTTATGTTTATAATACAATCGCAAATTCAAAGAACCAATACAAATATAGAGTGCTCCTAATGCCACATATACGCTGTTTTTACCGATTCCTGCAGCGGCAAAAAAGAATATTGCTGCCACATACCATAAAACCGCTATAATTGAATAAGACTTTTTTTTCATATTACTCATTCCCCTCTTATTTTTATTGTATAAATATCTCACATCAAATATGAGATTGTGATAAGATTCATAGTATAAACAGGTCGGTAACCTAAACTGCCAAGTAAAGGAAAAACGTCCAACAGCATTTTAAAAACATCTTTTTCTTTTTATGCAATCTCTGTTTTTGTCGTATCTATCGGCAGCGTGGAAATTAATTTCCTATTAGTTTGACTAATCGGAAGTCAAATATCTCTTGGCTAGCCCTCACCTAAATCAGTGATTGTGATGATTGTATAAATTATAGCCAAATGTTGTAATATACTAGTGTTTGTAACATACAAAGAGGAAAAAAGAATAGAATGATATTATGTTCGAGTTCGAAATCACTCTGCCGACAATTCAAAAAATAGAACTCGGATGGTAAACTTAACCATCCTCTCAAATACAGTCCATTAAAATCCAAACAATGACGATACTTTCATCACAACATTTACTACGGTATATTTCGCAGTATTGATAAGCCCAACAGGCTCAATTACAATTTCCCCATTTTCCTTTGCAGCGATGAACTCAGCCAGTGGATCAGATGATCTGAGAATGGTCCTTACCGTGGCTTCATTTGCCCCTACGATCATAGTTGCATCGAACTCCTCGTCATCATCTACTTCTTCAAATGTAGTGATCAATCCATCTTCAGTGATTGCTTTTACGTATACTTCATCTCCCTCATCAGTGACGATTGCCAATTTGGTAATCTCATTACCAAGCAGAGATGTCAGGTAAGAAGGCACATAATCAACATTATTGTTGTACTCGGTAACCTTGTTATCCATATCATCGATTATATCAGCACTTGCCAGAGGCACGAGCATCGCTAAAAGTAACATTAATGTGAATACTATCTTTTTCATTCACTTCCTCCTTTCTTAACTTTCTTTCAATTACTATCTCTGTGGAATAGATATACCAGAGCAATTATGTAATATCCAGTGCACCCCGTACCTGCACATATGCTATAATTCTAGTTATACATTTTCGTATGGATTAAAAATATTAAGAGAGAGTAATACTAAAGAAGAGCCTTCCTTAACTACAAGTAAATTCATCATGTTTGATGGACACATGTAACTTTTTACTTTGTAGAAGGCATGTTATTATAGATACAGGAAGAGAAATAGAATTAGAATAGATGCTGATTCAAAATACAGCATCATTCACTGATAATATCAAATTCATCGGTTAATCATATCAATCCGGATACTATTTTCACAGCCATTATCCACAAGACTACGCCAAACATCTGCTTGATTGTCTTTGACTTCATTTTACTGTGCATCAAATGTGAACCTACCTGACCACCTATAAATGCAGCTATAGCCGTATAGACCATAAGTGTCACATCCAGATGTCCTGTACCCATATGACCAAAGAATCCCGAGAATGATGAGAACAACACGATGAAAGTCGAAGTTGCAAAAGCACGTTTTGTCTCATAGCCCAGTGCGATCAGGAGAGGCACAATGAAAACACCGCCACCGAGTCCAAGAAGTCCGGCAAAAACACCGATCATAAATCCAAGACATATACCGATTATAAATCTCTTTTTCTTGACCACGGACTCATTACTACCCTCTGCTCCCTTATTTCCAGACAATAACATCCGTGTCCCTGCAAGCAGCAACACAATGCTGAGTATCCACAGTAGTGCTCCAGTAGAGACGAACTTTGTGAAATAAGCACCAATAGGAGCACCAATGGTAGAAGTCAATACAAAAGGAGTTGCCATATGCAGATCGATCATTTTTTTCCTGTAATATGTGATCGCTGCAGAACTGGAAGTTATACCATTAAGTAGCAATGCTGTGGGGATAGCTACCAGCATATCGATACCCAGCCAGTAGAACAGCGGCACATATACCAGAGAACCGCCATGACCCAGCATTGAGAATATTATAGCCAAGAAAAAGATTATAACTGCAACAATGATCGGGTCCATTTGTATCAGTCCAGGAGTTTGAAATTACAGGAGGAATAAAGAAAAGTGGTACTACCGCACCTACAATTTATGAACCTCTTCCATACATGGGCGGCAGACTATCTCCTCATCAAGTATGTTAGCATACTTCCCAATTACCATTTCCTGACATTTGGAACATTTCACACGCTTAAATTGCACAACAAGAGAGTCAAGCTCATAGTCAAATACATCAGTTACTTCGATGAAAGCTGAATCAGGCATTGACATTACCATGTCTATTGAAGGTTGTGAGATATCGCAAGATGCCTGAGATGCTGGAACTCCGGGCTTCCTTTGCTGCATAAAAGGAGACTGCTCCATCTTTACGAAGGATGCAGGCACTACGTATGATCTGACTGCTTTGTTGTCCTTGCTAGAAATAAGTGTCATTGCTATTTTTCCGTAATGGGTCTTCTTTATGTTACCTTTTCCCACCGTACATCCAGTGGCAACCTGTACTCCATCTCCAAAGCAACCTGCACAGTGAGCATCTCCGAGGTCAAGCATTTCTTCTTTTGTCATTTCCATTTATATCACCTTAATAAGTTGTTTTGTGTGGTTTTGTCAGTATTGCACAATACCCGTATTAAAATATAAAATATTGATACTGAAACAGAGAAGTTTCAAATATATTTGAAATACACGTGCAAAACAATATCTGAAAATCTGTTATTGAATGGTATCAGAAAAATTATAGAAGAAAATGAAAGGATGGTCAAACTACCGCCTACCTGGTAGACGATCTGTCAAAGAAGATGTTCTTCCCCTTGACACTCAACGGAACAGCCATTGCAACATCTGCATCTATCATATCAAAGTAGCATGCAGCAGCACCTGCTGAATACATGATTCTGTTATCGACGCACAGGTCTTTTGCTTTTGCAACCGCAGAGCCAACAGCAATTCCAAGGTCCACGTATTTTATCATGCAATGCGGACCTGTAAACTCTACCTTGACCTTTTTGTTCTCAAGCATTTCCTTACATGTCTTAAATCCGCATGCTCCGCAGTTAAGTGAGCTAACACCAGAAGACTTCAGGCCGATAAGAACCAATAAATCAGCATCCCTTACATTCTTTGCATCCCGTATCAGGAACTTCATATCCTTGATTTCGCTGAGCTCTTCCATTTTATCCGCAAGATACATTCTTTCATCATCATGCACCAGAAAGGTAACGATATCATCGACACCTTTTCCCTTGGGTGCGGTCCTTGCAGCTACAAGAATAGTCTTTGCAAGTGATTCAAGTACCTCGTTTTCAGGATTTTGTTTCATAAAAAAGAAAACGTTTCAATGATATTTATTCATTGAGATGAAAATAGTAATACATGACAGAAATTATTTGTCCTGCCAAAAAACTATGCCAGTTAAATATCCAAAGTTATCAATTTGGGTTCATCATGTGCCTGGAAACTGATTTTCTCAAAAGAAATACTTTCCTTTTCCAGAATATCCTGTATGCATTCATCAACAATCCCCACAAGTTCTTCCTTCTGGACTTTCGTTACCGCACTGAGGAACTTGAGATGCTCTTCCCCATCTCCTTTTTCATCAAGTATTTCAACAACCGGTTCACCTTCGGAAGATGTCAGGCTGCCCTTGATAAGACCGTCCTTGAACTTGAAACTGATCTTAACATGACCTATGAACTCAGGATTTATCAGTTTCACTTTATCCCTTATATCCATTAAAATATGGACCAGCATTGTTGTGGCATTATCAGGATGCATAGCTTCCGACTTGATGGAATACTCACCTGCATAGGCACCCACACCTGAAACCTCCATGGAGTTCAGGTCCTCACGTTCCTGATGTATCTCACTTTCACCTGTCAGCAGGTCCATGAATCTCTCGAATTTCTCATCTGCATTCTTTGCTGAGAATTCAACAACAATTGCATCAGGATTTATTCCAAGGACCATCTGAGTTGAAGTTGCAATGGCTTCACTGTCAACAAGGTCTATCTTATTGATACAAACAATTTCGGATTCCTTAATCTGGCTTTCAATAAACCTTGGGATCTGTTTCCATTCAACACCAAACCTGCTGGCATCAACTATGGAAACCACCGGAGCGAATGAGACCTCACCCAGATCCATGAGTTCTATATGCTCCTTGATCTGAAGAGGGAAAGCAATTCCCGTCGGCTCGATAATAACAACATCAGGCTCATAATCCTCAATAATGGTTTGCAGTGTGAATTCCATGCTTATTTTAAGGGAACAGCAAATACAGCCACTTGTAAGCTCTTTTGTCACAAGACCACTGCTTGATATTGTCTCACCATCTACTCCAACCTCACCAACCTCATTAACAATTATGGCTAGTTTGTGCCCTTTATCGATCAGATGTTTAGCAAGATTCCTTAAAGTAGTTGTTTTTCCGCTGCCGAGAAAACCACCTATGATTATCACTTTCATATTTTCACCATGAATTAGCAGATATGAGAATTGTTGTCTGATCAAAGATACGATCCAAAGTAATGATCAGATACCAGAACATACACCTATACTAAAAGAACTTACAAATAAATAGCCATTGAAATCTATCCGGATATAGGAGCTACTGATGTAAAGGAAGTCGAATGTGAATTATCGTTCCTTTTCCTTCCTTGCTTGTGGCATGGATATCACCTTTGTGGTCTTCAATTATCTTCTTGCAGATATAAAGACCAAGTCCGGTTCCCCCATACCTTCTTTTTACGGATGAATCCACCTGATAGAAGCGTTCGAAGAGTTTATGGATCTTGTCTGTGGGGATACCGATACCAGTGTCCTCCACATTCACATAAAGAGAATCCTCTGTGGCATGTGCCGAAATAGTCACCTTGCCATTCTGCGGTGTGAATTTAATAGCATTATCTATCAGGTTGACAAAGACATCCATCATCTTATCACGATCAGCAGGTACAGTGGGAAGGTCTGCAGAAATATCTTTTATCAGTTTAATACCCTTCCCTTCTGCCTGAAGTGCAAGATCCTGCATTGAATTATCAATAACATCCGACAGATTTATGTCCTCAAATGAATAATTCAGCTTTCCGGACTGTGCCCTGCTAAGATACAGCAGGGAATCCACAAGTCTGCGCAGACGTTCAGAGTTCCTGATAACAGTATCTTCAGCCTTTTTCTGCTGCTCGTTAACAGAACCCAGTGTCTCATCAGCTATCAACTGGCTATATCCCTGAATAGATGTAAGCGGTGTTTTGAACTCATGGCTTACATTGGACAGGAAATCATCTTTCATCCTGTCAAGGGACTTCAGTTCTTCATTCGCCTCTGAAAGCTCAGTATTTGCCTTTGATAATTTGGCATTTACCCTGGACAGCTCATCGGCATATTCCCGCAATGTCTCCTCGGCTCTTTTACGCTGTATAAGTCTCCACATGCCTTCCATGAACAATGTAAGCTGCCTTACATCGGATTTATCGTATTCTTCTTCTTTGTTCCCGACCCCTGCCGCACCAACTATTTTCTTGCCATCGAATATGGGGATGTTCATGTAGCGTTTCATCCTGATATGCCCTTCAGGATAACCATGTTTCAACAAGTTAGGAGCATCAAAATCATTGATAACTATAGGCTTTTTCTGCCGAATGGACTCTCCCCAAAGACCTGTTTCCTCAAGTGGATATTCCAGCTTCTTTCCCCTGACCTTACATTCCTTCATTATATTCTTTGACCAGGAATACACAGTAAGGACAGTCCCTTCATCATTCAGGAAAGCGAGATAACCAATCTTACTCTGGGTAAGCCTGACGGCCTCCTCCTGTACAAAATCAGCAATTTCCTTAAGAGAAGTACCAGTCAGCTGATTGATCTTCAAAAGGGCTTCAAGTCTCGATTCATCAAGACGTAAAGCCTCTTCTGCCTTTTTACGTATGGAGATATCCCCAAAGATACCGATACCTCCAAGAAAAGTACCATCTTCTGCAACATTCGGACTGTAATCAGCCTTTAGATAGACATCCTTTCCACTGATGACAGTACGATATTTCCCTTCAAAATGACCTGTTTTTCGGAAAAGAGCATCATTAATCGCCTTTTTCATCATCTTGTCAGTTATCTGTGTGACCATATTAAAACCGATGATATCTTCCTTATTCTGCAGACCTATTATCTGCAGGAATTTCTCATTGCAGTGAGTTACGATCCCTTCAGCATTGAACTGGAATATTCCCAGGGGAGAATTCTCAAAGATAAGGCGGTATTTTTTCTCAGCCTCAAGAACAGCGTCTTCTGCCTTTTTGCGTTCAGAAATGTCCTCAAATACCCCTATACCTCCAAGGAAAGTACCATCATCTGCAACATTCGGACTGTAGTCAGCCTTAATGTAAATAGTTACATCACTTGAAACTGTGTGGTATTCACCTTCAAAGTGTCCGACCTTCCTTGAGAGAACATCATCCACAGCTTTTTTCATCTTTGACTCTACAATTGACGCAACCATATCAAAACCTATAATGTCCTCTTTCTTCTGGAGTTGCATTATTTTCAGAAACTTCTCGTTGCAGTGGGTTATGATACCATTTTCATTAAAGTGAAAAAGCCCAAGTGGAGAATTTTCGAATATCATACGATATTTTTTCTCAGAATCTAGTGCAGCTTCTTCAGCTTTTTTCCTTTCTGTGATATCAATGATTATACCCTGGTAATATGCAGGGTTGCCTTTTTCATCCCTTATAAGGTACGACCTCTCCGTAACCCATCTGACTTCCTTGGATTTTGTTAGTAAGCGATACTCTTTTGAAAAGAACATTTTACCCTGGACCTCGAGCTGGGAAATATCTGTTCGGACATAATGCAGATCATCCGGATGAATTATGTCGCCATATTTCATTTGACCAGATATAAGATCATCAGAACTGAAACCGAACTGGGAAATATTTTCGGAAACAAAAACCACTGGCCAATCCTCTTCAGCAATCCAGAGAAAAGCAACAACCGGACTTTCCCGGTAAATATCATCCAGCTTTTGAATGGATTTGAACTTATCCCGCAGAATCTTATGATCGATCTTTTGTTCCACAAGCTTACCAACAGTACCGAGCATACCCTCATAATTACCTTCATCATCCGTTAGTGGAAGTAGAAAACCACTGTGATATATGAACTGGCCGTCTGGTTTCATGAAAGGGAAAATATCATAACTCCTTGAGTGAAGATTTTCCTTTGCTATCTGGAAAATATCGATGAAACTTAACTCACCCCCATCTGTATGAGGAGGTATGAAACTTGCCAGCTTTTTCCCGAGCACATCACTTTTTGATAGGCCAGAGATAGATTCCATACCCTTGTTGAAGTAGACGATGTTATCATGCTTATCCACAGTCCAGACACCTGTCCAGACACTCTCAAGCATGTCATCAGGGAAGTGGGTTTCTTTCATGACTGTCTTGCATGAGGAGGAGCTTTGAAGCAGAGTCCACTTATCTTTCTTTTTTACGATCGTGCCATCGTGCATACCGATGACCGCAATTATCTCAGATCGTGTACGTGCTTCAAGTAAAAAAGCGAACAGACCAATAATGCCCTTCATTTTGATAAGTTCCATGGCCTTTTTTTCGTATTCAACAAAATGCTGCCAGGCATTTTCCCCCACAATGGTAAACTTATCGACTATCCGCAGACCATCATAACCTTCGGCTATTGCAATATCGTAGATCTCCTGCCATTTATTCAGATCATGTTCTGAAACCGCACCTTCCCCTGCGATGTAACATTCATTGCAGGAGGTTAGCATAAGCTGTCCGCTTTCCAGATACTTATCCACATCCAGACCCGCATCCTTTAGTAACTTTTTTGCATTATCAGTGTCAAGCTGACCTGAAACTCCCCACAGGCAACACTCATTGTTACTAAAACCGGCATCAAAGAATGAAGCCACTATATCCACAAAATCTTCTGTTTTTTCGTACAGCAGGGAAAAAGAACTCCCCCGTGTTATATCTTCTATGAAATCAATTTCTGAATTGATAGTCTGGATGCTGATATTATAACCCCGCATATCTGAAACGGATTAACAATTAATAATTTAAATCCCTATAAGTAAGAGTATTCAACTCTTATATTTAATTAATTACATCAGGCGCTTAGCCTGTGTAATATATCCTGTATATTTTCCCTGCATTGTCATCACTGACAAAAAGCGAGCCATCATCAGCAACTACAACATCAACTGGTCTGCCGCTGATCGTTGCAGCCCTGAGCCATCCTGTTGCGAAATCACTTACCTCCCGAGTGTCCATATCTATACTTACCACCTTGTAACCCGTGGGTTCCTGCCGGTTCCACGAACCGTGGAAACAGACGAAGAGATCACCCTGATACTCTTCCGGGAAACTGTCGCCGTCATAGAAAGTAAGACCAAGAGGTGCTGAATGTGCCTGCAGGTCTACAAAGCTCGGAATCTTCCCAGTATCATTACACAGGTTGCCGGTGTACTCGCCGGTATTAAAGTCGGTGTCATAGATGTTCTTACCATAACATTCGGGCCAGCCATAGTCGCCACCTTCTGTTATATGGTTTATTTCATCAGGCGGCAAATCGTCACCAAGCCAGTCTCTTCCATTATCAGTGCCATACAGATCCCCGGTGAGCGGATGGAATGCCAGCCCGACCGAGTTTCGAAGCCCTTTTGCAAATACCGTAAAGTTGCTGCCGTCAAGATCACTCTTTGATATGGCGGCTCTCATATCATTAGATTCATAACAGACATTACACGATGAACCAAGACTCAGGTAGAGTTCTCCATTATGGACCTTCACAGTCCTTGTATAATGTCCTCCTGTGGGAAGAGTGTCGATAAGCACTTGCAGACTACCCTCGTCTGCAACAAGGTCATTGTCATCATCTCTCACCCTAATGACCCTGCTTTCCTCTGCTATGTAAAACCAGCCATCATAATAGTCGGTACTGTGTGGATAATCGAGGTCCGATATGAACACCTGCACCTCGTCAGCCAAATTATCCCCGTTACGGTCCGGCAGTACAGCTATCAATCCTTTGTTAGGAATTGAAACGAAAAGAAGATCATCTTTTATCATCATCATACGAGGACCTGGAGATGGACCACCAAATGAAAGCAGTGTGCTTCCAAGGTCATCTGCATAAACATCAATAGCAAAAGCCGGTGGCAGGTCTATACCTTCAACCCCCGAACCCGTAACTGTCGGCCTCAATCCGAGATAGTTTGCCGAGAACACAACAAGAAAGACGATCACTATGAAAACAACAGCGATCCACCAAACCCTCAAACCGATCAATAATCGTGACATTACAACCACTGATAATTGTTATCGCTTGTAGAATAAAAAGGTTTCAGGAAATTAAGGAGAAAGTAACTGCCAATCATGTAGATATGCATGCGATCAGACGCATGCCAGATCGCTAACGTCATTACAAATAATTTTACAAAACAAAAAGTAATATATATACCTGGTACAAATTTTAAGATAGGATCATGCCAAGAGATAAGAAGAAACTAGAAAGTATCTTCAAAGTAGCACCCATCGGAATAGGTGTTGTAAAAGATCGCATACTTACAGAAGTAAATTCCCGAATATGCGAAATGATAGGATATGACTACGATGAACTCGTAGGGTCCAGTTCCCGCATTTTGTACCCCAACCAGGAAGAATATGAATACGTAGGAAATGAAAAATATCAGCAGATATCAGAAAATGAGACAGGTACCGTTGAGACAAAATGGAAGAGAAAGGACGGAAGAATTATAGATATCCTGTTATCTTCAACGCCAATCGATATTTCTAATCTCTCAGAAGGAATAACATTTACAGCCCTCGATATCACTGACCGTAAACAAGCAGAAGCCGAATTAATTAACAGGGAACAAAAATTCAGAGCACTTTACGACAATGCACCTCTGCCATACCAATCACTTGATGAGAATGGACGTTTCATCGATGTGAATCCCGCATGGTTGGAAAAACTCGGTTACAAAAAGGGAGAAATCGTCGGCAGATTATTTTCAGAATTACTGCATCCGGACTGGGCATCTGATTTTCACACAATTTTTGCACGATTCAAACTCATAGGGCATGGCAGTGACATACAGTACAAGGTCAGGCATAAAGATGGACACTATCTGCACGTTTCGTTCGAGGGAAGAATAGGATATCATCAGGATGGAACTTTTAAGCAGACATATTGTGTGTTCAAGGATGTTACTGAACAAATCGAGTCCCAAGAGAAGATGCTGATGCTGGCAGGTGTGCTGAAAACGTCCCCTGCATCCATCATAATCCACGACTTTGAAGGAAATATTCTGTTTGCAAATCAACGTATGTATATACTCCATGGATACCTGGAAAGTGAAATTGAGAATCTGAATCTGCAACTTATGTATGATCCGGATACTATCAGAAAGATACCGGAGAGAATACAGGAGACCAAAGATAAAGGTACAGTATCTTTTGAAGTATGTCATATTAAGAAAGATGGGACTAAATTTCCATTAAGTGTGAGTGCAAAAGTCATACCCTGGCATGGAAAGGAAGCTATTTTGAGCATTGCACTGGATATGACGGAACAAAAAAGGGTTGAAAATGAACTACAGGATGCCAGCGAACGTCTTCAGCTGGCCACTCGTGCCGGTGGTGTGGGTGTCTGGGACTACGACATTGTCAATAATAAAATAATTTATGATGAACAAATGACCAGTCTTTACAGAATCAATCGGGATGAATTTGATAACACATTAGAATCCTGGCTGGCACTTATTCATCCTGATGATCGTCTGGAAACGGAAAATGCCATGAAAATGGCCCTTTATGGAGAAAATGAATACGACATCGAGTTCCGCATTGTACGACCGGACGATTCTATCCGTAATATCCGTGCTCTGGCCACCGTCCATCGTGACGATTCCGGAATACCTGTACGTATGATCGGTACTAACTGGGACATTACAGCTCAGAAACATGCAGAAGAAGAACTGCGGGCAAGTGAGGAAAAGTTCAGGTTACTTGTCACCCAGATGCAACAGGGTATGGCTGTTCATGAAGTAATATGTGATGAATCCGGGGCGGTTGTAGATTACCGTTTCCTTGATGTTAATGAAGCTTTTGAAGATCTGACAGGTCTCAAAAAGGAAAGTATTCTTGGTAAGACAGTACTCGAGGTATTGCCAAATATAAAAGCATCCTTGATTGAAAAATACGGCCATGTTGCCCTGACCGGAGAGCCGCTATACCTCGAAGACTATGTATCCGAACTCGACCGATATTACGATGTGGTCGCCTATCAGACAGTTCCCGGGCAGTTTGCAAGCATTATTTCAGATATAAGTGAAAATAAAAAATATGAAGATGCTATGCGAGTAATTGCCGAGACATCTTCCTCTCGCGATGAGGACCTTTTTGCCGTACTTGTTCACCAGCTTGCACTCTCCCAAAAGCTGTACTGCGTATTCATTTCCAGTCTGGATACAGTGAGACCCGATACTGCTACAACACTTGCCGTATGGATGGATGGAAAACTTTGTGATAATTTCAGTTATTCTCTTGAAGGAACCCCATGTCACGATGTTATGAATGGAGAAATGTGTTTCTATCCCTCAGACATCTACAAAAAATTCCCTGAGGACCATATGCTAGAGGAAATGAAAGCAGAGAGCTATTGGGGTACACCCTTGAGGGATAGTAAAGGAAAAACAATCGGACTGATATCCGTTATCGACAACAAACCGTTAGACAAAAGTTCACACCTCCTATCACTTCTTAGTAGTTTTGCCTCTCGTGCAGCAGCTGAAATGGAACTTCAAATAGCTGAAAAAGAGATTGAAAAAAATGAGAAAGTGTTCAAACTGTTCTTTGACCAGGCAGCAGTAGGTGTTGCCCAGATATCCCTGGATGGACATTTCCTCAGGACCAACAAACGCTTCAGTGAAATAACCGGTTATTCGGTCGACGAGCTAATATCAGCAAATTTCAGAGATATAACTCATCCTGATGACCTGCACCTGGAAGATACATATATCCGGCAGATCATGGCAAAAGAAATGGATTCATATGAGATCGAAAAGCGCTACATTCATAAAGAAGGTCATATAGTATGGATTAAATTATATTCGAATGTTATCAGAGGTAAAGATGATTCTGTACTTTATGCCACTGCAGTCATTGTTGACATAACTGATCAGAGAAAAGCAGAGGAAGCTCTAATATATGCAAAAACCATTGCAGACGAATCGAACCGCATTAAAAGTGAAATGTTGAATAATGTCAGTCATGAACTCAGAACACCTTTGACTGCGGTAATAGGTTTTTCAGACCAGCTTCTTCATGGAACTCACAATAATCTTGATGAACAGCAAAAGACATATTTAGGATACATTCAGCAGAGCGGTGAAAACCTGCTATCCGTAATAAACAGGATGCTTGATTTTGCGAATCTGGAACATAACATATTGGAATCCCTAAAACTACAACCTGTAAACATAAGCAATATTGTTCATGATACAACCAGTGTCCTGTTTGCAAAAGCATCAAAGAAAAATATCCAGATAAATACCACGCTGGATCATAACCTGGATACTGTTATCGCAGACAAAGGAAAGATGGAAAGCATCCTGTACAATCTTGTGGAAAACGCCATTAAATTCACAGATGACAGCGGTACTGTAACGATCAGGGTAAATACCGGTAATGATGATACCGTTCTTTTTTCAATTCAGGATACCGGAATAGGTATCGAAAAAGAAAGGCTTGGCAGTATCTTTGAAGCTTTTATACAGATAGATGGTTCTATGAACAGAAGGTACGGCGGAACAGGGCTTGGACTTGCGCTGGTCAGGAAGCTCGTAGAGATGCATGGCGGTAGTATATGGGTGGAAAGCGAACCATGGAAGGGCAGTAAGTTCTCCTTTAGGATACCAATCAATCCCAAATGAAATAATAGAACTATTCTGGCCCTTATCTCTTTTATATCAAATTTGTAAATCTAGAATTTGGAATTAAAACCTCTACCTTCGTTTCTGTAAAAATTCGCCTCTACTAAAAAATAGTGATTAAGTCAATCGATTCATGTAGCATCAACTTGGTCAGTCCCATGGAGAATATCTATGCGATGCAAAAAGGAGTTCTCTTTGAGTACTACATTCAGAACCATGTTGCAAATAGAATGTATCAGCTTACCGAAGAGACAAAAAGAATGATTAAAAAAACAGTGAGCTTCGAAAATATGAATATTCAGAGATTAAAAGAAATCATTATAAGTATTGAACCTGTTTTTAAGAATTAGATATATACGCTAGGACATAGTTAGATGCGTGTTTGAGGGAGGAATGTAGATTAATCTGAAAAAAGTAACCGATGGAAAATTACCTCTTCTGTTTCTGGTAATATTTGCTTTTCTAGTAAGGATGATATCCTGGTTCAATATTAGTGCAAATGGTAGAATAATGTTCACAGGAACTGATTCTTTTTACCATGTCAGACGGGTTGTTTACACGGTACAACATTTTCCAGATACAATCACTTTTGACTCCTACATCAACTTTCCTTACGGTTATGAAATTGGATGGCCTCCTCTTTATGACCAGGCAATAGCAGGCTTAGCTCTGATAGCAGGCGGTGGAAATCCAGGTATAGCTACTATAGAAATGGTGGCTGCAATTTTCCCTGTAATACTGGGAACTCTGACAGTTATACCAGTCTATTTTGTAGCTTCAAACATTTTTGATAAAAGAACTGCAATTTTAAGTGCAGTAATAATCTCACTGATACCCGCACACCTGATGATATCCCAGGCAGGTGCTACTGACCACCACGCAGCAGAAGTTTTGTTATCAACTGCTGCATTCACCCTGTTCATACTGGCCTTAAAATACAGCCATGAAATGAAACTCACTATTTCAAACATCAAAGAAATTGACAAAAAACTTGTTCTTAAACCGATTTTTTACTCAATTGCTACCGGATTGATACTTACACTCACAATATTTACATGGATTGGAGCACCAATCTTCCTAGGTCTTTTGGTTTTGTATTCTTTTGTTCAGTTCACCTTTGACCTCAAAGAAAAAAGGCAATCTCAATACATGCTGATCAACGTGATCATAACTTACATCACAATTCTTCTTTTAATAGTACCTCTCATTGAAATAGGACTCCGGCCAGGACTTGAAATGAGTGGGATGTTCCTTTCAGAATTCCACATCATATACGTGGTATTTTTACTTGCAGCAACCGCAATATGCGGAATAATTGCTAGCACATTCAGTAAAAAAGACGTGAAATGGACATATTATCCTGCAGCTATCATAACCATTGGTATTATTGGAATAGCACTGCTTAATCTCATTGCCCCCGATTTTTACCATCAGGCAATGACCGGTATACAATACCTGAGCGGTGACAGCGGCGTACTTGGAACGATAACTGAAGCACAACCCATATTGTTCGACGGAGCATTTACGACAAAATACGTGTGGAGCGGATTCACAATATTTAGTTTAACAGCTATTATTGGCTTGTTTGTTGCTGCAGTGGAAATGAATAGAAAGAAATACCCTGCTGAGATGGTATTTTTCGTTACATGGACCATAGTTATTCTGGTTTTAACTCTTTCACAGAGAAGATTTTCCTATATGCTTGCAATCAACTTCGCAGTCTTATCCGGATTTATCATCGATATGTTGTACAAGCAATGGAAAAAAGAACAGGAAAAAGAGAAAAAACCACAGAAACTGTCAAAAAAGAAGCCTGAAAAGACCCCTCTAAGGGAAACCATTGTCAGTACAGGAATTATACTACTGTTTGTCAGCATTGTTTCAATTTTTGCATTTTCACCTCTTGTGGATACACTCATTACTCCCAATACACCATCTTCGGACTGGCAGGAAACACTTGAATGGCTTGGATCAAACAGCCCGGACACTTCATATTACCTTGAGCCGGAACAAACACCGGAATACGGTGTGTTAAGTTGGTGGGATTATGGAAACTGGATAGTTTACATTGCAAAAAGACCAGTGGTTGCAAACAATTTCCAGACAGGAATTGAAGATGCAGCTCGCTTTTATGTTACATCGGATGAAGATGAGATTGTGCCCATTCTTCAAAAAAGAAATGTCAAATACGTAATTACCGATACATGGGTAACTACCGGGAAGCTCGGATACATATACGATATTGCAGGAGAAGAATTCCTTGGGGCACAGCAGTATGAGGATTTTGTATGGGGAGATGAGAAACTTCGACCAAACATAATTAATCTGCACTTCTTTAGTGGAAACAAAGTTGATAACCTTCGGTTGATTCATGAATCAGAAGGAGCAGATCTGAACGTAAAATTAGACAATCGTTCTGATAACTCCACTGAGATTAGCAATATAAAGATATTTGAATATGTACCGGGAGCCACTATTTATGGACTTGCCAATGCCAATGAAATGGTATCTGCAAGGGCGAATGTTACTTTGAGCAGCGGAAGAAGCTTCGAATATGAAAACGAAGCAATAGCAAATGAATCCGGCTGGTATGAACTGACTGTACCATATTCAACAACAGAAATACCATATGATTCAATTGTAGAACCTTACTATGTCAGCATGAGCGAAAATACAGAGGATATAGAAATAATATCAATTGATGAAAAAGACGTAACTGAAGGTAATAATATAAGACTTGATCTCATTCAGCAATGACTTCAGTAAAGAATATTTGAGCGAAACTAAAAAGTAACATCACATACAACCCTGCGACCCATGCCCACGATTTCCATAGTAATACCCTCGATGAATGAGGAAAAAACAATACGCATATGCCTTGAGAAGGCGCATAGTGTCTTTAAGCACTATGGAGTTGAAGGCGAAATTATTGTTGTTGATAACTCCTCAGACTCCACACCCGAAATTGCTAAGGAAATGGGAGCAATACTAATACCTGCGATACAGGGTTATGGGAATGCTTACAAAATAGGTCTTTCACAGGCAAAAGGGGATTATGTAGCCATTGCTGATGCAGATGATACCTATGATTTCAATGAGCTTACTAAATTCTTAGATATACTGATGGCTGGAGACGCAGATTTTGTAATTGGTAGCCGGCTTAAAGGAGATATCAAAAAAGGAGCAATGCCCTGGCTGCACCGTTACATCGGAAATCCTTTTCTCACATGGTTACTGGACATATTATTCAAAACAAAAATATCAGATGCTCACTGCGGTATGAGGGCATTTACAAAAGAAGCATTGCAGAAAATGGATCTTAAAAGCAGGGGAATGGAAATGGCTTCTGAAATGATCATTGATGCATTACATAAAGGCTTACGTGTCAAAGAAGTTCCAATTTCATATTACAAACGAAATGCCCCATCAAACCTGCGTTCTTTCCAGGATGGATGGAGACATGTACGTTTCATGATGCTGTATTGTCCTGTGCCTTTCTTATATATTCCCGGTGCATTCGTATTCTTACTTGGTTTCCTAGTTACCAGTGTCCTCCTGCTAAAAGGGGATGTGGCTGATACAGGACTCCATTCTTTCATATTAGGTAGTATGCTATTGATAATCGGTGGACAGACTCTGGCAACTGGCGTATATCTGAAAACATACGGCTTAATACATGGAATCTATGAAAAGAAAAGTATCAGTGATTACAAGATCTTAAGTTATCACTCTCTTGAGAAAGAACTTATTGCTGGTTCCATAATACTTCTGATGGGGCTAAGCCTTGGAACACGATTAATTTATCAATGGATGAGTTCAGGATATGGTTCCCTTTCAGAAATAGAGTCTGCAGTCATTTCAATGGTACTTGTTGCCATTGGTATGCAGCTAATATTCAGTGCAATATTCCTGAGCGTAATGCTGCTGGATACCGATCAGGACGAGTGAACGGATGAAAATCGCATTTGTTTATGATGCTGTTTATCCATGGATCAAAGGTGGCGCAGAGAAGCGAATATTTGAGATGGGAAAACTTCTTGCTGAAAAAGGGAATGATGTCCACCTGTTTGGAATCAAATGGTGGGATGGAGATAATATAATTGAGTATGAAGGTATGACACTGCATGGCGTTTGTGGAAAACAGGACCTTTATATTAATGGTAAACGTTCCATACGTGAGGCTTTGATTTTCTCTGTTAAATTGTTTCTGCCTCTGAATAAGGAAAAATTCGATATTATAGATGTAAGTGTTTTCCCATATTTTTCCTGTTTTACTGTAAAAGTGATTTCACTCCTGAGGAGAACTACTGCGGTTCTGACATGGCATGAATTCTGGGGAGATTACTGGTATGAATACATGGGGAAAAAAGGATTTTTTGGGAAAAATATTGAAAAACTGGTTTATTTAATTTCTCCAAACAACATTGCTGTTTCGGAGATGACAAAAAACTATCTTGAATCTCTGGGATATAAAAGAAATGGCGTTAAAGTGGTCTCAAATGGGATAAACATTGGATATATTGAGAGCATTCCGCCTTTTAATGAAGAGTATGATGTTCTTTTTGCCGGGAGAATGATTAAAGAAAAGCATGTTGATGTTCTTCTAAAATCTATTGCAGAACTAAAGGACAGAATTCCGTATATCAGACTATGCATTATAGGTGACGGACCTGAAAGAGATGATCTTACAGCCCTTATAGAAGCACTTGATATTGCTGATAACATCACAATGACTGGCTTTCTTGAATACGACGAAGTAATTGCCAGAATAAAAGCATCCAAGATCTTTGTATTACCTTCAAGCAGGGAAGGTTTTGGAATTGTTGTAATCGAAGCTTTTACATGTGAAACCCCGGTCATTACTGTAAAGGAAGAAAGAAATGCATCACAATATCTTGTGGATGAGACCTGCGGCATACTTACTGAATTGAATGAAGGTCAAATTACCGAAGCCATTGAAAAACTCCTGAATGATGATAAAATACATCTTGAAATGTCAGAAAATGCAGCCCTGAAGTCAAAAGATTATGATTGGGACAGCATTGTTATAAAATATCTACAGATATGTGAAGAGTTGATGTGAATAGCAACTTCAGTTTTTGTAAGGAGCTCCTCATCTAAAAACAATCCATTCTGAACTAGACATATTATTTTCACCCTGCTCACAACACCATTATTAAGCATCCCGACTATCTAGATATCCCAAAGTTGAGGATGATAGACAATGGACGAGAAAAAACAAATATACCTGGCAGGCCCTCTTTTTTCACAGGCAGAGAGGGATTTTAACGTAATGCTCAGGGACAGATTAGTTGAGATGGGTTTTTCAGTATTTCTGCCACAGGAAGATGGCAACGATACAGAATCAAGTCGCCGGGAAGACAGGCAGAAAAATATATTTGAGAATGATGTCCGTGGAATTGATGAATCAGATATAGTGCTGGCAGTATTGGATGGTGGCAGTGATGTGGACTCAGGGACTGCATGGGAAATGGGATATGCCTACGCAAAAGGAATTCCGGTTTTTGGACTGAAAACTGATTTCAGGACATTTGGAGATGAAGGTATCGTTAACCTCATGATGGAAATAGCAGTGGATGCGCTTGAAAGAGATGTAGATGGAATCCTTAAGGTACTTGAAAATTATCTTTAAAACAAAAATGACAATTTGAAGAAAAGCAGAGCGATTTGTTTATTTGCTGGAACATGTTTTATCGTTGAAATCTTTTTCAACGATCTCACCTTTTGGTTCTTTTTCTGAGAATATCTGTCCCTCAAAAGCATAAACTTCAACCCCTGTTACCCAGGCATCATGTGGCAGACCGGCTTTCATACATGTATGGTTGAGGAACTCGATCTCATCAAAATTATTTTCCGGTGCTACCTGTGGTAAAAGCAAACCTTGCCTATATCCACTTTTGACTATAAGCCCATGTCTTCCAATCTTGATCGAAGATGGTAGGTCTTTTGGAGGAACGTCAAGCAACTCCGGCCTTGTCAGGATTGTTACCTCTACTGTGATACTGTCCATTTCAGCAATGCTTACTGGAGGAAAACGAGGGTCCCTCAGAGCAGCAGACAAGGCAGAATCAGCTATAGCATATCTGAGATGTGAATCTGCATATGGATGACCTATGCAACCACGCAGGTCCCCATCTTCAGTCAAAGTCACAAAAACTCCCCGGACCTCATTGAATATTGAAGGTAATTGTATCTCTGAACCGTCCATCATCTCACCAGTTCTCAAATACACTTCAATAGCATCTCTGGCAAGCTGAACGGCTGCCTGACCATCGGTATATGAAAGTAATTTGACCCCTTCACTCATGACATTACTCCTGTTATTCCTTACAGGAAACTAGTCTTTTATCTATTAAGTCTGTATCGTTTAGCTGCAGTTTTAAGGGCTTCTATGCCCGGCAGGACCTCACCTGCAAGGTAATCAATACAAGCTCCACCACCTGTGCTTAGATGAGAGAACTTATCCTCATAACCTAGATTTCTTACCTCTGCAGAGATATGTCCGCCACCGGCGATAGAATACTCAGAATCAACTGCTGCTTTAATAATTTCATGCGTACCAAGTGCAAACTCATCGATCTCTGAAAGCCCTGCCGGACCATTCAGAATAACAGTCTTTGCATTCTTGATATCTTCTGAAAAAGCAACAATCGTTTCAAGACCAATATCATTTATTGGAAGGTTTCCCCCCGGGAGTTCACTGACCCGCACCTCAACCCTTTTTCCACCATCATTAAAGGCAACATCAATGGGAAGACCTATTTTTCCATTGAACCTTTCAAGGACATGTTTTCCTCTTTCGATCTGATCCGTATAACCTTGTGATTCAATGAAATCCAGATTGACTTTGCCTATATCCACACCTGATGCTGCAAGCATTACGTTTGCTACAACACCGGTGACAAGCACTTTATCAGCACCCCCGTTGATCAGGACATTTTCTGCAACTTTAAGGGAATCATCGACCTTTGCACCACCAAGAACAAAGATGCATGGTCTTTCACCGCCTTTGATACCCCTATCAAGAGATTTAATTTCTTTTTCCATTACCCTGCCAGCACCTGTTGGCAGAATTTCAGTGAAACCCATAATAGAGAGGTGGCTTCTGTGGGAAACTGCAAATGCATCATTCAGAAAGATATCGATCAAAGGACAGAGTTTGCGTACCATGTGCGTGCCCGCATGGTCCTTAGCAGTTCTTTCTATATTTTCCTCGGAGTAGAACCTGACATTCTCAAGTAATATTACATCGCCTTTTTCCATAGAAGAAATAGAAGACCTGGCATATGTACCAAATATATCATCAATATATCGTACTTCTTTTCCAAGATACTGGGACATGAGCTGAGCATGAGGCTTCATGGTGGTAAAGTCTTTTTTCCCTGCCCTGCTCTGGTGAGCCAGAAGCACAACCTTTGCATCATCGAGGTCCTTTATAGTAGGTATATGGCTCTTTATTCTCATATCATCGAGAATATTACCATCAGGATCCATAGGGGTGTTCAAATCCACTCGAACAAGTATGGTTTTTCCGTCAATATCAAAATCATCAATAGTAAGATAGTCCCTGGTAGTCAAAATTCCATCACCGCTTCTTTAACCTGAATGACCATTGATCAATATATAGATTCTATATGAATATAAAGGAAATATTAATTTAATTTTTTGTCATTATGAACTAATCTTATTATACCTTTTCCATAAAAGGACCTAAGCCAAAAACTAATATCCCTTGCTTCCAATTCCACAGTGGTGATCATATGAAGATACTTGGAATATCAGGAAGCCCTAAAGCTGGTCAGAATAATGATACATTGATTAAAAAAGTACTGGATATAGCAAGTGAAAGAGGTTTTGAAACAGATGCTGTATTTCTGTCAGAATCAAATATCGGACCATGCACTGCATGTGGAGTCTGTGCCACTGGCGAAAAATGTGTAATCTGCGACGACATGCAGCCAGTCTACGATAAACTTGTAGAGGCTGATGCAATCGTGGTATCCTCACCGGTCTACTTCGGAACCATGACAGCACAGCTTAAAGCTCTCTGTGACAGAAGTGTTGTGCACAGGAGACAGGGATTTAAACTCAGCAACAAGCTCGGTGCAGCAATGGCAATAGGCGGCTCAAGGAACGGCGGTCAGGAGAAGACTATCCAGTCCATACATGAATGGATGCATATCCACGGAATGATAGTGGTCGGAGATGGCGGACATTTCGGTGGTATACTCAAAAAGCCAGCCGCAGAAGATGAAGAAGGTATGAAGACCGCAGTTGATACAATCAACAAGGTTTGTGATGTCCTCGAGATGATGAGGAAATAGATATTCTTTCATCCCTATCTCAGGGTCTTAGCACCCTTTCTTTTTTATTTCATCCATATTCCCACACAACAAACCATATAAACAAATTGATACAATTCTATTACAGGAATATTTTTCCTTTATGTGGGTGCTATTATGGGAGAAAAAGCAAATAAGTCTAAAAAAGACATGACCGTTTTCAGACCACCGGAAGACTTTGCAGAAAACGCCATTGTCAATGACCCTGATATATACAGGAAAGCTGAAGACGACCCGGAAGGTTTTTGGGAGGAGAATGCAAACAGTATCCATTGGTACCGTAAATGGGACAGTGTACTGGAATGGGAACCACCTCACTCAAAATGGTTCATCGGAGGAAAACTAAATGCATGTTACAACTGTCTTGATGCGAATATTGAGAAGCGTGCTAATAAAACTGCTCTCATATGGGAGGCAGAAAGCGGTGAAATACGCAAATATACCTATAGGGAACTGCTGGAAGAGGTTTGCAGGCTCTCAAATGTTCTTAAGGAAGCAGGGGTAAAAAAAGGAGACATCGTAACCATATATCTTCCCATGATTCCGGAGGTTATTATATCCATGCTTGCATGTGCCCGTATTGGGGCACCGCATAGTGTGGTCTTTGCCGCGTTCTCCGGTGATTCTCTTGCCACACGCATAGGAAATGCGAATAGTAAAGTGCTCATAACCTGTGATGGATATTCACGCAGGGGTAAAGTGGTGGAACAAAAGAACAAAGTTGACGAAGGTATTCGTTCCTGTGGACTTGTAGAGAAAGTAATTGTTGTCAAGCACGGTGGAAATGAAATATCCATGATGAAAGAAAGAGATGTCTGGTGGCATGAGATCATGAAAGATTCAGATATTTCATGTGAACCAGAGGTCATGGATTCTGAAGATATGCTCTTTTTGATGTACACAAGTGGCACCACAGGAAAACCAAAGGGAATTGTTCACACTACTGGTGGCTACATGGTAGCAACACACACCACAACAAAATTAGTTTTCGACTTGAAAGAAGAGGACATATACTGGTGTACGGCAGACTGCGGATGGATAACCGGACATTCCTACCTTGTCTACGGCCCTCTGTCCAATGGTACCACCCTTGTTGCCTACGAAGGTGCCCCGGATTATCCTGATAAAGACAGGTACTGGGATATTATTGAAAGACACAAAGTAACAATTCTGTACACGGCACCTACGGCAATTAGAACATTTATGAAATGGGGAGTTTCCTGGCCGCAAATGCATGACATATCTACACTGAGACTCATAGGCTCTGTGGGAGAACCAATTAACCCAGGTGCATGGTTGTGGTATCATGAAAATATAGGAATGGGGAAATGTCCGATAGTCGATACCTGGTGGCAGACTGAAACAGGTATGATCATGATATCACCACTGCCTGGAGTCACGACAACTAAACCTGGAAGTGCTACCATGCCTTTGCCTGGAATTAAGGCGGCAGTCCTGGATGAGAAAGGAAATGAAGTTGCCCCCGGGCAGGACGGCTACCTTGCAATCCTCAAACCCTGGCCCAGCATGGTACGAACTGTTTTTGGTAATGAGGAACGTTTTATTGAGACATACTGGAGCAAGTGGGACAATAAGACCTATTTTGCAGGTGACGGTGCCAAAAGGGATGAGGATGGTTATTTCTGGATAATCGGACGTGTGGATGATGTAATCAAAGTATCGGGTCACCGCATAGGAAGTGCTGAATTTGAAAGCATAATGGTATCACATCCTTCAGTTGCAGAAGCCGGTGTTGTAGGAAAGGAAGATGAACTAAGAGGTGAAGTGATATACTGCTATGTTACTCTCAAATCCGGCGCTCAGGAAAGTGAAGAACTTAAAAAGGAACTCAGAGGCTATGCTGAAAAGAACATTGGGCCCTTTGCACGTCCAAAACAGATAATATTCTCAGATGACCTACCCAAAACAAGAAGCGGGAAGATCATGCGGAGAGTACTCAAAGCTATTGCAAATGAAAAGGATCCCGGTGATGTAACCACTTTGCAGGATCCTTCTGTAGTAGACATGCTAAAACAGAAAACAAAAGAACTGGAATCTTCATAAAACAGGAGATTTAAAATCTCCTTCTACTGTTTTAACTTTTTAGTTCAATTCCGATAGCCTCTGCAATTGCAAGAATATCAAGATGATTTTTCAGAAGCTCAACGACTCTGTCCAGCTTGACCTGTTGCTTTATGTGGGCGTGTCCAATGAGATTTTCCATTCTCTCAATAGTATTCATAGTATCACCCCGCACAAGAATCACAGGAATGCCTGCTTCCTCTGCACTTGCAAGGACAGCACCGCTTGGACGCATGTTACCTGTAAGTATGAGGCATTTTACCCTTGATTCAATGGCAGCCATATGCAGATCTGCCCTGTCACCACCTGTAATGACTACACTATTAGGCTGGCGTCTGAAATATTTTATTGCAGAACCAACTTCCATTGCACCCACAAGATAATGTTCCACAAGCTGGTCCAGTTTGTCCGGCGCCACAAGAACCTCAGCATGCAAATCCTCAACTATCTCTGAAATAAAGACCGAACGGAGGGTATCGTCTTCCTGAATGGTTCCAAATACCTTTATCCCTTTTCTCTCCAAAAACGGAACCACTATTTCAGTTACCCTGTCCGCCATGTTTAGTGGAACCTCATTGAGTATCAAGCCAATAAGCATCTCATTATTTCCGATGATGCGCATGTCGCACAGTATACGGTCAACCGCAGAAATTGAATCAAACCGAGTCACAAGAAGGATTTTGGTATCAAGCTTAGAAGCAATTTCCGGATCTGAAAGGCCATACATGGAACCTCCTCCAATACCACCGGTACCTTCTATAAAAACAATATCCTTGTCCTTGGATACTATAGAATATGCTTCTAAAAGTCTTTCATCAAGGTCCTTTTCCACACCCTTGAGGGCATCATCTATGAGACTGTCCGTAAGATGAATAGGAGTTATATACTTTGCTGGATCCTCTATTCCAAGCAACTTCTTTATTCCTTCGGAATCTTCATCTGTGAGGGAGCCATGTACATCAATGAGGAGATTCCCCACAGGTTTCATATAGCCAACTTTCAAGCCGCTGTCCTGGAAAATTGTTCCCAAACCCATACATATAGAACTCTTACCTGAGTACTCTTCTGATGAACTGATCAATATTGAAGCCATACTATACTCTCTCCTTAAACTCATTTAACTATCCAGTGTAAACCTGATATCCATTGCAACACACCCCTGACCTTCGGGCATGACCATTAAAGGATTAATTTCAAATTCCAGTATCTCCGGAAAATCCGTTACCAATTGTGACACTTTTAGCAGAGTCTGGATTATAGAATCAATATCTGATGCTACCTCTCCCCTCACTCCTGCTATCAAGGGGTACGTCTTAATAGATGACACCATGTGCTTTGCCTCTGCTGTACTGATAGGTGCAACTGCAAATGAAACATCCTTCAGGAATTCAACATATGTCCCTCCAAGGCCGAACATTAACAGAGGACCAAACTGTGGATCCCTGTCCATACCTATGATCACCTCTTTTCCTCCACTTACCATCTTCTGGAGTTGTACACCGGTTACAGCAGCATCCGGCATGTAATGCCTTACATCGGACATCATAGAGTTATAAGCACGTTCAACGTCATCCGCATGCTTCAGGTTAAGACGGATACCACCTACATCGGTCTTATGCGAGATATCTGGAGATAATATTTTCATGACAACCGGATATCCCATGCCCTCTGCAGCCCTTATTGCATCAGGAAGTGTCGTTGCGATCCTTGAATCCACTACCGGGATATCATATGCTTTTAGTATGTCCATTGACTCAAGGCCATGTGTCCTGCGTTTTTCTGCTGAGGCAGTATCTATGAATGAACGGGCAAATTCTGAGTCATATGTGAGTTTTTCAGGTTGTTCCGTTTTATGATTCTTGATTGTAAAATAATTACAAAGGGCACTCATACTTGCAACTGCCCTTTCTGAAGAAGAATAATTTGGAATGCCATAGTTATTGAGAACTTCCTCGCCTGCAGCTATCCTGCTCCCACCTGCAAAATTACACAGTATCGGTTTCTTTGATCGTTTTATCTTTTCTGCAACCTTTTCAGCAATTCCCGGTACATCTGTCATTGACTGGGGAGATACAAGGACAATGATACCATTAACATTGATATCTTCAAGGACAACATCAAGCGCATGCTCATAGAGATCCGCACCGGCATCTCCAAGAACATCCACCGGATCATAGAAGTTAGCTGCAGGAGGCAGCTTTTCCCTTAGGCGCGCAACTGTGGATTCTTCAAATGATGCTATTGAAAGACCTGCATTGTAACATGCATCAGCAGTGAGAATACCCAGACCACCTGCATTTGTTATTATGGCGATATTTCTTCCTTCTGGCAGAGGGCATACTGAGAAAGCACGGCTATAATCCAGCATTTCCTCCAGGGAATCTGCACGTATGACACCACCTTGTTTAAAAGCTGCATTATAGGCAGCATCAGAGCCCGCCAATGTACCTGTATGTGATGATACTGCTCTGGAACCAACTGATGTTCGTCCTGATTTAACAATTATTATGGGTTTTGAACGGGAAACACGCTGTGCTATTTTTATGAATTCAGGGCCATCCTTGACACCTTCAAGGTAGGCTGCAATAACTGCTGTAGTATCGTCTTCTTCAAACAACTGCAAAAAATCGTTTTCTGCAAGTGTTGCTTTGTTACCAAGACTAATGAATTTTGAAAAACCAACGCCAATTCTCTCAGCCCAGTCAAGTGTTACTGTGCATATTGCACCGGACTGTGACATCATTGCAATGTTGCCTTCATAAGCAATGTTGGCTGCAAAAGAGGCGTTCAGACCTGAGCCAGTATCGATGATACCTAAACAGTTTGGGCCTATCATATTGATGCCATACCGCTCACAAAGGGAAATGCACTCACGTTCAAGGCGTGCACCCTCTACACCTGCTTCTTTAAAGCCTGCAGATATGACAATTACGTTTCTAACTCCTGCTTTGCCACATTCATCAATAGATTGCGGAACCATCCTTGCCGGAACCACTATTACTGCAAGGTCTGCTTTCATATCTTCCGGAACATCCAAAATATTGGGATAACATGGAAGTCCAAGTATCTCATCAACATTTGGATTGATAGGTATTATCTTAAGTTTACTGTTCTGCATCAGATTTTCAAGTACAGCTCGCCCGACCTTACCTTTTGTCCTGGAAGCACCTATCACGGCTACAGAATTCGGATTAAACATTTTTTCCAGCATAATCTCTCCCTGAAAATATTCCCTTTTTATTAATAAATCCGATTATAGATAAGATTAAGGGATTAAATCAAAATTATGATGATTTTTAAATCCTTAAAACTTATTTTCTTTTCACAAAACCCTCTCATAAAGAAGAAGGTCCCGATATCTTAAAAAATGATCATATTAGAAATTAATAAATAAATAATAAATAAACAAAATTATAGAAATATGGCATTAGCATACACTACTTATTTATTATCCTGAAAAAAGAAAAAAGGATGATTAATAAATGTTACAGGCTTTGTTTTTTGACATGCCCGTAACACCTAACCACATTTCTGATATCCCATCACTTATGACAGTATCTTTTACTCTAACCTGACAGCCCAATAAATAATTCCGATACCTGCCAGTATCAGTACAACCACAAATCCAAATGCGGAAGTACTTTTCGGGGAGGCTTCGAGGTCCAATTCCATCTGGGCAGAATCAGCTGTTGACATCAAGCTGTCCTCCAACTGAGGAATGCTTACAGTATTTGCAGTTGGTGATAAGGTCGATGCAAGAGATGTATCTATGCTTGAGATAGCAAATGAAGAGAATCCAGGTGTTTCTGATTTGAAATAGAAATAGTCTGCATCATCTTCCTTCATCTCGGTTGCCAACTGCCCCCATTCACCACCGGAATATCTGCAAAGTACGATATTGGAAACATTAATATCGCTTGCGTTGACCCAGCTCTTCTCTACTTTGAAAACAATGTTAATCTTTTTTATTGCAGCAGGTACGAGACTTGTATCAAGAAGGATATTCATGTTTTTATAAACATCACCAGGTGCAACAGAACCTACCTGAGATGAAGTGCTCTGCAACATTTCAACTACTACCTTAGCCTGGCCTCCATTGACATTTGGAGTGAAGCTAACTGAATCGATGCTATTGCCCACCTTCCCAAAAGTGAAAACGGTTTCTTCATCCTTGAGAACTGACATCTTAAGGGCATAATCCTTGAGAGCGATATTATCATACTCCTCTGCGCTTGTCAAAGCGCCGCCACCACCACTACTGCTGCTGGAACTACTACTGCCACTACTGCCACCACCGCCGGAACTGGAGCTAGGCACAGTAACGGTTATAGTTACGTTTTCAGAATTATCTGTCGTCCCATCACTAACTGAAAATAACACATGGTATGTCCCTGCATCCCCACTTTCTGGTGTCCAGATGAATTTGCCAGTTGTATTAAAAGTTGCATTGTCTGGCATGTTCTGCACGGAATATGTTAGATCATCTGAATCATAATCGGTTGCTGAGAGAGTAATTGTAAGCTTATCTCCTTCCTTGACACTCTTAGAACCTATGGATGAAAGTTCAGGCGGCCTGTTATAATCACCAACTGTTATTGTAATGGTTTCACTATCTGTAAGACCATTGGAATTAGCAATAAACTCTACGTCATAATTATCTGAATCATTATAACCAGGAGTCCAGCTGAAAGTAGCAGTACCTGGGTTAAATGTAGCGCCTTCTGGAAGGTTTCTGGCAGAGTATGTTATTGCAGTGTCTCCATCAGGATCATTAGCAGATATGTTGAAACTAAGAAATTCATTCTCACTAACTGCCTTGTTGCCAATAGAATCAAGAACCGGAGGTCGATCTACATTATCGATAGTTATTGTAATGCTCTCACTGTCAGTAAGTCCATAGGATGATGCAATAAAATCTACATTGTAGGTACCTTCTGCATCATAATCAGGAGTCCAGCGGAAAGCGCCTGTTGTTGAATCGATGGAAGCGCCGCCTGGTAAATTGTTAGCGGAGTAAGTTATATCATCACCATTTGGATCAGTTGCAGAAATAGTGAAACTAAGAAGTTCACCCTCGTTGCCATTCTTACTACCAATTGAAGCGAGTACTGGAGCACTGTCCTCCGTCACTGTTATTTTGATTTGTTCAGAAGAAGTAACACCATTAGCAGTAGCAATGAAATTTACATAAAAATTACCTGTCAAACTGGGAGTCCAGCTGAAAATACCACTTGTCGAACCAATGGTAGCTCCATCTGGATAAATTCCAAGGGAATAAGTCACATCATCCCCATCGGGATCTTCGGCATGAACTGGAAAACTAAGAGCATGCTTTACTACACCCTCTTTGTTACCAATACCAGACAATACAGGAGCCTGATCAGGTCCACTTACAGTTATCGTAATCGTTTCACTATCAGTAAGATCATTGGCAGTAGCGATAAATTCCACATTATAATCACCGGCAGTGCCTGCACCCGGTGTCCAGCGGAAATCACCTTTATCTGAATTGAAGTAAGCCCCACTTGGAAGACCGGTGGTAGAGTAGGTTATATCATCATCTTCAGCATCGGTGGCGGAAATCGTGAACTTAAGGGTATCACCTTCATCGACGAACTGGTCTCCTATCGAGTCAAGCACAGGAGCAGTATCTGTGCTTGTTACAGTTATTACACCTTCACTAGTAGCACTGGGCGGAGATACATTTTCGTCTTCTAGAATCTCTACATCCTGAAAACTTAGGGATGAACTACCACCTGCTACTGCATTGAATGTCAGATCTATTACTGGAACTGAACCAGTATTAGTAAGATAATTCAGCTCTCTGAGTTCTATCGTAAGAGTCCCTTCAGCATCATCATTGGTCACTGTATAATCTGATGAAACACTGTCCAGGGATATAATACTTGAGTCATATGTAAGTACAATGTTCATGCCTGTTACATTCACACTATTCAAGATGGATATCTCTACCTGTGCACTCTCACCAAGAATTATCTCATCTGAACTAATGGATACTGTTCCGACAGATGCTGCGCTTGCAACTGTGGCTGCCGCTGTCAGTGAAAAAGTAATAAATGCAAATATTAACATTATTTTAAGTGCTGTTGAACCTCGCACTGCGTTTTTCAATTTTTTTGAATTCCCAATTGAACATGGAAATTTATGCTTTACTAACCTCAAGATAAAGACTCCTCCATAATGTCCTTATCTTGAGCTTTTAAAATCATAAAGCTAACTGAATATAATTAACCCGATATATTTAATATGTTAAAATAATGGAAGTTAATATAAAAAATAATTGTATGCAAAGACACCAGTGTATTCATAATCTGTCTCACCGATATATTAATCTTAGTGATCGACCTGAAACACTTATCGCCCTGATTTAGACTTTGCATACAAAGTTTATTTTAGCAGTTTATTTTATGGTTCTGGTCTAACAGCCCAATACATGATGCCAAGACCAGCCAGCACCAACAAAACTACAAACCCAAACGCTGATGCACTGCTTTTCTGGTCTGCCTCGGGTGTCAACTCCATCTGAGTTGAATCTTCCGCTGACATTGGATCATTCCCTGCACGGAAAAGGGTTACAATGTTCTCAGACACATATTTACCTCCTACGACCTGGGGGACTATACTCGAGATTGCAAATTGAGAGAAACCAGGTGATTCTGATGTGAAATAGAAATACCCCTCATCTTCACCTGTCATTTCGGTTGCCAACTGGCCCCAGTTACCACTATAATACCTACAAAGTACGATTGTGGAAGTGTTAATATCCTTTCCATTTACCCAGCTCTTATCTACTTTGAAATTGACCTTTGAATTTCCCAGTACCTCAGGAGGGAGACTTGTATCTACGAAGATATTCATATTTTTGTAAACAACACCAGGTGCAGCGGAACTCACCTGAGCTGATGTACCCTTCAATATTTCAACGACTGCCTTTACCTGACCTGCATTGTACTTTGAAGTAAAGCTTACAGAAACAATATCGTTGATCTCCTTAAAGGTGAAAACTGTCTCTACATCCTTGATAACTGAGGCAAGCACATAATCTGCAAGGGCTATGTTCTCGAACACTTCACCAGTACCTACAGAACCGCCACCGCCGCCACTACTACTATCGCTACTGGAACTGCCGCCACTGCCGCCACCACCGCTGCTGCTTGATGAAGCTGCAGTAACGGTTATAGTAACGGTTTCAGAATCAGTATTAATTCCATCACTAACAGAGAATATTACATTGTATGTCCCTGCATCACCGCTTTCAGGTTTCCATATGAATTTACCGGTCGTTGCGTTAAGTGTTTCATTAGCTGGCAGGTTCTGAGCAGAATAGGTGAGAGTGTCACCGTCTACATCTGTTGCAGTGAGGGTGAATGTAAGTGTTGATCCTTCTGTAACACTTCTAGAACCTATGGATGAAAGTACAGGAGGAGCATTTACATCATTAATTGTTACTGTGGTTGTTCTAACTGTGGTTACTTTACCATCTGATACTGCAAATTCTATCTCGTAAGTACCACTATCAAGATAGTCAGTATCCCATACATATACATCTCCAACAAGTGTACCGGATGCGCTTACAGTGTTGTTTACCCACTTAGTAAGAGAATCATTATCCTCATCACTGGTACCAAGAGTAATTTCAAGTTCTTCACTTTCATTTATAGTATAACTTGGCTGTAGTGAATTGAAGACAGGTGCATGATTTACATCATCGACTTCTATATAAACTACAAGAGAAACAGTGTAAAAGTGATCTGTTACTTTAAATGTAGCAGTATGATTACCTTCGTCCCCATAACCGGGAGTCCAGCTAAATATCAGTTCTCCAGCTGAATTAGAAGAAATTTCAGATCCAGATGGCCTGTCGGACGCTAGTGCTGAATATTCCAATACATCGCCATCATCTACATCGGTCGCTATAACTGAAAACCTAAGCGTTGATCCCTCATCTACGCTTTGATTTCCTACTTCATTAAACTCAGGTGGAGCATTTTCATCATTCACACGAATGACAATAGCCTCGGTATCGCTAAGACCTTCGCTGTCACCATCTGCCCTATCTCTTACTGTGAAACTAATATAGTGAGGACCACTGTCGGTATAAGTTGGAGTCCAGTTGAATATATTTCCGGTCAAAGTTCCAACGCTTGCATTCGTAGAGTAATATAACGGAGTATCACCATCAGCATCAGTGGCACTAAGGGTAATAGTAACTGTCTCATTCTCAGAGACTCCATAATCAGACATCGCAGTCATAACCGGTGCACGATTAACATCATTAACGGTTATTGTGATTGTCTCATTATCATATTTGCCATTGGCACGAGCAATGAATTTGACAACATGATCAACATGATCACCCTCATCTACATCATAATTAGGCGTCCAGCTAAATGCACCACTTGTTTGGTCAAGGATAGCACCACCCGGCAAACCCTCAGAGTCATAAGTTACAGTATCGCCCTCATCGGGATCATATGCTGAAATGGTGAAATTAAGAGGGCTGCCTTCGTAGGCGATCTTATTATTGATTGGGTCAAGTACCACTGGGCGATCGACGTTCTTGACAGTGATTGTCGCAACCTCTGGAACAGAATAATCCTGACCATCGTAGGCAGTAAACTCGATATGACGGACACCTGAATCGGTATAACCGGGAGTCCAGGTAAACACATTTCCACTAAGACTACCATAGTCGACATCATCACTGTAACTAAGGGTATCGCCAGTATCAGCATCAGTAGCCTCAAGAGTAATGGTGACAGTAGCACCTTCGCTTACAGTAACTGGGCTGATAGTTGAAAGATCAGGGGCCTGATTTACATTGGTAACGGTTATTGTAGCGGTCTCAGTATCCGCAGCACCGGAGGAATCGGTCACAGTGAAATCGATAGAGTAAACATCTGCATCATTTAGGTCAGTGTCCCATGTAAACACATTACCACTAAGACTGCCATAGTCAGCATTATCACTGTAACTAAGGGTATCGCCAGTATCAGCATCA
>NZ_JADQBY010000002.1:73096-234337 GCF_016278385.1 Methanolobus sp.
ACTGCCATAGTCAGCATTATCACTGTAACTAAGGGTATCGCCAGTATCAGCATCAATAGCCTCAAGAGTAATGGTGACAGTAGCACCCTCGCTTACAGTAACTGGGCTGATAGTTGAAAGATCAGGAGCTGAATTTACAGTTATTGAACCACCGTCAACAATACTAGGTGTAGAGGTAAACCCGTCTTCAAGGATAACAATATCCTCAAGACCAAGGATTGAGGTACCACCACCAACAGCATCAAAAACTACATCGATAACCGGAACCGAGCCGGAATTAGTGAGATTGGGTAAATCCCTGAGTTCTATCGTAATAGCTTCTACAGACCCACCAGTAATTACAGAGTGACCGGATGCAACACTAGTATTTGGTGAAACGCTAATAAATGATACAACATCGGAATCATACACCAGGATCAAATCCATGCCTGTGACGTTAACACTATCCGTAATAGAAATCTCTACTTGTGCACTATCACTCTGACCTATGGGGTCCAGAACCGAGCTAATAGAAACGGTCTCGGCTGAAGCCGCACTGGCTATGATCATTGGGTTAAAAACCGAAAGAACTATCGAGAGCGATATAAATATTCTAAAATATTTCAATACTATGTTTTGTTGACTGTTTTTTATGAATGGACGCATAACCTACCAACCCTTGAACTACTGTTATCTGAGTCCGATTAATTAAATTAACAGCAAGTATACACGCGAGTATACAACTACTCATACTTGCTTGCAGACATACAGCTCTACTACTGATGCCCCCACATTACTCCAATTATCAATATATCATGATATATTATAAAAGTATTCAATATATGAGGTTTTATAATTTCATATAGATTAATATAGTAATAGATAATATACTAAATCGAGATATATATGGAGATGAATAACAACATCCGAAATAATCTAAATTCAAAAATTATATCTAGCATGTATATGTTAAACTTGCCATTCAGTGTAATTAGAGATGAAACTTTTTGGATGGAAAAACAGTTTTAGGAAAAATCAGGCAAAACCTTTGCCAATGGTTGCAGAACGAATCACTTATATCCAACTCACAGGCACTTGTCATTGGTGTCTTCACTGGCCTAACAATCGTCTTTTATGATAGGCTTATCGAATTTAGCAATCATTCTTTTTTCGGATCGCTACCTGGATCTTCAAGACTTCTAGTAATAATAATTCCGGCATTGGGCGGACTCCTTGTAGGAATAATAACACATGTCTTCATACACGAAAGACGCTATGACATTGAAGAGGTCATCGAGGCGACCGCTCTTCGTGGCGGCATGATGTCACCACGAAAAGCATTCTTAGAAGTCCTTTTGTCCACGATCTCAATCGGCTCCGGAGGATCAGTAGGTAAGGAGGCACCCGTAGTCCTTGCAGGTGCCGGAGTAGGAGCATGGTTCTCACAGAAATTCAACATACATGGCAACAGGGTCAAGATCCTGATAGGATGCGGTGCTGCAGGAGGTTTTGCAGCTGCATTTAATGCACCCCTTGCTGGCGTCGTTTTTGCAGTTGAAGTGATCCTTGGAGAACTTGAGGCAAGTTCTTTCATTCCAATAGTCATAGCAGCTGTCTTTGCAACAATGGTTTCAAGCACACTATTCAACGTTCAAACTTTTGATGTTTCTACATACGAATTCGTTAATCCATTCTATGAATCATTCCTGTACCTATTCCTGGGAATACTGGCAGGCATATTATCAGTGATACTATTACGTTCTCTTTTTGCTACACGAAAAATCTTTGATAATATGAAAATACATCCTGCATTGAAACCCGCTATTGGTGGTCTATTCGTAGGGTTCATAGGCTACTTCTATCCACAAGTATTCGGCGTGGGATACGACGTCATCTCTGGTGCTCTGACCAACGGTCTTGCACTTAAGGTCATGTTGATACTTATCTTTTTGAAAATAATAGCATTCTCTTTTACAATGGGTTCAGGAGGGTCAGGCGGCTCTATTGTACCATCACTTTTTGCAGGTGCAATGCTTGGAGGGGCCTACGGATCAATAGCCCACAGCATGTTCCCGGCAATTACAGCAGAACCCGGAGCATATGCTATGGTAGGCATGGGAGCAGTATTTGCAGGCACAAGCAGGGCACCACTTGCATCAATACTCATTCTTTTTGAACTGACAAGGGAATACAACATGATACTACCAATAATGCTTGCCTGTGTAGTAAGCAATGTGGTATCGAGTTCCATCAACAGTGAATCAATATTCACAGAAGGATTACACAGCAGGGGTTTCACAATCAGAAAAGGCAGGGAAGTCGATATAATGGAATCACTTCTCGTAAGAGATGCAATGAAACAAACCGTTCAGACAGTATCTGAAAACAAAAATGTGGGTGCATTGATCGCTCTCATGCAATCAAGCAGGCACGCAGGATTTCCTGTTCTTGATTCAAACGGTAAACTTTGCGGAATGGTCACACTTAAAGATGTAAGGGACAAGGTAGACCATGACGACCTTGACAAGACAATCAATGAAATATCCAGCAAAAATGTTGAAGTGGCGTATCAGGATGAAAGCCTGAACACCGTACTAAAACGCCTTGCTGCAAAAGATATTGGAAGACTTCCAGTCGTCTCAAAGACAGACCGGACAAAGCTGCTTGGCATAATTACCCGCAGTGATATCGTGAAACTATACGACAAGAAGATACTCGATAAAGTACAGAGACTTCAGAGAGAGCAATCTGTACCGGATCCCGAACTAAATTAAATCAAAAGAGAGAGTAATTACCCCTGACTCACGATCCTTCCAAGAAAATAACCAGGAGTGGTATCGTATATTTGAACACGACATGTTATACCAGGCTGCACTTCACATTCAGGAATAACAACCGGCTTATATGAATCGGTACGTGCCATCATACCCTTCTGTTTTGCAGGTTTTGAAAGAAAAACATCAAGTTCCCTGCCTATCATGCCATCTCTTGAATCAAGTTTTACAGTCTCACAAACATCATGCAACTCATTTGACCTTTTCACTACTATACGGGAATCTATTTTTCGCAGGTCCCAGGCTTTTGTGTGCGGTCTTGGAGTGAAGCGTGAAATATTGACCTTTTCAGGTTTGTACTCTTTCACCCATTCAACAGTCTTTTTGAAATCCTTATCCGTTTCACCTGGATAGCCCACAATGATGTCCGTGAAAAGTGTCATGTCAGGAAAACGAGACCTGAAATTGTCAATAATATTGTTTGCTTCGGATATTGAATGATACCTGTTCATACTGTGCAGAACATCATCTGATGCAGATTGTATCGGCAGGTGCAGCAACTTATATATTTTCTCACTCTCAAAGGCATCAAGCAGGTCGTCAAGAATTGGCGTCACTGAAAATGGATTCATCATTCCCACCCTTATCTTGAACTTCCCGGGAATGCGACATATCATATCCAGCAACTGAGGAAGTAAGATCTCTTTGTCAGTTCCATATTGCCCATTATCTTGTGATGTCAGCCAGATCTCACGGCAGCCTTCGTTGACCGCCCTACTGATATCCTCTACTATTTCTTCCGGCTCAAAAGAGCGCAGACTGCCACGGGCAATGGTCACTATACAATACGCACATGAATAATTACATCCCTGAGACAGCTGACATATATGAATATTAGAATTAAAACGGATTCGTGGGACAACCTGGAAACCCTCTGGATCTTCAAGAAATACTTTTAAGCTACTCTGTGACGAATCAAGGGAATTAAGCATTTGACCCAACCGTGAGATGGAATTAACACCCAATATATGGGCATTGGGATTCTGATGCATAATAACATCAAGCTGTACTTCAGGCATGCAACCTGAAACTATGACCGTCGTTCCCTTCTCACCAAATTCCCGAATCTTGTGGAGAATCTTCTGCTCGGTTGTATACTTCACAGTACAGGTATTGATAACAACTACATCAGCATCTTTCTCAGATACAAGCTCATGTCCACTGTCCCTGACACTTGCCTTCATAATCTCAGCCGATGCCTGGCTTGCCGAACAACCGTAAGTTGAGATATGTACTTTCATTTTAGAGTCAGGAACAATTACACAAACCTGAGAGGAGTTCTTTCCTTGTCGTTTATGTAAATAGTATCTGTGAACTTGACAACACCTGAACTGCCCATTGTAAGACTGTTAACCCTTGAATCACCCTCACCAAAAAGACTTACGCCTTTGAGGAGTAAACCAGGAGTCACACCTGTTGCAGAGAAGATTATGTCTTTGCCAGGAGCCAGTCCTTCTGTATCCAGTATGTCATTGATATTCGCTTCAGTAATACCCATTTTCTCAAGTCTTGGCATTTTCTGTGCCTTTTCCTTTGCAACCTCTTCAGGTGTGCCGCCATTGGCCACTGTTGGAAGCACAAGCCTTGCAAGGATTTTGCCGCCAAGGATCTTAACAGCTGCTGCAGTAAGCACAGCTTCCCCAGAACCACCTGCACCGAGAACCATATGAATGCCCGAACCACGGATCGCAGTTGCTACTCCGGGCATGAGATCGCCATCACTTATCACGTTAACCCTGGCACCTGTTTCCCTGATTTCCTTTATTTTGCCCTTATGTCTTTCCCTGTCAAGGATAACTACAACAAGCTCATCCACTGTCCTGTTGAGAGCCTTCGCAACTACTCGGAGATTGTGAATTACCGGCGCATCAAGATCTATTTTTTCACCAGGATGCTCCCTCTCATACTTTACGACCTCAGAACCGACAACTATCTTGTCCATATATATGTCAGGACCGTGGAACAAGCCGCCCCTCTCTGCCATAGCCATTACAGAAATTGCACCTGGAGTTCCATCTGCTGCCAGGTTGGTTCCTTCCAGAGGATCTACAGCAATGTCTACTTCAAGGTCACCTTTTCCCGTACCTACTTCTTCACCGATAAAAAGCATAGGTGCTTCGTCACGCTCCCCCTCTCCGATCTTGATGATACCTTTCATATTAAGATTGTTCAGCGTTCTGCGCATAGCTTCCACGGAAACCTTATCTGAATAATCTTTATTACCACGGCCCATCTGATAGGAAGCTGCAATTGCTGCTGCTTCTGTGACATGTAATAATCTGGGCAAAAGGGAACGCTCAATAGGTCCCGCACACTTAATCATCTCTTCAGCTGTTTTAGGATGAGGCATAATTATCATTTCCTGATTTATTTCCTGACTATAAAGGATTTAATGACACATGTATTAATGGTTTCTATATTAGAGTTTCGAAGGATGTGATACACTTGCAGACCTACTTTAAAACATCAACCAAAGCTACTCTTTCAAGAACAAGTGCCGGTATCATATCTTCACCGGCTGCTATTATCTCTTTATTTGTTATCGAGAATTGTTCGATTATCCCTGCTCTTTTAGAATCACTGTATTCTATAACATGTGCATCTTCAATGATGGATCTTAATTTCTTAACAGAATTATCTAGATTTTCTTTTTCCCCAAGTAGAACAAATACCACATTCATATGTCCTTCACGGACCCCCATAGAAAATGCTTCTTCAATCTGCCTTTTACCTGAGGCATACCGCATTATCTCTATACCCTTGTCACGTGCCACATTAGAGTTGTTCTCTATTGCGCGCAGCGCTTTGCTTATAGCAAAAAACACATGCTCCTCCCCGGCTATTCGGTCGGCGTTCATTGCCTGTATTGTAGTATCATGGACAGAAGATATAGACCTCACCATATTCAAAAAATCGGGCACCTGTCCTATGTAGACAGATCCACCTGTTATCCTGAATTCCATATACCAAATACGGGATTCCCAGAGAATAAGTATAACGGTCCTAATATGTTAGCAAATGTGCAACTAGTTAACTATATCACACTAGAAACCAATTAGGATATAAAATGGGGGAGCATGAGCAAAATATACGATACCCATAAAGAAAGGAGCTACAAATGTCATAACTGTGGTTATTCCAGAGAAGTTACGATTCCCTGTAATAACTGTGGAGATATGGATGTTTGTTGCCCTTTCTGCGGTGAAGTAATGATGAAAACATGGCAAGGATATAACGAATAGAATATCCATTAAAGCGGCTTTGTCCATAGATATTCACATTTGTTTTCCGTGTGTTTTATGTAGGTTGTTATTTATTACCACATAAAACACTACTGAATAAGCGATTGATGTATCACCTGAAGCTTGCTTGCTAATATTCTCAATGTGTTCCGGCACTAAAGGAGACAAGATAACTGCCTTTCAGGATGAATACGGAAACTTAATATTTGACCTGAATGAGTTTATGTAATGAACTTTTGCGGTTATTTATGTCCGGTGTGAGAGGTGCTAACAATGGAACAGGATTATGATGCACAAAGAATAGAGAACAAATGGCAAAGCCGTTGGAATGAGAGCAGGATATTCGAGCCAGAACCTGATGAAAGGGAAAAATACTTTATAACCATCCCTTACCCATATTTAAACGGCAATTTACACGCCGGGCACACAAGAACCTTCACGATCGGAGATGTCATTGCCAGGCACAAACGGATGCTTGGATACAATGTGCTATACCCTATGGGATTCCACGTAACCGGGACCCCTATAGTAGGACTGGCAGAACTCATTGAGAGTAAAGATCCGCAAACAATGGATGTTTACTCCCGTCTGCACAGGATTCCTGATGATATCCTTGAAACGCTTACAACTCCTGAGAGAATAGTTGAGTATTTTAGCGTTGAAGCAGAAAAAGCTATGCGCTCAATTGGTTATTCGATCGACTGGAGACGCAAGTTCACAACTACCGACGATACTTATAAAAAGTTCATTGAATGGCAGTTCAATCTTCTTCATGACAAAGGGCTTATCGTCAAAGGTGCACACCCTGTTAAATGGTGCCCTAACGACAACAACCCTGTGGAAGACCACGACATTCTTCACGGTGAAGAAGCCACGATAGTTGAGTTCACTCTTATTAAATTCCAGTATGATGGAATAATACTCCCATGTGCAACCCTCAGACCTGAAACAATTTTCGGTGTTACCAACCTCTGGGTGAACCCTGAGATAGAACATGCAAAACTTAAGGTCACAAAGGATGGCCGCGAAGAAATATGGGTGGTAAGCCAGGAAGCTTACAGGAAGCTGACTTTCACTGACAGGACTGTGGAATTCATAGAGAATGTGCCTGGAAAAGACCTGGTTGGTATCAAAGTCACAAATCCACTCTCAGGAAAAGAAGTTATAACACTGCCTGCATCCTTTGTTAAGCCAGGAAACGGCAGTGGCATTGTCATGAGCGTACCGGCACATGCACCTTATGATTACCTGGCGCTTAAGGACCTCTATGACAAAGACATGTCAGAATATGGTATTACAGAGGACCTTAGAGACATAAAACTGATATCACTTATACAGGCTAAGGAATTTGGAGATTTTCCGGCTGTAGAAGCTGTGGAACAGTTTGGTGTTAAAGATCAGAATGATCCAAAGGCTGAAGAAGCCACAAAGATTGTCTACCGCCGTGAGTTCCATGGTGGTGTTCTGAAAGAGAATACAGGCAAATATGCAGGTGTTGCCGTTTCTAAAATCAAGGACATACTTACACGAGACCTGATAGAAGAAGGCATCGGAGAAATATTCTACGAATTCAGTGAACCGGTAGTGTGCCGCTGTGGAACCAAATGTGTTGTAAACATGGTTAAAGGACAATGGTTCCTTAATTATTCTGACCCTGCATGGAAAGACAAGGTCTACAAATGCATAGAAGGTATGGACATTATCCCTGAAGAGATCAGGGTCGAATTCAACAACAAGGTAGACTGGCTGAAAGATAAGGCATGTGCCAGGAAAAAAGGACTTGGTACCAGACTTCCGTTCGATACTAACTGGCTTATTGAGTCACTTGGTGATTCGACAATTTACATGTCATACTACATCACTAACAAATTCTTTGCACAGGGTATCGACGTCGACCAGTTAAAACCATCACTCTTTGATTATGTGCTTCTCGGAAAAGGTTCAGTTCAACAGACAGCAATTGATACAGGACTTCCGGAAACACTTATTGCAAACATTAAATCAGATTTTGACTACTGGTATCCTGTTGACCTGAGATCATCAGGAAAGGACCTTGTGCCAAACCACCTGTTGTTCTTCCTGTTCCACCACGTTGCAATATTTGAAGAGGACAAATGGCCGCGCGCTCTTGCAGTAAACGGATTCGTTTCCCTTGAAGGCCAGAAGATGAGCAAGTCCAAGGGTCCGATACTTACCCTCAGGGAAGCTGTTGACACCTACGGTGCCGATGTATCCCGTATGTATATTCTCTCCAGCGCAGAGCAGACACAAGATGCAGACTGGAGAAACATTGACGTTGAAAGCTCAAAAAAGCAGGTTGAAAGGTTCTACAAACTCGCAAAGGAGATCATTGATTCGGGTGCTACATCCGGAATTGAAGCTGAACTCAAGCTCATTGACCGCTGGATGCTCAGCAGACTTCAGCAGTGTGTTAGGGAAACAAACAATGAGATGACATCCATCAGGACAAGAAGTTCACTCCAGAACGCATTCTTCCTGCTCTACAATGATGTAAAATGGTACCAACGCAGAGGTGGAACCGCACTTCTCTACGATGTACTTGATGTATGGGTACGCCTGATGGCCCCATTCACGCCCCACATTTGTGAGGAGATATGGTCTGAAATGGGCCATGGTGAAGGAGATTTTGTCTCTCAGGCAGCATACCCTATATTCTGCCCCAGATTCGTAGACAATGATGCTGAGCTTGCAGAAGAACTGATGTGTAGCACGCTTTCAGACATTGAGGAAATCATTAAGGTCACGAAGATAAAACCGAAGATGGTAGTCCTCTACACTGCTCCTGACTGGAAGAGCAAAGCATTCAGGATGGCACTTGAGATGAAGAATGAAGAGGACCTTAATCCAGGTAAGCTCATCAAGACACTTATGTCCGATCCTGAGAACCGCAAGTATGGAAAAGAAATTCCAAAATATATTCAGAAGCTTGTACCTGACGTATCCAGCATGAAAACTGAAAGGTTCGAAATGCTGCTTGGAATGACACTGGATGAGATGACAATACTCAAAGAGAATATAGGCTGCCTTTCAAATGAGATAGGCTGCCCAATACAGGTTTATACTGCCGATAATCCGGAGTATGACCCGGAGAGCAAGTCAAGGTTTGCGGCTCCGCTCAGACCTGCCATATATCTCGAGTAATTAATATTGCTGGCACCTGAAGCCAGCCTTTTTTCCATTGTTGCATATTACCCCTGCATATAAACAAATTTGTTACGATAAATATAAATTAGTAGCGAATAAAATAGAATAGAACTAATGCATATTGAATTAATGGAAGAATCATAATTCAAGAACAAAGCAGGATCACAGAAACAAACAGAAGTATTAAAGTCCTTATTGCGGCCATAATAC
This sequence comes from Methanolobus sp., assembly GCF_016278385.1. GTDB lineage: Archaea > Halobacteriota > Methanosarcinia > Methanosarcinales > Methanosarcinaceae > Methanolobus. The sequence goes on from NZ_JADQBY010000002.1 coordinate 82,527, forward strand.
TCAGCTCTTTGATCATTCCCTGTGCACAGGCAAATACCTCTGCAAATGTGGTGAAAGTCGGAGTATATCCAAATGTGCCTCTTGTTTCATTAAATGAGGATGGTATAGCTGAAGGTTTATATATTGAGATACTGCAAAACATTGCTTCAAAAGAAGGATGGGAACTGGAATATATACCAGGTACACGGGAAAAGTCCCTTGAAAGACTTGACAATGGTAGCATAGACATCCTGCCTGCGGTACCATATACACCTGAAATGGATGAACGTTACACTCTGACAACAGAAGCAGTATTTACAGACTGGGGAGTAGTCTACACATATGAAGGCTCAGACGTTCGTTCCATGAGCGACCTTGATGGAAAGAGAGTAGCCTACTACGATGACATCTTTTTTGAAAGCTTCAATGAAAGTCTCGGAAATTCAAATATCAGTTACCTATTTCTAGAGGCTGATAATTACATGGAAGTCTTTGAACTCGTACATGGAAGGGAAGCTGATGCTGGTATAATAGCAAGGTCCTATGGACAGGGTCATGAATCACAATACAATGTCGAAAAGATATCGTTTGTAATATCTCCAACAGATATGGTTTTTGCATTACCGGAAAATGCAGACACGAATATATCCATAATGATAGATGAAAATATTCGCCAGATGGTTAGCCAGAATGGCACCATACATTACATCACCCAGAAAACAGAGGAAACTAATCTGAATACATGGGAAAGTCCTTCGTGGCTTAAATTTTCAGTAGGAATTGGCGGCGGATTACTTTTACTATTTGTTGTACTGAGCCTGACCTTACGTAACAAGGTTGAGGAGAAAACCTATGAACTTAACTCCAAGAACAGGGAACTTGAAGTAGAAATCCGGGAAAGAAAAATTGTTGAGGAAAAATTAAAACAATATTCTTATGATCTAAAACACTCCAACGAATTGAAGGATCTCTTTACAGACATACTCCGGCATGACCTCATAAATCCGGCCACTGTTATTAAAGGATATGTTGAGTACCTCATGGAAGTTGAGGATGATAATCAGAAAATAGATGCAATTAACGCAATTGAAAGGAATAATAAGAAACTTATCAACCTTATCGAAAATGCTGCAAATCTTGCCAAGCTTGAGAACATGGACGAGCTTGATTTTGAAACAATTGATATGAAAGAAATTGTTGAAGAAGTAATTGATAATCTTAAACCAAAAATGGATGAAAAGGGAATGAAAGTGCACTTCAATCCCGCAGGCAAGTATCTGGCAGATGTGAATTCAACCATCGAAGATGTTTTTTCAAACCTGATAGGCAACTCTATAAAGTACAGTTCTTCAGGAACTACAATCACAATAAATATTGATAATCTTGATAATGCATGGGAAGTATCCATAACAGATGAGGGAGAAGGAATACCTGACAAAGATAAACCCCATATCTTTGATAGATTCAAGAGAGCACAAAAACTGAATGTTAAAGGTTCAGGACTTGGACTTGCCATTGTCAAACGCATAATAGAACTGCACGAAGGAAGCGTGGAAGTTAAAGACGGGCCTGATGGAAAAGGAACAACGTTCAAGGTAAATCTGCAAAAGGCAAAGCTTTAGGGAATATACTGACACATCAGTATAGTTCTGGCCTCCTGTCGTCCAATGCAGGAATTATTTCTCTTATTTCAAGAGTCTTTTCAAGTTCAATATTGTGGCAAATCACAGATTCCAAATCATTTGCTTCTGCTTTGACTTCACCAAGGCCATCGATTATTACGGAACCACCGAAAAATGATGAATCAGGGCCATCCCCTACTCTGTTACAAGCAATATGTGGGATCTGATTTTCAATTGCACGGGCTATTGAGAGTGACTTCCATATATGCCCACGCGGCGAAGGGAACTCAGCTATGGTAATAAGGATGTCAGAACCTTCAAGAACAAGTTTCCTTGCAACTTCAGGAAAACGTAATTCATAACATATTTGAAGACCAATTGTCAGGTTCCTTTTTCGTAGCCTGATCGGATGAATCTCACTTCCCGGGGAAAAACATTGTTTTTCCCTTTTAAAAGGATGTGTTTTACGATATGTACCCACTACTTCCCCATCTTCTACGCAGACACCAAGATTATAATATTCAAACCTGCTTACAACAGCTTTTTTTTCGATTACAGAGAAAATCAGTACGCATTTATGTTCTCTTGAGAAATCACACATTTTCTGTACCGTTTCACCATTCTCAGGCTCTGCAGAATGTTCTATCTTTTCATAACAGAATCCAGTTGAGAACACTTCAGGAAATGCGAGTACATCAGCACCTTTTTCCACAGCTTCTTGTGCCATAGCAAGAGCTTTTGAAATGTTCGCTTCTTTTTTGCAATTGAGAATATTCATCTGAATACAGGCACATTTTATGAGAGACATTAAAAACAAAACCTTTTTTAGTCAATTTTATGAATAAATATGTTATTTGATATCAAATACCTAAGTGGAAGTATTATCCGAAATCTCCCAGAGAAGTGGATTTTGTTTTAGGGATCAAACCACCCAGATCAACAGAACTTCGTACTATTTTAAGAAGTATGCAATTAGAATTTTTTATGACATCCGTGTTCACGTTCTTCAGATCATAAGCAGGCTCCCCAGACTGAATTTTTATCTTTGTGATACCTGCAGTATAGTCCTTCGGATTTTTGTCTGTAAGGATAAGATCACAATTTGAAGATGAAAGATATTCTGTAAAGCTCTTGCCACTCAACCCCATTCTGATAAACTCTTCCTTAAATAGTGGCCTGTCAAGTGTTCGTGATAGAACATATGCTGCAACAGGTATCATTAACGCAGAATCCAGAGATTTAATGCCCTCGGCAATAAATGAATATATATCCCCATTATCATTTTGTTCAGATTCCACAATGCTGTAAACCTTGGAGGGAGGAATTTCGACCTCATTCAGTTTCCTGAGGTCTTTCAAGGCCCGCAGGTAGCCTGTCATTACAAGGCGATGCTCATCTATCCCCCTGTCCTTCAGTTCACGTGTGACACCACTGATAGAAAGCTGCCTGCCTTTTAGAATTTGACTTATAAGTAAATAAATATTGTCGGACATGTTAACTGTACCATCATTGATAACAAACCTGATATATTTAGCGGTACTTTTTAAATAAAATACGAAAACATCGTATATACAGGTAGATTTAAAAACAATAATGACGTTATTAAAGTCCTTCATAAGCTGATGGCAACTATATGATCAGTAACTTATCATAATATTAATCAGGCAGATAAAAATAGTCCTCGAAGCATAAAAACATGTAGTCATTTTGAATTTATTCATTCGATTATATGCGATTTTGTTTAGGCCAACATACCCTGCATTCCGAGACATCTGAAAACAATTAATATTACAAAAATCATATACTATATGGCTAAAGTTGGATTTGACCCCACCTTTCGTGATAACTTTAGGAGGATTGAATGCGGATACCCATGTTTACCCTAAACCCCACCCGTCCGGTTGAGATTACAGACAGGTCGGTTAGTGGTTTGATGGAGGCAATGTTATACACAGGATTTCAGGGAAGGAAACTTGCTGAATCTGCGAAAGCATGGGAAAATATGCTTAAAGATGAAAACGTAACAATTTTCATGGGCCTCAGCGGTGCAATGGTACCTGCTGGCATGAGAAAAACCATTACGTACCTCATAGAGAACCGTCTTATAGACTGTCTTGTGAGCACCGGGGCAAATATTTTCCATGACTGTCACGAGGCTCTTGGCCTAAAACATTACGTAGGTTCCCACATGGCAAATGATGAGGAACTCTTTGAGCATGGTGTTGACAGGATATATGATGTCTTTGCATATGAAGAGGAATTTAGGAACACTGATCATTTCATCGCAGAGTTCGCTAAAAAACATGAGGGAAAACAGTATTCATCTCGTGAATTCATCCACCTGCTGGGCAAGGAGATCTCAGAAAAAGGTGACACACAGTCAATTATTGCCAGTGCATACAAGCATAATGTACCAATATTCATACCAGCACTATGTGATAGTTCTATTGGAATAGGACTTACCATTGCCAGAAGATTGGGCTGCAATGTCAATATTGATCAGATTAGAGATGTTGACGAAATAACACAGATGGTCGAGCTTTCAAAAAAGACAGGTGTTGTCTATGTTGGTGGAGGCGTGCCAAAGAACTTCATCCAGCAAACTGAAGTCGTTGCTTCCATAATGGGACACGATGTTGCAGGCCATGAATATGCAATTCAATATACAGCCGATGTCCCCCACTGGGGAGGACTTTCCGGATGTACATTCGATGAAGCTGTTTCCTGGGGAAAGATTGCGAAGGAAGCAAAGAAAATACAGGTATTTGTAGATGCTACAATAGCACTTCCGATTGTAACTCAGACATTGTATGAGACTACAAATAATCAGCTACGTAAGATACCTTCATTCAGCTGGAATGATGGAAAGGCTGAGATCTATTTCGAAACGTTATGAAATCACAACACATTTATTAAGTTAAACCTCCAATATGATAGGTACCAAAATAGATAATACGTGGGCATTGCATGCTCACATGAACGAGAGAAAAAGTTCAAATGTGTCTATTTATACCAGGTCCGTTGACACAGACGAGGTAATAAAATGAGTAAACGAACAAGAATTATTAATGACCCCTCCGAACTCGTACCTCTACTACAGGTTTTTGGATCAAAGAGACACAAAAAAGTATTTGACTCGCTTCTGAACCTCTGGATGACAAAGGATGATCTGGATGATCTTTTGGGTACGGATGTAACCAAAAGTATAAACATACTCAAAAAAAGCGGTTTAATAGAAAGTCAGTGGCATATGCCTGAACCGGGTAAGACACCCGAAAAGGAATACCGCTCATCATATTCTAAAGTCCAGACGAATTTTCAGTGCTCTTTTGAAGATATGAGTGACATCATTATGCTCACTTTTATGCCTTATGAAGAAGTGAAGGATGCCATTGAAGAACTTGAACAACTGGTGGAACAGGGTAACGATTCAATGAGCAGCCTTACAAGAGCGATGAATAAAAGCCCATTATATATCCGCGCAGTTGCCCGTAGATCGGATAAACTTTCAGTCATGGGACAAAGACTCAAAGCCCTTCAGGATGGAGAAGCAGAATGATAGAACTTCTTCATAGTAAAAGTGGTATTACAAAATTTCAGATCCTTATAGAGGTAGCTGCACACCAGCCAAATGTGCGGCAAAAAGAAATTGCTGAAAAAATAGGCGTCACGCCACAAGCTGTTTCTGAATATATAAAAGAGCTTGTTTTAGAAGGCCACATTTATTCTGAAGGAAGAGTTCGCTATAGGATTACAAAACAGGGTGTCGAGTGGGTACTTGAAAATGCAGCAGATATGAAGAGATACGCACGCTATGTAATGAGTGATATAATAAGCCATGTCTCTACCTGGACTGCAATTGCCAGAGAAGACCTTGAAAAAGGAAAAGAAGTCTACCTGCAAATGGAAAATGGTCTGCTCTACGTTAGTACAACTGATGTAACAAATGCAACCGGAACAACAATATCAGATGCAAAGAAAGGTGATGATGTAGGCGTTACCAATCTCATGGGCCTGATTGATCTTGAAAATGCAAGCATCACGGTTTGCAGGATACCAAGGGTTGAACGTGGTGGATCACACAATGTTGATGTGGAGCGTTTAAGATCCCTCGCTAAATCAAAGTCATACATTGCAACGGTAGGAGTTGAGTCACTTATTTCCCTTAGAAGAATTGGTCTTGAACCACATGTCATGTTCGGAGCAAAGGAATCAGTCATAGAAGCAGCATATCATGGAGTGTCTTCACTGGTGCTTGCTATTGATGAAGAGGTCCCCACAATTCTGAGCAGGCTTGAAGCCGAAGATCTCGAATACGAACTTGTGGATCTTAGCATACAGTAATCCAATAACCGAAGTGATACTATGAAACTCATACTGGTGTCTGATACACATCTTGAAACCGACAGCATACCTGCCTTTCTTTCTGATGTTTTTGACCAGTATGACATAATAGTACATGCAGGGGATTTTGATTCGCTTTCATTTTACAAGGCTCTTGAAGCTACAGGAAAACTGAAAGCTGTACACGGCAATTCTGATGAGCCGGCTGTTAAAGAACTACTCCCCGAGAAGCTTATATTTGAGGTTGAAGGAGTGAAGATAGGAGTTATCCACGAGGCTTCACTTTCCATCGTTGATAATACAGCGACAAGATACATGGCTATGGAAATGGGAGTTGATGTTCTTGTCTTTGGACATCTTCACAGACCCATTATAGAAAAGAGTGATGTGCTTATAATCTGTCCGGGATCACCTACAAAAGCAAGGATGTCTGACCCCTGTGCAGTTGAGCTGATAGTAGAGAACGGCTTAATAACAACGAATATAATTCCCATAACAGGCCAATCCTGTGGATATATTGACTTTTCACGCAAACTTGGTGAAAAAAAAGATTGAATGCTTAATTTTGGCCATTTAATGTTTCTGTTTTGAACATAGCACCTGTGCCTTTTAACGTCATCTGGATCTTATCAGAGAATAAGAGAATTTCATCCAGATCTACTTTGTCACCCCAATCATAAACGTAGTCATAATTTCCCTGTACAGGCTGAAACCCAAGGGACATAAGACTCCTGTTAACTTCTGAAGGCATGGCACCGTTGCTGTTGAACCATAGAACCAGATATGTTTTCATAATACTCACAAATTAATCAATGATGGCGTTACTTATGCCACTTTTGGTCGGTAAAAATAAAGGGCAAATATGCCCCAATAACTAAAATCAATAAGTTTCGTTTAAGGACTTCAATGCCTGAGCAACCATTGAGGAATAATGCCTGATGTCAGGATCGTAATATTCTTTCGCCTTCTGTGAATTAGCAGATGTATCATCAAGGGCCTCTATCCTGTCGAGAGTACATTTTGCAGTCTCTATTACCCACATATCCCTCGTCTGTCCATCGACGATATGTAGAGACTCAGGACGCACTGAAGTGAGAACATCACCTTCACCTGTGGTATACGTACTTGGCTTGCCCACAACAGCAACGAATGCAGGAGTTTCGCATTCAGCAAGTATCTGAGCAGCTTCTGGCTGATATTGTCCTGCATATATCAGGAAAGAACCTGTAGGATCAGTCACACGACCACGCCAGTACTCGGAATCCGTACCTATATCTTCTTTTTCGATAAGAGTTCCAACAATAAATACACGATTTACTTTTGCACCTGTAGGAGTCAGAAGATACTGGGGAGCATACTGATCATCACCATCCTTGAAACTTAGATTGGATTCCCTGAACTCCTGGGCAAACACTCTTTTAGCAACTTCCCTTGTATATCCGGCCACTTAGATCACCTCTGCTGCGGCTATAAGCTCATCCAATTCAGATGGATCGTATGAAAATACAGGAGCTATAGAATCTACAAGCAGATATCTCTCAATTTTAGAACCATCTAACTTATAATATTTACCTACAAGTAATTTCTTCATTTGTTCAAGAACAACTCCCTGGTCCAGAGCGTCTGCAGCCATTGCAATTGCATTTTCAAGTGTTATACCGGTAATTTCTTCCACCTGATCTCTTTTCAGTATTGCATCCTGAATGAAAGCACCATCATCCATGACAGCCTTTATACGAAGATCGTATACACCATCCACCTTTCCGTGCTCCATGCAGGCACCTTTTGTCAGCGCCCTGTTACATTCCGGACATCTTTTGATAAGTCCTGAGCCAGACTGTATGTCCACCATAGCACCCATAAAATCGACTGTTGTATTTCCAACCTCGATTTCTTCATCAATGGATTCAATGGAACTGCTCTTATTGACATTTAGCTGGAATTTTCCATTCCATTCATTTACAACCACATTTCTAAACAAGTAACTTTTATTTTCCTCAACACTGGATGCCCCGGAACTTTCCCATATTGTGAATTTGATGGTCCCGGTCTCGTCCCCTATAAGGCCTACCTGTGCTATGGATTCATGGGAATTATCCCATAACTGCACTACTTTACCCCTTATAGTGACCCATTTTCCATCTTCTGCTACATCAGAAATGTTTGCCATAGGGGATTCGGACTGCCCACCTGTATAAAATTCATTCCTGTTAATATTGTGAAATTTCAAAAAGTAGTTGACAACACTTCTTCGTGCTTCTTCCTTTGGGACCTTGAACTTGTTGATCATCTTATCAAGACGTTCTTCAATTTCCTCAATAGGAATCTCCACTCCAAGTTCATTGAACCTGGCATTAATTTCCTGTGCTAATTGTTTCATAATTAAATCCTCAAGCCTCTTGTTTGTTTCTTCTGGAGAGGCAATTATCCTGTATGTTTCAACCATATATAATAGAATTGTAAGCAGGGCGAAAGTAATATATAAAGAATAAAAGTGAGTTTAACTAGGGGCTTAAAACTCACCTGTAAAGAAGATCAGCAACCTCCTTTGCTGCATCATCCTCACCAATAACTGTCACAAGGTCATCATATTCAAGTACAAGGTTTCCGTTAGCAATAAAGGATTTATCACCCCTCCTAATCATAAGCAATAGACTGTTTTCAGGAAGTGTCAGTTCTTTTATAGCCTTGCCAGCAACTTTAGGATTTGTAACCCTTACTTCAAGTATCTCCCCTTCTTCCCCCACCTCACACATAGAGAACATTGAAGGCTTCCCCACCATATTATCTAGAACCAGAGCAGTAGTCATCTGTGGACTCATTGAACGTATAGAGAGATCCCAGAATGCATGTAGATTCTCTACATTATTAACCCTTGCAACAATCTGATCCTCTTTCAGGTTGAACTTGCTCTTTGCAATCTGAGATACTAACAGATTAGTATTATCCTGATCAGTGGTAGTAACTACGTATTTGGCTTTTTCTATGCCTGCAGCTTTGAGAACATTAATATCCTCAGCATCCCCGTGAACCACACGTATCCCTTGTTTCAATAGGCGTTGACATTTTTCTTCAGAATTATCTACCACTACGACATTCTCGCCTCGTTTCTCAAATCTCTCCGCCAGGATTTTCCCGACCTCTCCACCTCCAATAATAAGGATTTCCATTGGTATAACTCCTAAAATATTAGCAATTCTTCTCGCAAAAGTACCGGTCATAATGACTGTGATAATAACAGTAAGAAACACAAGTCCCACAAGCATCTGACCTCCCGCAATATTCATAGAATCCAGTTTAATTGCAAAATACGTTGCAATGGATGCTGGAACAACACCCCTTGGACCTATGAATGATATAAACAATTTTTCATTTGTTTTAAGATATGAATTTACTGTTGAACCGAACACTGCTATTGGACGAACCATAAAGATCAGCAACAGTACTACTATAATCCCGTTTATCCCAATCCCGATGATGTCTTCAAACCTTAGCATAGCTGCAAGAAGGATGAAAATAAGGGACAACATCATCATCACAAGATCGGATTTGAACTCTTTCAAAGCTTGTTTGTGAGGGATGGTAGATGTGCCAGTGACTATACCAAAAACTGCAGCTGCAAGGATGCCTGATTCGTTACCCAATAATTCAGATACAACGTATGAGGACATAACCAGCGTTAAAGTGAAGAATCGAGCAGTCTGGTCGGTCACAAGAGAATCACTTGAAAGGAATCTTTTTAGGATACTCCCGCTTATCAATCCTATTAGAATACCTATAATCAACCTTTGAAGAATAAACGCCACTGCATTGAAACCAGTAAGCTGAGAAACAATCCACTCAAACATGAATGCTGCAAGAATTACACTTGCTGCATCGTTTAAAACACCCTCTATCTCGAGGATTTTACCAACTTTGTGATTTACATGTATATTCCTTACAAGAGGTGTTATCACTGTTGGCCCAGTTGCAGCTACCAAAGATCCAAAGAGCGCTGCAAGCTTTAAGGTAACGTCCAACAGAACATAGGTTAATAGAGTTGCACCGACAAAAGTGATGATAACGCCAATTGTTGTGAGTTTTAAAGCTGTTTTCTGTATAGGCCGAATGCTTTTGAGATCAATATGAAGACCGCCATCAAAAACTATAACAGCAACTGACAGAGACACGATGGCTGTAAGCCCGTCTCCAAACAAAGTCGGATCGATAAAGTTCAGTACTTCAGGACCTACAAGTATCCCCTCAACCAAAAGGAACATAATGACAGGCACTTTGAAATACTTACTAAGTGCCTGGGCAACCATACTCATGAAAAGCACAGAAACTACTATTTCCAGAAAATATATTGAGTCCACAACCAAGCTCCGTGTGTATACATCATAATGATAATGTGATTTAATATTTATAGTATGTGTTTTAATTACCTGATAGAACTATATATATAAAACCCTAATGCAAATAATTAAACAAGAATCTCCGGAATGTTCACAAACTTATTTTCCCAGTTGAGCACCAGAAATATAAGTGTTAAATTTTTGATAGATTTTCCCCTGCACACACAATAATTAAAATAGAAAAACATGATAAAGGTAGGTAGGAAACAAAACACTATTAGATAATATTTTGAACCAGAGTGATTAAAATGGCCTTAATAAAAGAAGAAGACATTAAAGTTCCATTAGATGTGCCGCAGGAAGCACGTGAGACATATATTAAAAATTACCTGGAGATCACCCGGAATACCGGTAAATTGATGCTTTTCGCAGGTGACCAGAAAGTAGAGCACCTTAATGATGACTTTTTCGGAGAAGGCGTGCCTTCTGATGACAATGATCCAGAGCATCTTTTCAAGATAGCTGCAAATTCCAAGATTGGTGTTTTTGCCACACAGCTGGGCCTGATTGCAAGATACGGAATGGATTATCCTGATGTTCCATACCTTGTGAAGATCAACTCCAAATCACACCTTGTGAGAACAAAGGATGATGACCCATTCAGCAACCAGTGGTATGACATGCAGCAGGTGGCTCAGTTCCGTGAAAACAGTGGCCTTAGGATAATGGGTATCGGATACACGATATACCTTGGAAGCAAGTATGAAGCTGAGATGCTCTACCAGGCTGCACAGCTCATCTATGAAGCACACCAGTACGGTATGCTCACAGTGCTCTGGATATATCCAAGAGGTACTGCTGTGGAGAATGAGAAGGACCCTCACCTCATTGCAGGTGCCACAGGTGTTGGAGCATGCCTGAATTCAGACTTTGTGAAGGTCAACTATCCAAAAGCTGAAGGGATGCCCACCGAAGAAGCGTTTAAAGAAGCAGTACTTGCAGCAGGAAGAACAAAGGTCGTTTGTGCAGGTGGTTCCAGCGATGATCCTGAAGCTTTCCTTAAGAAGCTCTACGCACAGATACACGTCAGTGGCGCTGAGGGTAATGCAACCGGCAGGAACATCCATCAGAAGACACTTGAAGAAGCTGTTAAGATGTGCAATGCAATATATGCCATCACTGTTGAAGATGCATCAGTTGAAGATGCACTTAAGATCTACAACAACTAATAATTCAGACTATTAGTGCATGGTTCAACCATGCACTCAATTTCCTATTTTTCCTATTGTTCTTCTGCTTGAAACTATAGCTTTATATGGAATTCTCTATGAATAACGAACTGAAAAAATATAAATTGTGCCTGTTAAAGCAGGCACATAATATTCAATTATTCACAGGAACAGTCAAAATCAAATCCCAATAGGAAAGTACCGGTTCCGTGGACATTTTCAAGTCCCATTTTCTCTTTAAGATACTCATCACTTGGAGGAGAAGGCGATGCCATTACTACATTGCATACCTTATCTACGTTCTCAACCTCTTTGCATGGTTTTGGAGGCATAACAACAATCAAAGGATTGTTTTTGACATCCATTTTTTTAAGGACACTGGTATCATATATGACAATATTTCCAATAACAAGTTTATCCTTGCAGGATTTAAGTTCCTCAAGTTTAGCCTCATCATCAAGATCCTGACCGACCACACAATCATTGTGCATCAGGATAACATTTGGACCTTCAGGCCAGCAAAAATCCATATTTGTAATAAAGGCAAATATCACATCTTTTTTTAGGACTTCCTTTACACCTTTATTGTCGCCTTTACCGAGTCCCATCAAGGTCATCTCATCTGCCTTTTTTTCGAGTTCCCTGACAGTCTCCCTGTCTTCTTCATTAAGCAATAGTGTAGTTCCTACACCTTTCATATCCATGATACTTTTTTTTACGTTATCTATAATTTCATCATGTGCCATGAGTACCCCTTCTTTGATAATGTAAATGTATAACTGAATTACTCTTGAGGAGTAATATTTGTGCATATTTAAGTATGTCGCGTGCAAAAACACATTAGTAAATAAACAAACAAATCTAACGTATCACTTTAAAAAATCCTGCCCTTGGTTCATAAATATGCCCTTTTGAAAGCAGGGATTTTAATGTGGAAGCGGCAATATTCACAGGAATACTGCTTGAAACTGTTTTTTCAATGTAATCCGAATAGTCAAATCCACTGCCATCATCAAGAGATTCCAGAATTGACTCGATTACAGATGTATAATCAGGTTCTTCTTCCTGGCCTGAAGATCTCCTGATCGAACAAAGAGCTTTTTTGACATCTGATTTTAAAGAATCATAGTAGTCTTTATCCTTGTGATAATAATCTAATGAAAGACACATACCACCTGCAAATGTTTCAGGGATATCACACGACAATAAACGATCCATTAATTTCCCTTCCTTGTTGCCTGAAGAGAAGAAACTCTCAAATGCATCCAGACGCCTCAGCGTCATTTCCGCAGTATCCACTATCCACCTGTTACGCACTTGTTCATCAACATAGTTAATCTCCTCCGGGCGAAGGGAAACATAAACAGAACCATCCCCTGGCTCATATGAACGGACTTTGCCAAGTATCATCACATATGAAGGAACCGTTACACTTGAGAGAAAAACTGATGCTTCGGGCTGATAACTTCCTGCATAAACCGTAAAAGCCCCGGTAGGATCTGATATTCGAGCCCTCCATAACTCTTTTTCATTACCGGTTTGATCAGATAAACTATCAACTTCCGTTACTACACCCACTACAAAAATCCTGTTAACTTTCAGTCCTGTAGGACTTATAAGATAATTCGGCGAATATATCTCATGATTCTCCGGCATAGAGGAATTGGAATGTAAGTTGAAACGTGAATCATTGAATTCCTGTGCAAACATCCTATATGCAACTTCCCTCTCAACCATTAATCATCACACTCCTCACCTATTTTACTTAGTAATTTACCTATACGTTCCTGCAGGTCATCCTCCACAGCCCATACTGAACGGGCTACCAATGAAATACCGAATTCATTCTTGGAAGAATTACCCCTAACTGCAAGATACTTACCGGTAAGTACCTTTTTCATATCCTCAAATACCACATCAACAGACAATGAACTTTGGGCCATTTTCTCCGCATCATACATATTTTTCCCATATACAGCCTCTGAAAGTTCACGATTAAGCATCAGATGGACTGCTCCTGTGCCATCATCTAGAATTGCCTTTATCCGCATATCCATTGGGCATTCAACTTCACCATGTGAACGACAGGAGGATTTTTGAGTTACACGGTTGCATACAGGACATCTTTCGATAAGACCCGAACCAGACCTGACAGATATAATATTTCCCTTTACCGTTACATCAAACATCCCTTCTTTTTCAAGGACACTTTCAATATCTACGGGAGAACTTGAGTTACTCACAGACTCCATTGTAAAAGGCAAGCCTTCAGTAGATTCCAGCTTATTAAGAGAAGTGGTATCATTAAAGTTGATTGATGGGAGGCCCCTGAATATCCTTACGGCAGCACCTTCAAAACGAACATAGTCACCTATATCAAGGGCCTCCAAAGGAATCCATGACGTAAAAGGTAGTTTTGCAGTCTCATCTGCAACGACTCCTTCCACAACAGTAAATTCCTGACCCTTAAGCATTATTTCCCTGTGGTACATCTCGACTATAAGCACCACCGAGCTTACAAGTACATCGGCAGGAACGATCTCATCCAGTTTCTTGAGGGTGGAATGGGACATCTGCTCAATATCAGGAAGCTCACCGTCCTGCAAATAGACCAGAGTTGCTTTTTTTCCAAAATAAAGCTCAGGGCGATTATTCCAGAGACGCGTATATGCATTTTTGATCCTTACAGCATCACCTGATCTAAGAGATAGATCATCCCAGCATGTAAAAGAACAGATACCAGTTTCATCACCTAAAGTTCCTGAAAAAATAGACTTCTGTTCTCCCTGTATAGATACCGTTTTTTCAATGATATCAATAATACGACCTGAAATTACAATCCCATTCAACCCAGGAGAAAGATCTTTCACTTTTGTAGTATTTGAGGAGGGAGATGAATATTTGTTCCTGAGAATCCTTTTTGCTTCCCCAAGAGGGACACGATATTTAAGTAATTTTTCAAGTTCGCCTCTTATCTCTTCTTTACTAATGTCACCAAGCGCCATGGTTAATTCGTCTATATGTGGCGCAATTTTTTCGTCCATATGGAATCTCCATCATTAAAAGTACTAATATTGTATTTCCTGATTGGCAATAAAGATAACCTTGTCACAAAGTTATTGACGTTCTCTGCAATACTCAGAAATGTTTATGAACAAGCAAACTAAATAATCTTTAGAACTAATTGTGATGCTTTTAAAAAGCACAGAATGGAGCAGAATAAATAATAAAGGGGAAGTGGAAAATGTCAAAACTTGCAATAGTATATCTTAGTACACAGGGGAGTACAAAAATGATGGCTGAAGCCATTGCGCAAGGTGCACGTGAAAAACACATAGAAGTAGACATAAATAACTTTTATGAATGGGACCCTGCAGATGTTGTTCAGTACGATGCGATCTGTATTGGTTCTTCTACTTTTTATTATACTATGCTTGAACCGATTGCAAAGTTTGTAGACAAATTAATAGAGATAGGTATCGATGGAAAGATTGGTGCTGCATTCGGTTCCTATGGCTGGAGCGGAGAAGCTCCTGTAAAAATAGCTGAGAAACTAAGAAACGCAGGCGTTGATGTCATTGATCCGGTGTTGAGAATACAATACATACCTAATGAGAAAGATCTTGCAGAGTGTATCAGACTCGGAAAGGACCTTGCAATCAAAATGAAAAAGAAGTAATTATAATAGATAAGAGTATAAAACACCCCAGATACGATAAATTGGATTGATTTCGTTGTAGAAATGTATTAAAAAACTATTTATATGGTATTTTGCTAATTAATAGCTTGAATTCAATCAAATTTCAAATATAAGATAGATAAGAGGATATTTATGACAATTATACCATTTGCACCTATAGAGAGAGTAATAAGGAATGCAGGAGCACAAAGAGTAAGTGAATCAGCAGGAATTGCACTTACTGAGATACTGGAAGAATATGGTCTGGAAATAGCCGGGGAAGCTATCAAGCTTGCTGAACATGCCGGAAGAAAGACTGTAAAAGCAGAAGATATTAATCTTGCAAAAGAGATGCTTGGCAAGTAATACCTACTAATATTTCATTTTTCCTTTTTTATAACAACTCTGGCTTCATCAGACGAGACCAAGGAGACTTATTCCTGTCAATGTGACAGCACTTACTATTAATCCTGCTATAAGCACACCTGCAAGTATAGCGGGCATAGCATGTCTGAAGTTAATACCAAAAACAAAAGCTGCTGCACATCCAGTCCACGCACCTGTAACAGGCAGTGGGACTGCGACAAATAGTGTCAGCGCGAGAGTTCCGTATTTTTCAAATCTTTCCGAATGGTTACGATGAGTTCTCTCAAAAAGCCATGAGAAGAATTTATCAAATATTGTGTACCGGCGAAGATACTTTGAAACCGGATCCAGATACAAAAGCAAAGGAACCACAGGGATCATGTTGCCCAGTACAGCAAACACGTATGCAGATATAGGATCCATCTGGTAGGTCCACAAAGCAATAGGAATAGCCCCTCTTAACTCAAATATAGGCACTGCACCGATTATCATCGTTGCAAGCCAGTGAGGGAATGAGGAAAGCAATTCAAGTACAAACGCTTCAAGGCTCACTAATATTCCTTTCCTGATAATACAAAGTGTGCCAGCAGACATTCAAGCTGTATTCTTTCGTTAGCACCTTCTGTCAGCCTGAAATCAATTTCACCTATTACATCTATCAGTTCAACCATTCGCCTTTCAGGAATCTCAAGGCCAAACATTGCCCTGTATATCTGCCCAACCACATCCTCACCCGAAAGACCTTGCTCAAGCAGAAGACTATCAAGATGTTTCCTGGATGCGCTAAAATTACCTGCCAGTGCTGTTTCAATTAGTTCCCTGACCTGCTCAGGGCGGGCTGTTGCAGTAATCTTGTAGATCGCATCCTTGTGGATGGTATCTTCAATCAGAGCTGCAGCCTGAAGGGCATTTATTGCCTTTCTCATGTCGCCCTGCGCAACATATGTGATAGCATTCACACCATCTTCCGCAATATCCAGACCTTCATTCTCTGCCACAAAACGCACACGTGCAGCCACTGATTCGTCAGAGAGAGGACGGAATCTGTAAACAGCACACCTGGACTGGATAGGCTCGATTATCTTGGACGAATAATTACATGATAGAATGAAACGACAGTTGTTGGTATAACGCTCCATGGTACGCCGCAGAGCTGACTGGGCATCTGATGTAAGGGCATCTGCCTCATCAAGGAAAATAATCTTAAAATCTGCCCCCCCTATTGGTGTTGTTTTTGCAAAATTCTTGATCTTTGTCCTTACAACATCAATTCCCCTCTCATCAGAAGCATTAAGCTCTGTGAAGTTCTCACGCCATGAATCTCCAAAAAGTTCACGTGCGATGGACACGGATGTTGCTGTTTTTCCAACACCAGGAGGACCTGAGAATAAAAGATGTGGGAGGTTTTTTGTTTTTATGTACGACTTCAGCCTTTCTACAGCTTCTTTCTGACCAACCACGTCATCGAGCTTAAAGGGCCTATACTTTTCAATCCATATCTCTTCTTTAATTTCAAACCCTCCGCATAAAAGTATGCATACCTGCAATAATAGGAAGATGTAGTTTTTTAAGCTTTCGTAAATAAAAAAGAAAAACAGGATTGATACCTAAATGGTATATCCTGTCCAATTTACTGATTAATCAGTTTGTATGCGTAAGTACCTACAACAGGAATCTTAAGCAGAGCACCTCTGTATGCTATTATGACAAGCACCAGTATGAAGAAGAGTGCACCGAATCCAAGGAAATCTGCTATTATCCAGCCAACATATGGCACCCATCCCACTACAAAGATCAACAATGAAAGAGGGAGGAATATCAGAAGCGACTGCATCGCATGGAACCTAACAAACTTGTTGTCCGGTTCTATAAGCAGGAAAATTATCCCTGTAATCCAGAAACCGACATAGCTAAGTGCAGCTACGATGTTCTCGTTTAGGCCTATCTTTGTTTTATATGTCATATAATCACCTGATAGAAATTGTATTCTGTGGACACTTTTCTACACATATTCCACATGCTGTACATTTTTCCTGGTCTATCTCTGCAAGGAAATTAGTCACAGTAATCGCCTCTTCAGGACAGTTCTTCTCACATATCTTACAACCAATACAACCAACAGTACATGATTCTTTGACAGCCTTACCTTTATCATGTGACATACAAAGCACATGTACCTTTTCAGACTCTTTTGCAAAAACCAGGATGTCATTCGGACATGAAGCAATACAAAGACCACAACTGGTACAAAGATTCTTGTTCACATGAGGCAGACGGTCCGCTCCAATAGAAAGAGCATCAAACGGGCATGCACGTACACAGGTCCCCCTGCCCATACATCCATAATTACAGCCCTTTTCCCCATCTGAGAGCAACATAACAGCTTTACAGTCCTCAAACCCCACGTACTCGAAACGGTCAACACAATTAAGGCCGCCGTTGCACTTGACAAAAGGATATTGTTCTTCGCCTTCTGATACTTCCTGACCGAGTATGCCACCTATTTCTTTGGCAACATCAAAGCCACCAACCGGACAACCATTGAGAGGTGCACCTTCATTCACCACACGTTCTGCAAAGTCAGCACAACCCGCATAGCCACAGGCACCACAGTTCGCGCCAGGGAGAACTTGCAATATTTCATCAACAAGTGGGTTGGTCTCTACCTTGAACTTCTTTGCCGCCACCACAAGCATGACACCAACAGCCAGTCCAAGACCTCCGAGAATTGCCACTGCCTCTATAAGTAAAATACTAAATGATGCACTCATATTGGAATCACCCAGAAATAATTAACAAAAGCCATAGAAAGCATCAGTGCAATAAAAAATGCCTGCGGAAGTCCCCTAATTGCTGAGGGTACATTAACAAATGTTGAACGCTCCCTGATTCCAGCCATCATCAACATGACAACGGTATATCCAAGACCTGCTGAAACACCGAAAACAACACTCTGTATGAAATTATAACCTGCATTCTCATTAAGTAATACAGCACCCAGCACCGCACAGTTTGTAGTGATAAGTGGCAGGTAGATACCAAGTGATCTGTAAAGGGAGGGTATATTTTTCCTTACAACAAATTCTACCAACTGCACAAGTGCTGCTATCACAACAATGAAACTGATAAGATCAAGGAACTGCATATCTGCAGGCACCAGAACGTAAGTATAGATCAGATACGATGCTGTGGATGCCATTGCCATAACGAAGACAACAGCCCCTGACATTCCTGCAGCACTTTTGACATCCTTGGTTACACCCACAAAAGAGCAGAGCCCAAGGAATTGGATAAGCAGGAAATTCTTAATGAAAATACCATCCATAAAGATGGCAAATAATTCTTTTTCCACCATTTTAACCACCTTTTGCTCTCTTCTTTTCTTTCTGATAATTCACAATTGCCATAAGAGATCCTATTGTAAGGAAAGCCCCCGGAGGCAATATCATTGTAGTTACTGATGGATTGATTGGCAAGGTTATCAGAGTGTAATCGAATGTTACTATCTGTCCCGTTCCAAGAAGTTCCCTTATACCGCCAATAAGCATCAATACAAGCAGGAAACCTGTGGAGATGCCAAGACCATCTATGAAAGAATAAAAAACATTGTTCTTGTTAGCATACGCCTCGGCACGGCCGATGATGATGCAGTTTACCACGATAAGAGGTATGAACACTCCTAACGCCGCATACATGGGCGGGAAATACGCCTGCATTATCATCTTTACAATAGACACAAAAGTCGCTATGATGATAATGAATATTGGAAGTCTCACAGCCGAAGGAATCTGTTTCCTCAAAGCTGAAACAAAAATGTTTGAACAAATTAGCACAAATGCAGTGCCTGCAGACATACCTATAGCATTTTCGACTGATGTGGTCACTGCCAGCGTAGGACAGAGGCCCAGCACAAGTCCGAAAATGGGGTTGTCTCTCGTAATACCACGAATATATTCACTTAAAGGGTCCATAATATCACTCCTCTGCCTCTTCAATTTCACCTATTTTTGAATTCAGGGCATCTACAACAGCCTGAGAAGATATCGTTGCGCCTGTAATAGCATCTATTGAACCTCCGGAACTGGAAAGAGCCAGTGAGGCTAATGGAATATTTACAAATTGATTCTGGAAGCTATCTTCGACTATTTTTGCACCCAGACCTGGTGTTTCTTCATGACTCAGGACATCCATTCCACGGAATGTACTAAATGTGGAATCTATGCCTCCGGCAACGACAATTGCTCCCTGGGCACCTGCTTGCTCCCTGAAGAACGCATAACCTATGATGTTACCTGAGGAATCCAAGGCACGATAATAAAGTACATTCGACTCACCATCCTCGTTAACAGTGTCTCCATAAACTGCTTCAAAATTATTATTTGCTTCCGGAATGAGTTCACCCAGAATAGAAGTTTTAGAATTTGCCTCATTAATTTTAAGCTGTGCACTCGTAGGAACATAAGTAATACCCAGCAATAGAGCCGCTACGACTGAGATCAGTACGATTTTCCCTACAACCATGAAAGTATCTTTATTGGATTCACTCATTGTTCATCACCTCAAATTTAAGTGAGGCAGGAATCTTGTCCATTACATTCCTGTACAGCTTCTGAGGGAAGGATTTCGTTCCGAATGATGCAGGCATTGTGTTAATTTCAATGAATGAGGCAACACAGTTTGCAAGAAAGATACCGTATAATGTTCCATCAACGAAGTTCCCAAAGTGACCATAGATAAAAACAAGTACACCGCATGTGATACCATATATAATACGTCCATTCTTTGTAACTGGAGATGTTGATGTGTCAGTAGCAATGAAAAGGATTCCAAAGAAAACGATTCCTATCATTTCATATGGCAATTCTGGACTCATATCCAGGAAGGTAAAAAGCTGTGACATGTACATTAACGGATTCATCACACCTTCATGAACAAGAGCAGTCACACCAGAAATGAATAAAAGTGTCTGTGGCACCACAATCATTGTCGCAAAGAATGCAAGAGGGATTCTCCAGTCAATATACCTCTTGTATATGAGATATATTCCGCCTACAAGTAATATAGGAGAAACACCCACCATAAGACCTGCACCACTCTCAAGTATGAGATCAGAGAACTGACCTACATGAGGAATAGACAAAGGAGTCATGTATGAAACCCAGGCACTTCTGGTAAAGACCCATGCTACCAGAGCAGGGTTGAACATATAAGAACCAATGCCACCAAAAACATGTTTTCCAATGGCAATCGCAAAGAAACCAGCAAAAACAGGTATCCATAAAGGAGCAGATGCAGGGATTAGGAGCGCAAGCACAAGTCCTGTCAGGGCTGCATGACCGTCTGCAATCGTTACTTTTTGCTTGAATATTGTCTGAATCCCAAATTCTGTTGTTACAGCAGCTGCTACAGATGCAATGAGTATTCCAAGTGCCGGAATACCAAAGAAGTATATCGCTGCAAGACATAACGGAAGCAGAGCAATTATTTTGCTTATATTCAATGTCTTGAAATCAAGTCTTGTTTTCTTATGAGGGGGAGCTGAAATAGTATATGTCATTTTTACTCACCTCCACAGCCACAGCCAAGTTTCAAATTGGAGGACTCCTTTGCAGGCAGATCCTCATAGGCCATCTCAATGGCATCCTTTGCATACCTGATAAGCTGTAGAATGTGTATCTTGGACGGACAGACTGCTGCACAGTCACCGCATTCGATACAATTTTCAATATATATTTGCCTGCATTCGTCAAAGCGACCCTGGTCTGCCATAACCGCAAGGCGGCTTGGTATAAGTTCTACAGGACAGACATCCACACAACGTGCACAATGGATGCACTCAATGGACTCATCCCTTATGACCTCTTCTGGCTTCTGTATGGAAATCCTTGTGACCCCTTTTGTCACAGGTACCTGGTCAGTGTACTGGGCAACACCTGTCCTTACACCATTGGCAATTAGCTTGCCAATATCACCGGTAAAACCACATGCTTCAATAACATCCTTAAAAGGAGTACCTATTTTCACCTGCATATATTCAAGGTCAGCAGAGACACCTTCAATGGAAATAACAGTTTCATAAAAAGGCTTTCCTGTATTAAAAGCATTGTAAAAGGCTTTAGCAGATTTGACACCACAAACAGCAACTCCCACATCCGTAGGGTCGCAGCCAACTTTCACTTTTCGTCCTGTTACATTATAAGTAAAGAAATTAAGGATCTTTTTTCCATAAATGTGTTTTTGGGAAACAACAATTATGCCTGAATCCTGTTCCTTGAAATAGTAGCCTATTCTGCGGCCACCTAACAAAGGAGCCACTTTAATCTTTTTATTATCAACTTCAATGCTTTCAAAAGCATTAATTGATTCCTCATCGTCGGTTCTCAATACAATTGCTCCCTTTTTAGCACCTGCCGTTTTCATGAGCAGTTTGAGAGCATTGATCCCATGGGATGCATATTCCTTGGGAGTCTTGAATGTGCCGCCAATCCATTCAGAGGATGTAGCATTGATAAGCACTGTGTCGATATTTTTGCCCTTTGGTTTCAGGACAGTATGAGTAGGCATTCCATAATGCTCTACGATACCTGATTCCTTTATGAGCTCTGCAAGCTCCTCAGATGAAAGATCCTTGCCAGGAGAGAATTCAACTGCCTCATTACTATCTTCAGGCTGGATGATAATACTCATTGCCTTGTTGCCATCTGGATGAGCTGATTCTTCAATAGCAATGACCTCACCACAGACACTGGAGTGAACTGCAGATGAGTAGTATGCATCACTATCGCCAATTTTCTGTCCAACAAGAACCCTGTCGCCTTTCTTCACAAGGGGTTCGCAGACAGCACCCCTGTGCTGCCTGAGTGGAATTATTATTTTTTCCGGTAATTTATCCAATCTTTTGATTTCCACATTATCAACTCCTTAGAATGCAGGCTCCCTTTCTAGCTCAGTAGGCTTTGCACCGGGAATAGTTACCTCTATTGTTTTTGTGGAGAAATCAGTTGCCGGATCCGTTGCTGCGGGATCCTTTTCATATCCCAGTTCAGTCCAGTTGATAGCTGTTGAAGTTGTACCATGGCAGTCTCCACAGACAAGCGGGTCAGCAAGACCTACACTTGAACTTACAATATTGTGGCTTACCTGGTAATACATTTCAACATGCCTGAGGACTGCGCTTGGATAATCCGGAGTGCCATCACTGTTACCATCGTATGAATGTATCTCTTCCTCGCTCACAATACCATCGCCATCTGCATCTGCATTCAGCACCTCAGAAGGAATAATTGGGTTTCCGATGGATGAACTGTTATCCGGATCCACAAGAACTTCCACATCGATTCCCTCGTCCCACCAGATACCTGTGATAACATTGAACGGCTTCAACAGTGAACTGTTGGTCTGTTCCTGAACTGTTGGTAGTATGTCATGATAGACACCTGCTGACCAGGAAATGGTCGGAGTGAATTCGGAATCATATGTTTCATCCTCACGAACACCATTTGCCCAACTGAATGACTTTATGACCGGAGTTTCGATAGTATCACTGCCTGGCAATGCAGGAATATGACATGTTTCACAGCTTACGGTTTCAAGGTG
Source organism: Methanolobus sp. (assembly GCF_016278385.1). Taxonomy (GTDB): domain Archaea; phylum Halobacteriota; class Methanosarcinia; order Methanosarcinales; family Methanosarcinaceae; genus Methanolobus. Next base: position 105,676 of record NZ_JADQBY010000002.1, read on the forward strand.
ACCATCAACCAATGGACCGTGTGATATGCCTTCATGGCAACCTGAGGAATCACAGTCCAGTACACCACTTTGTACCTCATGGATAGAGTCAGAGTCAAACATATATGCTCTGCCGCCTATCTTGTGCTCTTCTGTTTCATGGCATTCCTGACAGTCAACTGCGTCGTGTACATCATAGGAAGCTGAATCCTCAAGTGTCCAGGCTACTGCAGTCGTTGCGATGTCACCTGTGTGACAGTTACTGCCACATAGTGCCTTGCTCGGAGCACCGTTGACCTCATCATGCACTTCAGTTACAAGAGGAAGAGGTGCCAGAACATCGAGAACATAACTTGCTACATAAAGTGGTTCTTTCTGCAACTCAGCTCTGGATTCTTCAATCGCAGCTTCGTTCGCATTTGCGAAATCACCTGATGCTATGCTTTCTGCACGTGCCTCAAAGTCATATCCTCCAACCTGCTCGTGGCATATCATACAGTCTATATCGACTCCATAGTCTGCCATGTAACCACCGCCTGGGTGAACCTGTCCATAGGTTACAGCCATTGTATCTTCATCGATACTATCAACGGCAACACCGTATTCCATGATAGAGGACCACTCTTTCAAGTCCTGCTCAACATGATATGATTCGGAAACTTCCTCGTAGACACCAACATGACAACCACTACATGAACTGTCAGACCATTTCTGTTCGGTCATATAATGAGTGGATAAGGCTTCATTGCCGCTGTAGCCCATGTAGGCATACACACCGGCAGTTGCGAACATAATGAGGAGGATCCCAATAAGAATAGCATTCATTTTAGCCATGTTTACCTCGCGCTCACTTCTCCGCAACTTCTTCAAGCTGTTTGATTACAACTATAATGTCGTTCCTCAAACTTTGCCCATTTGTTATTTTCATGTCATTTGAAACGTATTTACCAATCTCAAATGACTTTCGCACTACACGTACATTAAAATCGAAGACTTTGTCAAGAAGCCCTTTTTGAGGAGTTATTCCTAAAAAGTCCACATCCATATGGTTACCAAGTACATTGGCTTTAAGTTCAATTTTATCAAGAGAAGACCCTGGTTTCACGTAAATGATATGATGTTTTACAGAACCAAAGTGTTTCTCTATACCTCTCCAACCGTATTCTTCCATTAGCTGATGAAGAGCGACTACAAGATACTTATCCTTGCTTGAACTTGTTCCAGTACCTGAACCTGTGCTGGGATTGCTCATTCTATTACTTCCTTCAGATGAATATAATAACTAATACAGAAGGAAAATCATTTCCTTCTTCTCCGCGGTACATAAGTTTAATATTAATTATCTCTTTTCATACTGCATGAGGTATAAAACTGTTGCCATTGGACTGATAGCGATTTTTACAGTATTATTCGTGATAAATTATGTACCGGAACAAAACTCTGATAACACAGTTGAAATAATAAGCTCCTCACAGACCAGAAGTCTAATGGACACAACTGTTACCATCTCAGTTGTGAGTTCAAATGAAACACATGCTTCAGAGAGTATCAACCGTGCTTTTGAAAGCATGTATTATGTCGATGAGCTAATGAACAACTATGACAATGAAAGTGAGATCAGTACACTTAATGATCAGGGGATGGTACATGATGCGGATCCGGAACTTGTCTACGTAATCAACAGATCAAAATATTACTCATATATAAGCGGAGGAGCTTTTGACATATCCATACAGCCTATTCTTGATCTGTGGGCAAGCAAATACAGCCCCGGGGGAACTTATCAGGACCCGACACCTGATGAAATTAAAGAAACACTAAAACTTGTAAATTATTCTGCCATAAGGATCGAAGAAAATAATATTACCCTTGATGATGGTATGAAGATTACACTTGGAGGTGTTGCAAAGGGATATGCCGTTGACATGGCCATCGAATCAATGATTAATGATGGTATCACTGCAGGTTTTGTGAACGCAGGTGGAGATGGAAAATTCATTGGCAACAAACCGGATGGTAGCAGATGGAGAGTTGGACTCCAAAACCCGGACAAAAGTGAAGAGGCAGTGACAATTGTAGATGTGAGGGATATGGCTGTTACTACAAGCGGCAATTATGAGCGTTATTTTAGTGACGCTGCAAAGGTATCCCATATAGCAGATCCACGAACAGGTTATTCATCAGAAAACCTTATCAGCGCAACTGTTATAGCCGACAATGCAATGGATGCTGATGCATTTGCAACTGCGGTTTTTGTCCTGGGAGAAAAGGATGGAATGATAATGATCGAAAAACTCGATGGCGTAGAATGCCTTATCATTACTACGGACAAGAGAATAATACGCTCCAGCGGATTTTCCAGTTACGAGACTTTGACTGATTAAATACTTAAAATTCACTTAAGGCTTACTTCGTGGAGAGTCTCATAAATGGGACCTTGCGGAGTAAGTGTGCTCTTTTTCAGCTTTACAGTATCAACCTGCATAGTTCCCAGGTCAATATCTTTCAGTTCCTCAAGCAACTCAAGGAATTCGGCCTTTTTCTTTTTTGGAAGGTATTTTATCCTTGCAAGGGTCGCATGGGCACTGAATCCATGAAGAAGCTGCTCAAATTCAAAGGCCGAAAGAGAATTATTTACAGATTCATACAGTTTATCGAAATTACCATCGCAACCCAACCATATTACCTTGGCAAATTTTGGTTTTGGAAAAACACCAAGTCCTTTAACGTGGGCTTCAAATGAATCGCACGTTACAAGATCAAGTGCATTAGATACATCTGAAATCATTACATCGGGAATTTCACCCAGAAACTTCATAGTAATATGCACTATACAAGAATCTACGAATTTGAACTTAAAATCATCGAACTTTGACTGGACATCGACAATTTTATCATGTAACTCCCCAGGGATATCAACCGCAATGAAAGCTCTCACCAAACCTATCACCAATTACCATTTAAATTTGTGACTTATAATAATAACGCTGCTAACGCTGCTGAACAAATTTATTTATAAAAGAGCAATACATAATATACTATGTTTTAGTAGTGTAATCGTTGGTATAAAAACAGAGGGGATAACTTGGACAGTACAGAAGTAGTTGTCAACGCTGCTATCAGGCTTGCAGAAGGGCTGAAATCAACAGCCATAATAGTATCTGGAGACTTCAATATAGATATGATAGAGACGTCTATACCTGTTTATTTTGCAAGCCGTAAACAAAAAAATATAATTGACCATCTAGTGGCAAGCAGCAAAACCAAAGAAGAAAAGTCAAAGGAAATTTTAGACAAAATAAACCAGCAAGCTGCCGGAAAAATCGATCATATCGAAAACATTTCGGCTATTGAGTTCATGATGGAAGAGGTTGAAGAAGGAACTATAGTAGGCATAATTGAAAGCAAGGACTCATATGCAATTGTAATTCATAATCTTTCTGACAATCACATGGTTCAGATAATGAAGGAATGCGAAGAAAGGATATCACCAGAAATACTACGTGCAGCAATGAAAGTGGCTTTTGACATATCCAACACCGGGAGAGAGGGCAAACAGGTCGGGACTGCATTCATTGTAGGCGATGTTGAAGAAGTAATGATACGTTCGCATCAGATGATCCTTAATCCATATACAGGACAGAAAGATGAAGACCGAAATATACTGGACAGGAAAAACTGGGAATCTGTAAAGGAATTTGCCCAGCTTGACGGTGTTTTCGTGATATCGGAAGAAGGAATGATAGAAGCTGCAGGGAGATACCTCGATGTGGACGCAAGGGACATATCCGTAGACAAAGGACTTGGAGGACGTCATGTATCAGCCGCAGCAATCACAAGAGACACAGTATCGATCGCAATAACAGTCTCTGAGTCAGGCGGAGTTATCCACATTTATATGGATGGAAAAGAACTCCTGCACATCGAATCTGCACAAAGAGCTATTCGTCTAAACTGATAATAAAAAAACATCGAATATCCTCAACTTTAAAGACAAACTAAAAACAAAAAAATCAGACCGGAAGAATTCCGGTCATTTTATCTTAAGACTACCAATAATTTAGATTGGCATTTTCATTCCAACTGCGTTCATGACCAGTGCAGTTGCAAGGTAAAGTGATGCAAGACCTGTGATCAGGGTTATTAATCCTGCGATTCCCAGAGGCAGTATTCCGAAGAACACAAGTGCAAGGCTGAAGAATGTGAGGTCCAGCACTATGAAGACCACGGTTATCATCTTTACACCAATCTTAAATGTAGCAATTGTCAGCAAAGTTGCTATGATACCCCATACGAGTGTGAAGAATCCCATCGATGTGGCACTTGCTGCTGCCATTGGTGCATTGAAGAGTCCGGCTGGAGCAAGGTTTATGTATGCAAAACCGAGCCACCAGAAACCAAATATTGTGAATGCTGTTGCACCAAACGTGTCACCTTTCTTAAATAACTGTATACCTGCTAATACTTCTGCCAAGCCACCAAGCGTTATTGCCATTGCGATGACCATAAGTGCATCTGGTATCATTCCCATGTTTAAAAGTCCTGCAAATGTAGCTGCAAACCCAAGACCGTAGAAACCTACTGCTGCTGGGCTTCCTGCAGTTGTGTCTTTAATTGTTACTTCTCCTTCCATAGTTTATCACTTCCCTAATATAAATATTTCATAATTACTAAACAATTTAATAGTTATAACTGTTTATTGCTGACCTTAAAAAAAAACCGTCAGAAAAATTACTTCCATCAATTCTAGTTAATAATGTAACTGCTTGTATACCTCCTCCAAGTGTAACCTATTACACCTCCAGATAATGACTTTAAAGTAGAAGTATATATCATTTTTGATTATTACATATTAGGATAAGATATAATAAGACCTAATTTTAAATTCAAACTTAATATAAGATTACAAAATAGATTTAAAGTTACTAAAAGGCTTTTTTTTAATTAAAACACTAAAAAGAACCTAATAGATGTTAAAACATTATGACTGTAAAAATATATATACTGAACACAGAGCTATTGTGGTCACTGTGCACAATATGTGCAAAACCAGTCCGAAACTTATATAAAGAAGAAAGGATTAGTAACTTACTTTCATTAACACATATAAGACATACGGAATAGGATATACCTAGAAATAACTCATATCTTAAACCGTAGAAGCGCAGCAATCCCACCAAGCGCAAGAAGTTTCTGTCCCGGCTCAAATATTGTACTAAAGACAACTATTTTCCCCTGATTCTTTTCAACATCACGTAAAAACGAGTCGATACTGCCCTTTTCCCGCTCAATCCTTAACATTTCATCTGCCACAAGAAGAGTCTCAATAGAACCATAATTCAATGCCATTTTCACTTCTTCTATACCGTAGGCCACTTTTCCATCGGTGGCAATTTCCTTAAGCAGATCATCCATAAGACGGGATTCACGGGCTATTCGTGACTCCTCCATTATCCGGTCAACTGCGCCGCGTCTTAAAACTTCCTGAAAACCGGACATGCCTATGGAAGAAGTATCTTCAGTAATGACCCTTGAGGCCAGTTCAGGCTCCTTAGACTGTAAGTACTTCAAGAAATCCTCTTTAGTAAATCCCGGACCTGAAACAACAATGGATTCTGACTCTGATGCAGCGTGCACAAGCTGCCCGGTAATTTCCTGGAAGAATACCTCTCTCAACGTACCCTCCCCTTTTCCGGAGGATTGATTGATATGAGAATAAGTTTCTATACCGTAATGACGCACAAGCCCTATATCCGCGTCACCCTCTTCAATGGCAACAATGACTACTTTAGGACGTTTTGATGATTTTTCTGCTTCATCAATACGCTCAAGCTGATCTTTTTTCCAGGTTTTAATGATGGAAATATCAAGCCCTTCCTCCACGTTAAAAGTGTGATAGTGCCCGGTATCCATGCCCTGCTCAATAAGACCATGGATTCTCAGGCGGTTTGAGAACCTGTGAAACTCCAGCTCCTCAACCTTGATACCAAGCCTCACATTTTTTTTCTCCACCTTTTCAGGTCGAAGCTTATCAGAAGCAGTATCTGCTTTCCTTTTGGTCAGGGCAAAAATGAGGTCGTTCTTCTCTATGATATACTTCAGGTGCCACAGGTCATCCAGTGTTTCAGGAACAAGTTTGATCTCACCATCTCTGCCTCTCAAATTCCTTTTTAAAACCCTCATTATAGCACCCCAGATATAGATCTTGTTAATCAATTCAGCATCCTTCAATAAACTCAAGGTATAAAACCCATTAGAGTTATCTTCTGCTGCACTTTACGTATGTATTACTGTCCCTTAATGTCAGATTCACCCGGTGGGAGCATCATTGAAATCTTATCAGGAGAAGCGATCTGCTTTACAAAATTGGGATCACCTAATTTTTCGACATATATTTTGTATATCTTTTTAGCTACATCGTTCTGATTAAATTTCCCCGGAACGATCTCAACAAGATGCTGACCATGCGTATTAACAGCAGATACAGGACCACCTATTACCCGGGTACTACCTTCCAGTTCAAGGGCAACTGCAGCACCCACATGAACATCCCTGAAATAGTTACGCTCACCACGAATTACGAAGGAACCTTTTTTAAGGTACTCTCCGGACTCAGGGGTCTTCGATACCTGCTCAGGTTTTATCCAGTAGCAATCACCGCTGAACTGCCCCGATTTCCATACACTTGAATAGGAAACCACAAACTGCGCTGTTTCCTGAAGTGTCTGCTCCGGCACATCTTTACCCTGGGTTTTAATAACTGTGATAGGAGCACCAGGAACCTGCGTATGAAACACAATGTCCCTCTTTTCCATATATTTTTTAACAATTTCCTCGTTACTGTCAGCATCCCTTCCGGCAACCACAAGGAAACCATCTGAGGACGTGAACCACCTGAAACGTCCGTACCAGTATTTCTTTGCATGGACCTTTCGCTTACCGGATGCTTTCTTCTCTTTCTTTTGCATCGCACTTTTCGTATCCTCTATGGCCTTAAGTGCTCCATCCTTTTTCTTAGTAAGCTTTTTGGCTTTATCATAATAGACCTGTGCGTTCTGAGGAACTGTAAGTTTGATATCCACAGTAGCCATAATCCCATCAAGATCAAGGACAATGTTCCCGACTGCAGAATCAATACTCACAATCCATTTTGCAGCAGGAACACTGTCCTTTGCTTTTTTAAGTATGGACCTGATCTCATCCCATGAATAACCCTTATCACGGGCTTGCAGCAGGACACCAATGATCTCTTCAATATCGACATAATTGGCATAAATCTTTTCCGCAACAAGTGTATACTTATTGGCATCCGTTGTAAATTTATCAATTGCAGCTTCTTGTTTCTGAAGCCTGCGTTCAAAAACATTCACTTTTTCCTTTTTGACTGCAGTAACCTGTTCCTGCACAGATTCAGCAGACATCTTTCCAAAGAAAGCATCAAGAGCAGCATTAAATGTGGGGAAAGATTCTTTTTCGTAATCCTTGTAAATATCAAGTTCAAAAGGAAGCGCATCAAATGACTGCATCTCACCTTTGACATCCTTTTTGACAACACATGGTTTCAGGTTGCCGGAGAGAAGAGGAGAGAAGAGATCTTTTAATGCCGCCATAATAGATGTTATACCATCCGAACCAATGTCCCTTGCAACTTCAGCCTTATTGACACCTGAGCGGGCACAGACCTCTTCAGCAAGTACGCCACCAAGATTGAATCTTGTGGCAATGGTCCTCACCACATCCGCATCTGACAGGGCAAATGCTTTTTCAAGATCCTCAGCTCCTGCTTCAACAGGACTGATCTGGGCTTCCGGATACTGATACACCTCACCACTGCGTATCTTCCTTCCCTTGAAGGACACAGGTTTCATAGGGAGAATTATCTTCCTTTCAGAATCCAGAAGAACGATGTTTCCGGAAGAGAACAATTCAACAACAAGAATTGTATCCACGCCACCACGTACAATACCAATCTCCATTATCCTGTCAAAATCATACTGTTTGACAAATGTGATGCGCCCTGCCATAATGTGCTTTCTTAGCAGCATTGGAAATGACTGCGGAAGCTTTGGACTTGGGCGCAGGTGCTGACTCATGTGCGCCCGCTTACCGGCTTCGATTACAAGATTGTCCCTGCCTTTATTGTAGACAAAAAGATTTATCCTAATTTCATCCGCGGCAGGCTGGTATATTTTCGCAATTTTGGCATCTATTATAGATGTATCACCAGAGCTAAGCTCAAATGTAAGGGCAGCTACATCAGCACTGGTCATTTCTTTCTTCATGCGGGAATTATAATGCGGATGGTGACTATAAGGTTTATGACGCATTAAACAGATTTAGTATCAAATGGGTTCCATAGAGGAGATACAAGCACCATATGAATGAGAGTACAAGACAATATTTAGTATCTGCATTCCAGAATTATTATTCCACCGCAGACATAAGACTCCCGCCCGAATTTACTTCAAGAGAATGGGGATTTATTGAGTTTACCAGCGGTCAGGATACTTTTATGAAAAGACACCGTGCATTTGGTTCAGAAGGTGAACTACATGACTACCTAAGAGGCATAGCTCCGGCACATGCATACTATTCAGTAGCCTACTATGAGTACCCCGGTGCCCCAAAGATGAAAGAGAAGAACTGGCAAAAAGCAGACCTTATATTTGATATTGACTCTGATCACCTGCCCGGTGATATTAATTCATATGCTGAAATGCTTGAAAATGGGAAGAAAGAGACATTAAAACTCCTTGAGTTTCTCATGGACGATTTTGGTTTTAAGGAAAGAGAAGTTCATGCTGTCTTTTCCGGCGGCAGAGGATATCACTTCCATATCAGTGAAGAATCGGTGCTTTCGCTTGGAAGCGCAGAGAGAAGAGAAATTGTAGACTATGTCAGTTCCAGGGGTCTTAATCTTGATAAGATATTCTCCAAGAGAGATATTTCAGGAGATGCCGGAGCAGAAACCGCAAAAATGTCAATACTTCCTTCAGAGGACGAAGGCGGTTGGGGAGGAAGGATCAACCGCTACCTTATAACGTACCTTACGTCCCTGGCCAGAGATGAAGATGCTATTAAAATACTGACAGGATTCAAAGGAATTGGCAAAACTACTGCGGAGAAACTTGTAGAAGTATTCCGGGATGAAGCACGCGTATATGCCTTGAAAAAAGGGAAGATGGATGCACTTGGCGGCATAAAGAAAGAAATACTGGAAAACATTGTGAAGCAGGGGGTTACCCAGATGGCTGCATGTGTTGATGAGCCTGTCACCGCAGATATAAAACGTCTGATACGCCTTCCCGGATCACTTCACGGAAAATCGGGTATGAAAGTCACAGCCTTATCCATCCAGGAACTGGAAACATTCGAACCCTTAAACGATGCAGTAGTATTCAGTGACAAGTCGGTAAAAATAAAAGTGATTAAACCTTTTGCTGTTCAAATGAAAGGAAAGGACCTCACAGTAGAGGAAGGCATACAGGAAGTCCCGGAGTATGCTGCAGTATATCTGATGTGCAGAGGGGTGGCTGAATATGGATCGCACTGAGCTTAAGAACGCACTTAGGGAAGAGAGCAGTTCAACGCTCAGGTCGCTACACCCTGGCTTTTTTCCTGATGTAGAAAAGTACGTTAAGGAACTTGAGGAAGAGATACTTAATGTAAATAACCCACGCTCAGTTGAGTCCAAGATGCTTGAGGATGAACTGCAGAGTGCAATTACCGACATAGAGGTTATATTCATACGCCGCATAAGGAAGATAATAAGCTACGCCACAAACAATGCATTTTCCAGCATGCCGCCTTCCCAGGACATGAGCAAACTTCTGAATGAAGAAAAAGAACTATATGATTCTGTGCTTTCAGCCATCAATTCAGCACGTAAGGAATTGCTTGTACCGATACTTGACCCGCAGGCAACAATAATAAAAATGAAGCCGGCCAAAATAAAAGAGGGAAATACAACTCTGTCTGAGGATAACGTACAGATCGACCATTCTGATGAGCAGCAACGGATGCTTGCCGGACATCAGGATGATACCAGCAATAAAGACGAAATAGGCAAAAGTAATATAAATAAAGAATTCGTTGTTGTGCGAATACTGGAGGACCTGCCTACTTTCAAGGCTATGGATAATCGCAATTACACATTATATGCTGAAGACGTTATCGTTTTACCCACCCTGAACGCAAAGGGGCTGATTAAACGGAACGTGGCACAAAGAATTCCGTAAAATTAATAAACTTATCAAGGTGAAGATAATGAAGATTCCAAAGAGATTCAGAACACACTGCCCTTCATGCAAAAAGCACACAGAGCATGTTGCAGAGAGAGTAAAGAAGGGTAAGGCATCGTCACTTACACGCATCGAAAGACAGAAGAAACGCCAGACTGGTATTGGAAACAGTGGCAAGTTCTCAAAGGTGCCTGGTGGAGACAAACCAACAAAAAGAATATGGCTCAGATACAGGTGCACAGAATGCAATAAGGCACATCAGAGACCATGTTTCAGAGCAAAGAAATTCGATTTTGCGGAGTGATGTAAATGAACAAACCTAAGAGCAGATTTTTACGTGTAAAATGTAATGATTGTGAAAACGAACAGGTGATTTTCGGCAGTGCAAGCCGCAAGGTAACATGCCTTGTATGCGGAAGAACACTCGCAGAGCCTACCGGCGGAAAATCATCAATCACAACACACATACTCGAAGTACTCGAGTAATTCAAAGTGATTTATAATGGATGACAACAGTTGGCCCGAAAGTGGGGATTTTGTTGTTTGTGCCGTAACGAATGTTACCGATTTCGGTGCATACACATCCCTTGAAGAATTCAATGGAAAAGAAGGTTTTATCCACATATCGGAGATTAAGGCCGGATGGGTCAAATATGTAAGAGACCACGTGCGTGAAGGACAGAAAATAGTCTGCAAAGTACTTAATGTAGACTCTTCACGTCGCCACATAGACCTGTCCCTAAAGGATGTTAACGAACACCAGAAGCGTGCAAAGATACAGGACTGGAAGAACGAACAAAAGGCCTTCAAGTGGCTTCAGTTTGTTGCAGAGGAAAATGAGACCAGCGAAGAAGAGATGGATAAGTTAAAGCTCAACTTGCTGGAAAGCTTCGGCAGTCTTTATTCCGTATTTGAAGAAGCAGCCATCAATGCAGAGGATGCTTTCGACGATGTGAAGATGAAGAAGACGCTTGTTTCAAGTATTATCACTGTAGCTCAGAATAACATCAAACTGCCTTTTGTAGACATCGCAGGATTCATAGACCTCAATTGCTATCTCCCTGATGGAATCGAGATCATTAAGCAAGCACTTGATGCTGGCAATGAAATAGAGGAGGAAGGAGTAAACGTGGACATCAGTTATACTGGTGCTCCAAGATATCGCATTAAAGTGATTGCTCCTGATTATAAGAAAGCAGAGGCTGTGTTGAAGAAGTCTGCAAATGCAGCTATCAGCACTATTGAAAAGCTTGGTGGAAAAGGCGAATTCCACAGGCATAATGATACTGTAAAGGCGTGAGATTCCGTTGGGACAAAATATCTTCAAATGCAGGAATTGTGGCAGATATACTATGGAAACTGTCTGCAAGCAATGTAGTTTCAATACTGTTAGGCCACAACCTGCAAAATTTTCCCCAAAGGACCCCTATGGCAGATATCGCAGGATAGCAAGGAAAGAGGGAGATCAATGCAGGAAATAGAAGTAATTCGTACAAAAGAAGATGTTCAACTTAAGGACCCGATACTTATAGTGGGGCTTCCGGGTGTTGGACATGTTGGAAAGCTTGTTGCAGAGCACATTGTCGAAGAACTTGATGCAGAGAAAATAATTGAGATTTATTCCCACCATTTCCCACCTCAGGTTCTTGTGGATGAAAATAGTGAAATTCAACTGGTAAACAATGAATTATTTGTCTGCCACACAGAAAAACACGATATTATTGTACTTATTGGTGACCACCAGAGCTCTTCCACAGAAGGACACTACAAACTATGCACAGTTTACCTCGAACTTGCGCAGGAATTTGGAGTACAGAGGATATACACTCTGGGAGGATTCCCTACAGGACAGCTCACACATTCTAACGAAGTACTCGGAGCAGTAAACAATATAGAACTTATTGAGGAACTTAAAGAGTATGGAGTCACCTTCAAAGAAGGTGAGCCAGGAGGAGGCATTGTTGGTGCTTCCGGACTTTTGCTTGGACTTAGTAAATTCAAGAACATTGATGCAGCATGCCTCATGGGTCTGACCTCAGGCTATCTTGTAGACCCGAAGAGTGCACAATCACTGCTTAAGGTCATCTGCAAGATATTTGAGATCGATATCGATGAAGGACCTCTTGAAGAGCGTGCCAAGGAAATGGAAAAAATTGTTGCAAGACTTAAGGAAGTAGAACAGCAACAAAAAGGGATGCCTGAGATGGGCACCGTAAATGATGAAGACCTCAGATATATTGGCTAAAGTAAAATGTTGATCAATGCCGATCTTCACTTACATTCCAAATATTCAATGGCTTGTTCGAATAAAATGGAATTGCCAGTAATGGCAGAGGAAGCAGCAAAAAAGGGTGTGGATCTGGTTGCAACCGGAGACTGCACCCATCCCGAGTGGTTAAAAAACATCAAAAAGGCAGCTGCCGATGATGAGACCGTAACCATCGGGAAAACTAATTTTATAATAACTACTGAAATAGAGGACAGCAGCCGCGTACATCATCTTCTCCTCTTACCATCCATATCTAAAGCTGAAGAGCTTGCGGAAAGATTATCTAACTTCTGCGACCTCAAAATAGACGGAAGACCCACTGTCCGACTGAATGGATGTGAGATTGCCGAGGTTGCAAAAGACATAGAAGCTCTTATTGGACCCTGTCATGCTTTTACTCCGTGGACCGCACTCTATGCATACCATGATTCTCTTAAGAGCTGTTATGGAGACATGACCGATTATATTTCATTCCTTGAACTTGGACTTAGCGCTGACAGTAACTATGCAGATAGGATTAAAGAACTTCATCGGCTCACTTTCCTTTCAAATTCCGATGCTCATTCTCCTTGGTCCAATAAGCTTGCAAGGGAATTTAACCAGATAAGTGTTCCAGAAGTCACATTTGAAGGACTCAAAAAAGCAATTCTGAGGAAGGATGGATATAGAGTTACCTATAATGCCGGATTCTATCCACAGGAAGGAAAGTACAATGAATCCGCATGTATCAAATGCTATACACACTACACACTTGAACAATGCCTTTCATCTAACTGGAAGTGTATCAATTGTGGAGGACTTATCAAGAAAGGCGTAAAGGACAGGGTAAACGAACTTGCTGATTTCGCCGAAGCAAAACACCCTGAGCACAGACCACCTTACGTTCACCTGATGCCACTGTCAGAGATCATCATGACGGCACTCGGGCATGCCAGTATTAATACCAAAGGCGTACATACTGCATGGAATGACCTGATATCAAGATACGGAAACGAATTGAATGTCCTCCAGAAAGCTGATATCAGTGATATGAACAAACTCGACAGACGTGTTGTAAATGCAATCCTTGCTTTCAGAGAGAAGAAACTTATTATCCACCCTGGTGGTGGTGGACAGTACGGAAGCATCGAGATACCCCCGGAAACCCAGAACATCGAATATGAACACCAGAAGAAGCAGAGCTCACTTTTTGACTTCTAAACCTAATCCTCGATACCTTTTTAAGAGATTAAGACCTTCAAATCCAATGTGCTGAGGTGGCAGAGCGGACTAATCCGTCGGCAAATGCCTCGGAGTCCAAACGCGACCGGCTCGAGACCGGTTTCTCCGGAAGGAGTGCTTGGGTTCGAATCCCAACCTCGGCGTCTTTTTTATAGTTGTATGAAATAAATATATTAACCGCATACTAAGTTCCCATAGTTATTAATAGAATATCATATAAAGAGAAATAAGAATCAAGTACATGGTGGATTCACCTAAATAATTTACATTCATGTCTAAAAGCGCAACTAACTGTTGGTTGGGACAACATAATACAAGCGCTTAATATTAGTACTCATTTTCTGTGCTGTGATTTCAGCCTTCATCAATCAAAAATGGTGAAAAAGGAAGCTGAACGCTCATTACCACCCGAATAGATTAATATAATAAGGAATTTGTGAGTTAATGGAAAATGATAATAAATAATGAGAATCCAACCAATGAAAGTGATGATAGAAACCACCAGCCTACAAAAAAAGAACTGCATCAAAAAATAAAAGAGCTACAATCTCAATTAGAAGTATCACAATCCAGATTACAGGAAACAGAAGAATTTTATTCCGATCGACTGAACAATCTCAACGATGTCCTTTTTGCAGTGGATATCGATGGCTATTTTACATATATCAACCCTGCAATCAAAAACATAACCGGCTACGGTGTTGAAGAAGTCCTTGGCACTCATTTTACAAAACATGTCCATCCTGATGACATTCCAGGTTTACTTGAAGATATTGAGAAAACCGTTGGTGGAGAACATAAACCATACATGTTCAGGATAGTCAAAAAGGATGGAAAAATAAGCTATGTGCACACTACATCCCAACCCATTTTCAAGAATGGAGAGTTCATAGGAATCAACGGCCTTATGATTGATATCGCCAGGTTGAAACATGTGGAATTCAAACTCAAGAAAGAGAGAGATAGAGCACAGAAATACCTTGACATCGCAGGAGTCATCATCCTCGTTACCGATAGAGAAGGTAAAATAAAGCTCATGAACAAAAAAGGATGTGAACTTTTTAATTGCAAGGAGCAAGACATAATTTCTAAAAACTGGTTTGATATCTCCTACCCGGAAAATACCAGGAACAAAATGAAAACAAATTATGCAAAACATATGGAAGGCAAAGCTGAACTACGTCCGTATTTTGAAGAATCGCTCCTGATAAAAAAAGAAGACAGAATCTTTGGATGGCACAATATTCTTCTTGAAGATGAAGACGGAAATATTAAAGGAGTTTTGTCCTCTGGAAACGATATAACAGAACAAAAGCATGCTGAAAAAGCACTTCTCCTTGCCAAACTAATATCAGATAATGCAACCCGTACAAAAAGTGAATTCCTTGCAATCATAAGCCATGAGCTGAGAACACCACTCAATGCCATTTTGGGTTATTCAGATCTTCTTTACGAGGATCATTTTGGCGCCACAAACAATCAGCAGAAACAATATCTTGAAATTATCAAGCGCAGCGGCAATCGCCTGCTTCTTTTAATCAATTCCATGATAGAGCTTTCCGCCGCTGAAGAAGGGAAGATTGAACTTAACATAAAGAAGTTCTCGGTTCCTGTAATTATTAAAGACATAATGAATTCAACAATTCCAATGGCAAAAAATAAGAATATAAATATTGAGTTTGAAGTCGATGATAACATTAAGACCATGCATGCCGACAAGAACAAAATGAAAGTTATCTTTTATAACCTTATAAGTAATGCCATTAAATTTACCCCCGAGTGTGGAGACATCAAGATCAGTATCACTCAAAACGAAGGAATGTTAAATGTGTCAGTAAAAGACAATGGTATTGGAATTGAAAAAAATGATATCGGGAAACTATTCAAGCCTTTTTCTCAATTAGATTCCACACTCACTAGAAGGTTTGAAGGAGTAGGACTTGGACTTATGATAGTAAAGGAATTTGTCAAAATGCATGGAGGAAAAATAGATGTTGAAAGTGAGATCAACAAAGGCAGTAATTTTATCTTTATGATCCCTATGAACCCTGAACAACAATCAGACACTTTTTAATTTAGCTTGCAGTTTTATATGAAAGCGGTTTAGCATGTTATTGTCACAATAATCCTCAGACATACTTCATTTTTTCATCAGTGTAAACACAAAAGTACTTCCCTTATAGGGAGCACTGCTCACCGAAATAGTTCCACCCTGGCCTTCAATAATACCTTTGACAATTGATAGACCAAGACCACTCCCACCAAACTTTCGTGTTGATGTACTATCTATCTGGTAAAATTTATCAAATATATTATCAAGTTCCTCAGGACTCATGCCAATACCATTATCACCAATACTTACCCTTACACTAGAACCTTCATCCATAACATCAATTGTTATTCTGCCATTCCTCTTGCTGAATTTAACGGCATTATTCAGAAGATTAACAAATACCTGTACAAGTTTATCTTTATCAGTATTTACAAATGAAAGGTCCGTTGGCATGTTAAGGGACACTGTCATCCTCTTGTCCTTTAGATACTTGTCAACCATTTCAAGAGAAATATTGATCGTATCTTCAAGGTCAACCAGTTCCCTGTTGAATTTTATACGATTTGATTCAATTCTGGAAATATCGAGAAGATCATCAATCATACGCGCTTGACGATCAATATTACGAATAATAATATCAAGCATCTGACGCCTGATTGAAGAATCACATGAATCATTTTCCAGCAAAAAATCCCCTGATGTTTTTATGGCAGTCAGTGGAGTTTTAAGCTCGTGGGAAACTATAGATAAAAATTCATTCTTTAGCCTGTCAAGCTCCTTAAGTTTCCGGTTTGCTGCTATCAGTGAATCATTCGAGTCTTTAAGCTCCTGGGTTTTTAAATCGACTTCCTTCTCAAGGCTCTTGCTCCAGCTAAAAAGAATAACAACTACAAAAGAACTCACAAATATGATGCAAAGAACCGAAACAATTGACACAATAAGCAGCTTCAAGTAAACTGACACAATTAGCCTGTCAATTTCAGAGGAAGGAGTGTTAATTGCCAGTGACCATTTCTGATTGTACCAGCTAATAGGAGAATAAGACACAAGTCTTTCCTCAACGATAGTACCATTTTCAAGGACAAAATACTTACCATATCCTTCTGCTCCACTTACCTGTTTTGAAATTATATCAACCAGGCCTGAAGAATTTGAAGCCATGAGCTCTGAATAATTGACTCCCCTTTTATAGTCCCATGATTCGTCATATAGCAACCTGCCACTCCCATCAAGCATATATGAATAACTTGATGAGTTAGAACCCACCATATACCTGCTTTTAAGGTCAGACTCCTGAATAATAGCAATAAAAGCTCCCTTGAACTCATCATCTTCATAAACAGGAAGCCAGATGAAGGAACCATAATTTCCTTCCGTGAGCCTCAGAGGATCTGTAATATAAGCTTCACCTGAATCCTTTATCCATTCAAAGGCACTATACTGGTTAGCTTCATACAGGTTTAAACCAACAGGAACATTCTCTTCTGGATAACCTGAAATTATTGTTCCATTCTCTGCCACATATTCAACCACATAGAACATACCAGCAATATCATAGACCCTTTTGAGATTCGATTGGAAGTTATCGGGCGGAATGCCTGCATCAGCTTTTGCAATAACCTCCAGTAGCAATACTTTTTCGTTAAGGGTCCTTTCCAGGCTGTTAGCAATCTGACGTGTCAGCAAAAGTTGTTGATTCTGGTACTGCTCTTCAACAACAGACCTGATCTCTATATTCGTCTTAAGCCACAGGAAAAATATTGAACTTATTAAAAGTAAGACTACTATAGCAAAAAGAACTAGATTCCACCTGCTTTTCCGGTCCCACATGATAAAATTAAAATTTACCCCTGACTTCTTCTCAGAACCATTTTTATGCGTGCTTTCAGTTCTTTCAAGTTGAAGGGTTTGGTTACATAATCATCTGCACCTAATTCGATGCCTTCCACCTTATCAGTTACTTGACCTCGTGCAGTGAGCATAATAATAGGAATATGACTGTACATTGGATCCAATTTAAGATGTTTGCATACTTCAAAGCCATCCATCTCAGGAATCATAAGATCAAGAAGTATTACATCAGGAATCTCTGAATATACTTTTTCTATAGCCTCGTACCCATCTTTTGCTTCTGAAACATTATATCCTTCAGCCTCAAGTGCTATTTTCAGAGAAAGCAAAGCATCCATTTCGTCATCGACAATGAGAACTTTCTGCCTTGTATCAGACATACTTTTCAATGCCTCTTTAACCAGGGATTCGGAAATTGATAAATTTTCAGCGATTTCCTTCGTAGTTATACCGGGGTTTTCCTCAAGAAGAGAAAGAATTTTACCGCTAGTCTTTTCTGTATGCATAATAATTCTACCTGAAACAAGCTTATGAAATATAGAAGTACGATATTATTAAAACCTTTCCAAATATGACAGGGTTTCTGTTTTTGTAAACGACTTATCCAATAAAAGAAAATCTTATAAGCCATAACAGAATATATAATCAAGATAATAAATGGATAACCTGGAAGAGATTTTTGGAAAAACTGCCCAGATGACGGTTCTTAAGAACCTTATAGCGCACAAGGATGAATCGACATATCTTTCAGGAATTGCCGACGAAACCGGACTGTCCCATTCCAGCGTTGCAAGAGTGATTACACCATTAATAAAAAGTAATGTTGTTATTGAAAAGCCCCTTGGCAAGCAAATAAGAACATTTAAATTAAACCTCGAAAATGAAAAAACAAGACTCATACTTGAATTTTATAACAATATTAACAATGTAGAGAGTTAAAATTGTGCATCCGCAATAAAATGTACCTCTTTATGCACAATCTGTTCGGACCCCAACATCTTTTTTGCAAAATTTGCTTCCAGGTATGCAAGCAAATTCAACAAATGCATGGACCCAAGCCCCACAAATGTTCCGGCAATAGATATCATTATTGATTCCAGTAAAGAGTCAGCTGAACCAGTACCAATGACATAAAGAAGTGGATCTATTAGCATTCCCAGACTCAATGCCACAAGGAACAGCATTATTGTAAGTGAGATAATTCCTATCGGGAATTTCAACAGCAGAAATAAAAGAGATTTCCAGGTAACCGGATTCTTTAACCTGAATGAAATTCTTTCAATTATATTTTTTTTGTCAGAGGGAGCTAAATACAGTTCTGGAATATCAATACCAAGTAACCATATAGCCATCTGGCGCTCAAAGGATGCTATCTCCCACCATGCAAGAAAAACAATAATGAGTAATGGAAGACCTATCCACATTAGCAATAAACTGAAACCCAGTGACAAACCAGTTACAAGGAATGCAAAATAAGCCGTACCAAGTGGAAATGAGAATAACAGATATAATAGATTCATATATGTCTGCTTCTCAAAAGCAACATTTGCGAATTCATGTAGAATTGTCCCCATTTCACCCATTATTTTTCCCCTATGTAATCGAATATATGTCTTTAATTTATTAAGTCCGGATTTTACCAGACATATTATACCTAATACCGTTTTTTAGTGTTGGATTCTACTTAATGTAAAGATGGGATTCATGCACCATTGCATCATCAGGAGAAAGTATGCCCATGACTTCCACTGCGTTTTTGTAATCAAAGATAAACGAATCTCCATAATCTATTTTGATTGATACAGCATCACATGACTGTAACCTATAGTCTTGATTTAACCCGTGCACCCACATATTCACAAATCTAAACCGAAAATGGCTCATAACCCATAATATTTAACTGTGATATAACTGCCAAAATCTGTGCCATGAAAGAAGCACTTACCGTTGTTACATGAACTAAATAGCACAATGATTTACTAACACCCTCAATAAATTCCACTTTTGGGAGGTCATTGAGACCTACCATATTCAGCAGGTCTCGTACCCTTACGGAGGAATCAGCTCCCTTCTTTGCGTTGGAATATACCAGCAGCGTTACATTTTCATAGGCGCTTGGACGTGGGATGAGATTGAAGTTATGGAACACAAAACCAATTTCAATACCTCTGAGCTCCTCAAACTCATTACCCGTTATGACGCTGGTATCTCTCCCCATTAGAGTGACCTTGCCCTCGGCCAATCTGTCCAGCCATCCTATCATGTTCATCAGTGTATTTTTTCCTGTTCCAGATGGAATCATGATGGCAACAAGTTTTCCGTTTTTAGTACACAGATCACTTCCATGGAGAATAGGCACTCCTGTACCACCAAGGAGATAGCTCTTTTCCAAACCTGTGATATCAATAACGTTGCCACCATCAAATACACAACTATTGTAAGCTGCCATTTGTACACACATTGTATATTCCAACTTGACGATATATCGTCGGACCAGTCAATGCATCGCAATTACTTAAACGTTTCGATTCATCGACTTATCTGGCGGTGCTTTATGCAACCCTACATACCTTTTTAAAAAAAAGACTTTCATCTGGAAGCAAAATCATTCATGCCGGAGCGCTTCAACAGGATTAAGATTTGCCGCCTTGTTGGCCGGATAGACCCCGGCAACCAGACCGACTATCACAGATATGAAAAATCCAATAAAAATGAGATAAAATGGGAACACTGGCGGAATATCCAGATATACTTCTACAAGATAGGAACCAACAAGACCCATGAGTGTTCCAAGAATACCACCAATCACCCCTACTATAATAGATTCTAAAATGAAAAGCACAAGTATGCCGGATCTGGTGAATCCCAGTGATTTCAAAAGACCGATCTCACGGGTTCTTTCAGTAACTGTAACCAACATTATGTTCATAATACCTATGGAACCAACTATGAGAGCCACAACAGCCACAAGGGTGATCAGTATTGTCAGTGATTGTGCAAGGGCATCCAGCTGATCGATTATTTCAGCCTGGTTGAAAATCCGATATGGTTTAGCATCGTCATTCTCAAGGTCCCTTGTAGGCACACCCAGTGACCTTGCAAGACGTTTGTCCACTTCGTCAGAAACCTCCTTTACAGATTCTGCACTTCCCGTCTTCGCGGAAAAACCTCCATAATCTGTGACATTAAGCATTTCATTCAGTGTTTTTATGGGGGCATATATAGCAACATCGCGATCTGGTCCGCCAGTTACAAAAGTATTATCTTCACTTGCAAGTATGCCTTTCACCCGGAATTTTTGAGTTACACTGGTCCCATCAGCCCTTTTTATGGTTATATCCACATAATTCTTGATAGAGATATCCTTATCAAACTTCTCTTCTGCTACATCTTTTCCCAGAACTGCTACGTATTTGTCCTTATCTGAAAGGAAATTTCCGTCTTCAACATCCAGATTGGATATGTACTGGGCATCCTCGCCCACACCCTGAACATCTATCTGCCGGGTTGCCGACAGGTATGTAACCGCCGCAGTTTGCTGGTTAAAAGGAGAAACCCCATCTATACCCGGAGTATTCCTGATCAGTTCCAGTTCAGTGTCATAAAAGATATTTACATCCTGACTATATATTATAATGAAATTTGAACCGAGGGAGCTAAGCTCATCTGTGAAATATTGATTGAAACTTGCACCAAGGGAAACGTTTGCCACAACTGCAGCAACACCGATGATTATCCCCAGTGCTGTAAGGGTTGAACGCATTTTGGCACTGCCAATACTACCAAGAGCAATAGCAAATGCCTGTTTTAAGTCTATCATGCTTACTCCTTCCTCAAAGCTTCAACCGGATTCATACGCGCAGCTTTCCTTGCAGGATAAACGCCGGCAACCAGCCCTACGACTATTGATACAAAAAAGCCCATGAATATCAGGCTTGTTGGGAAAACATCCGGAACACCCAGGATATTATTTGCTAACAGTGCAATCCCAATGCCCAGGAAAGTACCCAGGATTCCACCGATAAGCCCTACAATAATTGATTCTATTATGAAAAGCGAAAGAATATCCTTTTCATTATACCCCAGTGATTTCAAAAGACCTATTTCACGAGTCCTTTCGGCAACTGTTACAAGCATGATATTCATTATCCCGATGGAACCCACAAGAAGAGATATCAGAGCAACCGATGTAAGAAGTGATGTCAGAGCGGCGGATAGCTGGTTCGTCTGCTCAAGGACCTCCATCTGATCAAATACCACATACGGCTTAGCATCATCATTGTCAAGGTCCCTGCTAGGAACACCCAGACTGCGTGCAAGACGTTTGTCTACCTCATCTGCGACTTCCCTGACTACATCAAGACTTCGGGCTTTTATGAAAAAACCTCCGTAGTCATCCCTGTCGATTATCTCATTCATGGTCTCTATTGGAATAAAGACACGTATCTCTGGCTCTACCCCTGTTTGGGCAAAGGTGGTATTAGGATCCTTAATTACACCCTTGACGATGAAAGTCTGAGTAACCACACCACCATCTTTCCTTCTAAATGTGATATCAATTGGATTTTTGATTGAAATTTTCTTATCAAATTTCTCATAGGCAACATCCGCACCAATTACCGCAACATAGCGATCTTTATCAGTAAGGAATGTCCCCGAATCCATCTCAAAATTTGCCACTTCGTCATAGTCCTGAGTAACCCCTTGAATATCTATCTGTCTGGAAGTGGACATGAAAGTAACTTTTGCCATCTGTTGATTTATAGGAGATACACCCTCAACCCCAGGAGTGTTTTCAATAATTTCCAGCTCTTTATCAAAGAAAACATCTATATTCTGGCTGTAAATTACAATAAAATTAGATCCGACCGCTCCTATCTCATCATTGAAATACTGGTTGAAACTGGCCCCCAGTGAGACATTGGCTATCACGGCTGCAACGCCTATAATAATTCCAAGGGTGGTAAGGGCAGACCTGAGTTTGGAACTGCCGATGCTACCCAGTGAGATCCTGATAGCCTGAGTCAGACTTAGCATAAGAAGTATCCCTTCTTACTCTTTTTCCGTTCTGCGTTTGTAAAGGACGTACGCACCTGCCCCTACTATTATCACAAAGAGGAGTACTACATAAACACCTGCTCCGCCCTCATCTTCAACTACATTATGCTGTAACTGACGAACACTGATCTGCTCAGTATGCTCATTTAAACCGTTTCTGTAGTCTGCATAAATTGTAAGATTAAGAGGGAAAGATACGTCATTTGATTCAGCCTTTGCATTGATCTCAATGGTAAAAAGCTCATCAGAATCCATGGAACCTATAAAGTACTCCGATGGAGAAAACACAATCCCTTCAGCTTCAAGTTGAACACTTACAGACGAAAGAGCGTTGGGATGAATGTTAGCAACATCAAATTCAAGTGCACCTTCACCATTCACAAGGGCTAGTGGTTTTGAAGGAATTACCCTCACAGAGGATGAATCTACCTTTAAAGGAATCCTCCAGTTATTGTTGTATGAATGAGAACTGCCGACTATGGAAAAATCAAGATAGTATGTCCCATCTGGAGTGTTTTCATCTACTTCAACATTATAAGTCAAGTCCACAGATTCCCCGGGACCGATGACACCGTTCCCATAGTAAGTCTCCGTAGTTATTTTAATCCCTTCAACACCTGTAAGGGACGCTGATTGGATCCTGGCATTGGTATCATACTGCTCATCATCAATGGTAATAGAATACTCAGTAGCACTGTTCTGTAGTGTGAATGATATGGTACCTGTGTCCCCGGGCATGAAAACCTCAGGTTCTTTAACAGGTTCTCCTGCAAGTTGTATAGTTCCCTTGCTGTCAAAAGAATCTGAGCCTACCCTTATCTCAAACTCTTTCTTGAACCACGTACCGCCGGCATCCTCTTGATACCATATTTCAAATGTGCCTGTTCCCTGTTTTGCGGCTGAATCCGTATAAAGTCTGAAATCTTTAACAGCCGCATTATCAGGAGATAATATTCCAATATTAACAATTGCATTTTCACTACTATCTATGGAAAACGGATAATCAGGAACTATTTTTATAGACAGGTCGTCTGCCTTTGCATAACCCAGGTTCTCAATCTTGACCCAGACAGTTACATATTCGCCAATCTCTGCAGGAATCGGTTCGTACTTAAGAACACTTGCCTTAAGGTCCGCACCATCTGCAGCAGATGCGTTCATCGGTACAATAAATGATAACAATAATACAACAGCCATTACAATTAGCAGCCTATTTTTATCCAACATATTATTCCCTCAGTTTCCATCAAAATCATTAACAATTGTTCCGTCTTTAAGATGTACAACCCTGTCTGCATATTCTGCCAGCTCCGGATCGTGTGTGATCATAACTATTGTCCTGCCTTTTTTATGTAGATCTGAAAATATCCCCATTATTTCATTTCCTGTAACTGAATCCAGATTCCCTGTAGGTTCATCTGCCAGAATGAGAGAAGGATCATTAATCAGTGCCCTTGCAATTGCAATCCTCTGCTGCTGTCCTCCGGACATTTCAGATGGCTTATAGTTCATGCGATCCTCAAGCCCTACCATTTTTACAAGTTCCTTTGCTTTTTTCCTGGCATCTACACCTGCTTTTTTATTAGCATATGTTGGCAGTTCAACATTCTGAAGGGTTGTAAGTCTTGGAACAAGATTAAAATTCTGAAAAATAAAACCTATTTCCAGCCCGCGCAATTTTGCAAGTTCAGGATCAGAGAGTGTGTTCACATCTTTACCCATAACAAGTACCTGGCCACAATTCGGCCTGTCCAGGCAGCCTATCATATTCATCAATGTGCTTTTACCCGACCCTGAAGGACCCATGATAGCAACAAACTCACCCTGCCTTACCCTAATATCTACACTTTTGAGTATAGGCACGTCCATGTCCCCTACATGATAACTCTTACAAAGATTAACAAGTTCAATTACTGGAATATCATCCATTATGTCCGTAATGATTTGTTTATCCTCAACCATGGTAGCCTCCTCATAACGTGTTTACCGGTAAACCGACATATACAACTAATGAAAATACCATCTTTTTATCAGGAGTAATTCTGGCCTTAACTTATAAAAAGGTTCTTTGAGTGTTTGCGAATTTAGATAATTTCCAAGGATAGAGAATTACCCTCATTATTAAATTGAAAAACTATAAATATTTTTAAAGCTTGATGAATTTACCTCATAAACAGATTTTATTGTATACGCATTTGCACATAGACTGTCAATAAAATGGAAGTGGAATGAATGCTGGAAGTACTAACTAATCCGAATTCTTTTTTTAAAAGAAAAATTAAGGAAGATATAGAGTGGAAAACTCCGCTTATGATTATAGGTATATTAGCAGTTATCGCCGCAATAAGTGCTTATATAGTTACAATGACAATAATGGAGCTCCTACCGGCAGAAGCAGCTGCTTTTGCAGGAATCGGGACAGCTTTTGCCGTCGTTGGTGCTATCATTGGTACTTTATTAGCATGGTTTATATATACTGTTATTTTCTATCTGGTCTCGATCATTTTCCACGGAGAAGGAGATTTCAAAAGGGTCGCAGAATTTGTCAGCTATGGACTCATACCAAGCATCCCTGCATCTTTGATTAATTTGTACATGACCAGGAATGTATTTGCAAAAATTGATTTTACAGTTACAGATCAGAACCTTATCACAGAATCAATAATGTCTGATCCCACTATGAGGATTGCAACAATACTCGGACTCATATTCCTACTTTGGAGCGCAAACATATGGATTTTCGGACTTATGTACTCAAGGAACATCAGTCTCAAGAATGCAATAATGACTGTCGGAATTCCAATAGTAATATACATGCTTTATACATTAGCTAATCTAACAATGTTACTTTAATCATTAAAGAGGAAAACATGTTTAAGAAAATCATCCTGGCTATGATACTCCTGGCCATATTTTCATCTGCAGGGTCTGCAACAACAGAGATAAGACCAACTCTGACCCTTAATTACGAGATCGAACCGCAGGTATTCATGCCAGGTGACATGGGAACCATCACAGTTACCCTTGAGAACATGGCAACCGGCGAGATATATGTTGAAGAGGATGATGAAACACTGGACATGAATGCATACATCGCCAGTGCAAGCCTTGATGGTAACGATGATCTGCTAATACTCGACAAGAGCTACACAGATATCGGGCTTCTCGGTCCTGGGGACACACTAAAACTTACATTCAATGTCAAAGTTAAGGAAAATGCTTCTACCGGAGTACATTTTGTAGACCTTATAATCGTTGGTGGCAGCAACATGTATGACCTCAATTACCGCATACCTGTAAAAGTAGATGACAGGGATGTGAAGGTAATCGTTTCAAATCTTCCGGCAACCCTGATGAACGAAGTATCCACCATCAGTGTTGATGTAGTAAACAGAAGACCAAATGACATCACAAGTGTCATTGTGACAGCCCATGCCGATGGAATGACTTTCAGTCCTTCTGATTATTTTATAGGCAGTATTGCACAAGGAAACAAATCCGCCGCCACGTTTACCCTGAACACCATGTACTGCGAGGAAGAATACAGTGAAGTCTCTTTTTCAGCCACATATTTCAACGGCGACAATCTGCACAGTTCCGCTACAGCGTCTAGGGATGTTAGAATTATAAAACAGTCCCCTCTTGTATTCACAGGAATTGAAATCGAGAGTACTGGTAACAAGTATACTTTCTCAGGGGACCTGAACAACTTTGGGATTACAGATGCCAAGAATGTCATGGTTTCAATTGATGGCATGGAAGGTGTGGAACCTGTACAGCCTTATGCAAATTACTTTATCGGAACCCTGGAAGCGGATGACTTCAGCAGCTTTGAACTCAGCGCCCGGGTAACATCAAAGAATGTTACTGCAATACCGGTACTCATCGAATTCAGAGACCCTGATAACGCCTACACCACTATTTCCCAGGAAATATCTATGGAAGCAGGAAACACTTATTCCAGCAGTGATGATGAAGGAAACTCCATTGGACTCTGGATCGTTGCCGGATTAATTGCCATCGGTATTGTAGCAGTCATAGGCTATTCATGGAAAAAGCGCAGGGATGAAGAAAAAACAGAGGACGGCGAAGAAACTATTGATGAGGATAAACTCATTGAATAAATGGTGCTTACATGCCAAGTCCGCAATACCCAATAGTACAACTGCAAGATGTAAAACGCATATACACATTGGGAAACAATAAGATATATGCCCTTAACGGAGTCAGCATTTCAATTGAAAAAGGAGACTTTGTCACCATAATGGGCTCCTCTGGTTCGGGAAAGAGCACTCTTTTGAATATGATCGGATGTCTGGACCTGCCTACATCAGGAATAGTTAAGGTCAATAATACAGACCTATCAAAACTAGACGATGATGGCCTTACAGCTATTCGCAGGAATAATATCGGTTTTATTTTCCAGCAGTTCAACCTTATACCAACCCTTACGGCCATCGAAAATGTTGAGATTCCCATGATATTCAACGGGGCATCTCCCGATACAAGAAGAAAGAAAGCACTTGAGATGCTCAAAAAAGCAGACTTACCACTGGAATATGCAAGCCACAAGCCTAACGAAATGTCGGGAGGACAGCAGCAGAGGGTTGCAATTGCAAGGGCACTGGCAAACGAACCGCCCATACTGCTTGCAGATGAACCTACAGGAAACCTGGACACGAAAACAGGGCACAATATTATGGAATTACTGAAGGAACTCAATGCTGCCGGGACAACTGTTATTGTAGTTACGCACGATCCGTTATTGGAAGAGTATTCCCACACAACAATCAAAATACAGGATGGGGAGGTCATAGAATGAAAATCATAGACAGACTCCCTTCCATACTCAAAAACAACATGTATGCCGAACTGGCAAAAAGGAACCTTAAGAGGCAATCCGTCCGGACCATACTTGCAGCAATTGGCATCATCATAGGAGTAATTGCAATATCCTCAATGGGAATCCTGGGTAACAGCCTGAAACTCTCGGTCACTGATTCCTTTGCAGACATAGGAGACAAGCTCATTGTATCCCCTGCACCCGGAGAGGATTCCATCACAGATAAGCAGGTAGACCAGATAAGCAAAGTTGGGGGTATAGAAAGTATAATACCTGTATCATCCAGCGGGGAAGTGGTTGAGTACAGGAAAGACGGAGTGGATATACAGTCTTACGTTGCAGTTTATAATATTGAAAAAGATGAACTCGAGAATCTGGTGGAACTTGAAGAAGGACGCTATTTTAAACCCGGATCAACTGACTGTGTAGTTGGTTCAAGTATAGCCAGTAATCTGGAACTTACTCCCGGGCAAAAGATAGAGATCGACGGCAACAAACTGAGGGTTGTAGGCATTCTAAAGGAGAGAGGACTCGGCTTTGATATCAATACGGACAGCGGTGTTTTCACATCATCCGAAATGTACGATAAATTATACCCTGATGCAGATGAAGGATATGACCAGGTCATTGTAATTGTAGAAAACATAGATGAACTCGATGCTGTTTCTGAAGATATAGAGGAACGCATCAATAAGAAAGATGAGCTTGTTACAGTCTTTGCAACAAATGTGATCACAGAAAGCCTTGATGACGTATTCAGGTCTATTTCCATTTTCCTCATGGGCATTGGCTCAATATCACTTCTTGTTGCGGGTGTGAGCATACTCAATGTGATGCTCATGTCCACCATGGAACGTACAAAAGAGATTGGCATAATGAAAGCAGTGGGAGCTTCAAGAAAAGATATACTAAAGATGTTCCTGCTTGAAGCATTGTTCCTTGGAGTAATTGCCAGTACTGCCGGAGCCATATTGACCATTGGGGGCAGCTATCTTGTCATGTTACTGGTCGTCAAGAACACCTCGTACCTTTTCACTTTATCCAGCATGTTCTATATCACAGAAGGATTCTTCTTTGGGATTGCAACAAGCCTTGTTGGAGGCATGTATCCTGCATGGAAGGCTTCAAGGATGAAGCCACTGGATGCGCTGAGATATGAGTGATGCACAATTTCTGGTGCATCCATTATATATTTCGGTTTACTTTCACCCAAAACAATAATCGGATCCATAGATTGATATAAATAGTATCAAACCGAATTTTATTTAGACACAGGAGCCATGATATGAAAACCGCCTTTTTGTCCCTGACAATCTTTATGCTCATAATAAATCTTACAGGTCTTTCTTTTGCAGCAGATTTTGATGCAGGAACCTATGAATTAAGTATTGTGGATATATATTCGGACCTTGAAACATGCGATGTGACACTGCACAGTTCAGAGCAGGTAAGCGGACTTGAAATTGAGATGTCACTGGAACATTCAGGCACAGTACTGGACAGGAAGACTTTCACCATAGACAGCATAGCACCCGGCTCCGACGTAACTAAAGCCTTTGAATGGGACACTAGCGACAAAGGAGATGGAAAGTACACAGTCAAAAGCACTATTTCCGCAAGTGACCGTATAATCTACAGTAGCACATACAGTTTTGTCAATGGAAGGCAGACAATACCAAGAATCACAGTTGATGACCTTGTTCCGAATTCACAGGGATTCAGTGTCATGATCACACCACTGGAAGCAGTGCTTGTTGATGTTGAATACATGCTTATGGATGGATCTGATGTAATCTATTCCGGAACAGAGAAGAAGATATCTATATCCACGCTGCCAACTGAAGTCAGCAAAGACTGGAATGTACTGCTTGAAAATAATAAGGAATACAGCAGCAGAACTAAAGTCAAGCTCTATTCTCCCACCATAAACTACATTGCACTTACAGAGGAGTTCACAGCGATGGATGATGTTTTCATCAGTGACACCTATGAAGATGAAATTGGAGCCAGTGCTACCATCGATGGCATATCACAGGTACCGTTTTCAGGATCAGTTCGATTTACAGTTTCAGAGACAGATGAAAACGGAGGAAATCTCATCGAATCTGTTACCAAGAAATCTCCGGTACTCCTTAACGGCGATGATGAAACAGTAGAAACAATATGGGAAGAGCGCCTTACCACTGGAGTCTATATGCTTGTAATTGAGGTTATTGGTAATGACGGTGACATTCTTGATGTTGAAGAAAGGGTAATCGAATCAGATTACAAACCGCCAGCCGAGCAGACAAATACAACAAGCACGCAGGACACACAGCAATCCCCCGGATTTTTATTTTTAAGCACATTCCTTATCATTGGAGCAACTGCCTTAATGACCTCCAGACAGAGATAACTCTGAAAGGTGTGACCGATGCGATACGAATTGTTCATTGCACTTCGCCATATAAAGGCAAGAAAACGGCAGACGATTCTTTCAGTTGCAGCCATCGGAATAGCAGTCATGATACTTATGGTATCACAGTCTTTTATGGCAGGGTTCACACAGGAACTTTACAGCAAGACTGTTGATAACCTACCCCATGTTGTTGTTTCACCACAAGATGGTGACAACTATATTTACCTTTACAAGAACATTGTCGACAAGATTAATGATATCGATGGAGTGGTAGCATCATCACCTTACCTTATTGGAGAGGCTTCATTCAAATTCAAGGAAAATACTAAAAATGCTGCTATTAAAGGTATAGTACCGCCACAGGAAGATGCGGTTGCCCATACAAGCAAGGACATTATCGCAGGTGACTTCAATGGCCTTACTTATTCTGACAAAAGCATCATTATAGGTGACAAATTGGCAGAGGATATGGAGCTTGATCTAGGCGACAGCGTTGAAGTTTCATTTCCTAATGCAAACCCGGTTTCTCTAAAAATTGTGGCCATCTACGATACAGGGACTGTACTTGATGAAAGCCTGACCTACACCTCACTGGATACGGCACAGGAATTCTATGATACTGAAGATCTCATAAATGGCATTTCTCTGCGCCTTGATGATTTCAACCGGGACAGGGAAATAGCACAGATTATTGAGAATAATGGTTACAATGCCGATGGCTGGACGGTGAACAACCCGGAGATATTGAGAACCATTGCCATTGAGACAGTATCGAACAATGTGACACTGGGATTCATTCTCCTCATAGCATCCTTTGGAGTTGTAAGCACACTGAACATGGTAGTCATGGGTAAAGTGAAAGAAATAGGTATGTTAATGGCAATGGGTGCCACAAAGTCCAATATCAGATTCATTTTCCTTGTTGAAAGCGCAATACTCGGTCTTTCAGGAGCTGTTCTGGGAACTGCATCAGGAGTTGCTCTTGCATTGTCAATTGGTGGCTACCCTCTTCCCGATGGCGTATATGGTCTAGACTTTATACCAGTGGTTGTAAGAGTTAAAGACGTGCTGACAATAATTACAATTGTCTTTTTACTGAATCTCATTGCTGGCATCTATCCTGCACAGAGGGCAGCCAGTCTTGACCCGGTGGAAGCTATTTCCGCAAAATAAACAGAAAAAGATTTTACTTTTTATTTTGCTTTTCAGGTTTTCCATTATACCAGAATATACCCTGAAACCTGCAATATGTCATTTTTCTTTTCAGAATTAAATAGTACACTATCTTGAACGTAGCATAGAGGTGGAAATAAAAATAGAAGATTTGTTTTGAAAAGAAGCCGCCCAAATAGACAATCTCTTTGTTGTCCTCAAGTGAATCATCAATGAATTTGACAACACCATCTGTTTCAGATACTTCAAGAACAGTGCCTTGAGACATCCGGGAGCCTATGACCATCACATCTTTTTCCATGCCATCATCGGCAAGGCTTCCATCGATAAAACCATAGTTGAATATCGTGGGTATGGGAGACAGAAATTCCCGGATAAAATCGGAGCCTTTTTTATTGTACTTAAAAAAACTGTATTTAGGTGTCTCAATCACGACCTTCATAGAAAGTAATTGGTTCGCTTCATAAAAAAACATAGGTGCGAACGGGCAAAGGGGTTGAATGCACAGGTATGGTGACATAAAGTATATTGGAGAGGTACTAAGTAATATACCCGTTCGCAAATATACTAACTACATACAATGATATAAATATTTCGCCTATATACGAACTAAATCTCGCTTTAAAGTGAAAATGAACTAACAACTACTCACTTTCAATCGCTTCAACAGGATCAAGAGCAGCAGCTTTTCTTGCAGGGTAAACACCTGCAACTATATTAATGAGGAATGAGAAGATAATTGCATAGATATAATTCATAAAATCAGCCTTTAGTGGAAGCGTAGTCAGGCCGAAGTACATCTCACTGGGAAGATCAATCTCATATGAAGAAAGTCCAGCTGAGGCAAAGTATCCAAGTACACATCCAAGCAGCACACCCATGGTACCGAGAATGAGAGATTCCAGCAGGAATATCATTGTTATGTTCTGCTTTGAGGCACCCATTGCCATTAACATGCCTATTTCCCTTTTCTTGTCCATTACAACCGTGAAAAGAGTGTTTGCAATGCCAAAGCCTGCTATCATATAGATGAGTCCGTAATATAGCCACACGATAAGGGTCTGAGTATTGAGAAGGTCAAGTATCTCCTTGTTTGCCTCGATCCAGCTTAAAGCATCTAGTCCTGTATCCTGTTCGATGGAATTTGCAATCACATCCGCCTGGAAAGGATCACTCACCCTTACATTTATCCTGCTTGCAACACCATTCTCTTCAAAGAAATCAAGGGCAGAATCAAAACGAACGTAAGCAATGTTTTCATCATCCGAGGTTCCTGTGTCAAATATACCGATTACCTTGAAGGAAGATGAACCAAAACCCGGCATTACAATATCAACATTATCCCCCATGACAACTTCAAGATCTTCTGCAAGTTTATCACCAATGACAATTCCACTGTTACTTCTGCTAAGGGCTAACAGGTCACCTGAAACCATGTCATCGGAGATGCGCAGAACCGCATCCTGAGCATTTGGATGGATACCATTCAGATTGATGCCTTCGGCATTGTCTCTGTGACTTATGGCTGCCTGTCCCACAAACACGGGAGAGACAGCTTCAACACCCTCTATTGAGGCTATCTGCTCAGAATAATAATTGTAGAAATGAACATAATCCTCTTTCTGATCGGATGAACTCACAACGATATGCGGGGAATTCTCTACCGTGGTTGAAACTAGCTCTTCAGTGAATCCCGTCATCATTGACATCAGAACAACGATTACGGCTATTGCCAGAGCTACCGCAAATACTGCAAAGAAAGTCAGACGCTTACGTGCACTTATATGCCTCAGGGCTATTCTCAGTTCATACATGGACTGGCTACCTATATAGAAGAGATTTGACTGTTATAATATAACTATTCTGTGAATATACAAAAGAATAACCCGGTTATGGCTCACTGATGTGATAGAGCAAGCTCGATACCAATGACAGAGTAAATGCCAGCCTTTGTCCAATTGATCTTCTTACCCATACCGGGCTTTTCCATGATCCTAGTCCCTATCATACCGGCAAAGAACGACACAACGAAAAAGACCACTATTGCCTGTATAAAGAACACGGCGCCCAGAAAGACCATTTGCACAGGGATGCTGCCGGAGTCAGCAGTGATGAACTGTGGAAGGAAGGCCAGGAAGAACAGGGAGACCTTTGGATTCAGGATATTCATGAAGATACCTCTTCTGTAAAGCAATGTAAGGTTCCTTTCTTTGACAGAGCCCGGAGATACGAGACTCCCTTCTTCACGAATTGCATTGTATGCGAGATAGAGTAGATAGATAGCTCCTGCATATTTCAGGAGAGAGAAAGCCACTGTTGAACTGTACAATATCGCAGACACACCTAATGCTGCCGCAGTTGTGTGGACCAGCAGGCCGGTACACAAGCCAGATGCAATTGCCATGCCTGCCTTCTTCCCCTGCGATATGCTCTGGGTAAGCACAAAGAGGATATCCGGTCCCAGGAGAAGTGTCAGGGCCACTGAGGCTGCAATGAAGTACAGGAGTTGCGTGGGTTCTATCAATGACTCACCTTTTTAGAATAACTGGTCGGACAACAAATATCTGATAATCACTTATACGAGAACAGAATTCTATAAATAAAGCTTCCTATTTATGAACTACCCAGTTACTATCATACTATCCCGGAGGAATTTCTATCAAAATACCAATCCCTTATGGAAAAGAATTCGTTGACCTTGATGTGAAGATACCACATGAGGTCATTGCGCCCAACCATGTGGAGGTCGGGGACGAATCTCAAATTATCGCCGAATCATTGAAACGCCCTGTTGGAATGGAATCACTAGATTATTTCATACAGAACAGCAATAAGATACTGATACTTGTGAACGATGCCACCAGACCTACACCAACAGCAAGAGTGCTTGTGGAGATGGTCAATATCCTGAGAGAACATAAAGACGTAAGGTTCCTCGTTGCCACCGGTGCACACAGGGGACCCACCGAAGATGAGTTCAGGTACATATTCGGAGAGATATACGATGAGTTCAAAGACAGGATATTC
Source organism: Methanolobus sp. (assembly GCF_016278385.1). GTDB lineage: Archaea > Halobacteriota > Methanosarcinia > Methanosarcinales > Methanosarcinaceae > Methanolobus. The sequence continues at coordinate 139,789 of NZ_JADQBY010000002.1, forward strand.
GTCCACGATGCACGCAAAGATGAGGACATGGAATATCTTGGAGTATCAAGCAACGGAACAGAGATGTACCTCAACAAGATGGTGAACGAGTACAGGAATATCATTGTCATCGGAAGTGTGGAACCTCACTATTTTGCAGGTTATACCGGTGGAAGAAAGGCGTTCCTTCCCGGTGTCGCGTCATATAAGACGATCGAGATGAACCACAAACATGCACTATCCGATGCTGCACAGCCCCTTGCTATTAGAGGTAATCCTGTTGCAGAAGACATGGAAGATGCAATGAAAGTGTTAAAGAACCTCAACGTGTTCTCGATACAGACCGTCCTCACAGCAGACCACGGTCTCTACGCAATGGTATCAGGTGACCTTTTCAAGTCCTTCGATATTGCAATTGAGAGAGCGAACGAGGTGTTCTGCTCAAAATGCAGCCGCAAGGGCAATATCGTGCTCACCGCTGCACCGTATCCAATGGATATCGACCTTTACCAGTCCCAGAAAGCACTTGAGAACGGTAAGCTGGCACTCGAAAATAATGGAATTATCATCCTTGTATCAAAATGCAGGGACGGTGTAGGAGATGATACGTTCCTGAACCTGCTATGTTCTGCGAACACATGCGAAGATGTGATGTGCAAGATCGATGAGGGGTACAAGCTCGGCTATCACAAGGCAGCCAAGATGGCACAGATAGGTGTCTATGCAGAGATGTGGGCCATATCAGAACTTGACCATGACACCATCAGGACTGCAAAATTAACGCCATGCCAGGACATACAGGAAACCTTTGACAGGGCAGTTGAAAAGATTAAGGAACAGGGCAAGGAACCATATGCAGTCATACTGCCACAGGGTAGCCTGACCGTTCCACTACTTGAGTAAAGAAAAATATCTGTTTTTATCGAATAAAGAAAAAAGGATTGAGCAAGTTTGAACTGAATTTCAGTTCAAATTTGCATGTAACGTGCTGCTTCTCCCAGGTCCTCTTCAATTCTGAGAAGCTGGTTGTATTTACCAGTACGTTCACTTCTTGCTGGTGCTCCGGTCTTGATAAGGTCTGCACCGATTGCAACAGAGATGTCTGCAATGGTTGTGTCCTCGGTCTCAGCGGAACGGTGGCTTACCACAACACTGTATCCATTGCGGTTTGCCATATTAGCTGCATCAAATGCTTCTGACAGGGAACCGATCTGGTTCACTTTCAGGAGAAGCGAATTTGCCGCACCCATTTCCACACCTTTCACAAGACGGTCGACATTTGTAACAAAAAGGTCGTCACCGACAATGAAAGTATCCCACGCATCATTGGTCAGGGTCACGAAGTCTTCAAATGCTTCCTCGTGGAATGGATCTTCAATAAGAATGATAGGATAGGTTTCTATAAGCTCAAGGTAGTAATCGATAAGTTCAGCTGGTTTTAACAGTTTTCCGTCGATGGAATAATTGTTGCCATCATAGAACTCTGATGCTGCTGCATCAAGACCAATACTTATCTCGGTTTCTGTGTAACCTGCTTCCTCAATTGCACTTACCAGAGCATCAAGGGCATCATTGGTCATCTCTATGGATGGTGCATAACCACCCTCATAACCTACGTTTGTTGCTGAACCGCCATATTTTGCTTCAAGTATTGTACCAAGTGCATGATAGGTCTCAGCACCCATACGGACTGCCTCGGTATAAGAACTGGCACCTTTTGGCTGTATCATGAACTCCTGTATGGAAAGATCATTACCAGCATGTTTCCCACCATTAAGAACGTTCATTGTTGGAACAGGAAGAGTGTATGCATTGATACCGCCAAGATAGCGGTATAATGGAATGTTCAGAGAGTCTGCGGCAGCCCTTGCAACTGCCATGGAAACACCAAGTATCGCATTTGCACCAAGCTCCATCTTGTTCTCAGTACCGTCCAGAGCAAGCATCACACCATCGATCTCACGCTGTTTCCTGACATCTGCACCCAGAAGCTCAGCTGATATTGCTGTGTTCACATTGTCCACTGCATCAAGAACACCTTTTCCTCTGTATCGGTCTTCTTTGTCGCGCAACTCAATTGCTTCATGACTTCCTGTTGAAGCACCGGAAGGAACGCTTGCTCTGCCAAATCCACATGAAGTATAGACATCTACCTCAACTGTAGGATTTCCTCTTGAGTCCAGAATCTCACGTGCGTGAATCTTTCTTATCTTATAATTAGTGTCATCATCAATATACGGCATCCTATTCCACCTTTGCTTACTTAACACCTACTTTGCAATTACCGTATATATTGTTACCGTTTGCTTCCAAGTATTCATCAGGAGAAAATATACAATAAAATAGTAAATTTAATTATAATAACACAAATTATATAAACTTAAAAGTATTATAGTAATTAGATGAAAAAAGGAGATATTGATTTTTTAGGCGAAAAAGGATATGAAATTATCGAACTTTTACAGGGACTGGATGTACCCAGAACCGAAGCCATATCCATTGCCTGCCTAGTTTGTGGGGGGGAGTTGACCTCCCAAAACATAGAACAGGCATCAGGCTTAAGACAACCGGAAGTAAGCATTGCTATGCGTCCTTTAAGGGAAAGAGGATGGATAGAGGAAAGAAGCGAAAAGAAGAATACTGAAAAAGGCAGACCTGTAAAATACTACAAGCTCATTGTCCCATTTGAAGTAATCGTCAAAGCTTTTGAATCAAAAGCCCTTAAAAAGAATATGGAAATGGTTGAAGCTCTTGAGCAGCTCAAAGAACTTAGCAACAACCAGTAAAATTAACTCCTATCTAAAAAGGTAACAGGGGCGAAACCTCTGTTTGGATCAAATATCCTGCTTGCAGATATACCTGCTATTTCCATAATGAATATTTCTACAACCATGAAAACGTCGCTTTCCCCACGCAGACAGCCTGTTTTGACACTATCACCTCTTCCTGCAGCGGAATGAAGGTGTATCTTCGGTTTTCCTTCTTCCCAGAAGATATTACCAATGCCTATGAGCTCATGCGCATCATTGAACTTTGCCCACTGTGGATCAGGAGGTACATCATTAGTCTTCGGACCTACAACAAGGTTTGCTTCTTTCACAGCCCCAAGCATCATAAACATTGCAGACTTTATGTTCTCTGAAACTGCCAGTCCTTCCAGTTCTGAAAGAATATCGTCACCATGATCCAGACGAACTGTAAATACCCTTCCAATGTTTCCTGTTGAATATTCCATAAACTCACCTTTTTATTGATCATCACCGGAATCTCCGAAGATTCGACCATCGACTATTCTTATTATGCGGTCGGTCTTTCCAGCCATTTCCTCATCATGAGTAACAAGAATAAAGGTCTGTCCCCTGTCACGATTGAGTTTTCGCAGCAGGTCATATATCATATCACTTGCTTTAGTATCGAGATTGCCGGTAGGCTCATCGCCTATTACTATGCCAGGATTGTTAGCAAGAGCTCTGGCAATAGCAACTCTCTGGGCCTGGCCACCTGAAAGCTGATTAGGACGATGTTCCATACGATCCCCAAGCCCAACTTCTTCAAGTAGGGAAAATGCCTGTTTTTTTGCTTCTTTTTTAGCCATACCACCTATCAAAAGAGGCATCATTACATTCTCAAGGGCATTGAAATCAGGCATAAGGTGATGATACTGGAAAATAAAACCCAATACTTCATTGCGCACTTTAGACCTCTCTTTATCCGACATCTCAGTCACCACCTTGCCATCTATGGTGATGCTGCCAGAAGTTGGAGTATCAAGAATACCAATCATATGCAAAAGAGTGCTTTTTCCTGAGCCGGACGGACCGATTATAGAAAGGAATTCTCCTTTTTTGATATCAAGGTCTACATTGTCAAGGGCAAGCACCTCAACTCCATTCATGTAAATCTTGGTAAGTCCCCGCACCTGTATGATATTGGACCCGTTGTCATCAGCCAAAATATAACCTCTGGTTCTTTTATTTAGGTTTAGACTATTTCAATCTATTTGAAATTTTATGAAGAAATGAAAAAGAGGATAGCCTTCAAGAGACTAAATTTAAAAAAAATTAACGGAAAAACGGACTTCAATAAGAAGGATCCATTCCGTCTATCTGAGAAAATGCGCGATCGACTTCTTTTACGTTAGCTACACGCTCTTTTTTGTCACGTTCATATTTAATGGCGTCTACAGCTATTGCATAGAGATTCTCGAGTTCGGATGCAGTTTCGAGTGTAAGAACTGCCAGTACCTGAGGAAGTTCACCATCCCGGACAATGATACCTTTGAATACATGGCCTACAGCACTTGATAACTTTTCCACTTCTGTGGATATTTCATCTATACTAAGACGCTCTCTGTCACCCCTGATAATGACCATTGCCCTGCTGGCTTCCTCATAGACATCAGTTGAGAACAACAAACCTGATGGTGAAAGAGCTTTCTGAATAACGCTCCTCACTGGCATTTCTTCTGTAGCCTCATAGAAACCTATAGTTGCAAGTCCTGCACCACCACTCATGACAGTCTTGAAGTCACCAAGATCAGTAACCATCATCATTTCACTGTCAAGTGCATCAAGAAGGAAAAGAATGCGTTTGGCTATCATATCATTGATACCATTGTAGGCAGACTCCATGTTGCCACCCATTTGTTTTAAGAACTGGTTGTCAGCAAGTATGATCCCGTCGGCCCCGCTTTCACGAATATCCCTTAGACAGAAAGCAGCATTCTGAAGATATAATGTACCTTCTTCCCTGAATGGAAGCACCACTACTACATAAACCGGATAATCATGTTTTGCCTTGAGTTCCTTTACAAGCATTGGAGTAAATGAAGAACCAGTTCCGCCAGATGCGGATGTTATGACGAAACAAACATCAAAATTACCTCTTTCTTCTATCTGCCTCATAATATGAGTCTTGTTGTCATCAAAAACGTGTTTGCCGACATTTCTATTGGCTCCAACGCCATGCAGATGAGGAATGTGTATCCTGTCTTTAGCTTTTGTGAAGCTCATCTCCTTGAGATCGTTCACCGCAGTATTGATAGCAATTGTTTGCACATTGCTTTTGTATTTTTGTTGGGACAAGTACTTGGCAAAGCGACTCTTTTTACCAAAAGCCTCCCTGTTGATCGCGTCCAGTATACGGTTTCCGCATTGTCCGTTCCCAACGATGAGTATGTTGAGCAACTAATTCCTCCGAGTTATGATATAAAGTATAATATAATAAAGTATTGTATAAAGAATCTTGTAATTAATATACTTTAAGGCTAAATATAATATCAGAACTTATATTGTTTGTGCCTGTAGTATATCCAACCTGCTATTGCACCGATTATAAGCAAAGGTATTGCATACACATATATTGGCTGCTCCAAAAGAGAGTCATATTTACCTTTGGTGACATAGATACTGTTAGTTACGAAATCTGAGCTAACCTCTTGCAGCTGAGTATTGACACCATCACTGTAAAGATAACTATTTTCAGTAGATAGAGTATAGGTACCTACCTCTGCAGCTTTTAAAGTGAAAGAGTACTCTTTTTCCTGCTGAACACCAAATGATTCCAGATATATTTTTGGGACACCAGATATCGATTCAATGCCCGAACTACCTTTAAAATCCAACCCTTCAGGAACCTGGATATCGACAGTTACACCTGTTGCCGGAGCATCTCCTGTATTTTTAATTTTGATTGTACCCTGAATATTCTCATTTCTGGATACAGTATATTTGTCAAGGGTTGTTGTAAATTCAATATTGGCATTGACAAGATTTTCACCAGCCCCTACAGTAACAACCGGAGAATTGGACGAGGCCTGTGGGAAATTCAAGCCTGCACTATTTGAGAAGGTTGCCGTTGTAGGTGAAAGAGTATAGGTACCGGCTTCGGTAGCTTTTAACTGGTACACAGCTATTGTTTTTGACTCACCGATCTCAAGTGATGTCTGTCCAGTCGGACTTACAAACGACTCATACAGTAAAAACTTAGCCTGCTGGGGTTCCTGGAAGATAACACCTGTTGCCTTGTCATCCCCAACATTTTCAGCAGTAACAGTCACACGTATAAGGTCGCCTACACTAACATCTGATATATCGACAGCCTTTGTAATCTTGAGTTCAGGAGTACCTGAATAAACAGCATATTTATGACCACCATCGATGACACCACTTTCATAGACATCTCCAAGAGGATAATTATTAAGTACTAATGATATCCTAACCACGGGAAGAGTTCCGCTACTTACTGATACAAGGTAAACCTCTATTGTGGAATCATCTTCGAAATCAAGTTCATAAGAATCACCTTCATTTATAAGAAAATCAGCCACTTCATTCCCATTGTTGTATACATAGAAAGAAGCAGATTCTGCACTCGGAAAAGCATCTGTAACATCAATAACAAAGTTGTTTATCTGGTAACCATCACCAGTAGTGACAGTGCCGTTATACAACTCTACAGCCGCAGAGGCATTTCCCGCCATTATGAGGCAGAAAAAAACAATACACAAAGAAATAACGAATGATCGGGTGGTACGAACCATATTTTCCTCGGAGAATAAAGTATGATTTTGTTTTTCAGTAAAATACGCTGTTTTTGATATAAATCTTATGATTATAATAGTTTTTAAAATTATGTGTTGAAACGGTTTTTCTGCCACATTCTATATAAGATTACTATTCAATTATTTCGAGACTTACGTCAATCCACTGTGACTGGTGGATAAGGGAGCCCATGGATATAACGTCTACACCTGTTTTTGCGTAGTCTTCCAGATTGTCAACATTAATACCACCGGATACTTCTATAATTACGTGTTCAGGAATGGATGATCTCATTAACATATCAACAGTATCAGTGACCTCCATTGGACCCATATTGTCAAGCATTATGATATCAGCACCGGCACTTGCAGCAATTATCGCATCATTGGCGGATTCAACCTCTATCTCTATTTTCTGGGTAAATCCTGCCATTCTCTTTGCAGATAAAATAGAATCTTCAATACCCATCATTTTCACGTGATTGTCCTTTATCATTATAGTATCGGAAAGATTGAACCTGTGGGGATCACCACCCCCGGCTATTACTGCCATCTTCTCATACTTGCGAAGTCCGGGGGTTGTTTTTCTTGTACATGCTATCCTTACATCAGAATGCTGGCGGGCTATATCCACACAGCGTCTTGTGTTCGTTGCGATTCCGCAGAGATGACCAAGGAAGTTCAGTACAAGTCGTTCTGCCCGGAGAATTGAGAGAGAACTACCACTTATGGAAAATATGATGCCACCTTTTGAGAGCCTGTCACCATTGCTATGCTCAGTACTATAGTTAATTCCTAAATAATCAAAAAATGATGTTGTCACCTCAATTCCTGCAATAGTACAATTTTCTTTTGTGAAGATAATAGCTTCGACATGCCTTTGAGGAACCAGTTTGCAGGAGATATCATTGTAACCAATATCCTCTTCAAGAAAACGTTCTATTTCGTGTGTAAACATCATATCTATCTACAAGCTATACGGTGAAGGGATTTATATGCTTTCAGCATATAAGCAAAACCTACTTAACTAATCAACATAAGCAGTAATCAACAAATCTACTAACCAGCTCAATTTTCAGGGATTAATGATGCTCAAGATAGGACTTATAGGCTGTGGAACAATCGGAACCAGCATATGTCAGGCAATAGATGATGGTACCATTGAAGCAGAGCTTTTTGCCATTTACGACAGGAATATGGATGACGTGAATAAGCTTATTTCCATCCTAAAGAATTCCAACCCTCGGTTTATGGAAACTGCTGCAATGATAAAAGAGATAGATCTCCTTGTTGAATGTGCTTCACAGGAAGCAGTCTATGAGATCATACCAGCAGCTCTTCATGCACGTTGTGATGTCATGATAATGAGTGTGGGTGCCTTTGCTGATGACAAACTATACAAAGCCATAAAAGAACTCGCAAAGGATAACAACTGCAAGGTATACCTGCCTTCAGGCGCTATTGTAGGACTTGACGGACTAAAATCAGCATCCATTAAAGACATATACTCAGTCACACTCACCACTCAAAAACCACCGAGAGGACTTGCAGGAGCACCTTATATAATAAGGAATAAGATTGAGCTGGACAAGATCAACGAGAAAACTGTTATTTTTGAAGGACCCGCAAGCGAAGCGGTTAAAGCATTCCCGGCAAACGTGAATGTCGCTGCTACCTTGAGCATTGCAGGGATTGGTTTTGAGAAGACAAAGGTAAAGATAGTGGCTAATCCGGCACTTACACGCAATATACACGAGATTACTGTTGAAGGCGCATTCGGAGAGTTTACCACACGAGTGGAGAACGTACCATCCCCCACTAATCCAAAGAGCAGTTATCTTGCATCCCTTTCTGCTATTGCAACACTGAAAAAGATATCGGATCCATTCCAAACAGGTACATGAGCATATGTAACCCAATCATTTCAGGTTCTCTTTTTAACAGGAAATATTGGGTAAAATATTGATTCTAAAAGGTTATGATCTCATGCAGAATATTCAAAATATCATTGAAAGGATACAGGAGTTGAAAATAGAACGCAATGCTGTAATCCTTGCACATAACTACGAAAGAGGAGAGATACAGGACATTGCAGACTTTACAGGGGACTCATTAGGTCTTAGTAAACAGGCAATGGAGCAGGAAGCTGAAGTCATAGTGTTTTGCGGAGTGAATTTTATGGCTGAGAGCGCAGCTATCCTTAGTCCGGAAAAAACGGTCCTTTTGCCGGAAAGATATGCATGCTGCCCAATGGCATCTATGGTTACTGCAGATGCGTTGCGTGAGGAAAAAATGAAATATCCTGATGCTGCTGTGGTCTGTTATGTTAACTCGACAGCTGATGTAAAAGCAGAAAGTGATATTTGCTGCACGTCTGCAAATGCTGTTGAAGTTGTAAACTCTCTTGAAGAGAACGAAATATTATTTGTCCCGGATAAGAATCTTGCAGACTACGTTTCCAGATACACTACTAAAAAGATAATTCCCTGGGAAGGGTACTGCCCTACACACAATCAGATACTGACCACCGATGTGCTTAGAGCTAAGAAAGATCACCCTGATGCAGAAGTACTGGCTCACCCGGAATGTCGAAGGGATGTTATTGATCTTGCAGACAGAGTTTTTAGCACCACTGGAATGGTCGAACATGTTAAGACCGCAGGAAATGAGTTCATCATTGCCACTGAAAGAGGCATTCTTCACAAACTGAGGAAAGACAACCCTGAAAAGAGATTCTACGATGTGTCCGAGTACACAGTCTGCCCGGAAATGAAAGCAATTAACCTTAAGTCATTATTGCTTTCACTTGAGAACATGCAATATGTGATCACTGTTCCTGAAGAGGTAAGAGTCAAAGCCAGAGTCGCACTTGACAGGATGCTGGATATCAAAAGAAGCAGGTAAAAGCTTATGCAGACATATCTGAAACTAATGCGTTCAGGCAATTGCCTCATGGCATCTATAGCTGCTGTGGTTGGGGTTTTTATAGCATACAATATCGTTTTGGCTAATGCCTCCCTTTATAGTTCATATTTAATTGTATTCCCGGCACTCGATGCAGCAAAAGTATTCCTGGTGGTTTTTCTGGTAACCGGAGCAGGCAATGCAATTAATGACTATTTTGATCTCGAAATTGACAGAATAAACAAGCCTGAAAGACCCATATCTTCAGGAAAGATAAGTCTTAGAACAGCATTATATTTCTCACTTGCACTTTTTTCAGTGGGCACGCTCCTTGCAGCATCCATAAACCTGATATGCGGCGTTATTGCCTTTGTTAACTCACTGCTCCTCATATATTACGCAAGTAGCCTGAAACGAACGGCACTGCTTGGAAACATCTCAGTGGGATACCTCACCGGTTCAACTTTCCTTTTTGGAGGCGCAGTGTTCTTTGAAAATGATGGAATCAATGGGGTATTTGTCCTCTTCCTGCTGGCAACCCTGGCAACCGTCGCCCGTGAGATAGTCAAAGATATAGAAGACATTGAAGGTGACAGGGAAGACGGAGCACGCACACTACCAATAATCGTTGGAGCCAAAAAGGCAGCTTATGTGGCATCACTCATAGGCCTTGTTGCTGTGCTGGCAAGCCCGCTGCCTTACCTGCAATCACTAATGAGCATACGCTATCTGATCATAGTTGCTGTAGCAGACATAATCTTTGCAGTAGCAGTCTATGAGATACTGGGGAAGAATAATCCGGCGAAATCATCAAAAATGTTCAAGATGGCAATGGCCTTTGCACTTATATCCTTCATAGCAGGAGCCTGAATCAGCATATCGGGATCATGCCCCTGGCAAGCTGCATGCAGAAGTCCTGTATGTGTTCCAGTTCAAAATCAATAACCTCTTCCACTTCTTTTGTCACGGAGTCAACGGAACCTTTTGTCATAATTATCTGGGCCTCTGCCACCTTGGGCTTATCAATAGCAACACCAATGTCACTCAAAAGCCAGATATACGCCTCTTTTACGTCAGGAACCTTTTCCACTATTCTTCCTGCAATATGATGAGACAGGACATTGTATATCTTGCCAACATGACTCACCGGGTTCTTTCCTGCTGCTGCTTCACTGCTAACCGGGCGATTAAGCGGTATGATACCATTTACACGATTGCCTCTGCCTACCTGTCCGCAATCGGCATCTTCGGCTGAGGTTCCCGTTACACTGGTATAGATACCTTCCATGCCACGTCCCGGAATGTCAAGATTGTTGAAAGAGACAGATGCATTCATCTGAACACCTTTTTCTTCCATGTAATCAACAAGAAATGCATTCATGACTCCAAAAAGGTCTTTCTTCATGTTGAAATAATGTTGTTCGGAATCTACAAAAGAATCAATCAGCGGCATGGCAACAGTAACATCAAAGTTATTTTTCCGCCTTATACCCATAATCTTGACATCCTCACCCGATTCAGGATATTCATCCTTGAATCTTGAGGAGTTCAGATGTTTTTCCATATCCAATACTACCTTTTCAGTGAATGACAGAGGAGCGTAGCCCACGGCGGCTGATGTGTCGTTGGAACCAAGTATACCTTTCTGCCTCCGGAAAATGTCTGTCAGTTCGGCAGAGCCAGGCTTAAGTTCAACCTGATATTCTACAAAATCCGGTTTTACAAAACGTAGTTTCTCATCAAACCACCTTTTTGCAGTATCCACTGCTATGTTGGCAACATCTATCTCCGTATCCTCGGCCTTAAAAGTTGCACGGTCACCAATGACAAGAAGCATTGGATCAACCATGACGCCTCCTCCGAAGATACCTGCGGTTTCCCCGGCAACCAGCAGGCATTTATCGATATTGTGATGCAGTATAGCATCGAACTTTTCAAGGTATTCAGTACACAGGTTAACAGATATCTGGTCCATGATTGCATCACAGATGCTGTCAGGATGTCCCAGTCCTTTTCTTTCCACAATTTCCAGATGTTGTTCAGGGGCACTTGCCGACCTGAATTTCTCTACTGTTATATTTCTCAGTTCTATTCCTCCCAAAATATGTTACCCACTACTGGAAGCCAAATTAACAATTTAACGATACATAAATAAGATCTGTATGGGATTAATAACTATTCTTTTTCAGGTGCTGCCATACCAGCAGATTCTGAATGTTTAAGGTATTCCTGCAAAATCATAGGGAATGTGTTTGCAGGCACAAACCTTACACCCAGCTCCTCAGCCCACTTCTGTATCCCAAAATCACTTGCAACTACCGCTGCATCCAGTTCTTTTGCAAGTATGAGCACGTCTATATCTGGGGCACTATCAAGAATACCATACCGAAGGGCAGAGCGATATTTGTTCCTGAATTTACCGATGTGCCCACCAATAACCCTTTTCTCTATATCAAAACTAATATCTTTCTTAGTTTCTGCTTTGGTGTCAAGAAGCAGACATTCGGTGGATGCATCCCAGATAGTTTCCTCGGCAATGACCATGCCCTTATTGATGCGTTCCCTCATATGCGAAACATATTCATGGAAAACTTTTGAGGGTATCTGCACATTATACCTATCAGGAGCCTTCTTCACAAGCCATGTGTCTATCTTTGCAATGACATCACTGTCACATCCATTGTTCTGTGCAAACTCGTGCAGCTCTTTATAAACCGATGGAAAAGGCACGTAACAACTTATACCAAGGTTTAGCCTGGAACTGGCTATGAGGTCCAGTATCTCCTTCATTCCCCCACATATACCATCTTCCCCAAGCTTTTCTCTTGTCTGCAGATCGGTCAATGCAGTTGTATCCAGAACAAAACGTTGCCTTAGCATGTGATTACCTTCGTGTTGAAACATGTAATATTAACTGCTCTCATAATATAGATGGGCGGAGTAGGGTTAAAGTATTTTGGTAGTCACCCACATACAAGAAAAATCATAATACCGATGTTATTTATTTTAAATGTATTAATGTTACTTAGAATTATATTCAAGAAAGTGACAAACAAGAAGTTCAATACAACAATGTATTATGCTATGGAAATTACAGGCACAAAACAATAAGATTGAATGTCAACTTAATTTACAGTGTGTTTTTGCCATATAATATAATATATATTTCATGGAAGAATAAAAATAATTGTAACTAGAATACACATCAATAGAACCTACAATGTTATTTAGTAATAAATATAGTATGTTTTAAATATAATAAAGCAGTATTTATATGTTGGTGTGACGGTGTTGCACAAATAGAAACAAATTAAACAGATGGGAAAAAATGAATTTTAAAAAAATGAATATCAACACTAGACTAATTCTATACATCGTTACAAGTGTTACTATATTGATGGCCATAAGCACCTACGTAATCGTTGACAAGGTGACAGAACAGGAAATGAATATGGCCTATTCTGAATCTGAAAACATTGCCAGGGGTTATGCATACCAATATGACAGCGATATGCAGTCAAACCAATTACTTGCACAAACACTTGCAAACACCATGGAGAACTATGGAACAGGTGACAGGGATGAAGTAAATGCCATCCTGAAGAGCCTGCTGGAAGAAGACCAGGGACTGTTGGGGACATATGTTGCATACGAAGCCAATGACTTCGATGGGAACGATGCAGAATTTACAAACACACAGGGACATGACTCTACCGGACGATTTATCCCATATTGGAGCAGAATCGGTGGTTCTGTTGCTCTTGACCCTCTCGCTGGTTATGAAACAGATGATTATTACCAGTTACCAAAATCCCTGAAACAGGATGTTATTCTTGAGCCTTTTGTATATGACGGAGTAATGATGATCAGCTATGTATCCCCCATAATAAAAGAAGGAGATTTCATAGGAATTGCTGGTGTGGATGTTTCACTTGATTATATAGACGAAGAGGTTTCAAAAGTCAGTGTCTTTGATACGGGATACGCATTCATGGTCAGTAATTCAGGAATGTTCATGTCACATCCTGATGAAAAGAGCTGGATAGGCACAAAGTACCTTGCTGATTTCGATGACCCGGAAATAAACAAAATGGCAACTGATATTAAGAATGGAATCAGCGGACATGTGGAAGTCATTGATCCTACAACAGGCAAAGAAGTGACCATGGTTTACCACCCGGTAGAAACTGCTGATTTTGCATTCGTACTGAGTATCCCTGAAGAAGAGATGTTCGCAGGAGCAATGGAACTCAGGAACCAGTTGATTATCATATCTTTAATCGCAATCATTGCAATGGCAGGAATATCCTACTTAATAGCACGTTCTATTACCAAACCGATAGAAAATATCGTAGATGATTTCAAGAATATATCGACCGATGCGCTTGAGGGTAAACTCGACAGAAAAGCAAAAACCGATGTAGGTGTGGACTTCGAAGCAATCCCCAAAGGGCTGAATGATATTATGCAAACTTTGAATGGAATCATCACCGATATCAGCAGGAATTCAAATGTTATTGCCAGTACATCTGAACAGATGTCTGCAGCTATTGAGGAAGTCACAGCTACATCCGAAGATGTATCAAGAACTATTGGCGACATTGCAAAGGGAGCACACGAACAATCCTCAAAGGCAGAAGACATCTCCCGTGCAATGAATGACATGACTTCAAACGTCCAGGACATAGCTGTTAATGCGCAGAGATCTGCCGAGATTGCCATGGAATCAAGCAAACATACAAAAGCTGTAGGAGATAAGTCAGAAGAACTGATGAAACAGATGGAAGAGATACAGAGAACATCCATCGAATCTGTGAATGCGATAAGAGAACTGGAATCTAAATCCAAGCAGATTGGAGAGATAGTCAACCTCATCACTAATATCGCTGACCAGACCAACCTCCTTGCACTCAATGCTGCCATTGAAGCAGCTCGTGCCGGTGAACACGGCAGGGGTTTTGCAGTTGTCGCTGATGAAGTCCGCAAACTTGCAGAGGAATCAGGTAGCGCAGCAAAGCAGATATCAGGCCTTATCAATGACATCCAGATGGACACTGATATTGTAGTTGAATCTGTGGAAAAAGGCAATACCACGGTTTCCAGCGGTGTTCAGGCTCTTGATGAAACTGCCAGAGCCATGAGAGAGATCGTTGAAGGGTCTATCAAGGTTGCTGAAATGGTACAGGATATTGCCGCTGCTGCCGAGGAACAGTCTGCTTCCATCGAAGAGATTACAGCTTCTGTTGAAGAGGTCACATCAATATCCCAGGAAGCAGCTGCGGGAACTGAAGAGACATCCGCATCTGTAGACCAGCAGGGTATCTCTATGCAGGAACTGGGTCGAAGCTCACAGGAACTTGCCGGCATGGCTGTTGCGATGCAGGAAATGGTAAACAAGTTCGTGCTCGATAGTGAGGATGTTGTGGAGCATGAGAATGCACCTAAATTGAAAAATAGCGGAAAGGGACTGCATTGATTGTCCCTTTTATTTTTGTTTTTATTTTTTTGATTTGGAATTGAAGCCATAATAGTGATTTGCCAACAAGTTGCTGACAATCAAACTATCTGCAATTCACTGATACGCCCTCTCATCCTCACTCGTGCTCTTCTCATCCTCATTTGCCGCATATCTGGCAAAAGATTCAGCCGCCTGTTCGTAGAAACTCATGGCGCTGCGGGAAGTGGTTGGTTTGACGCGTTTTTTAGCTTTGAGGAAGTGTTCGGCTGTTATTTTCAGACGGGCGGCTCTTTCCATGGCTTCTTCCTTGCTGAGACCGGGAGTGATTATTTCACGGAGAGCCAGCATTGAGGCTTCACGACAAATAGATTCAATATCAGCACCTACGTAACCCTCGGTAATATCGGCAAGCTCACGGACATTCACACCTTCAGCCAGTGGTTTGTCATCCAGATGGATTTTGAATATCTTTTCACGGCCCGGCCTGTCAGGAGGACGAACGTAGATAAGACGATCAAATCTTCCGGGGCGTAGAAGGGCGGGGTCTACTATATCAGGCCTGTTTGTAGCTGCAATTATCACGACATCTTTCAGTTCCTCGACACCGTCTATCTCGGTGAGTATCTGGCTCACTACACGCTCTGTAGCATGTGCATCTACACTGGAACCACGTTCTGATGCCATGGAGTCAATCTCATCGAAGAAAATAATAGTTGGGGCTGCCTGCTTGGCCTTGCGGAAAGTTTCACGTACTGCACGCTCGGATTCTCCCACGTAACGGCTGAGAAGTTCAGGACCCTTGATACTTATGAAATTTGCCTCGCTTTCAGTAGCAACTGCCTTTGCAAGCATGGTCTTTCCGGTTCCGGGCGGACCAAACAACATGATACCACGTGGTGGTTTGGTACTTACCGCATCAAATAGTTCAGGATATTTCAAAGGCCACTCGACAGCCTCGATCAACTCCTGCTTGGCTCCTTCCAGACCGCCAATATCCTCCCAGCTCACGTGCGGAACTTCAACGAAAACTTCTCTCATGGCAGAAGGCTCTATATTTTTCAGAGCCTCATCGAAATCTTTCCTTGAAACTTCCAGCTTTTCTATGAACTCCGGCGGAATCTCATCTTCAACATCATCGATCTTTAGTTCAGGAAGCAAACGTCTGAGGGCATGCATTGCAGCCTCCTTGCACAGGGAGGAAAGGTCAGCGCCCACAAAACCATGCGTTACTGCAGCTATTTCCTTCAGGTCCAGACCATCCTCAAGAGGCATGCCCCTTGTGTGTACATAAAGAACCTGCAACCTGCCGCTTGAATCAGGAATACCTACTTCTATTTCCCTGTCAAACCTTCCGCCACGACGCAGTGCTTCATCAATTGAATTGGGGCGATTGGTGGCAGCGATAACTATAACTTTGCCTCTGGAAGCAAGACCGTCCATCAGGGACAATAACTGAGCAACTATCCTGCGCTCCATCTCCCCAACTACCTCATCGCGCTTGGGAGCTATGGAGTCGACTTCATCGATAAAGATAATGGTCGGTGCATTGCGCTGTGCCTCCTCGAATATCTCACGCAGCTTCTGCTCACTTTCACCGTAATACTTGGAAACTATCTCAGGTCCGCTAACTGAAATGAAATTAGCATCGGTCTCACTGGCAACCGCTCTTGCTATCATAGTCTTGCCCGTACCTGGAGGACCGTAAAGAAGGACACCTTTTGGAGGGTCGATTCCCAGTTTATTGAACAATTCCGGATGTTTGAGCGGGAGCTCTATCATCTCACGCACAAGTCCCAGTTCCCTCTGAAGGCCTCCGATATCCTCATAGGTCACCTGTCCGGCGGTGGTCTCTCCAATAGCCGCCTTCTCCCTGAGTTGTATCTGGGTATTCCTTGTCACAACCACAGGACCCGAAGGTTTGGTTGAAAGTACCACGAAAGAAATAGGATTGTTCACTGTCTCAACACGAATGTTCTGTCCCTTTACAACAGGACGACCTTCCAGTATCCTGAGAATAAAACGTGCACCGCCAATAAGATGTGTTTCCCGTGTAGGAGCAAGAGTGACAGCCTCAGCCTCCACTACCTGAACCTTTCTCAGGGTCACCTTATCATCGATACCCACTTTTGCATTATTACGCAGATTACCATCGATCCTTACAAGCTCCTTGCCTGCATCCTCAAGATAACCCGGCCAGACTATCGCATAGCACTTTTCCTTACTCTTTATCTCAATTATATCGCCACTAATGGCGCCTATCTGCTGCATGAGAGTCTTATCGAGCCTGGCAATTCCCCTGCCTGCATCACGAGGATATGCCTGACCAACACTAACGGTGATCTCATCTGTCATGTCCTGTCACCTTATGGTTTCCTATAATTCCGGGGTCGATGGTCTTCATTAATAATATATTCAGCAGAAGTATGATTTAACGCTTCTGGGGTTTTAGGATAGTGGTTGATGGAGAATACATAATTCGTGGGACTCAAATTATCAGGGATTTTCTGAAAATGTACCAAGTCAAAGAAAACGAGCACTTTATTAAAGGCAGGTTGTATCCCTACCTATAACCCATAATAAAGGAAAATTTGATTATGAAAGTATGTTCTCTATTCTCTGGTATCGGTGGCTTTGAGCGTGGTATATTTCGAGCTATTTCGGATTCCGAGTTTGTTTTTGCTTCTGAAGTACTGTTTAAAAAATAATTATTATTTGATTGCAGCCTGCTGCATTTATCGTTTATCACCGACATGTTTTTTGCCTTACTGATGATTATATTCGAAGAACATTTATAAACTAGTACATATTTAATATATATGTAATTTATTGTATTATGTATTAAGACAAAACTAATTTAAGTAACAGCTTTAATTTTAAACCTAAACGCCTAAATTGAATAATATTACTGTAGATAACTGCCATATGGACAATACCAACTAATGAATAAAATTAGTAATGGATGAATTTTACACATATTCGCTACAAACAAGATTGCTGGAACATACAGTCACGGTGTATATATGACAGAAGTTACGAAAGTATTGCTGCTTCTCAAGGATATGGTCTACGAAAGCACTAGCCCCATGGAAATCCTTCGTTTTTCAAATTACTATTGCAATAAAGGTCTTGATGTGGTGATTATCATATTCGGCCCAATGGGTGTTATCCTTGGAAAAGCTGATAAATGCGGATGTCCTGCCTACGATGACAAGATAAGAGAATGTATGAAACAGGGTGTACAATTCAAGTGCTGCAAACTTGGAGCATCCATTATAGGAATGAAAGAGGAAGAGCTTATCCCTGGTATTGAGCTCATTGAGTCGCATGAGATAGCAGAAATGCTTCTGGAATACTGTAGGGAAGGGCAACTGATTGTTACGTTATAATGTAATCCGGATGCCCTCAAACCTAAATAGCCATAAGGCCGCCTTCTTCATAATGTGTGTTATTTCTAGTCTTCCCATTCTGCCAAATAAAGGAATTGAAAAAAGGTGACAACATGGCAAGACCTACGATATGGATTCCTCTTGAAGATGTCAAGGGGCTTAAAACATTAGTTGCAGAAGGCAAAACACAGGATGAGATTGCAGACTATTACATGGAAAAAGGCATTGAAGTAACAAGATCCACAATTTCACGCAAAATGAAAGAGTGGAATCTCTAAATTACTAGTTAAATGTTACATAAAACCCATAATAGAAGAAGTTTTGAAATTGACAAATGATAATAAAAAAAGATATATATGGAAAAAATAATATATTACTGATATGGAAAATGAACAACAAAAATTCGATGTCTACAGAGTTGTCTCAGCAGATTATTGTTCGAATTTAGCAGTGAGTTTTATTTTAGTATTTTGGGTTGCATATGCTGTTTTTTATTTACTACAAGTCATGCCACCAGATTTTATGCGGAGATGGAAAATAATGACAACATCGATAAGTATTATTTCACTTACTTTCTTAACTTGGCGAAGGCATTTTTTTTATTCTATTTATATGAAAGGTGTGGATGTAACTGGCCACATTCATTCAGCAGACGCATTCAAAACTGGTGGTTCAAGAATTGAATACAAGTATGAATATCAAGGTGAAAGATATTGTAGAGGAAATGCGTTAACACATAAAATATTTTTCTAATATCATTATCATGCTGGTGATGAAGTAGTCCTCATGATTAATCCAGAAAAACCCAAATGGGCGATTATAAGACACATCTATTTCTGATTTGCTATATCAGTGAGAAATATAATGTGAACTTACCAAAACTGCCAATTAAAAGAAGATCTTCCAACAGCATTTCAAAAAATGTCTTTTTCTATATATACTAAATCTGTTTTTTCGTGTTCCATCATAAGTGAAGGAAGATTATTTCCTATTACATTGACTAATCGGAAAGATTTGCTCGGCCATTTGTAAAAGCCCCCGTTCTGCTTCAGACAGAAATCACAGTCCATGCAATTGAAACCCATCAGCCACCTATCCCACAACAATAGCAAGGCTGAAGCGTAAAGAGGATGTCAAAAATATAAATCAAAAAGTAATTCAAAAAACAGAATTAAAAAAGACGTAACTTAAAGTTACATCTCTTTCTTCAACTTATCAACAAGTTCTGCCTTAATGCAGGAATTACGATCTCCGCCGCAGACCATGCCGCGCACGCCGATGATGTCCGGCTGGATGCGCTTGAGTACCGGAATATCATCAAATATGAGTGAGCCGGCAATCGCCGATAGGAGACCTAGTTCACGAATAGCAGCTGTGAAAATAGTGAGTGATTCCTCATCCATGAACTCGAATGTGGAACGACCGTCCTTGATTCCTGTGTCCACCATTACCACATCAACACCTGCTTTTGCACCGATTGCAGGAAGCAGTTGTGGGTTTATGGAATTGATGCGCTCATAGTCAGAATAACCTGATGCAACTACCTTTTTCTCAGGGTCAAAGTCCTTTACTGCTTTTGTGATGTTAGTAAGCATTTCAAGAGCCTGCTCTTCAGTTTGCACATCATACAGACCAACCTTGATATAATCTGCACCTGCAACTGCGGCGCCAAGGGCGGCAAGGGATGCAGTACCGGGCTTGAAATTAAAATCGCCTATGGTTGCGCTGATAGGTTTTTCGGAATTAATGGATTCCTTCACAGATCTTATAATCCATGGAAAATTTGCACCAAGTGAACCTTCCTTTGGATTCTTTACGTCAACAATATCAGCACCGCCTTCGTGCGCAGCGATGGCCTCTTCCGGATTGATAGGACTGATGAGTAATTTCATAATATAAACCTCTTTTTTATAGCATGACAGATGTATCAATTATATATGTTTCGTATCATTTTCGTTCTTGATATATTCAACCGGACTGTAGTTCATGCGCAAGGCGGGAATCGTAGTGAATACAAGCCCATACACTTTTCCAGCCATATATGCAATACATCCGATGCTGTAAAGATAGTGGATGCGGTAAAACCGGCAGAAGTATACATAGCAGACCTCAACCTGCTGGAGAAGATCGGCAAACGGGAAAAGAACTTTGATATTATTCGTGCCGTTTCTGAAAAGGCAAAAGTAATGCTGGACCCCGGAGTTAAATCTGTTTCCGAAACAGAGGACATAATGGAAATAGTACGATCCGTCATACTGGGAACTGAAACCGCATCTCTTGATACCATCGGGCAGGTCAGCTCATTGTACCCGGAAAGGGTCAATGTCAGCATTGACAAGAAACATGGCAAAATACTCACAAACGACCCTTCCATGCCCGATGACCCATTCAAGATAATAGAACTCCTGAACGAATACTACTTGGATGACATCATCATTCTGGACCTTGACAGGGTTGGCACATCAAGTGGTGTGGATTCACAATTTTTAAGTAAGATTGCCTCCATCTCTGACCATAATGTGCTTCTTGGCGGCGGTGTCCGCAATGTGGAAGACATTGAAGTACTAGAAGAGATAGGGATAAAAGGAGCACTTGTTGCAACCGCGCTTCATAACGGTTCAATCCCACTTCAGATGGTTCAGCAAAATCATTAATAATGTACGATTAATCATAATATATCATTTATCGGTGTAATCATGGCAGACAATGAAGAAACAGTTGAAATTGCAGATATAGGCGAAAACTACGGTGAAATAAAGATGGGAGCAGGCTGGTTCCTGACCATCACCCTCGCATCAAGTGAAAGGTATGAGAATGAGTACATAGAGATTGCGAAAGAGCGAGGCGGACAGAAAAAAGCACGTTTCAACCTCAATCCTAAATATGCCCGTGTACTTGGAGCAGCCCTCATTAAATTCGCAGATGAGAACAAACTGGAGTGAACGAAGATCGGACACTCATCTATTTTTTAAACGTTACCCAGAAAACACTACCTTTTCCTTCGGGATTATCAGCTACACCATAGTCGCCACCATGTAGCCCCATTATCCTTTTGACGATGGCAAGTCCCAGACCCGTTCCCTTAATGCCTTTCTTATCAGCACGCTTGAACCGGTCGAACAGAAATGGTTTATGCCCATCATCAATTCCGTTTCCACGGTCAGCAACCGCAACCTTCCAGACATTTCCGTCATCGATGATATCAACACTGATAACACCATTCTCGGGTCCGTATTTTATAGCATTGGATAAAAGATTGATAAAAACCTCACTGACAAGAGGGTTCACACAGGAATAACATGGTCCCTCCGAAGAGAACTCCACAGTGACACCCTTACTTTCGATCTGCCGGGAAAGGTCGGATATCGTACTCTTAAAAAGTGAAGCAATATCTATTTTCTCAAATTCTATCTCTTTAATAGAGTTGAGCTTCTCATATCTGGAAGCGCTTTCAAGAAGGCTTATCAGACTAGCATTACTCTCGGATATCCTGCTCAGGAAGTGAAGCTTCTTCTCATCCACTTCTATTTCCTCAAGAAGCTGCGTATAGGCACCAATAGCACTAGCAGGGTTGAGGAGGTCATGTCGTATGATATCGGAAAAAAGGTCCTTAAGGCTATTCAACTGTTCAAGCTCCTCAGTACGTTTTTGTAGTTCCCGTTCTGTGTCCTTCAAATGAGTTATGTCGAGTACTGCAAAAGTAACACCTTCTGACAGGGACTCAGAATATATCGGGGTCGAACTCAGAATAACATCAATTACTTCACCATTCTTACAGACCATTCTTGTCTCTATAATCCCGATTCCCATCTCGTTTATCTGAGAATATTTCTCCGTACCCACGCATTCATACGACCTGTCATCGGGATATATCATCCTAGAATTCAGGCCAATGAGCTCTTCCCTGGAATAACCAAGCATCTCACAGAACCTGTCATTGACCTCCGCAAACACCCTGTCGGAAACAACACCTATACCGGCAGGTGTTGCCCTGAATATGCTCTCAATACGTGCCTTACTTCGCTCAAGCTCTATTTCCTTCATTTTCCTGTCAGTTATATCGAGAATTATGCCTTCATATCGGAAAGGAGTATCACCACCATTCTCTGTGAGCAGGGATATCTCGTTCACCCAGATGACATCACCTTCTTTACTTAGCAGACGATAATCATCGGAAAAATATATCTGGTCTGTGCTCTCAAACGCATCCACATCCGACACCAGTTTCCCAACATCATCAGGATGAACTATGTCAATGTATCTCAGGCCTCCCGATAAAAAATCCTCTTTAGTATACCCTAACTGAACGATGTTATCGGAAACATATTGAACAGGCCAGCCCTCTTGACCGGACCATCTAAAAGCAATGATGGGTATTCCTTTGTATATGGATTCAAGGTTCCTGATCTTATGTATCTCGTCGATGAGGACTTTTTACTTGTAGTAGTGCTCGCTCACTTCTTCCACATAGGCAATGATCCCTTCATAATCCCCATCCTTACTGAAAAAAGGCACCATGTGTACAGAAATGAAGATATGTTTTCCTGCCGGGGTGGCTACAGATATACGCTGCTTAAAGGATACTTTAAGGGAACTTTTAGTGTCACGATACAATTGCCCCAAACAAGAATCCCCCTCCAGCATACAGGCAGGAAGATCACGGAAGAGATTCTTTCCCAGCATATCCTCTGAAGACACACTCAGGATAGCTTCCATTGACCGGTTAAATAGAAGAAGATCATCGTTCCTGTCAAACACGCATATCCCAATCGGTGCATTCTGAACAATGAACGGATTAAGCATTGTCGGATCATTCCTCGTTTTCATGGGTTCTTGCGAAGATAGATACTACATATTGATATACATGTCAGCCAGCTATATAAAAATAGAGAGAACATGTTCACTTACTGGACCAGATACGTAAAAATAACTGTTAGGTACGTAAACATGGCACGAAAATCAGATTAGCACCTTACCGCAAAAAGGAGAGAATTATATCAAGAACATCAGATTCTATATCATCGATGTTTTTATCAGTACATATTACAACAAATCTTTCCGGGTCCTGCTTTGCAAGACGCAGGTAATTCTCCCTCACACTCTCAAGGAAGCCTATCTTCTCGAATTTTGTCTTGTCCCCTCGATTACCACACCGCTCAACAGCAATTTCCGGATCAATATCAAAAAGGATCGTCAGATCAGGAACCACTGTCCAGCCCTTGTGGATGCCCTGTATCCATTCCATTGGGTCAGGAAACCTGCCCTCCAAAGTCACAGCCTGATAAGCATACCTGCTTCCTGAATAACGATCGGAGATTACGTTCTTTCCGCTTTCAAGTGCAGGAAGAATGAGCTTGGAGATATGTTCCGCATGGTCTGCGGTGAAAAGCAAAAGTTCTGCAAGGTTGTCAGTATCTGAATGTATTGCACGGTCCACTGCCTCTCCTATCCATCCGGTAGTCGGTTCCCTTGTGAAGATAAAATCGGAAAAATCAGGATTTGAATTCAGACGAGCCGTAATCGTTGACTTGCCGGAACCATCTATACCTTCCAGAGTGATGAGTTTACCTTTCATTGACATCAGCAAAGAAAGTAAAGGAATACTATTTAGATTATTTGTTCCATAATACTGATAACTACCTTATCATGTCCTTGAAACATCTTCACTACCGCACTGGGGACATGTTACAGGGAAACGTTCAGGGTTTTCCATAAACAGGAAGTCGCAGGTGTTACATCTGAAATATACCTTATTTTGGTCGTAGTCATCCATGATATTTCCTCTAAATAATGATTATAAATTATATTAAATATACTAATCGGTTCATATATATCTTATTTACATATTCTATTAATACTTCTGGCAAAGCATATATGCAAAGGAAAATAACCCTAAAAATGAGAAAAATGACAAAGATAGGAGTAATCACCAGGGGGAAATACGGGAACCGGCTTATAGAGACTATCTTTTCAAAAACTGATTTAAATGTAGTTCGCACTTCCGTTCCGGAGCAACTACCGGAGTTCATCGATGAACCAGATGATTTCCTTGGCGGACTCGACATAGACAACTCGGTATTTGATTCAGACATTGTCATCACCTATTCACTTCATCCGGACATTACTGTGGCAGTAGCCCACAAAGCAGGAAAAGCAGGCGTTAAAGCCTTAATTATTCCAGGAGGAGCTGCAAAAGCACCTGTCGTGGAACTGCAAAGCATAGCAAAAAAATATGGAATGCTAATTGAAGTCGAAGATATTTGCTGTACTCTCCAGGAAAAAACTGAGACAAAGGAGCTTTGCTCGTGCCTTTCAAGTCCGGTTCTTGATATTAACATCGATAAAGGTATAATAGAGTCAGTGGAAGTATTATGCGGGGCTCCATGTGGAAGCACATGGCATATGGCAAAAGAACTTGTGGGAACAAAGGTGGAAGATGCACCTGCCAAAGCCGGATTGCTTATACAACAATACCCCTGCAGGGCTGTAAGGGGAAATATGGGTGGCATCCATGAATCCGGCGAAATTCACAAAAATGCTGTAGTGGAAGCACTCAATAAAAAAAGGAAGAAAGCTGAATAGTGGTGAAACATGGACAACATTCAGATAGCTGAGATGTTCAACCGAATGGCAAGACTTCTGGAATTCAAAGGCGAGAACCAGTTCAAGATCAGAGCCTATATAAATGCAGCCAGAAGCATTAAAGGACTGGATGAAGAACTGAAAGTGCTATACATAAACAGGAAAATCGACAGCGTACCAGGAATCGGGGAAGCACTTAAAGGAAAGATAGTGGAAATGCTGGAAACCGGGTCATTTGACACTTATGAAAGGACCGTCAAAGAAGTACCATCAGGCATTATCGATATCATGAACATTCCGGGCATTGGCCCAAAAATGGCACGACTTTTCTATGAGAAACTAGGTGTTAGGTCAATAGATGAACTCAGCATTGCTGCCAGAGAACACAGAATACGAAGACTTCCAAGGATGGGAGAGAAACAGGAAGAAAAAATACTCAGATCCATCGCAAGGATGCAACTGGACAAAGACCATGGAAGGCACCCAATAGCACTTGCCATGGAAATTGCAAAAGAGATAAAGGAAGAGTTATGCCTAGAACCGCATATTGAAAATGTTGTTATTGCAGGAAGCCTCCGCAGAAAGCAAGATACTGTTGGGGATATTGATCTGATAGCAGTTTCCGATGAGCCTGAAAAAACAATCCTGTCGTTTGTGAATATGAAAAGGGTAGAAGAGGTGCTTGAATCAGGAAAATCCAATGGCTCAGTGATATACTCTAAGAATTTCCATGTCGATCTAAGAGTAGTGGAAAAAACGCATTATGGTTCAATGCTTCAACATTTTACAGGATCAAAAGAACACAATATCCATTTAAGAAAACTTGCCCTTTTGAAAGGATATAGCCTGAATGAGTACGGATTTACAGACAAGAATACAGGCAAGCTCATCGAATGCAACTTGGAAAAGGATGTATATAATTTTCTGGGACTGGAATTCATGCCGCCTGAACTCAGAGAGGACAGAGGAGAAATAGAAGCCAGTCTTACTGGCAAACTTCCCAGATTAATTGAGAGGAAGGATATAAAGGGAGACCTTCATGTCCACTCTACCTGGAGTGACGGAGTAAACACTATTGAAGAGCTTGCTGAGGCTGCAATACAAAGAGGATATGAGTACATTGCAATTACTGATCATTCACATTCCACAGGCATAGCCAACGGATTGTCAGAAAAAAGGTTGCTTGAGCATATTGACGAAGTTGAACGCCTCAATGAAGAGTATGAAGATATAAAGATACTTTCTGGCACGGAATGCGATATAAGAGCAGATGGTAAGCTTGATTACAGTAATGATCTGCTGCAACAACTTGACATTGTTATCGTGGCGGTTCATTCAGGAGTTGACCAGGATAGAAACAGGATGACAAAAAGAATAGTTGCTGCACTTGAGAATGAACATGTAGATATCATTGCCCATCCGACCGGCAGGAAATTTGGCAAACGTCCGGCTTATGATGTTGATATGGACAAGATAATTACAGTTGCAAATGACAATGAAAAAACTCTGGAAATAAATTCATCACCCTGGAGACTTGACCTGAACGATACCAATGCAAGAAAGGCAAAAGATCATGGAGTGATGCTTGCAATCAATACGGACACCCATGCCATAGATCATTTTGACAATATTGACTTTGGAATTGATGTTGCAAGAAGAGCATGGCTGGAAACGGATGATGTGCTTAATACCATGAATTTAAAGCAATTGTGCTCAAGACTTGGCATTTCCAAAGAATGATTTGATAAATATGATACAAAAAAGAGAACATATGTGCAAAATATGTCAAATATATTAGATGAAAAATAATTATTCGATTAATTGGTTATTCGTTCAGAAAAAAAGCAAAAACTATAAATTCTGGTTCTCCCAATCAGATTTTGATAAATCAAAATCAGAGGTCGAATTATTTAAAAGTGAAAATGTAGTATACCAGATTTTCGACGCTTTGTGCTTCGTCCGTAGTTAAACGCATCATTCATGATTGGTTATGAGGTGCAATTTTGAAAGGTACAAAAAACAACAGGCATGACAGGTCTATGAAAAAACATGAGATCGAGTTCCAGAAAGAAATGAAAAGACAGCAAAAAAGAAGAATTTGAATATATCGCTTTTCAAATTACTTTCACAATACAATAATTAAATGGCAGGAAAGAACCTGCCAATTCATATTATTACTTATTCTGCAATTTAATACGTTGCCCAAGTATGCAGTTCCCTCCCCTGTGACCACCCAGCGGATTGAAAGTAGTACCCAGGGAATTCATGCACCTTGCCATTACAGCAGCACCACGTGCAAGACCATCGTCAACAAATACAACATGCTCTTCGATCTTGTTATTGATACCCAGATCATGCAGGTACTTTAGTATGAGTTTTGGCTTGTTGCCGGTGATACCTGCCCTTCCGGTAACACCTATTGCAGTATCTTCAAAGACAAGACCTTCGTCCTGTGCCACTTTAATAAGACGCTGCACCACACGTGCCATGACCTCATCGATAACTGCAAACAGGATTTTCATGTTATGCTTTTCGTAGATCTCAGCACCAAGCTGTGCAAGTTTATCCATGTCAGAACCATTGTCTCCTACGTCGCAACCAATGAGTACTACGTTTATGGCATCTGCGGCCTCTGAGTTCACAGGAACGCTACCATATCTCTTGCGGCCTTTAGGCACCTTTTCGATGACAATGTAATTCAATATTTTCTCAGCATATTCATTTATGACCTTGCCTTTCAGTTTCAGTGCAAGACCATCCAGGGATTTATCATCGAAAATATCAAGTGCAGTGCCTTTCTTGGAATCAACCATGCCGGTTCCCTTGATAATGGCATCAGGAATCGCACCAGCGTAGCCACAGAAGTTGCCTATGGTTTTTGCATAGGGAAGATCCGGACTGATTATCCTGCCGTCAAGTGTGGTACCGAAATCCATGGAAATACAGGGATTGCGGAAATCCACATCAACCCATTTAGCACCTTCTTTGATTCCTGCTGTTGCAAGCTCTCCTTCCATTTCATTGGCAACTATCTCAACACCTGTTGCTCCGGTAGGAGGAGTCACACTTGCCACTGCACCATCAAATATCACTTTTTCAAGTTTTGAATATTTCTGGAACCTATCCGGGATATTCAAGATGGACATTGGTGGAGTCATACGGTTTGGTGGCACACCTGCCATAAGACAACCGTCTGCCAGTGCCTTGATGAACTCACCGACCTCATCAGGAGAATCGAAACCAGCGACAACACCTGTTGAGCGAACAACAAAATGTACATCCGTCTTGATATCGAGATTTGCATCTTTCACAGCTCCAAGAAGCGTGTTCTTAACCAACTCCCCGACCGATTCCCTTGTCAGTTCAACGCCGTTCAATGTCTTTCCAAATACCTCTTCCCCGGGTTTTGGTGGCCGAACATCCCTTGTCATGCTGACTGTTTTCTTAACGAGCCTGGTTTTACCATCTTCCAGATTTGTCGCTGTCAGAATGCATTTGGTAGTTGTGTTACCAACTTCCACCGATGCCACGATAAAATACGATTTTGATTTGTCCTTCAGATCAAGTAAACGTACTGAAGGGCTTTCTGCAATTCTGGGTTTATGAGCCATTTCTATTCCTCACATATAAGGCTGAAGTTTCTGGATGATTTTCTGTTTAGGGACAGCACCAATTAGTTTATCAATGAGCTTACCTTCCCTGAAAATAAGCATTGCAGGAATGCTGGATATTCCTAAATTAACTGCTGTCATTTTTTCCTCGTCTACGTTCAACTTGCCAAAAACAACTTTTCCCTGCATCTCAGTCGCCAGTTCATCAAGAACAGGAGATAGCATACGACAAGGACCGCACCATGGCGCCCAGCAATCTACAAGGACAAGCTTGTATTTTGATACGAACTCATCAAACGAAGCATCAGCAATTGTTACCATATTTGAAGGATACTGTTTCTGCTCTAAAGACTGTTGTATCTCTAGAATCCTTTTTTGCCTGATAGATTCTAATTCATCCATTGGATTCACCCTTTTGAATAATATTATGTTTACAGATATTTAACTGTGAACATGATTTCACATAGATATCGGATTTCTTCTATTATCGGATTTCAATGCATTTAATTGTTTGTATGGTTATGCAATAACTGAACAATACCGATCCAATCTGGGAAAAAAGGATAAACTGCAAAACAATAGATAAAAGGGATATGAATGGCAAAATGGACACTTGAGAATCTACTTTTGACAAAACCACATGAGTTCGAAATACTTCTATCAAGACTTTTTTTGAGCATGGGATACAAGACAGAACTCACACAATATTCCAGAGATAGGGGAGTTGACATTGTAATCAAAATAGAGAACTTTGGACTCTCACATACGTGGCTGGTACAGGCAAAACGATATTCAGGATCAGTTGGTGTGAAAGAGATCAGAGAATACAGTAGTCTGAGGTACAGGGACCGCGTAGATGGAGTTATTATAGTTACAACATCCACATTCACAAAAGAAGCCGTGGAAGAAGCAGCCGAACATAATGTCAAACTCATAGACGGAAACCTGCTTACAGGAATGCTCAACCACTATCTTCCTGATGGATACATGGAGATAAATAACCATTTGAAGAAGGATATTGAAAGGGATTCTGATGGAATCGGTAGCGGAGCGATTTTAAAAAATGGAGAAGAACTCCTTGGAAATGAAGCGGTGATGATTGGAAATGAAAAATTTACACTGAGTATCACAAACAGGAACCTTTTCCTGAAAAAGGAAAGCTCCGGAATTTTTTCGAAGAATTCTCAAATAGAAGAGAGAATCGAAGTGAAAGAAATAGTAGGCCTACATACCGAAGCAAACAGATTCATGCTCATTACAGGAAACAAAAAGCTCAGAATATATCCAATCAGTTCCAGAAAACTTTCGATATTAGTAGAGATATTCGAAAGTCTCCGTCCTGAATACCTTAGAGGAGAACATTTAATCATCTCATCCCGAAACGGAACACAACTTACAATGCTCACGAACAAACGCCTTGTTGTCACCGATATTTCAGAAGGGATGCTGAGTGAGATATACAACAAAAAGATAGTGGGAGTGGAAATAAAAGGCGGCTTCCTCAAAAGGGATCAATTACTTGTTTCAGAAGATGCAGGTACTGTAATCAAACATCTTTTTGATATTGATGATCCGGCTAAATGGAAAGACATGATAGAACAAAGCGTGAGAACATGTTGAACTTTTGATTGTAATTCACAGGCGTGAAGCCTATATAACCGGTGCATCAAATGAATATAATCAGGAGAAATAAAAAAATGGTTACAGAAACAATTAAGATAGAAGGTATGATGTGCGGACATTGCCAGGCAAATGTTGAAAAATCCATTGGAGCAATTACCGGAGTCAGTGAAGTAAAGGTTGACCTTGCGGCAAAGCAGGCAACAGTTACCTTTGATGATTCTGTTGCAGGCCTTGATGCTATCAAGGCAGCAGTAGCAGATGCAGGTTATACTGTTGTAGTCTAAAAATATATCCCTTTTCTTTTACTTTTTCCAACAACATGAAAGCAGATATCAAAGTCTATGGTATGACATGCATGCATTGTCATAAACGTGTGACTGATGCAATATCAGCCCTTAATGGAGTGAATTCTGTTGAAGTCAGCCTTGAGGATGAAAAAGCATCCGTGGAATTCGATGCTGACAGGATTAGCCTTGAGGAAATCAAAAAAGCAATTACCGATGCAGGATATGAAGTTGGTGGAGATACTTGTCAGATTCCTGATGAAGGTGAGGCTGCATGTCCCATTATAATTGATGACGTGGAACCAGAGGAGAGTAAACCGGAACCAGGTTCTGTGAAGGACATTGCCTTCAAGGTTTCAGGAATGCAATGCTCTGCCTGCGCACAGAACATTGAAAAAGCCCTGAATAAACGGGATGGTGTGATTTCTGCTTCAGTGAACCTGCCTATGGAAAGGGCTTCAATCAGCTATGATCCTGCCATCATCAGCCCGGAAGATATAGAAAAGACAATTGATTCTATCGGGTATCATGTTATGAAGGAAAGGATAGTCCTTGAGATCGGCGGAATGAAGTGTGCTGCCTGTTCCCAGAACGTTGAAAAGGTACTGAAAAGACTGAAAGGTGTCAGCTCGGCAAGTGTTAATATTACCACAGGAAAGGCACAGGTGGAGTATAACTCATCCCTTGTCTCCATAGATGATATCAGAAAAGCCGTGGATGGTATCGGATATTTTGCCTCCCTGCCTGCCGATAGGAAAGAAACAGAGGACAGGGAAAGACAGGAAAGGGAACATGAAATAAGGCAGCAGAGGAATAACCTGCTTATATCTATTACAGTCCTGATCCCAATTATGCTTGGAAATATGAGAATGATGTTTCCGGGTCCGTTTGGATTTGTGCCAACCCTGTTTTCAGACAAGAACCTGTTGTTCCTCCTGGCAACCATTGTTATGGTTTTCCCGGGAAGACAGTTCTTCGTTGGAACATACCGTGGCCTGAAACATGGCGTTACGGACATGAATTTGCTGATAGCTACCGGTACCGGGGCAGCTTATGTTATCAGTATTGCAGCAAGTTATCTTAATCTCGGACCCGGCTACGAGAATGTGTATTATGATACCGCCGTGATGCTTATCACATTCATAACCTTTGGAAGATACCTGGAAGCAAGAGCAAAAGGAAGGACATCCGAATCCATTAAGAAACTCATTGGCCTTCAGGCAAAGACCGCACGCATTATTGTTGCCGGTGAAGAGAAGGAAGTACCTGTGGAAAACGTACAGGTAGATGACATCGTCTTTGTAAGACCTGGAGAAAAGGCACCTGTAGATGGTGTTATTGTCGAGGGTTCTTCTGCCATGGACGAGTCAATGATAACAGGTGAGAGCATACCTGTTGAAAAGAATGTGGGCGACATGGTCATCGGTTCCACACTTAACAAGTCAGGAGCATTGAAATTCAAAGCCACCAATGTTGGTGCTGATACTGCACTTGCAAGGATAATCGAACTCGTGGAAAATGCCCAGACTTCCAAAGCACCCATACAGCGTATCGCTGATGTGGTTGCCGGACATTTCATTCTTATAGTACATGTTATCGCACTTGCAGCATTCTTCTTCTGGTACTTCATCGGGTATGAGAGATTCGATGTTGCACTGCATTCAGGAATAGCAAGTCCGTTCCTGTTCTCTTTGCTTATTTCTATCACCGTCCTTGTAATATCATGCCCATGTGCCGTAGGACTTGCAACACCTGCTGCCATTATGGTGGGCACTGGAAAAGGAGCTGAGAATGGCATACTCATAAAAGGCGGTGAAGCCCTTGAGAGAACTTTGAAGATAGACACTATTGTGTTCGATAAGACAGGAACTCTCACAAAAGGCAAACCAGAACTTACAGATATTGTGCTGACTGCCGGACATGACAGAGATGATGTGCTTGCATTTGCTGCAAGTGCTGAGAAAGGGTCCGAGCATCCCCTTGGTGAAGCCATTGTGAAGGCTGCCGAGGAAAAGAAGCTGAAAATTAGGAATGTAGATAATTTCAACTCCATTGCAGGACATGGTGTTGAAGCCACTATCGATGGCAACCGGATACTTCTGGGAACCCGTAAGCTCATGGAAGACAATGATGTTGACATCTCATTACTTATTGAGAATATGGAAAAACTTGAAGCCGAAGGCAAGACCGCCATGGTAGTTGCAAAGGAAGGGCAGGCCATTGGCCTGGTTGCCGTTGCAGACACACTCAAAGAAAACTCCAAAGAAGCCGTTGAAAAGCTACAAGATATGGACATTGAAGTTGTGATGATAACCGGAGACAACCGCAGGACAGCAGATGCCATTGCATCCCAGCTTGGTATCAAGAGAGTGCTCTCCGAAGTACTTCCCGGAGACAAGGCTTCAGAGATAAGGAAGCTTCAAGAAGAGGGCAGGATAGTTGCAATGGTGGGAGACGGTATCAATGATGCACCTGCACTCACTCAATCCGACATCGGCATCGCAATGGGAGCAGGAACCGATGTTGCAATGGAATCAGCGCAGATAGTCCTGATAAAGAACGACCTGCGAGATGTACTCGCATCCATAAGGTTGAGCCGATTGACAATGAACAAGATCAAGCAGAACCTGTTCTGGGCATTCGGTTACAACAGTATTGGCATACCACTTGCAGCCGGGATACTGTATCCGTTCATTACCAAAATAGTCATCAGCCCTGAACTTGCAGCGGCTTTCATGGCTATGAGCTCTATATCGGTCACAACCAATTCCCTGCTTATGAAACGCAGCAGGATAAAATAAGGAGATGGTCACATGGATAATGTTTCAGGGAACAATACAGGAAAATACGCACTTATTGCAAGCATAGCTTCTTCACTAGTGCTTGTCATGATTTTTGCAGTGCTTTCTTTCATAGTGAACAGTTCCAGAACAATACCACTGTACAGTCAGGTGGACATCATTGCAGGCATGGTCTTTGTGTTCATTCTTAGTATGATAGTGTCAGCTTCGGTGTGGCCTGGGATTATTGAGAAAAGGGTGAAGTGATAGTATTGTAATAACTTGGGCCATACATTATAAGTTTATTAATATTGGTGACATGAAATGAATAATAGTCCGAAAACGATGCCTGAAGCTGAAGTTAGTCTTAATCTTGCACTATACCTTATTCTAAATGATTTTGTTACATCGAATGTAATGGTAGCCATCGATGGAGCACAAATTAAAACAGGCAATAATATTCACTTTCCAATTGAAGAGTTTATGGCAAAAAAGAATTGCAAAATGATTAAAAAACAAAATGATTGGAGAGGAACTTACAGAGTAGATAATGCTGCATATAACATTGAAGTTCATTCTACCCCAGGAAAAGGAGATGTTGTTGCTAAATTGATTAGTGGTGTTGATTTGCGCGTTGAAAGTAAAAAAGGACCTCTTACAAATAGTAAAAGTTCTAAAGAATATCCATTAATTAGAGAAGCAATTGGTCAACTTATACTATTGGAGAATATAATGACAACGATAAATTAGCGATTGCAATTCCAAATACACCAAAATTCAAAAGCCTTTCTGAAAAATGGAAAAAAGCATCCCTTATTCAAAAAAATAATATTTGTTTTTTATTAGTTGATAGAAATGGAAATGTAGAGAGAATTGAAGAGATATTGCATTAAATATCTCACAATTTTGGGCTCTGTAGAAATCCTATCAAAATCCATAGACTGGAAATCGGATAGTATGCCAACATCGTGTAACGTATTTGGCAATATTTTTAAGTTGTAGTATTGTCCAAACTTGTTGTACTCATAACTATAGACCTATCCGTGCAAATACATAACACTTTTTGTATGAAGCATTATATACTAATAGGGACATATAAATTATTCACATTAAAGACGATGCCCCTTCCAAATATTTATATTAAATAGACTTCGGTTTTTATTTCTGCTGGAAAACAATTAGGAATATTGCTCTGATGTGTTTCATTCTAGGGAGCTAAGTGAATGATATATCAAATCGTCTACGACAAAAGCAAGCAAACTCCTACATTAGTTAACAGTGTGAATGTGAAGATAGACACATATAAATACACGTACAAAATATAATATGTATGATATATAACTGTCGTTAGTAAGTGATCCCTATGACCAGAATATTAGTAGTCGAAGATAATTCCATGAATATGGAACTAGTGACATACCTTCTTCAATCAAATGGAATGGAGGTCACACAAGCTGTAGATGGGCCAGAGGCATTGGAAAGAATCAAGAACGATCTCTTTGACCTAGTATTACTGGATATCCAGTTGCCTGGAATAGACGGATTAGAAGTCCTGAAAAAGATTAAAGAAAATCCAGCTTTACAGCAAATGCCAGTTGTTGCTTTAACCGCACATTCCATGCAAGGTGATGAGCAGAATTTCATCAGAGCAGGTTGCTCAGGCTACATTTCAAAACCTATCGATGTATCTCTATTCATGATGGAAGTACGCTCTTTCATAACGATATAAGGGGAGTTCTTTATGCGAATATACCCTAAGACTCTGCTGACACTTGGAATTACATTCCTTTGTTTGTTTATCCTTTTGGCCGTTGCTACCGATCAGATCATTGGGAACAGTTATGGATCTCTGGAAGAAGATGATTTAGCAAAGAATGTCGAAAGGGCACAAAATGCAATCTGGGCTCAGGCATTAACTGCGGATATGACTGCAGCAAGTTTTGCAGTATGGGATGATACCTTTTACTTCCTGCAAGGATATGATGATTCCTATGTAGAAAGAAACATTGTTCCTGAAGGACTGGCCTCCATGCAAATCAATATGATGTTGTTCTATGACACTTCTAATGAGTTGTTCTATGGAATGGAAGCTGATTTAAACACTTATGAAGAAAAAGAGATATCTAATTCTTTACTGGAATACATAGGTTCAAACGAATTGCTTTTCTCTCATCCCACAAGTGATGATTTCATAACCGGTATACTAAACTCGCCGGAAGGTCCATTGCTTATTTCCTCCTGGCCCATTACAAAAACCTCTGGAGACGGTCCTATTGTGGGTACCCTTGTTGTTGTAAAAAATCTGGACTCTCCATGGATAGAGAACCTTGAAGAAGTGACCCAGTTAGATTTAAATTTAGGAGCCTTTAGTGAAACAAACCACTCATCCGGCATCAGCACTGCACCTTCGACTTTAGCAGAAACAGGTGACCTGAATATAACTTACTTGAGTGAAACATCTATTATGGGGTCCAGCATACTGAGTGATATCAATGGAAACCCTGCGTTAGTCTTAGATGTTGTGATGCCGAGGGATATTTACCAGCATGGTAGATCTTCAACCGAATTCATGATGTATGCACTCTTGATCATTGGGGTGGTTTTTGGCATTGTCCTGACATTTTCAATAGAAAGGTCTGTTCTGTCTCGTTTGACCTTATTAAGCCGTAACCTGACTGCCATCACTGATAGCAAGTCCATTTCTTCCCGTCTGGAGATTTCCGGGAATGATGAATTACATGATCTTTCAGTGACCATCAATGACATGTTGCAAGTTCTGGAAAATGAAGTAAAGGTCCGTGAAACTTTGAACTTATTGGAGTCCAGTCTGGAATCCATAAATGCCGGCGTTATGGTTGTAGATAGGGATTCGCGGCTGATCATGAATGACAAATTCATCAATATGTGGAATATTAATGTAGAATTAATATCCCAAAACGATGCTTCAAAAGTGTTGGAATATATAGCAAGTCAAACAGATATTACAGAAGGAACTACTGAACTGCTCGAAGAGCTGGAAAACTGTTCAAATGGATTCAGTATGACTTTGAACGTAAACAACAAGGCTGTTTATGACTGGTACGTAGGACCATTGAACCAGAATGAGAATATTGTGGGTACTATCTATTGCGTAAATGACATCACTAATATCAAAGAAGCAGAGCGAAGCCTTATCCTGGCCAAGGTTGCAGCAGAGACTGCAAATCGTGCCAAGAGCGATTTCCTCACAAACATGAGCCACGAACTTCGTACTCCCCTGAACTCTATCATAGGTTTCTCTGACCTAATGATAGGTGGCAGCGTTGGGGAACTGGCTGACATGCAGAAAAAATTCCTGGGTAATATCTCTACAAGTGGAAAACATCTGCTATCTATTATAAACAACGTGCTAGATATTTCCAAAATCGAAGCAGGTAAAATGGAGTTGAATTGTGAACCATTCGGTATATCAGGGGCCATTGATGAGGTCAAAAAGCTTGTATCTCCACTTGCAGATGAAAAAGAACTAACAATAGAGTTTGTCATGGATGAGCAACTTGAAAATATATGTGCTGACAGAGTAAAGTTCAAGCAGATTATGTTCAATCTTGCAAACAACGCCATCAAGTTCACTCCAAAAGGTGGAAAAGTCACAATTTCTGCACTAAGATTCCAGAATAAAGTGCAATTCACTGTAACGGATACAGGCATAGGGATCTCCGAAGAGAACAAGAGTAAGTTATTCCTGCCTTTCACACAGCTTGATTCAAACATAAACCGTCTTTATGAAGGAACAGGACTTGGCCTTTCCCTGGCGAAGCAATTTGTGGAAATGCATGACGGTAAGATCTGGTTTGAAAGTGAGTTGGGAAAAGGTACATCTTTCACCTTTGAGTTGCCTTTGAAAACTGAAACTGTTGTAGATGCAAAAAGGCCGATATGAACTTGCTGAACGGAAATGTATAAGAAATGATGACTAAAGGGGATTGATCTATGCGAATACGCAATAGAACACTGATGATTCTTGGAGCTATTTTTCTAGTCCTGTTTGCCATTTTGCTTGTATCCACCGAACAAATAATGGGAAGCAGTTTTGCTCGCCTGGAAGAAGATGAGGTTTCGAAGAATGTCGGAAGAGCGGTGGCAACACTAGACTATCGTATCGCCACCCTCACTAGCACAGCAAATGATTGGGGTCATTGGGATGATACTTACAATTTCGTGCTAGGAGAAAGTGACGACTACATCACTAACAATCTCGAGGCCTCTGTAATAGCAAACCTTCAGTTAAATATGATGCTATTCTATGATGCTTCGGGTCAACTATATTATGCAGAGGGGGCAGATATTGATAGTTATGAAGAACGAGATGTTTCGACTGCCTTGCTTGAATATCTGGCCACTCAAGAGTTATTATTTTCCAGACCATCCCACCCCGTTTATTTGAGTGGGATTATCGACACTCCCGAAGGACCTCTCCTACTTGCTACCAACCCTATCACTCCAAGTATAGATGATGAAGCCATAGTCGGAACCTTAATAATTGCGAGGTACCTGGATGCATCCTTAATTGAGGAACTTGAAGAAACAACCAGTTTATCTCTAGATACATGGAGTCTCAATGTTGGGGATACAGCATCAGATCCTGTAAAGTTGTCTTCAGTTTTAGAGGCCAATGGGACTTTGTACATCCATCATGCCAGCGAAACTTCTATTATAGGAACTACTGTATTGAATGATATTAATGGGAATCCTGCATTGGTTTTAGAAGCGGAAATGCCAAGAGGTATCCACCAGCAAGGTAAGGCTGCTATAAATTATGTAACTTTTATAATCCTGCTCATAGGAATCATATGTGGAATTGTAGTTGCGATATTATTGGAAAAATCAGTGTTATCAAAATTGTTCTTACTGAGCAACAATCTTACTCAGATAACTGACAGTGGATCACTTTCCTCTCGTGTAGAGCTGGAAGGTAATGATGAACTGAATGATCTCGCAGATAACATAAACTACATGCTAGAGGGACTTGAAACAAAGGAGATAGAGTCCCAACAGGTTGAAACAGAGAATAAACAAAGAATGGAAACTGTTCTATCTAGCATTATCTGCGGTACACTCCTCATAGATGCAGAAACTCATATAATAGTTGATGCAAATCCAACAGCTGTAGAAGTCATCGGCCTGCCTAAAAAAGAGATAGTGGGTAATGTCTGCCATGATTATATATGCCCGGTAAACACAGGAGAAGGTCTTTCTCATCATCACGGATCGACAATAAATAAGTCGGAAAGTATATTGATCAATGCATATGGAAATGAGATCCCGATACTTATATCCATTGTGCCAGTATCGCTTTTTGATAGAACATATCTGGTTGAGAGTTTTGTGGACATGACAAGGATAAAGGAAGCTGAACAAAACCTTTTCCAGGCCAAGATAACCGCGGAGATGGCCAATCGTGCCAAGAGCGAATTCCTTGCAAACATGAGCCATGAGCTACGCACACCCCTTAATTCAATAATAGGTTTCTCTGACCTGATGATTAGCGGCAGTGTCGGAGAACTGGGTGACAAGCATATAAAATTTTTGGGCAATATCTCCACAAGCGGAAAACATCTGTTGTCCCTCATAAACAATGTACTTGATGTTTCCAAGATAGAAGCAGGTAAAATGGAGTTGGACTATGAACTATTCGATGTATACACTACCATTGGTGAAGTAAAACAGTTAGTAGCTCCCCTTGCGGATAAGAGCGAGCTCAAACTGGAAATATTAAAGGACGAAAGCCTTGAAAAAATATATGTTGACAGACTAAAGTTCAAGCAGATCCTGTTCAACCTTGCAAGCAACGCCATCAAGTTCACTCCCATAGGTGGAAAAGTCATTATCACTGCAGTAAGGGTTCATGACAAAGCACAATTTAGTGTGAAAGATACGGGTATCGGTATATCCGAAGAGGACAGGAATAAGTTATTCCAACCCTTCGTGCAGCTTGAATCTACTACAACCCGTAGATACGAGGGGACCGGACTTGGACTTTCCCTTGTTAAAAAAATGGTGGAGATGCATGGCGGAAGTGTCTGGGTAGAAAGTGAATTGGGAAAAGGTACAACTTTTACTTTTGAATTACCTTTAGAACCTGCTTTAAACAGAGAGATTACTGCTAAGATAGTGGCTATTCCTGCTAAGGCATCAACTGAAAGCGTAGTGAATGTTACGGGATCCAGGATATGTGTTCCACAAATAATCGAACCATCCAATTCAAAGGGTGACGAACCCCTTATACTTGTGGTGGAGGATGACGATGCTTCCAGGGAATTGCTTGAAGCAACATTGGTATATGAAGGATATCGTGTGGCATCTGCAAAGAACGGAAAAGAGGCTCTTGAGCTTGCCAACGAGATGAAACCTTTTGCTATCACTCTGGATATCATGATGCCAGGCATGGATGGCTGGGATGTACTGAAGCATTTGAAAGAGAAAGAGCCAACCCATGAGATCCCTGTAATAATCACTTCCATGCTGGATGAAAGGGAACTGGGCATCATGTGGGGAGCGGTGGAACATTTCATCAAACCCATTCAAAAGAATGCATTACTTAATACACTGGATAAGGTGAAAGGAAATATCTCAAGATCATCGCTTAGTGTGTTGGTGGTGGATGATGAAGTAAATGCAGTGGAACTGTTAGCTGCGATGCTAGATAGTGAGGAGTTTGATGTGCTAACAGCTTATGGAGGTCAAGAGGCCATAGACATTGCATTTAAAAACCATCCTGACGTGATCGTACTGGACCTCATGATGCCAGAAATCAGCGGCTTTGATGTGATAAAATCGCTCAAGGCAAATCCGGATACCATTGATACTCCTATCATTATCTGTACTGCAAAAGATCTGGAACCAACTGACCTAGATGCACTTGATGGGAACGTTTCCCATATCATACACAAAGGTCTGTTCAATAGAGAGAAGCTTATTGGTTGTATAAAAGTTGTTCAAAAACAGGTTTTGTAGAAAATAAGTTTTCTACAGAGCCCAATTTTGCTCCAATATTATAACCGTTTAATGTTAGTCCTCTAAATCAACATGCGGATTAATATCGCATCCCGTACATGGCAGGCACATTGTATCAAAAGTGTCGGCACGCAGACAATACTCGTCCAGTTTTTCCTTCAGGAAACGGTTGAGATGCAGCAACCTTTCTGCTGATGGCCGCTCTATTGTTACTTCACCTTCACGCAAAGGATGTCTGGCAGCTGCCCTGAGAATTGGTACAACTCCTATGGATACGAGTTCTTCAATACCTTTCTCTGCAGATTCATCTGTTTCACCAAGACCGATTATGAAATTTGAGCAGACCTTATTCTTCCCGAAGATCTTGACACCTTGCCTTAGTGAATCAAGTAAGAATTCAAGGTCCTGATTAGGACAAACCTTTGCGTGAATCTCACGGTCCATGGTCTCAACATTGTATTTTAGCTCTCTTGCACCAGCTGCCTTGAGCCTGCGGGTGGAGTCTTCGGTCGGATATACGGAAACACCAATTGGCACATTGTATATCTCCCTGAGCCTGCGAATGAGTTCTTCAGCCCTTTCAACCTCGTCCTGTGCAGAGACTTCAACGCCTGATGTAATGGAAATTGCATTCATCCTGCCAGTATTATGGGCATCTTCGATCATCTTCAGCATCTGATCCATGCTCTTGACCTTGCCGCCAAGTTTTGGAACCGGGCAGAACTTACAATCATAAATGCATTTTTCACACATGGTTATGAACGCCTGATCAGGGCAGTGGATGAGTTCTTCTTCAATACTGCCTCTTGCAATCTCAACACCGTCCTTTCTTATCACAAGGTTCCCATTTTCCATTTCTGCATTTAAAGAAGATTCTTTTTTGACAGCAAGACGCACACGGTGCCCACCTGAATTGAAGAAGAAGGCCACATTTCCGGCCCCTGGACCGGCTGTGGGGATGGTCAGGTTATGGATTAGTGCAGGATCCATATTTACGGAACCTACTGAGATGAGTTGTGCTTTGGTTTCTGGTTTCATGAATTCTCCGATAACCAAAAGAATGGTCGGTTTTGGTAATCATAACTATATAGGCTATTTTTACCTGAGATACTTTATTGTTTCCCTAAACTGGTCTATACCGCAACGGTCGATGACATCACCCAGCCTTTCCCCTTCAAGGGCATTCTGGCGATAATAAGCAATGGTCTTTTCAAGTACATCAAACACAACTTCCTCGTCGTCAGTCTTAAGCAACTTCTGGCCCATGCGTGGCTTTTTACCAACCTTGCCTCCAACAAATACAGTGAATCCCTGTTCTTTTATTTGCATGGCATCTTTCCGACAGGCTGCAATGCATAAACCACAGGATACACACTTATTCATGTCCAGATATAAGCTGCCGTTCTCTATTGTTATGGCAGACATCCCACATGCTTTTTCACACTGCCTGCACATGACACAGTTTTCCTCAATAAATAGCGGTTCTAAAAAACCCATAATACCAAAATCATTTTCCTGAACTTTCAGACAGGATGCAGGACAGCCGGTTACCGCTATTTTGAATTTATATGGGACAGGTTTTGCAAAGTATATTTCATCTATTTTTTCACATATGCCCTGGCAGTCAATCAGACCGCGTTTACACACCCTGTCACCCTGGCATGCCACAACGGCCCTTATCTTCTTTCCTGATGCTCCGGGACCGATTCCTGCAGACATCATCTGTTCACTTGCGTCCCCTGCATTATCTAAATGAACGAACGGTATCTCAATTCCCTGACGTGATGTTATGTGAACATAACCTTTGCCATACCGGTCTGCAGCATCGGCTACCGCTCTGAGATAGTCGGATGTCACATTGCCACCTGCTGCATGCAGACGCATTGAGAAGTAGTCATCCTGTCTCTGGGAAAGGAAACCGTTGTCTTTGAGCAGGTCTTTATCTGTATTTTTTGCCATTTGGGTCACTTTCTGTTCCAGTTTATATGGAATTTACTTGAAACGCCTGTAAATAGTGAAGGAAGATGAAGGCTATAATATTACACGAGATATTGTAAAAGCGTTTTGGATAATATCAAATCAATACTAAAATACAATGAATAATCATTACCATGCGAACCTTCATCATTATTTAATTCAAATTTTGTTTTATACCATAAGAACAATATGACGCATCCTAAAAGGACATCCGTGATCCTGGGAGATTGAGATGCCTATTGATCCTATATGTAAAAAAATAGTCCCTGAGGACTCTCCGTGTAATACAGAATACGGAGGGAAAAAGTATCATTTTTGTTCAGATTGGTGCCAGGTTAAGTTCGAGCACCTCGAAAAAAGCGTAATACGAATGAAGAGATCGATCCCTGAAAAAGAGCGCATATCTTTTGGGAAACTAAGGAAGGATATAATAAAGCAAGGGATATGTACTCTCTGCGGAGCCTGTGCAGCATCATGCGAGTCCATTGCTATAAAAAATGATCAGCCCACACTTGTTGACAAGTGTACGGCATGTGGTGTTTGTTATAACCAGTGCCCTCGAACCATAACCACAGAAGAAGGACTGATCGGGAAACTGCGCAATGCTTACAGTGCACGTTCAGCACTCCCTGATATCAAGGGACAGGATGGCGGAGTTGTGACTGCAATGCTGTCCTATGCACTTGATGAAGGACTCATCGACTGTGCCATTGTCACCAAAAGATCGGAAGAAGAGCCGTGGAAACCTGTACCTATGATTGCACGAACATGCGAGGAATTGCTGGATTCCTCAGGCAGTATGTACAGCCACAGCATGACGATGAATGCCTTAATGAGTGCCATAAAACAGGGATGGAGAAGTATTGCTTTTGTGGGTCCAAGTTGTAATATCGATGCCGTCACCAAGATGCAAAAGAGTCCATACGGATTCTTGAATCTTTTCATGAGAGCAAATATTCTAAAGATGGGACTTTTCTGCATGGATACTTTCAATTTCGAAGGAATAAAGGAATTTGTAGAAAGTAAGAACATACGCCTGGAAGATGTTGAATCCATGAAAATACGCAAAGGTCAGTTCGAATTCCACACTCCTGAAGAACTTAAAGTCTATCCTCTCCATGAACTGGACATGTACAGGAGCAGTTCGTGTAAATTTTGCACGGATATGGCTGCTGAGAATGCCGATATTTCTTTTGGTGGCGTTGGTACACCACAGGGCTGGACTACGGTAATTGCCCGCTCCGGCCTGGGATACGAGCTGT
Organism: Methanolobus sp.; assembly: GCF_016278385.1. GTDB lineage: Archaea > Halobacteriota > Methanosarcinia > Methanosarcinales > Methanosarcinaceae > Methanolobus. Next base: position 183,172 of record NZ_JADQBY010000002.1, read on the forward strand.
ATAATGAAGCTGTAGACAATGGTTACATAGATTCACACCTGCTGGAAGAAAAAGAGATGAAGGGTGCTCTTAATCTTGCGAAGATGAAGAAGATCCAGATGTATTCACTCAACCGTAGGCAAAATATTTGAGATTTTATGGCGGCCCTGATACTGCCAATCTATTTTTATTAATTATTGTAAAATACTGTTGTGCAAATGAGATAGCAGTTTCGTAGATTCCTTCTTTTCAAAATAGAACATTAATATTATCATTTCCCCTGTGCTTGATAAAATTAATGAAGATTGAACAATTCTGACACTTACAGTTACTTTTACATGCCTTGCAATTGTATTTATGACAGGGATGCTGAAAGGAAATATCAGAGAGTAGTGACACAAAAAAACCTACTTTTTTAAGCATCATCATCCAATATTCTATTATGACTTCCTATGACTACGTCCACGGTTATTCCGAAAGAGAATCTGTCCGCCTCTGTGAACAGGCAAACACGCTGTAAGATCTCCTGCACATCGATACAAAATACCCCGCAAGAAGCAAAGTTCTTGAAGCCGGTTGCGGCATCGGTGCACAGACGGTAATCCTCTCAAGGAACAACCCACAGGCACAGATAACGTCCATCGACATATCGGAGGACTCCCTGAACAAAGCAAAAGAACGTGCCGCAAAAGAGGGAGTCAAGAATGTGGAGTTCCGCGTGGAAAGCATCTTCGACCTCCCTTTTGAGAATGAGAGTTTCGACCACGTTTTCGTCTGTTTCGTACTCGAACACCTAAAGGAACCAGTTCAGGCCCTTGCTAACCTGCGCAGAGTGCTCAAAAAAGGAGGCAACATCACTGTCATCGAAGGCGACCACGGCTCATGTTTTTTCCACCCCGAAACAGAGGACGCAGTGAAAGCCTGGAACAGCCTTGTTGATGTTCAGGTAAGACTTGGTGGTAATTCACTCATTGGCAGGCAGGTTTATCCGCTAATCAAAAAAGCAGGCTTTACTGACATTACAGTCTCACCCCGCATGGTTTACAGCGATTCCAGCCGTCCTCACATGGAGGAAGGTTTTGTTAGAAGGACCATAATACCTATGGTTGAAGGTGTTAGAGAGTGTGCCATTGAGATGGGAATTATTGATGCGGAGTCTTTTGACAGAGGGATTGAGGATTTGCACAGGACGGCGGCGGAGTACGGGACTTTTAATTATATGTTCTTAAAGGGCGTGGGGAAGAAATAAAACAAGAAATAACAGTATAATGTTTCACACTTATTTTATTAAAATTTAATCTAAATCAGATATTTCTTTTGCTACTGACCACATCTCTTTAAATTTCACATGGAGCTCTTTTGACATTATCGGGTCATTTACCATGACCATACCAAATATTTTATCTGAATTGATCGGATCATTGATTTCCAATATAACCAGTTGTTTGTCGATCAATACAAATTTATGTAGAGTTTCCAAATACCGTATGTCGAGATGCTTAGAAATATTCTGCATTATTGATTCATTTCTTACTGACTCTTTCAATTGCATTAAAGAAGCAGATAGAACCGGATTTGGATCTATTATTTTAATTTTCACTTCTTTTTGCATCAAAGGAAGAAGAGTATCATTGAATATTGAAGGAAACATATCCTTAAATTGTTCAGATCCCATTGACTTGATCGTTCTTGGAACAACAACACATATTTCTTTTTTTGCCCCCCGATAAACCCGCCTAATCATTTTCATGACTTCTTCGTTTCCCATTGCAGCTGACCAAAATATATTTCCTTCTTTTACCTGGCTGCTATAGTGGGACAGGTTACCCTCAATAGTATCTATTGTCTCCCGAAATGTACCAAGTTCCCTATTTATTTCATGCTCTTTTCGAAGGTAATAATTTTCGAACGCAATATTTGCCTCTACTGCACGATATTTTTTTGGTCTTGAATGTTGGACTTCAATAAATCCCATATTATCCAGGTTTTCTAAAACAGCATATATCTTACCCATGGGGATTTTTGATAGTTTAGATAAATCAGTGGCTTCTATAAGTCCTTCCTTCAATGTGGTCAAATATGCAACGGATTCGTATTTGTTGAATCCAATATTCCTTAATAATTGCTCATTTTCCATAATTCAACCTACTCATGGTTTACTATAGAGTGAAATTGCTATATCTAAACAACCATATAGTTGTTTATATAGATAACGTAATCTTGTCCCATACTATGGGAATTACCAATGTCTTTACGAAAATAGGATCACACATCCCACAATAGAAAATCGATAACTCTAACTGGATTATGAAGCACAGTCATAAGAGGTATTCTTAATGAAACAAAATATGAAACACATTCGTATGTTTATGACAATTTTATTATTGACCTTTATCGGTACCTCAATGGTTTGTTCTGCAGGTGTCAATGGTATTGGAATAACTAGTATGGAAATCACACCTCAGCCAGCAGAACCAGGAAATGATCTTACTCTAAAAATAAGGGTCATCAACGAGGGCGTGGAGAGCATCGAAGACTTTTCATTGAAAATAGACGTGAAATATCCTTTTTACCTGAAGAGCGAAAGTAAGAATTTCGAGAACAAGAGAACATTGAACATTGGTTCATCTGTCGATAACACCTATTATTTGGCAATTGATCCCAATGCCGTCTCTGGAACTTATCCGGTGGAATTCGATGTTTACATCAATGACGTGATACTTAATCCATCTGATAACAATGTATACATACAGATCATAGGGAAACCAGATCTTACCATAAAAGCTGATACTATTGACAGAATAGCCCCTGGAGATACGTTCCCATTGCAACTATCAGTAAATAACATTGGCACCGGAATGGCGAAGAATATCAAGGTCAGTTCTGAATCGGAGAGTATTTTGATGCGTGGATCTAACATTGAACTTATCAGTAAGATAATGCCAGCGGAAACATCACAGATAGAATGTAATTTCATTGTGAAAAATGATCTGGAGCCTGATGCATACAAATTCCCTGTTAAACTTGAATATATCGATGAACAGGGAACCAGCTATGCATTGACCTACGACATTGGGCTAAATGTACTAAACCGGGCAGAGGTTGGCATCCAAAATATAAAGATCACACCTACGCCAATCACACCTCTGGATAAAGTTCACATTGCAGGTATTGTCGAAAATACAGGAAACGGTGACGCAAAACAAGTAGTTGTACAACTGATGACTGAAGAAGGAGATTACAAGTCTTTTATCGGCCAGCTTAAAACTGATGATGATGCACCTTTCTATTTAGATATTGATCCGGGATCTGCAGGTCAGAAAAACTTCAATCTCACCATAGCCTATATCGATGATTTTGGCTCACATAATGTAAATCAGACAATCCCAGTCCAGGTCACCAGACCAAAAAGCAACGTGCTCCTGGCCATTTTCGTGATCTTGGTTATAGCCGGATCCGCCTATATGATACTCAAAAAGAGGCAGGATGGAAATGGACAATAATGACCTCAAAGTAATGACCTTTTTAGCGTATAAGAACCTCACTAAAAGCAAAGTTACTTTCATGGTCATTGTTGCCGTAATGGCAATGAGCTTTCTTTCCATTACATTCTTTGCATCAATCATTGATGGTCTGGGTTACGAATTTGAGGAAGGGATGATAAGGGGACAAACCGGACACCTCATGATCGAACCCCAGGAAGATGAACTTTACATTTATGATTCAGCTAAACTTGTAAAGAACATCAGAAGAATTCCCGAGGTTGTGGGAGTAGCAAGGAGACAGGATGCAAGTGCAGTTGCCAGGCATGAAAATATAGAGATTGGAAACCCTGTTCTTTTCATAGAACCTGAAAATGAGAAACATGTTTCAGATTATTGGAATAGTGTCCTTGTGGGGGAGTATCTTTCCCAAAGAGATACCGAGGAGCTGCTAATTGGAGCAAATCTGGTAAAATCCTATGCCGAAGAAGGAGATACTCAAAAAAGGTTTGATGTAGATGTTGGGGATAGAATCACATTGAGTTTTAGCAATGGATTTGTAAAAGAGTACAAAATAAAAGGCATATACAAGACAGGATCACGCTTTGTCGACGACAAAATAATAATTAATTTTGATCAGTACCAAGCTATATTTAATTCTACAGATGATGTTGCATCTAACATTTTAATAGCACTTCCGGAAAGAGGTATGGAAGAATACTATACAAGAGAGATTATTGATCTTGGTGTCAGTGAACAGATCAACCAATGGCAGACAAAAATGGGAGCTGTCAATCAGTTTGTAGGGAGCCTTCAGATCACAAACCAGATAACTGGTACAATTGGACTTCTCACGGCTTTTGCAACGATATATATCATTATATTCATCAATGTCACAAACAAAAGAAAACAAATAGGAATACTCAAAGCAGTGGGAATCAAAAAACAAATAATCCTGGGATCATATGTCCTCCAGTCATTTGCTTATGGCATTACAGGAGTTATAATTGGAAATGTGGTAATGCAACTATTGCTATTGCTTCTGTCAATACACCCACTTAACATGCCAATTGGGCCAGTAATCCCTATTTTGACTACCGAGAGACTTATGGTGACCAGTGCAACGCTTATATTGGCATCAATAATAGCCGGTTTTTTCCCATCTAAAAAAGCGGCTGATGAGAACATACTGGATGCAATATTTGGAGGATGAGCATGGGAAGGGCTATCATCAAAACCGAGCACCTTGAAAGAGTTTACATAAATGGTGCAGTAAAAACATACGCTCTTCGGGATATCAGTATTGAGATCAAAGAAGGTGAGTTTGTTGCCATCATGGGAAAAAGTGGAAGTGGAAAAAGCACTTTGTTGCACCAGTTGGGACTTTTGGATAAACCTACTAAAGGAAACATAATCATAGACGATCATGACGTCATCAACATCTCTGAAAAAGAAAGGACAAGATTCAGACTTGATGAATTAGGCTATGTTTTCCAATCATATAATCTTATACCGGAACTTACCGCCATAGAAAATGTCTATATCACACCAATGGCAAGGAATTTTAAAAAAGAAGAGTACGAGAAAATGGCAGAGGACATTCTTACTGCAGTTGGGCTTAATGATCGGATGTATCATTACCCATCTGAACTTTCCGGAGGGCAACAGCAAAGAGTATCCATTGCAAGAGCACTTGTAAATAAACCAAAGATACTTTTTGCGGATGAACCCACTGCAAACCTTGATTCTGCATCCTCAGAAGATGTCATAAATCTGTTCCGGAAATTCAACCAAGAGATAGGTCAAACCATAGTAATGGTAACCCATGAAATTGAGGAAGGTGAGAAAGCAGACCGGATCATCTGGGTCAAGGATGGATTACTAGATATGGACAAACAGCAGAATATCTGATTTTACAGACAAAACACGTGCATTTTTAAGTCTATCCGTACAATATTCTACTATGGCCTCCTATGACTACGTTCACGGCTATTCCGAAAGAGAATCTGTCCGCCTATGCGACCAGGCAAACACACTGGAAGAACTCCTGCACAGCGATACAAAATACCCGGCAAACAGCAAAGTGCTTGAAGCCGGATGTGGTATCGGTGCCCAGACGGTAATCCTCTCAAGGAACAGCCCACAGGCAAAAATAACATCCATAGACATATCAGAGGACTCACTGAACAAAGCTAATGAACGTGCTGCAAAAGAGGGAGTTAAAAATGTGGAGTTTCGTGTGGAAAGCATCTTTCACCTCCCATTTGAAGATGAGAGCTTCGACCACATTTTCGTCTGCTTCGTGCTTGAACACCTAAAGGAACCGGTTCAGGCTCTTGCAAACCTGCGCAGAGTACTCAGGAAAGGGGGCACTATCACCGTCATTGAAGGCGATCACGGCTCATGTTTCTTCCACCCGCAAACAGAGGACGCAGTAAAAGCCTGGAATAGCCTTGTAGAAGCGCAGGCAAGGCTCGGAGGCAATTCACTCATCGGCAGGCAAATCTATCCGCTTATCAAAAAAGCAGGCTTCACTGACATTACAGTCTCACCCCGCATGGTTTACAGCGATTCCAGCAGGCCACACATGGAGGAAGGTTTTGTGAGAAGGACCATTATTCCTATGGTTGAAGGTGTCAGGGAGAGTGCCATTGAACTAGGAATTATTGATACTGAGAGTTTTGACAGAGGGATTGAGGACCTGCACAGGACTGCAGCGGAGTATGGGACTTTTGTTTATAGTTTCTTTAAGGGGGTTGGGAGGAAATAAACTCCCTAGATGTCTAATTATTTGAACTGACGATCCAAATCATTTGCCAGTTTGTTTAGTGGACTTGCACTGGCAAAATGCTCAGATTGTGACGAAGCAACCAGTATACCTCCTAATATTGTTGCAACGTCATATTCACCCAGAACCTGATCAAGGAATGAGAATCCAATTCCTAACCATAAGTCGTATTCCACTTCACTAAAATCGTCAAAAAACAAAATGATACCCACTTTATCAGGCGATTGATCCTTTATTAGCACGTAATGGACATCTTTCACTTTGACTTTTTTCTCTCCATACACCACATCATATGGTTCCCTCCTTGGCCTGAACTTAACAACAGACCATTTATCCATTTGTGGAGCAGCAGAATAGAGCTTTTTAACATCTTCAAAAGCAGAAATAATTCCACCTGCACTTAAAACGAACTCTCTTTTTCCATTGACAATTGGACCAAATTCAAAGACAATATCTTTGTTTACCTGCATCATTTGAGAATGAAGCTCCTTGAAAACAGAATCCTGGTCTTTTTCAAAATTCAGTATCTTTTCTTCGTTTTTCTGGAACCATGACCAGAATTTTTGTTCTTTGCTTTTAAAAATGGAAATCATAGCACCACACATCATAATATTTTAATTGATAGTAATTGGGACAGTGTATAAATATCTATCAACGTTTCCCTTTAAATGCTAATGTTCTTACTATAGATATCTCTTCATAAGTAATATCGAGAGAATCAGGTATAGGCCTGTGATTACCTAATAATCTCTGAAGGACAGTTGGTTCACTTTCTCCTATTATCTCAAGAGCTTTTTTTGCTGCTCTTTTTACATCTTCAACAGTACCTTCAGAAGTATAAATCACAGCAAAAGCAGTAGCTGACCAAAAACGTTCTTCTTTTGATGGCCACAGACCTTTATCCAAATTAGCAGACATGAGTTCCATTAATTGTTTATTTGGCTTGAGTTTAGATGCACGAAGCCAGCTTCTAAGCCTTTTAAAATCATGACCAATAAGATTAGTACCTATATCTGCCCATTTTGTATAGCATTCATATGCTGCAAGATAGTCACGCAAATATTTTTCTAAAATATATCCTTTCACTTGCAGGGAATAAGCCATACCAACATCATCATTATAATGTTCCATGGCATAATCAAGGATTTTTATTGCTTCAGATACTTTATAGTTATCACCTGTTGAAGCAATATTGTGGGATTTGTCTGCGCAGTTTTTCATTTTATGATAGTCTGTAGGAGACCTCCTGAGCCTAACAAAAAAATCATGTTTTATGCCCTCATTCCATTCATTTGACACTACAATTTCAGATAATTTCATGATAACAAATAATCTGCAAGAATATATTACATTAACTAAAAGAGTTGAAAATTATACTTTTATTCAAATGCAAAAGAACTACACTTTCCTCCCCACAATCACAAACCCATTCACCCGCTTCCCTGTCCTTGTCACAAACTCATCATTCTTGAAATACTCAACCTCAAACCCGTTCTCGATCAGCAAAAGAACAAGCTCTTTCTCAGTAAAATGATGAGCAATATAAGCAAGTTCCCCGGTGTCCTCATCATAAGCAACGATTGAACCCTCCTCTTTTGTCACCGGCAGGTCATTGATGTAGCGTTCACGATAGAGCTTCGAGTGCCAGGTCTGTCCGAAATCAGCGATGTAGAGATGACCTTCTGGTTTCAGAACTCTGCACGCTTCCCGGATTATTCTGCCACGGTCCTCTTTTGAGACAACTGTGGTCAGGAAAGCCTGCATTACTGCAACATCGAAGCTTGCATCGGGGAAGGGGAGAGTTGTGGCATTGCCCTTAACGAACAATGGGATTTGCGGGCAGTTCTGTGATTTAGAAAAGGATTTTGCCATACTCAGCACCTCAGTGTTGACGTCAACACCGGTTACCGAATAGCCATGCAATGCCAGGGGAATACTTACTTTTCCATTGGCACAGCCGATATCAAGGATATGGCAGCCTGGAAATGTGTATTTGTAGATGTTCGGGTCAAGCTCAATGGTTGTTGGGATGTTCTTTCCCTCAATTTTTGACCATGAAGATGATTGGCTTTCCATTAGACAGACTCCGTGATATTTTAGCTACTTGCCTTTGCCCCTTATAATAGGCCTGAAGACTATTTGAACATCTGGTACACCAGATATCAACAGAGCCTGAAACAAACGTTTTATTATGATAACTGTGAGAAGTAAATACCATGACACAGATAGATGCCAGGTGCACCTCCAGAACAAAAAGTATGATCCTTACCATTCTCCTGTTTATCCTTGCAGGTATTTTTGAGATTGGAGGAGGGTACTTTATCTGGCTCTGGATACGGGAGAACAAAGATATCAGCTTTGCACTACTCGGAGCTATCACCTTGTTCCTTTACGGAATCGTTCCAACCTTCCAGACCTCACATTTCCATAGGATATACGCCACGTATGGAGGCATATTTGTGGTTATGTCGCTGTTATGGGGTTGGGTGTTTGACAGAATTCCGCCGGACACTTATGACATCATAGGCTGTATTGTAATTCTTGTTGGCGTGGGAATCATTTACTTCTGGCCCAGGGAAGGTGAATAATCATGAACGAAGGATCGGTATCATTTGCACTCGTATCCCTCGGACTGTTCTTCCTGGCCGCCCTCTTTGAGATTGGCGGAGGATACCTCGTATGGTTATGGTTGAGGGAAAAGAAAGGCATATGGATAGGGTTGCTGGGAGGAGTCGTGCTTGCAGTCTACGGGATCATCCCCACTTTTCAGCCCGCACACTTCGGAAGGGTGTATGCTGCGTACGGAGGAATATTCATAGTCTCCTCACTTATATGGGGAAAGTTCGTGGATAGAACAGAGCCGGACAGGTATGAAATAATTGGTGCCTTGATAGCTCTTATAGGCGTATTCATCATGTTCTATATTCCAAGATAAAGCATCCACTTGAGAAATGTCAGTTTTCCAGAGAACACTTTGATGGTTTTTTACTGGCCAGCTTCTGCTCAGCCTCATACCTGCACTCCCTCATAACAGGTTCGGGAATCAGTTTCCTGACCAACAGGAACCCCAGAGGAACAAGAATAATATCATCAATTGTTCCTATGACAGGAATGAAATCAGGAATCAGATCGATCGGACTTAAAGCATAGATGGCAACACCACCTGCAAGCACCCGGGTGTACAGAGGCAGATCAGTCCGTTTGCTTGCCAGAGAGAGAGTCTTTGTGTGTAGCTGCACCTTGTAGAATTTTTCCTTTAATAATGCTTTAGCTGCTATTTTTACTATACCCATTGATTAAACCTCCAAAAGATGCAATTATTTGAGAATATGTCACACGTACATAACAAAATTACGCATCAAATATTAATCGGTCTGGAAGTATCCCACTCTGCTTCAATAAAATGTTTGAAAATACGTACATGTTCTTTTCCATTGTACCATGTGGCATTAAGGTTCATGGGAAAGTTTTCATCCTTTACAGTAACAATCAAGAGTTCTTCATTGTCGATTACCAGTATCCCGCCCTTAAGAGGAGTGGCATTGCGCTTTTCTTCATATACCCTAACCTCTACTCCGGGAAACTCTTCTGCTATGTCATCAACATGGCTTTTATCCCGTCCGGTGATCTTTACCTTCACACCTTCGCTGATCTTTTTCATGATTGCCTGCTTTATGCTTTCCATTATAGGATAGACTTCAATTACCCTGTTCAACGAGGAATATGAAGAAGCGAATATGATCTCCTCCCGGGCTGATTCCAGCATCCCTACTATCTTATCATTAACATTCTGCACACCGCTGATACTCCATACGGAATCTTCCTCCACATTTCCTGCATTTGCATGGTAGAGAAGCTCAAGTTGTTCCAGGGAAAAAATAACGGCGTTCTCGTAATCTACTTTCAGCCGGTTGATCACCGTATCAGGAGCCTTTGCCTTGTAACGCATAGGCTTAGTGTTCTGAGTCTCAATAAGCCCCTTGTCTGTGAGCTTATCTATGACACCATAAACAGCAGAGCGCGGTATCCCCGAAAGTGCGTGTATATCCGCGGCAGTTCCACTCCCGTACTGCGTAAGTACGACCAGCGTCTTCGCTTCATAAGAAGTAAGACCCAGTCGCTGAAGTGATTCGATCAATTCATCCATAATCGTCCTTAGTTAATTACCTTCTATTTGTTATTTTTCTTCTTTCGTACCCTTTTTCTTTGATCTCAAATACAGAGGTGTACCAATGAAACCAACCAGAAGAACAGCGCCAACCATAGTAGTTCCGTTTAACTTAGATTCGGAAGCATCAACACCTACAGTTGCCTTAAGACCTTCGGAATACTGGCTCTCGTCATGCTCATCCTTATATTTGACCTCAGAGTTTATAGAGTATGTCTTCACTGTAGCATCATCTGCAACGTTTACCTCGAAGGTTGCGGTTTTTGAATCGCCTGGATACATGTCTCCAAGATAGGCCTCATCATCTGTGGTCGTAAAAGGATCAACAACACTTATCCTTGCGATACAATCGTATGCAATATCATCTCCGGTATTAGCGTATGTGATATTGATATTTTCCTGGTCCCCTGCCTGAAGATCAGATTCAGTCTTAATCACCTTGAAATATGGTTCATCCTCAACGACCACCTGAACGTACATTGTCTCGTTCATATCCTCATACCAGTAGTAAGTATCGCCGTATGGAGGAGTGACAGCTGAATCCTTCTGGTACCTGTAGGTCACATAAAGCTTCAGATCATAAGTACCAGCCTTTGCATTGTCGTATATTTTGATAGGAAAAGCTGCGGGTGAATCAAGTGATTTGCCTGAACTTATAGAACCCAGAAGCAATGTGTCAAGCTGGATATCTATAGGAGCATCAGAATCCACCAGTGAAAGTGTTGCGGTTATGGACTCTGCTTTTGTGATAGCTCTGTCAGACGCAAGTTCAGCTGACATAAATGACCTTGTGAGAGTTTCACCAATCTGGCCATCCCTGAAATCATCTTCTATTTCATCATCATCTGCTTCGTATCCTGTAATCTGCCCGTCATTCATCAAGTTCACATACAGGATTGCTTCGTCACCCCTCTCGAATACATCATCGCAGGCGAGATTTGCTGTCAAATGAGGGGCTCCATACACATCATAATAATCACTTGCAATTTCTGAAACAACATCATCATCTATGCTTGCGGATACAACCTGCATGCTGCTAATTAGCAGGAGTGCGATTGTAAGCAACTTTACATTTTTAAGTGAAATCATATACTCACCTTATTATTCTCTATATTTTTTTCTGCAACTTTATCTGATACTTTCCGTCCTGATCTCCACAAATCCAGGTTTACCATGATAGGTGGCAGGACGACAACTGTACTGAACAACGAAAAAGCCACAGCTATAACCGTAACCTTTCCAAAATCGCTTAACATCGGGAATGATGATATTATAAGGGCTGAAAAACCGAATATTACAGTAGAACCCGATGCAATGATAGCTGGCCCTACTGAGGAAGCAGCCTTTTCCATGGCATCATATGGCTCTATACCCTTATCACGTTCCTCAAAATACCGTTCAAGCATAAGTATTGTAAATTCAGCTCCAATGCCTATTGAAAGAGCACCAAGAGTAGCAGTTAAAGGATTATAGGCCATGTCAAGGAGATACATCACACCGCCAATCCATCCTGTTACCATCACAATTGGCAATATTGTGGACAGGGCCTTCAACCAGTCCCTGTAGATAACCAGCATACCAAGGAAGATGATAGCCATTCCGAGGTATCCCATCTGAGTCCTGCCTGATGTGAGAGCACCTATAATGGAAGTGGACATTACCTTTGAACCGGTAGCAGTTACCGAAACACCTGCTGGTGGAGTGTACCACTGCAGATCACTTTCTATCTGATCGATGGTGGCTGAAACCTGTTTGGAAGAGAGATCACTCTCAAGTTTCAGGTTCAGAATACCGAGATTGCTACCTTCTATGTACTGATCAGTGACAATAGAAGACATGCTGTCTGTAATGGCAATAATCGTGTCTTTGTCAGAAGGTATTGAGCCATAACCCGAGTATACCAGTGAACCGATGCTGCTGGAGCCTGTAATATGACTATTGCCTTCTTCTTCCATTTCAGAGAAATCCACCATCCATTGCAACACATCCGGCTCCATTATATCATCAGCTTTGACGATAATGTTGATCTGATCTATGCCGCCCATGACACTGGTCAGCTTGTTCAGGTCCTGCAAGGCCTGCATATCCTGCGGTACAAAGTCTTTTGTCTCGGTCTGTACCCCTACGCGCTCATCAGCATATAGTCCTGCAACTGCAAGGATAGATGCTAGAGCAATGATGATCAATGGCCTCTTTGCAGAGAACATTGTGACTCTGGAAAGCAGCTTTCCAATAGCAGTTTCCTTTGGTTCTGCCTGCTTTACAGGAGCACGTTTCCCAGAGCCAGCGCATTGCTTTTTTTCAGCCCGTCTGTCAAGTATGTACAATATGGAAACAAGAACGAACATAGAAGCAAGATAACACAGGAGTACCCCGATAAGGCTCATTTTTCCAAAGTCCTGTATCATCGGGACCGGGGATATCAGAAGGGCAACGAAACCAAGGCATGTAGCCACAACGGCAACACCAACTGCCGGACCGGTGTGTTTTATTGTATCGATTATAGCCTCTTCGACACATTCGCCTTTTGCAAGCTCTTCTTCCATTCGGTTATGGAACTGGATAGCATAGTCTGCCCCAAGTCCGATAAGGATAGGAAATACCGCCATGGATGCCATTGTCATGGGTATACTGAGGAAACCCATTGCTCCGAATGTCCATATCAGACCAATAAGAACGACAGGTATTGGCAGAAGACTCCATCTTACATGCCGGAACACTATAAGCAGGGCAATTATCATCAGAACAAATGCAAGAAGAAGCATTGTCTGAAGACTGGAACTCATCTCCTCTGACATTGCTATTCTGAATGCAGGTTCACCTGTTGCAACTGCGGTGGTACCGGCAGGAAAATCAACCACTTCGATTGTCCTCTCAACCTGGGTAAGAACCCTTGCCTTGCTTTCCTCGTTAATATTTCCAGGCATCTGGATCATGATGATCGTATGCGTAGTATCAGGCATGAACTGGTCAACATAAGTAGAAGGCAATTGATCGATAATTGTAAGGATCGTGTCGTCATTATCTGGTATTTCAGCACGACCGGTCATGGAATATGCTGCATCTTTAACCAGAGATGCCATACTGATAACATTCTCTACATCCTTGTCCTGTTCTATTATGGCATCAAAATTGTCAATTGCTGCCAGAACTTCGGACTCCTGGACATCGCCAGAATCTACAAGCACCATTACAACTTCGCTTCCAAAATTACTCTTGTAGATGTGATCATAGTTCTGATAAATCTCCGACCCCTTTTCAACAAAAGTGTCAGTTCCACTTTTATGCTCTATCAGGCCTGCGCCCTGAAATGCCACAAGCATCAGGAGAATCGCTACGATAATAATTCCCATGGGCCATTTTTCTATAAATGTCCCTATTTTTTCGAAGATTATTTTTGCAGACATGATAACTGTCAGTATTACAGTACTAACACAATATATAGTTTATGATTAACACCTATTTGCAATTATATTAATACAAAATACTCATTGGTCCTAACAGATTAAAATAAAAGAAGGTTCTAAAACATCAAAAAATACAAAATAAGAAGACATAATCGTATCAATCAGAAAATATCAGATTTATGAAAGAATACAAAGTCAGCCATTTACGTGCCCATATCTCTGAGGGAAATGAGCATCGCTTTTGGTCATAAGAATAAAATATCATTTTTTGTGTAGAAGTTTAGACTCAGAAATCTGAATATAATATCCGATTACGAACGTTGCCGGAATACCAAGAAGTAATACCGCTAACCCACCAATATAGGGATTGAACATAAGACCTGCACTATAAAACAAAGCAAGGATTGGACGATGGAAAAGATATACGCAATAAGATGACGTTGAAACAAGTAAGAAAAAATTCTGTAATCTCACGGAAGAGATTTGCGAGATCTTTCTGCCAGCATAATATGTCAAAAAAATGAAAGGCACAACTAACATATAAATAATAAAAATCTCGCCGAATATGTTCAGTGAACTCATACGACGAAAAACCGGGAATGTGCTGATATATAAAATAAGCATTATTGGAATAAATCTACTGAAATTCATGTTCGAGAAGATGTTTTTGTGGCTGGAGATTATACCTGTGATAAATACAAAATAATAATAGAAAAAACGGACCTCAATAATATTGAAAAGTACATGAAGAGCGGCAAATATTACAACAATAAAGATGGACCTCAAAACTATGTCATTAAGATTCCGGGATTTTATTACCAGTACTGGATAAAGCAGATAATACAACAGAATCAATCCAATGTACCATAAGGTCAGAATTGGAGTGACATATTCTGGTGCAAGCAATACCTGAGCTCCAAGGAAGTGTATTAAGTAAGAAGTAAAACTCGCCTTAAACGGTAACGCAAAATCAAAACCAATATCTTTGAAAATAAGCTCAAATGTTATAAAGAAAGAGATTAAAGCGATCAAATAGAGAGGATAAATCCTAATTAACTTTTTTTTGTAAAAACTAAAAATATTACCTGATTTTAGATTAGAAGTTGTAGCATAAAGCAAATATCCACTCATAAATATGAAGAGACCTAACCCTAAATGACCAACATGGAAGAACTCATTTATTGAGGTTAATGAACCTATTCCATACCCAGGCAAATGAGTTAATAAAATTAATAAAATAGCAATAGACCTCATGAAATCAAATTCAAACTGTCTTTTCAAAGTATAATCACCAACCATCTGAAAGATTCAGAGTCTTACCTCAGAGTAGGCGCCTAATATATTTATGCAAATTGGTCGAAATATAGAAAAATATTTTGATTAACAATCTTAATTCTAAAAAATAAAATTAGAGAAAGAGATAGCATGCGATCTGAAATATATAAGCTTTAAATTTAGAGATTTCACTTGCTCCATTTAAGAGAATATAAATCCACCAAATTAGAATGGAGAGAAAAATAGCCTAATTTGAGAATATCAATATGCTTTATCTTAACCAACATTTTTAATATAATCGTCTGCTTTTCTAACACTTAAATATCTACACATTATACCCTATTTCAAATTCGAGGAACTTACGATGATCACTAAAGAAGAAGTAGAACACGTAGGCTGGCTCGCACGCATCGAAATCGATGAGAAAGAATCCGATGCTTATGCGCAGAAGCTCAACTCAGTGCTGGACTATTTCGAACAGCTCGATGAAGTTGATACTGAAAATGTGCCACCTACATACCATGTTGCAGACATTATGAACGTATTCAGGGAAGATGTTGTTAAGCCATCCATGCCACAGGAAGATGTGCTTTCAAACACCGAGAACAAGCAGGAAGGCAATTTCAAAGCCCCAAGGATCATGTGAGGTGTGCAAATGGCAGCATGGACAGACATTTCAAACATAAAGCAGAAGATTGCGGACTCGTCAGCCGAGGAGGTTACAGCAGCCTACATCGAGACCATCGGTAAGAGTAAGATAAACGGATTCACAACCGTCTGGGACGAAGCTATTAACACAGCTCGTGAGATTGACTCAAACGGCCACGATGGACCTCTGGCAGGAATTCCAATCGCAATCAAGGAAAACATATCCACAAAAGGACTGTCTACAACTTGCTCATCAAAGATACTTCAGGGATATGTGCCACCATATGACGCACACGTCATCGAGAGGTTGAAGGAAGCAGGTGCAGTAATTCTTGGAAAGACGAACATGGACGAATTCGCCATGGGCACATCTACCGAGTCAAGCTGCTACGGACCTACATTCAACCCATGGGATATGAGCAGAGTTCCCGGAGGTTCATCAGGTGGCAGTGCCGCTGTTGTTGCAGCAGGTGAAGCACCTATATCCCTTGGATCAGACACCGGCGGATCAGTTAGATGTCCGGCAGCATACTGTGGTGTGGTAGGACTTAAACCAACCTACGGATGCATCTCAAGATACGGACTCATCTCCTATGCAAACTCACTTGAACAAATTGGCCCTCTGGCAACAACCGTTTCAGACATAGCAACAATCATGGACGTTGTTGCAGGATATGACAGCAGGGACAGCACATCCATCAACAGGGAGAACAACTACAGCGATGCCCTGAAAGATGATGTAAAAGGAATGAAGATCGGTGTGCCTGAAGAGTACTTCGGAGAGGGTATCGACAAGGATGTCGAAAAGTCTGTATGGGATGCCATCAGCAAATTCGAGGACATGGGAGCTACTTACGAGAAAGTATCCATGCCGCACACAAAATATGCACTTGCATCTTATTATATCATAGCCATGAGCGAAGCTTCATCCAACCTCGCCCGCTTTGACGGAACCAGATACGGACTCCGTGCAGAAGGCGAAAACTGGCATGTTATGGCATCAAAGACACGTGCAGAAGGATTTGGAACAGAGGTCAAACGAAGGATACTGCTTGGAACCTACGCACTTTCAGCGGGCTACCATGACAAGTATTACCTTAAAGCACTCAAGGTAAGGACACTTGTAAAGCAGGACTTTGATAAGGCTCTTGCTAATGTTGATGTGCTTATGGCACCTACCATGCCAGCATCGGCATTCAAGATAGGCGAGAAGATAGAGGACCCACTTTCACTTTACCTCGCAGATGTCAACACAGTACCTATCAACCTTGCAGGTGTGCCATCTATTTCAGTACCATGTGGATTTGTAGACGACATGCCTGTTGGATTGCAGATAATAGGCAAGCAATTCGATGAGAATACCATCATCAAGGCAGCCTACTGTTTTGAGCAGAACACCAATCACCATACCAGAAGACCCCGGGAGGTGGCATAATGGTTTACGAGAACCCTGACGGAGTCAGAATAGGACTTGAAGTTCACGTCCAGCTGAACAAGCTCAACACAAAGCTGTTCTGCGGCTGTTCCACAAAATACCACGACTCCGAACCTAACACTCATGTATGCCCTGTATGCCTGGGACTTCCAGGTTCACTACCCGTCATCAACGAAAAGGCAGTTGAATACGCCATGAAGATAGGGCTTGCACTGAACTGCAGCATTGTTGAGCAGACCCAGTTCCACAGAAAGAACTACTACTACCCTGATCTTCCAAAGGGCTTCCAGACCACCCAGTATGATTTCCCGATAGCAGGTGAAGGGAAGATAGTCATTGAAGGGGAGGATGGGGAACGTGTCATTGGAATTACACGTGCTCACATGGAAGAAGACCCCGGAAGGCTTCAGCACATGGGAAGCATTGACAAATCCAAGGGTACACTCATCAACTACAACCGTTCCGGAATGACCCTTATTGAGATTGTCAGTGAACCGGATATGAGAAGCCCAAAAGAGGCAAGACGCTATCTTGACAAACTCAGGAGTATACTCGACTACCTTGATGTTTTCGATGGTGACCTTGAGGGAGCTATGAGGGTAGATGCCAATGTCTCCGTGTTTATGGGTGAGCGTGTTGAGGTTAAGAACATCTCATCCTTCAAGGGTGCTGAAAGGGCACTGCTCTACGAAATAATGAGACAGAAGAACCACATCAGACGTGGTGGCGAGATAACTCTGGAAACCAGGCACTTCGATGAGGCCAGAGGTGTGACACTGTCCATGCGTACCAAGGAAACTGAGAATGACTACCGTTACTTCCCTGAACCTGACCTTGTACCTTTAAGAGTGGCAGACAGAGTGCCGGAGATACTTAAAACATTGCCGGAACTTCCTGATGCAAAAAGAGCGCGTTTTGTCAAAGAATACGACATCATCGACATGCACGCAAGGGCGCTCACCACTGAGATAAAGGTAGCCAACTTCTACGAAGATGTGGCAGCAAAGGTAGACCCAAAGGCAGCGGCAGTGTGGGTTGCAGATATCCTCAAGGGAGAACTCAATTACCGTGATCTGAATATTGATGCTTTCAATGTGGGTGACATCGCAGAGATCATCACTCTGGTAACCGAGGAGAAGATCACAGAAAGTAGTGGTGTTGAGATTATACGCACCATCCTTGACAACGGAGGAAAACCTCAGGATATTGTCAAAGAAAAAGGACTACTCAAAGTAGAGGATGACATCGTGGCAAAGGCAGTAGAGGAGGCAATTGCTGAGAACCCTGAAGCTGTTGCAGATTTCCATGCAGGTAAGGAAAAGTCAATGAACTTCCTTGTGGGCAAGGTTATGCAGAAGACAAAGGGACGCGCTGATGCCCGTGAAGCAAGAGAGAAACTCATTGCGAAACTGAGTGAATAAATTTTAAAATAGAATGGGGATATAACCCCATTTGCCACCTTTTTTTACAGACATTTGACTAAAATTCACCGTTTGGTGGCTCATTATTAGAGTTAAAGGTGCTTTGAATCAACATTCTCAAGGAATGCCTCGCCGCGTACTGTGATAACGTAAGTCGTTTCATCTTCTTTTTCGATATAGAGGGTATCCACAAGCATATCAAGATTCAGCCTAGCCTGTACATCATTGAGATCGAACTTGGTCTTGACCTCATCAAAAGTCATTTTGCCTTCACCCAGACTTTCAACAATGTGCCTTCGGACAGGATTCTGCATGGCTTTCAAACCAGCCCTGTGGTCCTCAGTGGGATTCTCCTTGAGCTTGCCTTCTTTCTTTGCTTCCTCGTACCACTCATCTCTTCTTTTCTTCAGATCACCTTTTGGTTCGTCCTTTGGTTCGACGCCCTCAAGGTAGTCCTCGCCACGTGGTGTGATGATATAGGTGATCTCATCCTCTTTTTCAATGTACAGAGTATCCTCGAGCATTCCAAGGTTCATTTTCAGAGGCATGTCTTCAAGGTTGAATTCGACCTTTAGTTCGTCGAATGTCATCTTCTTTTCATTCAGAGTTTTGAGGATGTTCCTTCTGACAGGGTTTTGCAGAGTCTTCAGTTTTGCGTCGTGTTCCTCTTTAGGACTTCTTTTGAGCTTCCCCTCTTTTTTTACCCTTTCGTACCATTCCTGCCTTCTTTGTTCCTTATCATCATTGACCATAGTAATCGTTCATTATTAATTATTATATTTGATAAATAGTTTTTCCTGTAAGAAAGAATATCCGGAAGCAATATATATACCATAGAATAGTATGACAGAACTATTTAATAGGACTCGAAAATGAGCACGGATTTGCCAAAACAATTATATGTTTTGAGCATCATGTAAGCAGCCTATCATTCAAATTCATAATACATATTACAATCATTTAGGTGAAAATAATGGCAAGATTTCCAGAAGCTGAAAATAGAATACTGATTAAGAAGATTTGCATGGAATGCAATGCTCGCAATGCAGTCCGTGCAACAAGATGCAGGAAATGCGGAAACAAGGGCCTGCGTATGAAGTCCAAGGAAGCAAAGGGTGGCTGATCGTTTTCATGCAAGTGGAAGAGTACCTCAATAAGATCGCAGAAAGCGAAGGTACAGTTCACTTGACACTTATCGACCCGGCATCCCAGACTCCGGAAGAGGCTGCAGAGATAGCATATGCTGCAACTCTAGGAGGAACGGATGCCATCATGGTCGGTGGTTCCACTGGAGCCGGAGGAGTAGTTCTGGATCAGACACTCCTTAAGATTAAAGAGAAGACAGACAAACCAACCATTCTGTTCCCAGGCAACGCAGCCGGTGTCAGCCGATATGCTGATGCTATATTCTTCATGAGCCTGTTGAATTCCCGTGATATCAATTTCATCACGACCAGTCAGGCAATGGGAGCGCCGCTTGTTTACAAGAGTGGTATTGAACCGATATCTATGGCTTACCTAATAGTGGAGCCTGGAGGAACGGTTGGTTGGGTAGGCGATGCCAGACTCATACCAAAACATAAGCCTGAGCTTGCAGTTGCCTATGCACTTGCAGGAAAATACCTTGGCATGCACTACACTTATCTGGAAGCAGGCTCCGGTGCTAATGCACCAGTGACTCCCGAGATGATAGGTGCGGTAAAACATGTTCTTGGAGACAACAAACTAATAGTTGGTGGCGGAATACGTGACGGTGAAACTGCAAAATTATGCGCCCTTGCAGGAGCCGACATGATCGTAACCGGAACGATTCTTGAAGAGAGTTCAAATGTCACTGCAAAGATAGAAGAGCTGGTCTCAGCTATCAAGAAGTAATTATTAAAGGATTATCCTTTTTTTCTAATATCTCTTCATACCAGCTGCAACATTCACGGAGGTCTGATGATGCTTGAAGTATGCAATGTCGTAAAAGAGTATGAATTCAATAACGAAAATAAAAGAATTCTGGATAACATATGTTTCAATGTTGCAGACGGAGAAATCCTCGGAGTTACCGGGAAAAGCGGATGCGGCAAAACCACCATTTTAAAAATACTCAGAGGACTTGAGGATTTTGATTCCGGTTATTTCAAACTTGATGGGGAAAGAATCGAGCCAAATGCAGGAAAAGATAAACAGAAATTTCTTGCACGCAAAAGTGCAATACACCTTCAGCGCAATTTTGGGCTCTGGAACGGACCTGCAATTGAGAATATAATTCGCAAGCTGAATTTCCTGATAGAAGGTCACGAAGGACTCCCAGAACCTGATGACCTCAACTATGATGAGTTATACGAAGAAGCCATGTATTACATGCGTCTTGTAGGACTTGAGAACAAGGCAAAGCATTCTGCAAACCTTCTGAGCGGTGGAGAGAAGCAAAGACTCATACTTGCACGCCAGCTTGCAGCAAAACCAAGACTTTTACTTCTGGATGAACCTGTGACCATGACCGGTCCCGGCACAAAACAGGACATGCTTGATCTCATTAAGAACATCAAGACAGAACTGAACATCCCTATTATCATCGTTTCACACCTCCCTGAAGTCCATCTATACCTTGCAGACAGGGTCGCATACCTGGAAGAAGGCAAGATCATTGAGATTGGCGAAGCTGAAAACGTACTGAAACATTTCCTGAAGGATATCGAAGAACAGGTTCCACTTACCGACAAGGCAGATAATGACCCGATAATAAAGGTAACAGGACTCTCAAACCGTTTTGTCCTTTTGAGGGTAGGAGAAGTGCTAAAGTTTGAAGACCTTTCACTTGACATCAACAAAGGAGATATTACTGCACTTATCGGACCTTCCGGTGCAGGAAAGACAATACTTCTGAAGATGATAGCTGGCCTCAGGATACCAAAAGAAGGAGATATCAGTTATTTGCATGATGGAAACTGGATGAACATCACCGACTTTACCCTCCAACGCATGGACCTGCGCAGGAAGATGAGCATCATGCATCAGGAGTTCACACTTTCGCCCCATTCTACCATCAGAGACCAAATGGCATTCAAACTGCGTCTTAAAGGTGAAAGATCACTTGATTATGCCCGACAAAAGGCTGCAGAACTTGGTATATCGGATGAAGTACTTGATACACTTTACAGGATAACTGAAGTTAACGAAGAAGAGAAAGACAAGACGCTTCGGGAAATAAACCAGTCCATTGAAGTATATTCCAAGCTATTCCCACAGATCACAAGAGAGGATGTCGATGAGCATGCTGTCGAGATATTTGGAGCTCTTGACCTTCCACTTTCAATACTCGATAAAACCCCTTACCAGATAAGCGGCGGAGAACATGTTAGAGCATATATTGCACTGGCACTTGTATCACGCCCTGAAATACTGATCCTTGACGAGCCATTCGGTGACCTTGACCCGGTCACCCTCAGAGATGTTACAAACTCCCTGAAGAAGATTAATCAGAAATTTGGTACAAGCATCATATTTGTAAGTCATCACATGGACTTTGTAAAGGAAGCTGCAAACAGAGCCATTCTTATTGATAAAGCAAAGATAATCATGGATGGCAAACCGGATGATGTATGCAGCAAACTCATTGAAATGAGTAATGCAAAGTACCTTGAGCATGATATCAGTGAACTGACTGGGAATTGATTTTTTAGATTATATTCTTTTTTATTTTATTTCCTTTTTTAGTTTGCCTGACATTTTGTGATTTTAACACTAAACTTGACGGTGTCAAGCCAGGCATATCCCAGAATAAGATATTTATTGTAACACAGGATAATTAATCACTGGAGATTTAAAATGAAAGACGTTTCAGATATCACAGAAATCATGAAAAAGGTTGGTCTTTTTGGAATCGGTTTGTGGGCATTGACAGAAGAGAAGATACAGGACATTGCCGACGACCTTATCGAGAATGGGGAAATCAAAAAAGAAGAGGGTAAGAAATTTGTTCGTGAGGTTATCGACGAACAAAAGAAACAGAAGGAAGAAATTGAGAAAAAAATCTCATCAAAAGTACAAGATACCTTCAGCAAAGCTGATGTTGCTACAAAAGATGAGGTCCAGGAACTCAAAGATATAATTAAAAGTCTCGAGGAAAAGATAGAAAAACTCGTTGGCTCTGATGATGAGGAGAAGGATGTTTAACCCTAAAACGGAGGAATAAACTTTAGCAAAAGCGACAACCTCTTTCTGCTTTTTTCAAAGATGCTTTATTCTTTGATATATGAACAGACAGGAGGGAATCCGGATGCACCATTGGATGAATGGAGCATTCATCCACCCTCACCCTGCACAGGAGATATACTGGATATAGAAGGAAAAACAAATCCCGGTGAAACTATAGGAATGGCAGTTTCATTCACAATATACACCCCGGTCATTGATAATGAATATAGATACGTATTCAAAAATATCAGAATACCCGGAGGAAGTAACAGTTTTCTGGTAAGATCACAAAAAGTCGATGATCTGAACTTTATCGTTCATATGTTCGTGGATTTTAAGCGTAGCTTTGACGCCGAGGGCGGAATCGCTGAATTCTTCGAAAAGAACGTTCCAGCCGGAAACTATGAGATCGTAGTTGAGGGAAACGCACAGGACGGTGAAAAGGAAGTAAAGATCGATTTTGTAGCTACCCAGACTATCAAGGCAGACGAAGAGGGCAATTTTTATCATAAATATGATACCAGTGCACTGCCTGATGGGGAGTTCACTGTGAAGATAGGAGACAGTAAAAAAATAATCACATTAATGCCTGCTAATTAAAGACAAAAATTGAACAATAAAGGAAAAAAGGGAATCACAGTCCCTTTGCAATCATAAGTTTTATGAAATCTATGGATTCCATTACAGGTACGCTGTCTATCACACAGACATCCGACCATGGAATATTGAATTCTGCATACGCTTCTGAGCTTTCTGCCTCATAGAGAATGAAATACCTGCCCCCATTGAGGTCTACCCACTGGTTAATTACATTAATACCTGCAGGTGGTCTTAAATTCTTAAAATGTTCAATTACCTTTTCACTATCATGGGGATCCCATGAGCTTATATCAAAAAATAACATTCTTCCTCACTCCTCATTACTATTTTCGAACAATTTGTCAGATAGTTTCTGACTATAAACAATTTGGAGTGCTAAATTATAAAACTGTTCCTCTAAATTTTTAAATCCAGGTATTGACGATAATTTAATAATAAAGCCAGCCATAAATAATACTACATCCAAATAAAAAAATCAAAGTACAAGGACGATTATGAGACCCCGGAAACTCCATAGATATTCAATGATCAAGAGATATGGGAAGATCGTTGATGCTCTAGTTAAGTATGAATTTGGACATATTGTTGACAGGCTTGGAATCGGTAATATAAGACCTTTGAGATCAAGGATCAAAAAGCAGGAAAAAGTTATCAAAGACACCGATTCCGGGCCCACGAAAGCCAGGTTGATGCTGGAAGAACTTGGACCTACCTACATAAAACTTGGCCAGATCCTTAGCATGCGCCAGGACCTGATACCTCCTGAATATATCAGGGAATTTTCCAAACTCCAGGATGATGTGCAGCCTTTCGGGATTGAAGAAGTAGAACATTTGATCAAGGATGAACTAGGTTCCGGTATTGATGATCTTTTTGAGTATTTTGACGAAATACCTATTGCTGCAGCTTCGATAGGCCAGGTTCACCGTGCAAAATTAATAAGTGGTGACGAAGTAGTGATCAAGGTCCAAAGACCTGGGATCCGGAAGATCATAGAAGCAGACCTGGATATTATGTACAGTATTGCAGCTTTTGCAGAAGAACACCTGCCAGAGGCGAGGTTATATCGCCCTGTCGATATTGTAGAGGAATTTGAACGCTCTATCCATGCAGAACTTGACTACAATCAGGAAGGCAGAAATGCCGAGCACTTTGCCCGCAATTTCCAGGATCATACACGCATATACATCCCAAAGGTCTACTGGGACCATACCAGCATGAAAGTGTTGACCCTTGAATACATTGACGGTGTCAAAAGCAGTTCCTTTGAGGAACTTGAAAGAATGGAAGTCGATAGAAAAGAAATAGCCATCGATGTGCTGAATGCATTTATGAAGCAGGTATATGATGACGGATTCTTCCATGCAGACCTCCATCCTGGAAATATTTTCATAATGAAAGATGGCAGGATAGCACTTCTGGACTTTGGAATGGCAGGATTTCTTTCCTACGATATGCGCAATTTGCTCATTGATGAACTTATTGCCATTACAAGAGGTGATACTGCACTATATATTGAGCTTTTAAGAGACCTTGGTTCAATAGAAGACGAAGTAGATACGGCATTGCTTAAGATCGACGTTGATCACCTACTATACAAATACTACGGAAGGCCACTCAGGCAACTTAACACCGCACAAATAATGGAAGAAATGATCAATCTGCTGAGAAAATACCAGGTAAAGGTTCCGACCAATGTTGCACTATTATCAAAAGGCGCAATGACCATTGAGGGTTTTAGCAGCATCATGGACCCGCAGATCAATCTGACAATTGTAGCAGAGCCTTTTGCAAAGAAAGCAATAAAGGATCGTATTCGTCTCACTAACATTGCAGGCAGTGCGTATAGAGATATTAGCAACTGGTCACGTGTCCTTCACAGAGCACCCATGAAGATATCCCACATACTTGATATCGCAGAAAGGGGCTACCTGAATTTGCGGTTCGAGCACCATGGTTTTGATAGAATAGTTGCTGAAATAGATGCTGCAAGCAACCGCCTTGCCTTCAGTCTTATCATTTCAGCCATAATCGTGGGCTCTTCCCTGATAATACAAACAGGAATGGAACCCCATATATGGGGGGTTCCGTTAATGGGCGTCATTGGTTTTCTGATGGCAGGGTTTTTGGGAATGTGGCTGGTAGTATACATTCTTCGAACGGGAAGAATATAAATTGAACAGTACATCTTAAATAGACATAGAATATAACTAATACGCCGATGACAATGGCCATCGATAACCATCTTTGAGTGAAAAAATGACTGATCCAAACGTTGAGAGAAAGCTTGTCGAAATTATGCGCATTATTAGTGAAAGTGACAAGCCAGTGGGTGCGCGACTTATAGCTGATGAACTCCACAATCGCGGTTATGCAATAGGAGAACGAGCCGTAAGGTATCATTTACGTATACTGGATGAAAGAGGATTCACTAAAAAACACGGATACATCGGGCGCACTATAACTGAACGTGGAAAGAAGGAGCTTAATGATGCACTTATAAGTGATAGGTTTGGTTTTGTCATTACCAAAATTGAAGAGCTTATGTATAAAACTGACTACGACCTGGAATCAGGCAAAGGCAACGTTATTATCAATATCACGAACATAGACAAAGATGATTACGATAATGCTACGGAAATCATAAGATATGCAATGGATCATGGTGCGACCATCAGCCCAAGAGTAGGGATAATTGAAGAGGACACGGACCTTGATATTTACGTGCCAGAGGGGAAAGTGGCCATTGCAACTGTGTGCAGTATTACTTTTGACGGTTTACTTTTGAACAACGGTGTTCCCGTAGTTCCTATTTACGGCGGCCTCATGGAAATGCAAGATTATAAGCCTGCAGGTTTCCTGGACCTTATATCATATAGCGGGACATCCATTGATCCTATTAAGATCTTCCTCAGGCGTAAAGCAACGTCCATACTCCAAGCGATTGAAACAGGCAACGGAAACATGCTTGCAAACGTACGTCAGATTCCGTCATCTGCAGCTCAAAAAGCAGCAGAGATACTGGAAATGGCAAAAAAAGATGACATCAGCGGTCATATTACAATTGGAGAACCTGATGAGGATGTCCTTTATGCACCCATAGAACGAGGAAAAGTAGGCATCCCTGTAATGGTAGGCATCAACTCTGTTGCTGCTGTGGAAGAAGCTGGTATCCATGTTGACACACATCCGGTGTCAACAGTAATGGAATACAGCAAAATGAAAAAGCTTTGAGGAACTATTCAAGTTCCGCAAGCAGATATTTATTGTTTTTGATGGTGCTCATTATTGAAAAATAACCTCTCCCTAATTCAGTGGAGAGGATCTTATATGAATCCTTATCCATTATTCCGGCGCATTTCAATGCATGGTATATGGACATGACATTTTTTATTTCACCATCAATCCATCTTTTTCTCTGATTGACATGAAGATTACTCCATCCTGATATTATATACATAGAACCAGTGTCTTTCAGAACCTTCTGTACCTGTTTCACCCACATGTCAGAAAAGTACCTGTTGTTTTCCTTTGAAACTTCAACGTAACCCTTCACTACGTGCTCTTCCTTGCGATTATAGAGTTTGTGGAGGAAGGTCACCTTCTATTGCAAAAGGAGAATCTGTAATTATGAGATCTACAGAGCCATCGGGAATATAAGATATAGCTCCGGAAATATAGTCCATGTTATAATAGACATCTTGCATCAACAGAATACAAGTTCCAGTATATATATACGACTATGAACTATATATATTATTCGTGAAGTCACTAAACTTTTTTAACTCCCGCAATATTGAACTCTTGATCCGCCGCATAGAAGAGAGAGAGACATGGCAAAAGTACGGAAAATAGCCAACTCTTTTTATATTGCTTAAAGTGAAAAATAACTAATGTGTGGGATTTGTCAAGTTTCTGCCGAGTTTAAGCCGTGGAAACGGATAACTTTGTAGGAAAATTAGAATATAAACTAATATAACACGCTAAGTTACCGAATAAAAACAATTAGTTTAAATAATATGAAGTCTACACATAGAATCCGCCTTCCTATAGAGGCAAAAACAAAGGTGTTACTCATGTATGGAATATCACAGAAACTCAATTACAAGATGATCTGGCAGGCTTTACTGCTAATGAGCGTCATATCTATGCTATTTATAGTTCCTGCATCAGCAGGAACAGTTGAAGAAAACAGCGAATCAATTGCAAACCTCCAGACTGCACTTACGGTCTTGTGGTTGATTATTGCAGGTGCAATAGTATTTCTGATGCATGCAGGTTTCTCACTTGTTGAGATAGGCCTGACACGTACAAAGAACACAGCCAACATTCTCATGAAGAACTTCATGACAATATGTCTTGGTATCGTAGTATACTGGGCAGTCGGCTGGGGAATCATGTACGGTGCTGATTTTGCAGGTCTTATAGGTATTGACCAGTTCTTCCTGGTTGGTGCTGACAATGCACTATGGAACAGCTGGTGGTTCCAGATGGTCTTCGCAGCAACCGGTGCAACAATTGTTTCCGGTGCAATGGCTGAGAGGACTGACTTTAAGGCATATCTTGTTTACACAGTATTTATGGTAGCACTCATCTACCCTGTATACGGACACTGGGTATGGAGTGGTGCAGGAATACTCACAAGCGGATTCCTCGTAGACTCAATCGGTGCATCTTTCCATGACTTTGCAGGATCTGGTGTTGTACACTCAATTGGTGGATACTCCGCTCTTGCAGGTGTATTAATTGTAGGTGCAAGAATTGGAAAGTTCAAGAACGGCAAGGCAATACCAATACCAGGTCACAGCCTTCCACTGGCATTCCTCGGTACCATTATACTGGCATTCGGCTGGGTAGGATTCAACGGTGGCAGCACCCTTGATGGTAACGACCCATATGTTAGTATGGTAATTGTGAACACTTTCCTGGCAGCAGGTGCAGGTGCAATCATGGTCATGATCATCACCTGGATGAAGACCGGAAAGCCTGACCCATCCCTTACTGCAAACGGAATGCTTGCAGGTCTTGTAGCAATCACAGCACCCTGTGGTGCAGTTACTAACTGGGCAGCGATTGTCATTGGCCTTGTAGCTGGAATCATAGTATACGCAGGAGTAATGTTCAATGAAAACACGCTTAAGGTGGATGACCCTGTGGGTGCAATCGCAGTACATGGATACTGTGGTACCTGGGGACTTATCGCAGTAGGTATCTTTGCACTCGGGCAGGGCGAAGGTTCAATGCTGGCAGATGCAGCATATACATCAGCCGGAGCAGGACTACTCTACGGTGGATATCAACAGTTCCTAATTCAGGTAGTCGGTGCAATACTCAGTATAGTCTGGGCATTTGGTATCTCATTCATAATCTTCAAGGTACTCGACTGGACAATAGGACTTCGTGTATCTGCAGAACACGAAATTGCAGGACTGGACATTGTAGAACACGGAATCAGCGCATACCCAGAATTCATGATTCAGGAGGAGTGATTTAAATGATGAAGATCGAAGCAATCATAAGGCCAACAAAGATCCACGAAGTCAAGGATGCACTTGATGAAGCAGGATTTGAGAGTATTACCGTAACTGATGTGAAAGGCCGCGGTAAGCAGAAGGGCGTAATGCAGCAGTGGAGAGGACGCAAGTACTGTGTCGACCTGCTGCCAAAGATCAAGATGGAAATGGTAGTCAATGATGACAGCGTTGACAAAGCGGTTGACGTCATCATGAAGACCGCAGCAACCGGTTCTATCGGCGACGGTAAGATATTTGTTTACCCTGTGACCAAGATCATCAGGATCCGCACAGGAGAAACGGACGAAGAAGCAATTTAAGTGCTTTCTTCCTTTTTTATTTTTATTTTTATTTATTTGAAAGAACAATCACAGCGAGCCCCGGAAATTCAATATACCTATTGCACAGGATTCTGCAAGTCCAGTTGTCAAATTATATAGTGCTTCCATAGTTTTTCGGGGCTCTTCCCTAACTACATTTTTGCATTACGTTTTTTATTTTGAAGTAATGGATATTGGGAATGGGAACGGGAGCAAAACGTAGGCATATGGAAAAACATCATGATTCAGACCTAATTGTCAAATCAGGAGAAGCGATCTAAATCGGCAGATAGAAGTCCATAAAACAGCACAACTCTAATATATAATCCATTGTATAATAAACCGAGAGATGCACCTGGATCACAGACACAAAATATTACTCGTTGATGATGAGAAGATAAACATAGCAATTCTTACATCCTACCTTTCTGACACCTACGATATAATTTCAGTATCAAACGGTGAAGATGCACTTGAAGCAGTGAAAAAAGAAGATCCAGACCTCATACTTCTTGATGTGGTTATGCCTGGAATGGACGGATTCGATGTCTGCAGGATAATCAAGCAGGAGTATAAACTTGATTTTATACCTATAATAATGCTTACTGCCCTGAAATCCAGGAACGACCACCAGAAAGGCATTGAAGTTGGTGCGGATGATTTCCTGAAAAAGCCCGCTGAAAAGTTTGAGCTGAACAAAAAGATAACAGCCCTGCTACGAATCAAAGAACAACATGATTCACTCCTCACAGACAGGAACAAAGCATACGACTATCTTGACCATGTAGGTGTTTTGATAGCAGTTCTTGACGACAATTACAAGCTTGTCCACATCAATAAAAAAGGAGCTGACATCCTTGGATATAACAGGGACAATATCATCAATAGAGACTGGATGGATCTTTTTGCCGCGGAAAGCTATAGAGAGCATATCAAAAACAGATATGATAAACTTCTGAAAGGAAATTGTATTGGGTCCGAATACCACGAATACCCCATAATGACCATCACGAGGAAAGAAAGACTTTTCAGGTGGTATGATTCGGTCCTGAAGAATGAAGAGGGAAAAATAAACAGCATCCTGATATCAGGAGAAGATATCACAGAGAAGAGAATGGATGAAATTAAATTAATGGAATATGCAAATCAATTGAAGCATTCCAATGATCTAAAGGACCTTTTCACCGACGTATTGCGCCATGACCTGTTAAATCCTGCCGGACTTATTAAATCATTTACCGAGATACTCGAGGAAAAAAATCCCAGCGATGAACAAAAATACATAATCGATAATATCAAAAAATCAAATTTGAAACTCATTGAACTTATCGAAGATGCAGCACATCTTGCAAAGCTTGAATCCATGGAGGAAATGGTTTTTGTAAGAATGGATATAGGGTCAATAATAACAGACCTGGTTCATAGTTTTACACCAGAAATAGAACGCAAAGGTATCAAAATAGAGATGAAAACAGGCGTCTCTTATCCTGCACTCGCCAACCCGATGATACGGGGCGTTTTTTCCAACCTGCTTTCAAACGCAATAAAGTATAGCCCCGACAATACCACCATCATGATAAGAGTTGATGATACTGCTAACAGATGGAAAGTGAGTGTTACAGACCAGGGAAATGGCATCCCTGATAAAGACAAAGAAGCTGTTTTTGACCGTTTTAACAGGCTACATAAAGAAAACATAAAAGGAAATGGAATCGGGCTTGCTATAGTGAAAAGGATTATGGACCTACATGAAGAAAGTGTGGGAATCAATGACAATCCTAAAGGTAAAGGAAGCGTTTTCTGGTTCACATTGAAAAAGATTCAGAGATAAAAACTGAAATTACAACTTACAATCAAGAAAAGATGCACAGCAGATGTGCAGCTTTGATTCTCTTTCTTTATCTCTGCCTCAAAGGAATCATAGCCCTTTGAACTACTATTTTTATGCCATTAATTTAAATATCACCGTATTTTTGCATCCTGCACAGGTTGTATGATATCTTAAAACCAATAATGAACTTACCGGTATCAACAGAAATACTAATTTTTAATAATGAGCTTGTTTCTTTTTTTGCTAAGCCGGGGAGAAAAGAAGCTAAAGTATATGCCGATAAAATTGTGATGACAATGGCCAGCTAGAGATATCTTTAAGTATTAGCACATCAGTAATTGCCTTCCGTATATAGTGTATTTTTGTTGAAGAAATAGCTTAAAACATAAATTTAAAGAGGTTTATCATGCAAAAACCAAACAAGCATATATTTATTTGTGCAAGCACAAGACTAAACGGAAAGGTGCAGGGCGCATGCAAGAACAAAGAATCACATAATCTGGTCGCGATGTTTAACGAAGCAATAATGGACAGGGATCTGGAAAGTGAAGTGATGGTTACTTCGACCGGATGTGTAGGTCTTTGTGAGAAAGGACCCATAGTTATGATTTATCCTCAGCAGGCATGGTACGGAGAAGTAACTGAAGATGATATTGAGGACATACTTGATGCATTGGAGGAAGGTGCAGTCGTAGACAGATTGAGCCTATGAAGAAACTGAATGCGATATTATAAAACGAGTTGTTCAATTATATTGAATAACTCGCTTTTTATGGCTCTGTAAAAATCCTCATATGAATAATAAGTATAACCTTGGCATACTTGTCAAGTTTATGCACCAATAGTTTGAATTTAACTTCTTTTGCCTGATTCAAGGACTTTTTGGCCATGAGTTCTTCCCCTGATATCCAATATGGAACAAACACAATTACCCCTTTGTGTTTTCTTGTAACGAGTAATATCCAGGGGATTTGTCCTTTTTAAATTATTATTTGAAAATAAAATCTGAAGTAGGTTTTCCGCATAAACCAAATTGAAATTTTTTAAATTTTGCCTTGACCGAAAAATTACAGTCAATACTTGGAATGTGGGTCTTTCGGACTATATAAGCGTTTACCTAAAACGGACAAAAATATCGTTTTTAGCTAGAAACGGACATAACGATCATACATTTATACATTATACAGAATGTTGAAACTATGCACTCCATAGATGACGTTTTTTATATATAGAACCTAAAAGTCACATCTAACATAATAGATAACTTTAAGTATAGTAACATAGTACATAGGATTCCGTTGTACGGTACACCTTAAAGCAGCTCCAATAACACACATTCGTACAACAAATCCAATAAAAAAACACAGCAAACAAGTACAGAGGTAAAAGACCATGCGACAAGTAGCAATATACGGAAAGGGCGGAATCGGCAAGTCAACGACTACACAGAATCTGACAGGTGCACTCGCCACTATGGGAAAAAAGATACTGTTGGTAGGATGCGACCCAAAGGCAGACTCAACAAGAATGCTCCTTGGAGGTCTTAACCAGAAGACAGTACTTGACACATTAAGAAGTGAAGGCGACGAATCTGTTGAACTCGACAACCTGATACAGCCAGGGTTTGGCGGTATAAAGTGTGTCGAATCAGGCGGACCCGAACCTGGTGTCGGTTGTGCAGGAAGAGGAATTATCACATCAATAAACCTGCTGGAAAACCTTGGTGCATACGAAGAAGATCTGGATTACGTTTTCTATGACGTACTCGGTGACGTAGTATGTGGAGGTTTTGCAATGCCAATTCGTGAAGGAAAGGCAAAGGAGATCTACATCGTTGCCAGTGGTGAACTCATGGCAATTTACGCAGCGAACAACATCTGCAAGGGAATTCAAAAGTACGCAAAGGGCGGTGCACGTCTTGGTGGAATCATCTGTAACAGCAGAAACGTAGATGGAGAACGCGAACTTCTTGAAGCTTTTGCAGAAAGGCTTGGAAGCAAGCTCATTCACTTCGTACCAAGAGACAATATTGTCCAGCGTGCTGAGATCAACAGGAAGGTAGTTATCGAATTTGACCCAGACTGTGGTCAGGCAGAAGAATATAGAACACTGGCCAACAACATCGAAAATAATGACCTGTTCGTTGTCCCAAAGCCAATGGAAATGGAAGACCTGGAAACAATGATGGTAGAGTTCGGAATTGTAGAACTTTGAGGTGAAATAAATGCAGATGATTCGTGCAATTGTCAGGCCAACCAAGGTATCTGACATCGTTGAAGAACTTGAGAAGGAAGGCTTTGTTTCCCTTACCAAGACCGATGTATTCGGAAGAGGAAAGCAGAGAGGTATCCATACAGCTGAAGTACAGTTTGACGAACTTCCAAAGACAATGCTCATGATGGTAGTTGAAGATGAGAACAAGTCAAAAGTTCTGGATATAATCAAGAGTTCAGCACACACAGGAAAGTACGGAGATGGGAAGATCTTCGTGAACCCTGTTGAAAGTGCATACACCATACGTACCGGCGAAAGCGGACTTTAAACCCGGAGGGGATTTTCAAATGAAGGAAATAACGGCAATAATTCGCATGAACAAGGTGCACAAGACCCTCGATGCACTTTCAGAGTGTGGATACCCTTCTTTCACCGTGGAAAAGGTAATGGGCAGAGGAAAGCAAAAGGGATTATGCTATGAATTCGATCCACCACTTCCTGAGCAGGAAGGAGTGTCATCAAAGAACTGTATCCCATTCATTCCAAAGCGTCTGTTCACCATTGTTGTCGATGATAAGGCAGCAGACAAGGTTGTCCAGAGGATAATCAACATCAATCAGACAGGACATGCGGGGGATGGAAAGATCTTCGTAACAGACATACCTGAATCCTGCAGGATAAGGACAGGAGAAGAAGGCGATATCACTGTAGGGAGGGAAGAACAATGAGTTCTGAAGTCGAACAGTCACAGGATCTCATTGATGAGATGATGAAGATCTACCCTGAGAAGGTTGCAAAGGACAGGAGGAAGCACTTAACGGTCAAGGATTCCTGTTCCGAAAATCACATCGAGGCTAATGCCAAGACAATACCAGGTATAATGACAAACCGTGGTTGTGCCTATGCCGGTGGTAAGGGTGTGGTAATGGGACCTATCAAGGATATGGTTCACATCACACACGGACCAATTGGCTGTGGATATTACACCTGGGGAACCAGGAGAAACATGGCCAAGGCAGAAGATGGCGGTGACAACTTCCTGCAATACTGTTTCTCAACCGACATGAAAGAAACAGATATTGTATTCGGTGGTGAGAAGAAGCTCAAGGCAGCTATCGATGATGTAGTGAGGATATTCAAGCCAGGAGCAATCTCCATCTGTGCAACATGCCCTGTAGGGCTTATCGGTGATGACATCGAAGCAGTAGCTGCGGAAGCAGAGAAGGAACATGGTGTAAAGATAATGTCCCTTCGCTGTGAAGGTTACAGAGGTGTAAGTCAGTCAGCAGGCCACCACATTGCAAGTAATGTGATCATGGAGCACATCGTTGGTACCGAAGAACTGGAAAATCCAACACCATTTGACATCAACATCTTTGGTGAATACAACATTGGTGGCGACCTCTGGGAGATCAAGCCACTCTTTGAGAAGATCGGGTATCGTATCGTTTCAAGTTTCACAGGAGACGGTTCATACCACAGTCTTGCAAAGGCACACCATGCAAAGCTTAGTATCCTCCTCTGTCACAGGTCAGTTAACTACACTAACCGTATGATGGAAGAAAAGTACGGAGTCCCATGGTTAAAGGTCAACTATGTAGGAATTGAAGGCACAAAGAAGTCACTCAGGAAGATGGCTCAGTTCTTCGATAATCCAGAAATTACAAAGAAGACCGAAGAAATAATAGAAGAAGAGATGGCAAAGATCCAGCCTGAACTTGAGAAGTATAGAAACAAGCTTCAGGGCAAGACAACATTCATCTACTCCGGCGGATCAAGGTCACACCACTACCAGAATCTCTTTGAAGATCTTGGTATGAAGGTTCTTGTTGCAGGATACCAGTTTGCTCACCGTGATGATTACGAAGGAAGGCAGATTCTGGACGGTTTGAAGGAAAAGGCATCCAGCGGAATGCTTGAAGATCTCCACTACGAGCTAGAGGAAGGATTTGAACCTGCTATCAGTGAAGAACGTATGCAGGAATTAAGGGAAAAGCTTGGTCTGATGGCCTATGATGGAATGATGCCGGAAATGAAGGATGGGACGATCGCTGTGGATGACCTCAACCACTACGAAACTGAATTCCTCATCAAGGAACTCAAGCCAGACCTGTTCTGTTCAGGTATCAAGGACAAGTACATGGCACAGAAGATGGGAATCCCATCCAGGCAGATCCACTCCTACGACTACAGCGGACGTTACACCGGATTCTCAGGTGTACTTAACTTCGCAAGGGATGTCGATATGGCAGTGAACAACCCAAGCTGGAAGCTCATAAAGACCCCATGGAAGGCAGAGTAAGGGAGGAAGAAAAATGTTAGATTATACTCCAAAGGAAGAAGTTAAGAGAGATGCACTGGTGGTAAATCCTGCCAAGATATGCCAGCCAATTGGCGCATCATATGCTGCAATGGGTATACACAACTGTATGCCTCACAGCCATGGATCGCAGGGATGTCTCTCATACCTGAGAATGTGCCTTACAAGACACTTCAGGGAACAAACTGTAGGAACTACCAGTAGTTTCTATGAAGGAACTGCCGTTTTCGGTGGTGCATCCAATCTGAAGAAGTCACTCAGCAACATTGAGGCAGTATACACACCAGAAGTTATTGCAATTCACACAACATGCCTCTCAGAGACAATTGGTGATGATGTAAACTCTATCATTGAAGACGTAAAGATGGAAGAGCTCATTGACCCTTCGATCAAGCTCTGTGCTGCATCAACCCCCAGTTATGTGGGTTCCCACGTAACAGGCTATGACAACATGGTAAAGTCATTCGTTACAACCTTTGCCACAAAGACAAAGCCAAATGGTAAGCTTAACCTTATCCCAGGTTTTGTGGACCCTGGAGACATACGCGAGATGAAGAGAATACTCTCCATCATGAAAATCCCAACTATTGTATTCCCAGACCAGACAGATGTGTTCGATGCCGGAATTACCGGAGAAGGAGGACTCTTTGCAAAGGGCGGTACCCCAATAGGAGATGTTGAGGACAGCGCAAACTCAATGGGAACGATTGCGCTCTGCGGTATGGCAGGAGGCGCAGCAGCAACTGTATTCAAGAACAAGTTCAAGATGCCAGTACAGATCGGACCTGCACCAATTGGTGTTCGTTACACTGACAGATTCATCATGAAGGCAGCAGAACTTGCAAATGTCCCGATCCCGCCGGAACTGGAACATGAAAGAGCGAGAATAGTCGATATGATGACAGATGCCCACCCACACTTCTACGGAAAGAAGGTAGCCATATTCGGTGATCCGGACATACTCGAAGGTCTGACAAGCCTGGTGCTTGAAATGGGAATGGAGCCAACTGTAATCCTATCTGGATCAGAGAGCAAGGCTTTCGTGGAAAGAGTTTCAGAGATGGTACACCCACTGTATCCTGACTCACATATCCTTGCAGGAGCAGATTTATTCACACTCCACCAGATCATAAAGAACGAGCCTGTAGACATGCTGATTGGTAACACCTATGGAAAACACATAGCACTTGCTGAAGATATTCCACTGATCAGAGTCGGTTTCCCAATCATGGACAGGGCAAACCTGCACTACTTCCCCGTCATGGGATACGCAGGAGCAGCTCGCATGATCGAGTGGATAGGAAACACATTCTTGGACATTAAAGACAAGACAATTCCTGAAGAGGAACTCGAGGTCGTTCAATAAAACGACCTCTTTATATTTTTAGGAGTGAGAACATGCCAGACATTACAAGCGTGGTAGACACGCTGGATGAAAGAAAGCCATACATAGAACTGAAGCAGGCAAAGAGCAGCGGAGAACTTGCATGTGATAACACATCCATAGCAGGTTCAATGAGCCAGAGAGCCTGTGTTTATTCCGGTGCTCGTGTGGCGCTGAATCCGGTGACAGATGCTGTACATCTTGTACACGGTCCAATCGGATGCGCAAGTTACACCTGGGATATCAGGGGTAGCCTGTCAAGTGATAAGGAAACGTTCCGTACCAGTTTCTCAACTGATATGAAGGAACTTGACGTAGTATTCGGTGGAGAGAAAAAACTCTCAAAGAGCATCGACGAGATTGTCGAGTTATACAAACCTCCTGTCATATTTGTCTATTCAACCTGTATTGTCGGTATAATCGGAGATGACCTTGAAGCGATTTGCAAGGAAGCAAACGAGCGAGTGGGCATTCCTATAATACCTGTACAATCAGAAGGTTTCAAGGGAACTAAGTCTGATGGATATAAGGCAGCATGCAATGCACTTATGCAGATCATCGGAACAAAGGAACCTGAGATCACTTCAGAATACAGGATCAACATCTTTGGTGACTACAATGTAGCAGGAGATGTCTGGCTGGTAAAGCCCCTCTTTGAAAAGATGGGAATACAGGTCATCACTTCCATGACAGGCGATGCAACTGTAGATACTATCTCAAAGTCACACGGAGCCCAGTTGAATCTGGTTCAATGTTCCGGTTCCATGACATACCTTGCAAAATGGATGCAGAAGGAATATGGGATTCCTTACACCAAGGTGAGTTACTTTGGAATAGAGGATCTTGCAATTGCACTTAGAACAACAGCTGAGTTCTTTGGTTCCGAAGAAATGATGAGAATCACCGAAGATATCATCGAAAAGGAAACAGAGAGAATAATGCCCGAGATTCAGGCAATCAGAAAAAGAGTTCAGGGAAAGACAGCAGCAATATACATGGGCGGTGCTGCCAAGGCACTTACATTAATAAAGGGCTTCCGGGAACTTGGAATGGAAGTCGTTATAATAGGTACTCAGACCGGAAAGAGAGAGGACTATAAGCAGATCAGCTACCAGGTGAAGGATGGAACGGTCATTGTAGATGATGCAAATCCATTGGAACTTGCCGACCTTCTTGTTAATCAGAAGGCAGACCTGATGGTAGCAGGTGTCAAAGAAAGATTCCTGGCTTACAAGCTTGGAGTCTCGTTCTGTGATTTCAATCATGACAGAGTCATTGAGTTCGAGGGATATGACGGATTCCTGAACTTTGCAAGGGAAATTGACATTTCAATAAACAGTCCTGTATGGAAGTATGTTGGAAGCAAGCTGGGAGATTCAAATTCAGGAAGCTTGGAAATAAAGAACACCAACATGTCTGCAGAACAAAACACAGCAGAATCAAGGAAGGTTGTAGGGGAGAGAAGCAATATGCGCGATATTGACATAATTACATTACAGGGGTCTGTGGCATGAGCGAGCGTAATTATACGACGGTCAACCCCTGCATAATGTGCCAGCCTATTGGCAGTGTAATGGCATTTAAGGGAATAGAGGATTCAATGGTTCTATTACACGGTTCCCAAGGTTGCAGTACATATATGAGACTGCACCTTGCACACCACTTCAGGGAACCTGTGGACATAGCTTCAAGCTCACTTAGTGAGAAGGGTGCAGTCTACGGTGGAAGCGAGAACCTGAAGAAGGCACTTAAGAACATAATATCACGATACGACCCGAAGGTCATCGGCGTTTCAACAACATGTCTTGCCGAGACGATCGGGGATGACATTTCCCGTATAATAAGTGAATTCAGGCAAGAGGAAAACATTGGCGATGAAAGAATAATCATCCCAGTCCCAACACCCAGCTATGAGGAAAGCCACAACAGTGGATACATCAAGGCTGTAGAGGCTATTGTCAAGACCTTCACACTGGAAGACTCAAATAAGGAGATATTCAATAACAAGCTCAATGTCGTGCTTTCAGAGAATATCTCGCCTGAAGATACCAGGGAAATGAAGCATATTTTCACTGGTATTGTAGGACACAATTCATTCATACTCCTGCCTGACATCTCAGAGACATTTGATGCACCCATGACCGGAGACCTTCACAAGATACCCCTGGGAGGAACTACACACTCTGATATTGCAGATATGAAAAATAGTGCAGCAACTATCGGGCTTGGAATTACAAATGATAACAGAGCAGTCAACTATCTCGAACATACATTTGAGATTCCTGCACAAAATCTGCCACTTCCCATAGGACTTGAGTACACTGACATGGTACTGAATGCATTGTCAGAGGTATCCGGGATGGAAATACCTGATGAGTTCCAGAAAGAAAGAGGAAGACTTATCGATGCCATGGTAGATGCTCACAAGTATGTTTATGGTACGAAGGTTGCAATCTATGGTGACCCTAACAATGTGCTGGGAATGTTATCTCTGGCACTTGAGAACGGCATGCATCCAACACTTGTGGTTGCTTCCAGTAAGTCACCAAGATTTGCAGAACATGCTATTGAAAGAGTTGACCAGGTAAAACCAGATTGCGATGTTACGATTCTTGAAGATGTAGACTTTGATACATTCAATGACGCAGTCAGAAAGGTAAAGCCTCAGATGCTTATTGGCAACTCCAATGGAAAGTACATTGCAAAGGATATGAACATCCCGTTGATAAGATTCGGGTTCCCAATACATGACAGGGTCGGTGCCCAGAGGATACTGACACTTGGATATAAGGGAGCAATGCGCATGCTCGACAGTATCACCAATACTATATTGGAAGTACAGGATACTGAAATAGCTGCGAAATGGTCTGAACCGGAAAGCTATGTTCCGCTCGGCGAAAGTAACTTTCACTCCGCAGAAGCGTGAGGACAATACAAAGAATGTGTGAATAAAATTTGGCGTTTCTTTATTAGAAATTTGCCAAATTTACTTTTTTTGTTTAAAGTTCAACTTTTAGATTCAGAACGGTGCTTTAATACCGATTTAATCTGAACACCATGTCAGTAAATCCAGACGACCTCAGGTTCTTTCTTGGGAATCTCCTCAGTCTCTGTGGTCGGATATCCGAAGACTATGGGTGCAATTACCCTATAATCAGGTGTGATGCCAAGTTCTTCCAGAATCTCAGGATTATCCTGAATGAAACATCCTGTTCCGATCCAGCAGCTTCCAATACCCATCGAATGAGCTGCAAGCATCATATTCTCAGCACATAGCGCACAGTCATAGTCAGCGGTCACACTTGCATTGTTGCCAAGGACTATAATAAGGACAGGTGCATCGTAAAATATATGGAATTCATCATTTGCAAGTTCCTTTTTGAACTCTACAGCAGCGTCATTGGTAGCTTCATCCAGCATTGCAAGCAAACGTGGTTTACAATGATCGGACATTCTTTTCATCATCTCACGGTTCTTCACAACAACAAAGAACCATGGCTGGCTATCAAAACCTGATGGTGCATGAATACCTGCATCAATTATTGTTTTTATATCTTCGTCATTGATGTCCTTATCAATATATTCACGAACACTTCTACGTGCCTTTATATTTTCAATTACACTATTTTCTTCCACTCCCATTGAAATCACTCCTTATTTTTTAGATTCAAGGAATTCTTGCAGAGATATCTGCATAAGACTGTCAGGATCTTCAATATCCTTGTGTACGTAAAGACCACACCAGCATCGTTTCATTGCATCATAGTGTTCCCTGTGAAAAGGTATGCAGGGACAGACAAGTTTCATATCATGCTCCCTTTCACCCGTAAGACCCTGGCATGGACAAAAAGGACTCCCTTTTTCCTTTTCGATGTTTACTTCCTGCTCAAGCAAGAAATCAACCAGTTCCGTATCAGGACTGAATTTATATCCCAGGGGACCCACAACCTTTGAGAACATGGCCCTTAGCTTTTCCTTTCTCTTTTCAGAATCCATCTGACATCATAACCCCATTAATTTAGAATATTTATCAGGATTGTATCCCACAACCACATCATCGCCTATTTTCACAAACGGGAAAGACATTTCCGAACCATGTGCCAGACAATCTTCCTTGATATCTCTTTTTGTTTTATCGTCTGCCTTATCATAATCTACATACTCAAAAGGAATATCGTGTTCCCTGAAGAATTTTTTTGCCCTCATACACCAGGGACAGGTACTGAGGGTATACAGAACTACTTTCTTCATATGCCTGCACCTTCCAGATTTACAAAAACACTGCCATCCATAACCTTCGTTTCATAAACAGGCACCTTGATCTCTATTGCATCAAGGAACTCACCGTTGCGAATATCAAACTTCCAGTCGTGACATCCACATTTTATCACATAATCTTCCAGAGTGCCTTTTGATAAAGGACATTCCATATGAGGACACTTGTTGGAAATTGCAAAAAAGACACCTTCTTTCCTGAGAAGAAGAACCTTGTTACCTTCAAGTAATAATGCTGTTTTCTCACCGTCGGGAAGTTCATCTACCCTTATTGCCAGAATCCATCTACTTTCCACGTTCATAAATTCATTCCTGCTGCATATTTATGTGAGAATGGATATTTTTCCATCCTTCACCTGCGTTTCATATACATTTACCTTTATCTTATCGGATGCAACATATGCTCCGGTGCGAATATCAAAGGTCCAGCTATGACAAGGACATTTTAGAGAGTAGTCTTGAAGAATACCTCCTTGCAGAGGACAATTCATATGCGGACAACGGTTCTCAAGGGCATAGACTTCCCCCTCTTTACGAATCAGGATGATTCGCTGATCTCCAATATCGACTGGTTTTATTTTACCTTCTTTCACTTCATTATCATTTGCAGCGATTATCCACGAAGTCATTTTAAATCCCCTTATAGTCGAACATATCATAGATAGACAAGTATTTCTCCGTCTTCTACCTTATTTTCATAAACCTCAAGAACCTCATCCTTTTCCCCAAGGTATTTACCAGACCTTATGTCGTACTCCCAGCCATGACACGGACATTTCAGGATAAACTCATCACTGAAGGTTCCTTTAGAAAGACGGCATCCCATGTGCTTACACTTGCCGGAAAGAGAGTAGATTACTTTATTTTTCCTAATCAGAAGTACAGGATTTCCCTTTACCCTGACAAACTTCATATTCCCATCTTTCAAATCACTGTCTTTAAGTGCAAAAAACCAGGATTGTCCTGACATTCGTACCTCCTATAAATAATCAGGGTTCCAAAAATATAAATAGTTGTCGTGGAATAAAAATAAAGTATCAAGCTCATTCATTGATACTTCTGTGCTGGAAATAACGATATTCCCGCCATACAAGGAACATACTTATAGTGGCAGCCATGAGATCCGCTATCGGAAATGCCATCCATACTCCTGTAAGATCGAAGTAGTACGGAAGAAGAATTACCAGAGGTATCAGGAACAATATCTGACGGCTCATTGAGAGGAAGAAAGATGGTTTTGCTTTGCCCAATGACTGGAACAGCGTCGTTCCAATTACATTCAGACCAATTAATGGACTTGCCAGAACCATTATCCTCAGAGCATATGCTCCACTACTTATGAGGTCAGCATCTGTGCTGAACATACTGAAGAATGTGCCTGGAAATACCGACAGCATAATTAAACCTACCACACCAAAGAGAGTGGTGATTAGTAATGAGGTCCTGACGGATTCATTTACCCTTGCATAATTCTCTGCTCCATAATTATAGCCGACTATTGGCTGCAGACCATGAGATATACCTATTATAGGCATGAGAATGAGCATTATCAATTTGATTGCAACACCAAACACCGCTATTGAAAGGTCGCCTCCATAGATAACAAGTACATTGTTCAGTACAAGCATCATAAAACTGTTTGATGCACCCATTACAAAGGAACTAAAACCTATCAATGATATTTCTTTGATAAGATGGAATTTTGGAGCAAAATTTGATAATTTGATCTTGACTTGACTTTTCCCACCCAGATAATAATACACAAGATACAGAGTTCCTGCCAGTTGTGCAAGTACAGTCGCAAGAGCTGCACCTTTTACACCCATACCAAAGCCGAACATTAGTATCGCATCAAGGAAGATGTTCAGTACTCCTGAAAATATCATGTTATTCATGGCAACTTTTGAGTTACCTTCAGCCCTTACAAGATTGTTCAGCACAAAACCAAATGTGAATGCCAATGTTCCCTGCAATATTACAACAGAGTATTCCTTTGCATAGAAAAGATTGTCAGCAGTGGCACCGAACAGATTCAGTATTGCATCTACGTTGAAGAAAAAGAGAATCTGAAAAACGACACTAAGTATCAGTGTATAGCTAAAGACATTCCCAAGAGTTCTTTCAGCTTTGTCCACATCCCCGGAACCCAGCATACGTGATATCACCGAAGAACCACCGACGCCTATTCCAATGGATATTGCCATCATAAGCATCTGCAAAGGAAAAGCAACAGCTACGCCTGCAATTCCAAGAATGCTCTGCTCACCCAATGCCCTCCCAACAAAGAATGTGTCCACCAAATTATAGAATGCCTGTACAAGAAGTCCTATTATAGCAGGTGTGGACAATTTCCATAATAATTTGTTAATACTCTCAGTTCCTAAAAACTCACTTTTGTTGTTCATGAAGTTATCCTGATATCAAATGCTAGTTTGTTTTTTATTCTCTGACTTTTTGTCAAATTCTATTAGGGTATTTCTGCCTTTGTCCAGAAGTTTCCTGAAAATGGTTTCCTCTTCTTCTGTGAATTCTGAAAGGAGGATTTGGTTCCACTCGTAGAGGGTTTTATTTATCAGCGGGATTATCTCCCTGCCTTTATCCGAGATGAAAACACGGTATATCCTTCGGTCATCCTCGTCCTTTTCACGATAGATGTAACCTTCTTTTTCAAGAGCCACTATGGCTCGTGTTGCAGTGGCTTTGCTCAGGTTGAGATGTCGTGCAAGGCTTTCCTGAGAACAGCCACCCTTATGTGAGAGCGTTAGTAAAAATGCAAACATCGGTCCTTTCAGATTATAAGACCCGAGTGCATTCTCAATGTAAAGATGATTATGCGAGAAGATGAAAGCTATTTTCGCACCGATTCGTTCAGATTGCCTCACTAACATCACTCCACACACATTAGTTTCACATGAAACTATATCGTTTAACGTGAAACTAATATATAAATGATATGGAAATAATGAATATGGGGATGAAAAGTTTGACTAATCGAAAGTCGTGA
Organism: Methanolobus sp.; assembly: GCF_016278385.1. Classification (GTDB taxonomy): domain Archaea; phylum Halobacteriota; class Methanosarcinia; order Methanosarcinales; family Methanosarcinaceae; genus Methanolobus. The sequence goes on from NZ_JADQBY010000002.1 coordinate 227,424, forward strand.
ATAACTAAAACCATCCCGAAGGGTCCGGCGAAGCCGGTACGATTCGAAAATATCAATAAAATAATCAGTTGACTTTAACTCTTTTTCTGAATACCGGAGTTAAAAAACACGATTTCTCCCATAAAATTGATAGTCTGCAATCCTGGCAGGCATATTTGAAGGAGCAGTATTCATTTCACTCTGCTGAGCCTGTAGTCTCATATTCTGCATGTTCTGGTTTTGCATATTATTCTGTTGTGGAGCTTGCAGAGTCTGCATGTTCTGAGTATTCTGCATTTGACCTTGTCCAAGTCCTAATCTCTGACCCATATTGGAATTAAAGAACTGCTGACTGATCGCATAGTATATCTGCTGGGCTTTAGCCTGCATGCAAACTGAAACACCATCCTCTATGGAAACAGAAGAAAAGGAGAGAGTCGAATCATCATTTTCAGCAGCCACAGAATAAGCCGAAAACAGAAGTAAAAGTGCCACAAATGTAAACAATATCAGTTTCTTCATAGCATTTAACCTTACTTTTCTATACAATCCTCTATTCAATCATGTTTATTTTTTCCTTACTTCCCCCACTTGTTCCTGAATATAGTAAAGGGGTCATATGAAGCGTTAAAACTCCATATGAAACCTGCCAATTCCCTTCAGGAGAGGAATCTTAATATTACTTGTTTATTCGTATCTCAGTGCATCCACTGGCTTCATCTTCGATGCGTTGTATGCAGGTATTACACCTGAGAGCACTCCGATAACTACTGCAATGGAGATTCCCATTAGCATGAGATCAGGAGCTATCGTTGAACCCATAGATGAACGCATAATTGAAATTCCAAGGTACGGCAGCATAGAGGTCAATCCAAGACTCAGTACTATGCCGAGCACACCACCTACAAAACCTACCAACGCGGAATTTACCAGAAATATCATCATAATATCACTATTTTTAGCGCCGATGGCTTTCATTGTCCCGATCTCCTTGGTCTTTTCCATGACAGATGTGAACATTGTGTTTGCTATTCCCACAGAACCAACTACAAGAGATACACCTGCTATGGCTCCCAAGAAGAGGGTCATTGAGTCCATCATCTCACTTGCGGATTCGGCCTGTGAAAGTGAATCGGACACAGTGAAATCCCGATCGTCGTCATTAACGATATGCCTGGATATCATAAGTTTCTCTTCGACAGCATCCACCACAGTCTCCACATTATCGACGTCGTCTGCCTTTACGACTATAGAATCAAAAACATCACGCTCTGCATTATCTATGATATCCACTGCTGCATCTATTGGCATGATGATAGAACTATCACTTTCACCATTGTCCAGTATGCCCACAACTCTGAAAGACTTACCTTCGATAGTAAGCACACGGTTAAGGCCTACTTCCTCATCGAACATTTCATGGGCTATCCTGTATCCTATTACTACAACATTGTTGTCAGTGGCTTCCAGCAATCTGCCTGATTCCAGATCGTACGTCACAGTATACTGCCATACCTGCGGGTCGACCCCTTTCACAGAAAGATCGGCGGCCTCACCCATGAAATACACTTCCATCCCGTTGCCGGATATCTGACCATATATGTAATCGATATTCTCAACCAGTTTTATGGCCATTATATCCTTATCTGTCAGTTCTGCATCCGAAGAAGATGAAGAGGTATCAGTTTCCCGACCGGGACCAAAACCTGACTGAGCCTTGGTATAACCCGGGGTGACGGTTATTGATGTAAGGTCCATGTCAGCAAATCTTGATTCCATATCTGCACTCATACTATCACTGAGCGCCATGATAGTGACCACAGAGCCAACACCAATAACGATACCTATGATAGTGAGCCAGCTTCTGATCTTACTGTGAATCAGGATATTTGTAGCAAGCTTCAGATAGGTACTTCGCCTCATTGCTTTTCCTTCTTCAAGATCTTATCTTTAAGGTTCTTAATTTCTACACTTAGAGGTTCATAGGTACCTTCTTTGAGCATCTTCTTTTTCCTGTAATTGAATCCTACAGCCAAGACTATCAAAAGTGCAGCACCATAGAACAAGTAACTGTTAGTTGATGAACTCTGATTAGCCCGGCTACCAGGACCCGTTCCTGCTGCCATGGTACCACCAGTTAGCTCTTCTATCTGAACCGTTTTCTCAACTGAGTTTCTCTGACCTGCTGAGTCTGTGTACTCAATTAGAACAAGAAGCTCATTTTCAGATTCCATCTGTTCCTGCCTTGCTGTTATCTCCTCATCTGTCATCTCTGAAAAGTCCGGACGTGCCTGGGCCGTACCGGACGAATCGTCATCATTGGAAGAAATAGAACCCACCTGGGATATTGAGAATGATGTTATGGTATAATCTCCCTTCTCAAGGTTGCCGACTATTGTAGATGTGCTGCCAGTGGCCTGGAAGTTATCCTGCTCAGGTATTGATACCTTGACCGAGTAAGCTTCATTGTTACCTACGTTCGCAAGGGACAGGGAAACCTCACCTTCATCACTCTCAGAGTAACTCAGGTCAAAGTCAGTGGCTCCTCCCACAAACATACCTGCCTTGGTTTCGATAGTATTGATGTTTGAATCATAATCCTCAAATTCCAGGGTGATATCAAGCTGATACAATCCCGGATCTGCATTCACATCTGCCATTACAGAGTATGCTACTGATACTGATTCACCCACATCAAGATAACTTATGTACTTGGTATTGGATGAATACACAGGCAGAATAATACCTGTTGACTCATCCCATGAAACTGCCATGTTCTTGAGTGGAGAACTTCCTGTATTGGTAATTACAAATTCTATAGGTTCCACGGTTGCAACATCAATATTAGATTCACTTATTGTGACAACCTGTGCGTACTCCTTACCCTGTATATCCACATCAACGGTTGTCGAGACACTTGAATCAGTGTCACTGTCGCTGACAACTACATCTATACCATAGATATCCTCTGCAACATCCGCATCCACCTTCAGTTTGAATTTGACAAGAGTTGCATCTTCTTCATCCTGACGAGCTTCAAGGAAGGATATTGTTTTAGTTAATGATTCTCCGGATACCTGTGAAAAGGGATACTCCGGTTCTATCTCAACTACCACATCTGTAAGGTCATTACTTCCTACATTCTGAACACTTATAGTAAGTTCTACTGTTTCACCGGGTCTTGCCGGGTTCGGACTCTGGGTCATCAGATCCACTTCCACTCCTGATACACCGGCGGAGATACCGGCCGATGCAGTGCTTAGTGACAGGATCAGAATTAACATCAATATCAAAATTTTTCTCATTAAAATCACATCGCTTCACTGTTTTTTATCTCTATACTGTCAACCATTCCATCTCTGATATGAACCACACGATCTGCATACTTTGTAAGAGCGGGATCATGGGTGATCATTATGATAGTTTTACCCTCATTTTTATGAAGATTGCTTAAAAATTCAAGAATATAGTTTCCTGTTTCACTATCCAGATTCCCGGTTGGTTCATCTGCAAGAATTACCTTGGGGTCAACTGCCAGAGACCTTGCAATTGCAACTCGTTGCCTTTGACCTCCAGATAATTGTGAAGGAAGATTGTACTTTTTATCAGAAAGAGTGACTACCTCAAGGAGAGCTTCTGCTCTCTTCCATGAAAAATCTGAATCTGCTTCCTGGAATTCGAGAGGAAGCATGACATTTTCAATTGTGTTCAAAGTAGGTATCAAATTGAATTGCTGGAAAATGAAACCTATTAGTTGTCCCCTGATCTGAGCAAGCTCTGATTCCTTCATTTTGGAAATATCCTTATTATTCAGTTCAACAACACCCTTGCTTGGGAGGTCAAGGCATCCCAGAAGGTTCATCATCGTACTCTTTCCGCTTCCACTAGGTCCAAGTATAGCGATAAATTCACCGTGAAATATCTCAAGATCAACGTTTTTCAAAGCTGCAAACTCGACCTCACCCATCTTGTATATTTTCCACACATCAGTAAGGCGCATGAGAGTTTCAGGATTCTTGCCTGAAGAGTTATTTTCTACATTCGATTTATCGATGACATTTTTAAAAATCTTAATAGAATCATCTGAAGACTTGTTTTCCACATTAGCCTTATCAGTGATATTCTTAACAATCTCAATATAATCATCTGAAGACTTGTTTTTCACATTCGTAAGATTCTCTTCCATGATCAGCCTCAATATTTAGATCCCGAATAATCAACTATTATATATTATTATACTAATTAAAATATGTGTAACTCATATGTTAATATAAATACAGAATTCATTTTGAGATTCATTCTCACCTAAAGAAGATATGTTCAACAAACGAACCATCTGTTCCAAACTTAGTTTCCCATACAAAGAAGAGAGAACATATCCAGACCCAGATTGAGTTTTCTGATGACATTCAGAATCCTGCAGAATAAAACCTATTAACTTGATCTGTGTATTCATATCTTTCATTTTTGTCTCCAATTTCGAATAAGGGACACCTGACGGATAAGTAGCAGGTATCTCTTATACGAGTGGGGTGGTTGGTTGTTGGTATGTCGGTGACACCGAATTGGATGTGGTTGGGGGTTAGGTATCACCAAACTTGGATGGTATGTTTCAGCAATCATTTGCTGGACAATTCCCAATTGATTATTTTTAATAAAAGGATACTTACAGGAAAATAGATTGAAAAATAGAAATATTTAACAATGAAGCTTTTTCATGCAACCATAATAAAATAAAATCATTAAATAGGTTTTAAAACATTATCAAACGTCTAATTAGACTTTATTTTGCTAAATAAGCACTATAAAAGGATACTCAAAAAAATTATCAAAACCGACTCACAAAAATACTTCCACAAACCGGATAGTTCAAATCAAAAGGGAGGATCAATTATCTTCCTCATCTACCAGGAACAGAACATTCCCACGTCCTTTCTTGAATTTCTGAATCTTGCCCCTCTTTTCAAGGTCAAGAAGCATGAGACTGACCTTACCTTCAGAGTATTTAAGGCGCTTACGCATGTCTTTCTGCGTCATTCTTCCACCCTGTGATATCAAGATATCAAGTATTTCCTGAAGGTCTGCCGGAACGGGTTCATCGGAAAGAATTGGAACTTCTACTTTAATATCATCCCGCAGAGAAATACTTAAGGGTTCATCAATGATTTCATCTGTAGTTGGACCAGCATCCATTTCTGTCACTTCAAACTCCGGTCCTTCCTCAATATCTTCAACAACCTTTACTTTGTTCTCAGGAACAACATAAGGAGATGCTTCCGGTTTTAATTTCTTTGTTATAGGGGACTTTGGCTTCTTCATTATCTGTGATACCAGAACAACCAGAAGGAGAGCAAAAACGACTATAGCCCTAATAAGGATCCAACGACTCTTGTCAGGAGTAGAAGTGGTACTTTCACCTGTAGATCCTTCACTGGAACTAGAATAGGATGGCAGGAGCAGAAGATCCAGAACATAACTTCCCTCATCGAAGACAATGATAATATCTTCTGCGTAGTAGGTTAACTGGTCATCTTCATAATAACTTGCAGTGATATTATACGTCCCGTTTGTTAACTCAAAGGAGTAAACACCATATTTTGCAACCATTGATTGTGATGGTGTGGAGTTCACCTCTATTATTGCATTGTCAAGTGGCTCAAATGTACTCCATTCATAAGCTACGCCGTGCACAGTTGCAATCTCAGCTGCTCCGGTGATGCCTGACAATAGTAAGATCATGACAATACAGCTAATGCAGGATATTACTCTCATATTACACAACCCGGACCTTATATCAACCACTCTCAAATATTGGTTGTACCCAGTTACTCTCATTTCTGACAGTACCATCATCAAAATAATAAACTCCTTCCCCAATAAGTTCAGCTTCGCCTGTACCTGTTGTACGAAGAATTATATTATCTGCCATCATGGCAACAGTAAATTCAGAACCTGAAACTGATACGTTGCCTGTCACATTCGCATATGAAAATGCCTCATGCGGAACCATTAAACCATTATCCGGACCTCTTTCGGGCATTTCCTCACTCTCAAAATCCTGTTCCATTTTAATCTGAACGTCACCTGAAAAGTCAACTATAGAGAATCTGCCTTCTGACAGGAAAAAGTCCACATCTAAGTCCCCGGACAATATAGAAATACCACTGCCTCTGGCAACCAGACTACTGTTCTCTGAAATAAGCAAAGGACCTGGAAGATATGATTTTATCTCATCAAATATAGGCTTAAGTTCTGAATTTGCACGAATGATACTCTCCCGTGACAATTTAAGGTACTGTTCCTTATCTGCTTCTAAAGAAGAATTTTCAGCCTGTGCCAAGTATGTCCGGGCTTCAGACACGAATCTGGAATAATCATTAACGGTCTGTTCCAGTTCATTGATATCGTTACCTTCTGCTTTCAGACCTGTAATTACCTTATCAAGACGCACTACCATGTCCTCAGATTTATGAATATTGTCCTCAAGGAAAGCTGTCTCATCTAAAGGAGATAAACGTGAGAACTTATCGATGAGATACTCATCCTCATGAGGCGATTCCCGCACAGTAAAAGGAGACTTGTGCAGAAGATCGCCACGATCCTCTCTTTCATCAGGATGTTGTTGCATATCCCCTGAATCCACCATACCCGAAATTACAACGAGTAACATGAGAAATACCAACACTACAAAAGGCATCCTTTTCATTGGAGATCACATCTTTAAGAACATATTAGAATATATATCAGATTCCACAACAGGTAAACAGAGGGTAATCTAACTTAAACGTTTTCTTTGTATTTAAAGAGACTGAATAATATATAAATGCATGCCACTTGATAGGGATAAAATGCACACATACATAAACCCTGAATTAAACAGAGAGGATTTCGATAAACTGCTATCAATCCCCCATACAATTTAATAAAAATTAAAT
>NZ_JADQBY010000044.1 GCF_016278385.1 Methanolobus sp.
TGCTGAGGTATTGAAGAAGTTGTTGTAGATAAGATTCTCATTTGCAGAACTTAACAACATGCCACCACCACACAATTCCACCACATTGTCTGTTATAGTGTTGTTGTAAGAAGTATTCAACTCTTGGATATATATACCCACGTTGTTCAAAATAATACCATATCCGGCAATATTCACTACAGTGTTATCAATGAGTGAATTATGACTGGAAGAAGACAAACGTATACCATCACCGTTTTGTTTGGTTACAATATTTCCAATCAACCTACTATAGCTGGTACCTTCCAAATAAATACCGGGACTTCCACCGATAGCTGGTTCCTCTTCTGGTTCATAATCACCCTCACCCTCAACCCTATTACCATCCAAATAGTGATTACTACCACTTACAACGATACCAGCCTCACTTATTTGATCGCAATAAACGGTGTTATTTATTAGAGTATTGTTAGTTCCACCCATATGGAGAGGAGGCGTAGTACCCATAGGAACATAAACAATATTATTGAGCAGTATGTTGCCCTCAGCATCACCAGCCACTTCAACACCTGCAGCATTATTATTGATTAGTTTGTTTCCATTTGAATTTATAACATTAATACCTGGTAAAACATCAGAACTAACCGCATCGTTGTTGGTTATTATGTTGTTATTAGAATGAGACAAAAAAATCTCTCCACGACCGCCTCCATTGCTGTCTAATATGTTATTATCAGAATAACTAAGGCTAATACCTCCCGTGAAATATTCACCATTTATAATATTACCGGTTAAGTTGTTGTCGTTTGAAAATACCAACACTATACCTTGCTCATTATGTTGTAATAAATTACCATCCAGGACGATATTTTCAGATTTACTCACGGAAATTCCTGTAAAACGATCTTCTATAATATTATTGGAAACTATACTTCCACTGGCTGAAAAAATATGTATACCGAGTCCATCATCGCGTGATACGAAATTACTATTAATATTAAATCCATTAATATAGAATCCATTAATAGTCGTTTCATCTGCTGAAAGATTGAACACTGGATCACTTGAAGTACCAATAACATTTGTTACATCAGCACCATCTGTGGATCCAATAATCACTGATTTATCCACATCAACATTCTCATTATATGTGCCCGGCGATACAAGAATAGTGTCGCCTGCGCTGGCAGCATCAACAGCAGCCTGTATTGTAGTGAAATCTGCACCGCCATCATCATCTACAGTAATCACACCATCACTTACAAATGCCTCTTTCAGGTTTATTACCCATATATCACCAACAGAAGCAAAAGCTATCTTTGTTCCATCAGGACTCCATACAGGATTAGTATTACCTACAGAGCTTGTTGTTAATTGAGTTTTATTGCTTCCATCGGCATCCATTATCCATATATTGCGATCTTCACTACTAGATAAATCAAGATTAGTATATAAATAGACTATTTTACTTCCATCTGGTGAGAAAGATGGTTGTTGACTGATTTCATCTTCCAGCATATTAATATTGGTTCCATCTGAATTTACTATCCAGACTGAACCTGCTACACCTTCATGAATATCGTCGGTTTGAGTGACTATCTTTGATCCATCAGGAGACCATACCTGACTTTGCCAGGGCTGCGTCTGTGAAACAAAATAATTGATACCATATGCTCCCGTATGGACCGGGTTCGTACCATCTGCATTTAGTACTGTAAGATAAATTTCACCTTCGTTACCCATTGATTCCTGAACCACTATTTTAGATGAATCAGGTGACCATGCTAGAGCCGCAAGAAACACTTGCCATCCGGTGCCATCACCAGGATATTCTGGTTGAGTATAGATTACCTGTTTATTTGAACCATCCGGCTCTATTATTATCAGCTCAGTATCGTGTGTATAAGCAATCTTTGTCCCATCCGGGGACCATGCAAAATATGTTACTACATCATCTGTATTTGGTATTTGTCGTTCTGAAGAACCGTCCTTGTTCACAATCCAGAGACTACCATTTAAGAAAATTACTTGATTGCCGTCAGGCGACCACTTGCCACCAGGCACATCCAGCTCAACCTCTATTTGATCTGCCAAAGCCATCTTGTAAATAGTACCATCCCTTGAATAAATCATTTCAGTACCATCTGGTGACCATACTGGTGATCCTTCGTTCCCGCTTCCGCTTGTAAGTTGCACAATACTATCAACTTCAAGAGGAGCTGCTGATGCGACACTGCTCATTAGTAGAATAAAAGCAAAAATTATACCAATCAGGCATAATTTGGTGTTTAAGTTATATTTCTTGTTAGTAGTATTAACTAATCTCAACCCTTTTTTGAAAGCTTTCATGTGTGTACCACCTCTGCCATATCCTCTACCCTATTTCTGACAGAATTGAATAAAGAGTACGATGTAAAAAAACTATATAAACATTATGAAAAAATTTGAATTGTATATGAACTATTAATATATACTCACTTATATTTAACTTCCTGAACTTGAGCATTGTACCATCAAATAAGTTGTATCAAGCCATCTGGAAAGTTACTATACACACCAGCAAATGCTCGAATACACTGAAACAATGCATAAACAATGCAAAAATCTTGAAAAAAAGAGCAGATAAGAGAGAGAATAACATCACACCTCTTTCAGCATTCAGCTTGCTTTCTGGAGTCGCGAATACTTAGATCCTATAAAAATGATACGAAGAACACCGATAGTGAGTATCGGTGTTCATGGTGGTTTGGGGTGGTACTATTCAAAAATAGTGTCCATACCACTAATGACAAAAATACTATAAAAACACTTACATTTCAAATAAGTTTGAAATATCGACTTGTAGGACCATTTAGGGTTGCTAGAGTTTTGCGGTTTATGTGCGTCCTACAAGTCATGGGAAGAAATGGTAGTAAAACTTCCCTAAGTAGCCATCTAATAACAACTTAATATATATAATTCTAGCATAATAATTGCATATTAATGTACATTATACTTTTTTGCTAGCTGGTCTATATATTTTAAAATCACGCTTTAAAGAAGGACTTTCTTGGGGTTATTTATAGCAAGGTATTCCCGGCGTCTACTAGTATAATCTCTTATTTAGTTATGAGCGATAGGAGCTATATAGATTTTCGAATCAATCTCCTGTTCCGTCTTCTACATATGAATAGTTTACCTACGGGAAGACGACATCAAGATAATAGAATAAATATAACTGGCTTGGAAGCATACAATAAAGAGATTAAAATGATGAAAATAGAAGTGAAAAGAGAAGTTGGTAAGAATGTCATTGTACTGACTGACGAAGCCAACGGAAAAGAAGAAGCTATTGAAAAAATAAAAGAGCTTGAAGATATTATTGAGTCATCCAAAAAGTCAAAAAAGGAAAAAGGAGCAGCTTCTAAAAAGCCGGAAAAAGAAAAGATAGTGACTGTAGGCGATCAGGCTAAGGTGTTAAAAAAGAAATAAATGTGGATGCTTAGAAAAGAAGATTGGACCATAAATGGCAATTCCCTATTAAAAGTCCAATCATTTGGTTTAGGTATTATTTGCCATTAACAAGTGCTCAATTTATTTTATAACTTAGTTTTTCTGTAACCTTTCCCATTATAATGAAGTAATGGTTATTCCGTTATAGCCCCACTCCAACCACCAGAAAAATGCTGCCATGATATTGCCCCGGTAGCCAGTATCTATATTTTGTAGAATGTGCGCGACAGGTTTATACATTTTTAAAGAATAGATTCCACAGGTTCGTTAAAATTTTCGGCGATATCATGAGTCAGAAGTACACTAACAAAAGAAAAAGGAAGGCAACTGAAAAGCAGAAAATGAATATCAAAATGCTGCCACTTATACTGGGAATTTTGCTCATGATAGCAGGTGTCGTCGGAATACTTAGTAGTTCTGACGAGCAGGCTGACTGGTCGGTTTCAGATGAAGGAATCCTTTCTTATTCACAAATTGAAGATATAGAATATACTTTAAACAATGTCACAACGATCCATGACAATGTCACTCTCAAGTCAGTCACATTCAAAAGCAGGGACACAAAAATCGAAGGGTTGATAAGAATACCTGTATCCAATACAAGCGTTCCCGGTGTAGTGGTGCTTCCAGGTGCAGGAGTGTCCAAAGAAAAGCAAGTTGCAGTACCGGAATTGCTTTCAGAGATGGGATACGCTTCTGTAACAATTGATCAGAGGAATCTGGGCGGTATTGACATGCAGTCAGACATGGAACTTTTTATGGCTGGCAGCGAACCAGTGGAATATATGATGGTATATGATGCACTGGCAGCTGCAAATGTTCTTGCTGAACAAACTGAAGTTGATGACGAAAATATTGCCATGCTTGGACTTAGCAACGGAGGAAGGTTTGCCATAATTGCAACTGCGATCGATCCGTTGATAAAAGGTGTTGTGGCCATCAGCACAAGCGGATATGATGCTGATACCATTGTTGTTAATGAAAGCACAAACCTTGAAGCTTATCAGTTCTACAGATCCATTGACCCGGATACTTATATTGGAGAGATAGCTCCACGAAAAGTTGTGATGTTACATTCACAAAACGATAGCATAATTCCATACGATCTGGCACTGCTTACGTTCAGCAAGGCAAATGAACCAAAGGCAATATATTCTGTCAACGGCAGTACTCACGGCTATTCGCCAGCTATGGCAGATAATCTCCAAAAAGAACTGGAAAACATATTACAATAAATATGCAAAAAATGGATTGATATGTAATTTCAATCCATTTAATTCACAATAACAGTTCCTGACATGGCAGTGTTATCCTTTGCACTGTACGTATAAGTACCAGATTCCTCAAAGGTATATGAGAAAATCTTACCATAATAGATGATCTGGTCATCCCACAGGTCATCCTCGCTCCTGAGCACAACAGGGAACTTCGGTCTTTGAAGATTTCTCCAGGTAACGGTATCTCCTGCCTCTATCTCAATCACCTCAGGAGTGGCTACACGGACCATAAGTATCTCATTTGTCATGCTCATTTCCTGTGTCCTTTGCTGAGTCTCCTCCCTTACAGGTTTCATCCTGGTTTCACCAGCAGTGGTCTCAGTCATCATGATCACAGGTTCGGGCACTTTTGTAATATCCTCTTCAGTGGTATCCGACACGGACTTGACCTTTTTTTCGATGACAATAACTGTACCGGATAGCCGCTCATTATTCTTGTCACTGAAAGTGTAAGTCCCGGGCTCATCAAAAGTATATGAGAATATTTTCCCGTAGTAGATAGTTTCATCATCCCACAGGTCCTCATCGCTTACGAGAACAACAGGAAACTTAGGCCTTTGCAGGTTTCTCCATGTCACCGTATCTCCTGCATATACTTCCAAAACAGAAGGTGTTACTGTACGTACTATAAGGAACTCCTTCCTGTGAATCATCAGTTGTTCCCTGACAGGAGCCATCATACCTGTACCTGCAGATGCATCATCCATCATTGCAACCGGTTCAGGTGCCTTTTTACCATCATATCCAGATATGTCAGAAACAGAAAGCATCTTTTTTTCCAATACAATGATAGTTCCGGTCATTGCAGGATTATTCTCCACGCTGAACTTGTATGTTCCAGGCTTATTGAAAGTATATGAGAATATTTTCCCGTAGTATATAGTCTCGTCATTCCAAAGACCATCATCACTTACAAGCACAACAGGAAACTTGGGCCTCTGCAGGTTTCTCCAGGTAACGGTATCGCCTACTGATATCTCGATAAATTCAGGAGTTGCTATTTTAATAAGCAGGAATTCATATTTGTCACCACTTGCCAACATCATCGTATCATCTGTATCTGAATTTGCTGCCAATGCAGCAAATGTTAAAAATACTGACCCTGCTATGAATAGGGCTGAAACTAATGCTATTGTTCTTATATATCCCATTAGATAATTCCTCCCGAGGTCCCTCTCCTCACTACATATTTTCAGCCGATTCCATATAGACAAAACTATGATGTATTGATAAAAGGCATTTGTATATTCCAATACACTAGGAAAATTCTATTAGCATTGGAATAAGACAACATTGTTAGAATAATTGATATGAAACTTTTTTCCAATGACTATATATGCGTTTAAATGTAAACTATTATGGGGGTTATATGAGGTCATCTTTAATTGACACTTTATTCCTTTCTGAAAAAAGAAAGGAATTACTGTTATTTCTCAAAGACGGAACTAAGAGCTCAGATGAGATAAAGAATGCCTTTGATTTTCCATGGAAGTCCATGATACCTCAGATAAGAAAACTTGTTGAATGGGACCTGATAACATACGATAAAGGTAATTGTACCCTTACGCCCATGGGGCATATCATTGTTAAGAACCTTGAAAATTTTCTGATGACTTTAGAAGTCCATGAAAAATACAGGAAATACTGGATAAAACATGATCTAAGCTCTATACCGGAAGGACTTCGTTGCAGAATAGGAGACCTTTGTGAATGTGAGATTCTTGAACCGGATATACCAAACATATTCGAACAACATGAAGAAACACTGAATAGAATAAACGGCTCTGAGAGAATAATGGCTTTTGTATCAGTACATCATCCGGCACAGTTAATCGTCTATTCAGAGCTTATGGAGAAAGGAACAAAACTTGACCTGATAATGACCGAAGATGTTTACAGTATAGTCAAAGGGGATAGAACTCCAACCCTGAGCATTTTACAGATAGAAAGCCCAATATTCCATTCATTAAAAGAGAAGTATGAAAAAGAGATCGAAAACCTGTTCAATGACCCTCATTCATGTATATTTGTTTACAAAGGAGAGATAAAACCCCTTAATCTCATAGTAACTGACACTTTTTTCTCACTGACACTTCCAGATAGTGCAGGCAAATACAATAACTCCATGATCACAAGTTCTGAGAACTCTGCAATTTTATGGGGTAAAGCATTGTTTAATTATTACGTGGATATATCGGATAAACTTTAGACATAGAATTGTAAGTATAATATCAACTTTGACTATATATCCGCCATCATCCAAAAATAAGACATTCGATCTCTGGATTTTATTTATTATTTATCCGAATGAATGCCTGACCACATGAAGAATAAAAGCCATCTTCTTCACTTCGTATAGATACGTTTTCATCAGCTGTTGTTATTGCCTGCAAGCGCATAGAAGTATCACCCTTCTTTTGAAAGTTCATTTTTGTAACCATTGTTAACCCTCGTCAACGAAATTATCTGACAAACAATTCAGATGTTTTTATATACACGTGTGTTATATAAATAATTTTTTATAATATATGTTGCAGACGAATACCTGATATATGAATGCTGCATAATTCCGACCAGATAACTCACATAAGAATCCAAAAAGCAGGCTGATGTTATGAACAACATAAAAATAAAAGGTGTGATTTTTGATATGGATAACACCCTTTTTGATTTTATAGAAGCAAAAATTGCTGCCTGTACAGCCATTGTAGAATATATAGGAATAGGTGAACCCCATGAGCTCCTATCTTATTTTCGCAGGAAGAAATATAGATTTGAAGACATTGAAAATATCAGTGATTACCTTGTAGAATATGGAAAATACACAGAACAGGTATTCAGAGAGTGTTGCAGTATATATGAAAGGGAAAAAATACGCACTATAGAACTTTATCCTGATGTTAAAAAGACAATGATTGATCTGAAAAGTATGGAACTTAGCATTGGAATACTCACTGATGCCGACGGAATAAATGCCAGAACACGCCTGAAAAAAGTTGGCCTTTGCGGATGCTATGATTCACTTTTTACCTTTGACATGACCGGATGGAAAAAACCCTCCCTGAAACCATTTATGTATGCGCTTGAAACAATGGAGCTTAAAGCCTACGAGACCCTTTTTGTAGGGGACAGCCTCATAAGGGATATTGCTCCTTCCAAACAACTTGGAATGATGACCGCACATGCGATATATGGCGACTGTAACCCTCCGGAAGATAACAGTTTGTCAGGCGAAAAACCAGACCATATAATTAGCAATTTCAGAGATGTGCTTACAATAATACAGAATGGGAACAAATATTGATATGACAGAATATGACGTTATTGTTGTGGGAGCCGGACCCATTGGCTCAACAGCAGCAAGATATGCCGCCATGCATGGTGCACGGACATTGATGGTTGAAGACCATTCCTTCATAGGAAGTCCCGTTGGATGCACAGGACTGTTGAGTACAAAAGCAGTCAGTGAATGTGATATTGAACCATCGGATGATTTTGTTTATAATTCGGTAAGAGGTGCATTTGTACACCCAATGAATGGAGAGTGTCTTCCCATAGACGGGAAAAAGACAAAAGCCTATGTTGTTTCCAGGAAGATGTTTGACCGCCGGCTTGCTGTCATGGCACTTGAAGAAGGTGTTGAACTCAGTCTGAACACAAGAGTCAATGATATTGAAACATCCAGTGAAAAACAAAAAATATCTGTTGTAAGGAATGGACAGCCTGAAACAATAGAAGCAAAAGTTATAATCGCTGCAGATGGTGTGCGCAGCAAAGTTGCAAAAATGGCAGGTCTTGGAAATGTCAGCAAAGTCTTACCCGGAATTCAGGTAGAAGTACCTTATCGCTCAGATGATACTGATTTTGTGGAGTTATTTGCCGGTTCACAAGTTCCCGGTTTCTTTGGATGGGCAGTTCCTGTTAATGAGAATATTTCCCGCGTAGGAATGGCAATTGACCCTAAATATGGCGTAAGCGCACATCAAGTACTTGAAAACCTTTTAACGCAAAATCCCCATGTTGCCTCAAGGTATGGAGGTGGAAAACTTGACCTGGTAATGGGGGGGATACCACTTGGACCACTTGAGAAGACATATGCAAAAGGCGTACTGGTTGTAGGTGATGCAGCAGGCCAGGTAAAACCCACGTCCGGCGGAGGTATATACACAGGAGCAGTGTGCGCAAAGATAGCAGGAGAAATGGCTGCCAGGGCTTCTGCCGAAGAAGACAGCTCAGAAAACTTCCTTTTAGAGTATGACAGAAGATGGCGGGGAAAAATAGGAAAAGAACTTGCCATGGGAATGAGAATACACAATTTCATAGGCGGGCTAAAAGACAGTGAACTCGACGAACTGATAGGCTCAATGAATAATCCTGCTATACTTGACACCATAACACGTTATGGGGATATGGACCATCCATCAATACTAATGAAGAAAATGTTGCACCCTTCAAGATCGGTGCACATACTAAAGGTCTTCCGTGCGTTTGCTAAAGCGGTCCTTTAAAATGCAGAGTACTTCAATAGATGCTTACACCTTTTACAGATTCCAGCTTAAGCAAGTCTTCCACGATGCTGCCTGGAACCTTGGTGTCTGTGATAATCGTGAGTTTCGGATCGTTTGTGAAGAACGGATCGTCAGATACGGCCTGTCTTATGCTGATATTGTGTCTGGCTATGACTGTGGATACATCGGATATTATACCTTTATGAGAAGCATCATCCGGAGATATTATAATCACGCCCTGCCCCATGAGAGGAGCAACGTCACGGAGAAAAGGTATTGATCGTACATTCTGGAAGATTTTTTTTAGCTGCTCATCTGAAAGAATTACCTCGGTAGTGGAATCCACAACACGCCTGTCAACACCTGCTTCCCTGGCAAGTTGTGTATGGGCTATTTCTATGGCACCGGAAGTAACCTTGCCCTCATCATTGACCTGGAAACCACGTTCAAAAAGAAGCTTTAAGACTTTTTGCTGGGCCGGGTATTTTTCAAACTTGCTGAGTAATGTGCTCCACATATTAACCATATAATCATTTAAATTATAAAGATTTAAGGTTAATCAAAAATGATACAAACTAATAGAATATAGAAAATTTACCAAAGAAAAGACATTTTAAGTATGAGGTCGTGTATAGCATTCTGTAATTCATCTTTCATAAAGATAATCATCCGGAGTATAATCGTTTTCTGATGTGATATTAGAATATTGGTATTAACTCATTTCTACAATTGATCATAAATTCCGGGATCTTCACGATTTACACCAAAGGAGGTATTGAATGAAAATATACAAAGATTATGAAGACCTTCCAAAAATAAAATTACCGCTTGGCCAGGAAGTATCTATTAGCGACAGCACGATTAGGGACGGAGCACAGATGCCTGGTATTGTAATGAAAAGCCAGCAGAAGTTCCAGATATATGACTACCTACATAAGATAGGAATAGAAAAACTTGAGACTTTTGTCTATAACGATAGAGACCGAAAAGCTATCAAGCTCATGATGGATCAGGGTTATGAATTCCCTGAGATCACCGGATGGGCACGTGCAAACCCTGCTGACATCGACATGGTCCTCAACATTGACGGCATAGAAGAAACCGGTATCCTCATGTCAGTTTCAGACCCTCATATAGTTGACAAGATGGGGCTAACCCGTGAAACAGCTGAAGAGAAATACCTCAATGCACTCCAATATGCAGTAGACCATGGCCTTCGTACCAGGGCTCACATCGAGGATATGACCCGTGCCGATAATTATGATTTCACATTCCCACTTGTTAAGAGAATAATGGACATCGATCCTGATTGTACCATTCGTATATGTGATACTATCGGATTTGGAATACCATTTGTTGACGTTGATGAGCCATTCGGCATGCCAACAATTGTACAATACCTGAAGGATGAACTCAATGTGAAGAACATCGAGACTCACTGCCATGATGACTTTGGTCTTGCCGTTGCTAACTCCATTGCAGGATACTGGCACGGTGCCAACTGGTCAAACGTGACCTTCCTGGGAATAGGAGAAAGGGCAGGTAATGCAGAGATGGAGAAACTCCTGCTCTTCCTTGCAAGACGCATCGAAGGATTTGACAAGTATAACCTTGAATGCCTTGTAGACTTTGCAAAATTTATGGAAAGAGAGATTGGTATCCGTGTACCAAGGAACAAGTCAGTTGTGGGCAACAATGTGTTCGCTCATGAATCAGGTATCCACTCTGCAGGTGTTATCAAAAACCCGTTCACCTATGAACCATATCCACCTGAAATCGTAGGAGGCAAGAGGATATTCCTCATCGGCGACTCTTCTGGAATCGAAGTTCTAAGGTATAAGGTCCAGGAAACACTGAACGAACTAATGGACGTGCAGATAGAGATAGGAAAGGATGACAAACGTCTGCGGGCTATCCAGGCTGATATCCAGAAGCTCTACAATGACGAGAAAAGAGTTTCCTGCATATCTGACGAGGAAGTCATGGCCTATGTGAAGAAATACTTCATGTTCAACCCGATGGTAAGCAAGGACATGCACCGCAAAGAAGATGAAGAGAACAACGAGCCTGAAATTGAAACAGATGATAATCTGGGGAACACGAAAGCTCGTATGCATGATGTGGTCGACTAGATCGCACAAAGACTATATCAATATTTGATCTATTATGGTGGATTATTCCACCATGCACCTATTTTTGAAAAAATATTGCAGATGTTTAATCTGCAGGCTCTTCTATCTCGACTACTTCAGCTATCGGAGCATTTTTCTTTATGGACTCAATTCCATGCATACAGGCAGCTTTGCTTGAATATCCCTGTCCTGTTGCTATTATCTCACCATTTCCGGCCTTCAGTCTGAATCTGTACTTTCCGCTTTTGTCTGTAAATACTTCGAATTTTGGCATTTTATCACTCACTCCTGAATGCAAAACTGGGAAAATATACACTACCAATATTCTCCTCTAATAGACATTTATATGTGTCTATTAAAAAAGTTTGTGATTTTAAGCGCCCATTGAATAGAAAGTGTGTAATGTTTTCATTAAACACAAAAAACGTGAAATGAGGAAAAAAGAGATGAAATCACTTCATCTCAGCTTCGACGTATTTTACAATAGCATCGGTCATTTCGCTCATTTTAGCGTTACCGTCCAGGTCATAGGTCAGGTATTTGCCTTCGGTGATGACCTTCTCGGTAGCTGCGAAGATTGCCTTTGATTCTTCTTTCTCGCCAAGGTAATCGAGCATCCATGCGCCTGCAAGGATAGTTGCCACAGGGTTGACCTTGTCCATGCCTGCATACTTTGGTGCTGAACCTTGTGCTGGTTCGAACATTGCATAGTCGTCAGCGATGTTTGCAGAGTAGATGAGTCCGATACTGCCTACAAGTGCGGAGCATTCCTCACTGATAACATCCATGAACAGGTTTGTTGAAAGCAAGACCTTGTTGTTGCAGAGCTGGGGTTTCTTGATAAGCTGCTGGGCGATGTTGTCAATATGATATTCCCATACTTCAATTCCATCATAGTCCTTACCGGCTTTCTCAACCTCTTCAAGGAAAAGACCGCATGTTCTTCTCAGGATGTTGCTCTTGTGAATAGCGACAACTGCATCGCAGTTTCTTCTCTTTGCTTCCTCAAAAGTATACTTTGAAACCTTTGCACTGGATTTACGTGTGATCTTCCTGATTGCAATTGATACATCTTCTGTGAGTTTTATTTCCTCACCATGTACATACCCTCAGTTCCTTCCCTGACACATACAAAGTCCACATCACCAAATGGCCTTGGAGTGTTTGGGAATGTCTTGATAGGTCTGACGTTTGCGTAGGGGATCTATAACGAAAACTGACGATTTCATGATAGAAGACACATCTGTCTTCCCAACCCAAGCGGAAGCTTTAGCTCCCTAATCACATTGCTTATTTAGATACTAAAAAGCCCCGGCCGAAACCGGGGCTTTCCTTTTGTTTCCACAATAAAATTAAATAGAATCGATAATCCCATTCAATGTCGCACTAGGTCTCATGGCCTGGGATTTCAACTCCTCATCTGGAGCGTAGTATCCTTTGATATTCATAGCTTTGCCCTGAGCTTCTAACAACTCATTGGCAATCTTCTCTTCATTTTCCATCAGAGCTTTAGCTACAGGTTCAAAAATAGCTTTTAATTCGCTATCTTTCTCCTGATCAGCCAGAGCCTGAGCCCAATACATTGCCAGATAAAAATGAGATCCTCTAGTATCAATCTCATTCACTTTTCGGGAAGGTGATTTTATGTTTTCCAGAACCAGCTCTGTCGCTTTATCCAATGTTTCTGCTAAAACCAGAGCTTTAGGATTATCAAAACTGTTGCCCAGATGCTCCAGAGAAGCAGCTAAGGCCAGGAATTCTCCTAGAGAGTCCCAACGCAGGTGACCTTCCGATTCAAATTGCTGTACGTGTTTGGGTGCCGAACCGCCGGCACCTGTCTCGAAAAGTCCACCGCCATTCATTAGGGGAACGATTGATAGCATTTTCGCACTGGTTCCCAATTCCAAAATGGGAAAGAGGTCTGTCAGATAATCTCTCAAAACATTTCCAGTCACAGAGATTGTATCTTTGCCCTCTTTAATTCTCTCCAATGAAAACTTGGTCGCTTCAACGGGAGCTTTGATCAATAGTTCCAGGCCATCAGTATCATAACCTTTCAAGTATTTATTCACTTTTTTAATGAGCTGTGAATCGTGAGCTCTTTTCTCATCGAGCCAGAAGACTGCAGGATTGCCTGTCGCTTTGGCTCGTTTAACGGCCAGCTTGATCCAGTCCTGAACGGGTGCGTCTTTCACCTGACACATGCGGAAGATATCTCCTTCCTCTACCGGCTGTTCAATGAGTACATTATTGTTGTCATCAATAACTTGAACTTTTCCTGTACCAGTCATCTCAAAGGTCTTGTCATGTGAGCCATATTCTTCAGCTTTTTGCGCCATAAGCCCCACATTGGAAACGCTTCCCATTTTTGATGGATCAAAGGCACCGTGTTTTTGACAGAACTCAATAGTTTCCTGATACACTCCCGAATAAGCGCGGTCTGGAATTATGGCTTTCATATCTTTCAGTTTCCCGTCTGGTCCCCACATGCAGCCTGATGAGCGGATTGCTGAAGGCATGGAAGCATCGACGATAACATCGCTGGGAACATGGAGATTGGTAATTCCCTTATCGGAGTTTACCATAGCCAATGCCGGTCTCTTGGCATACACAGCTTCTATATCTGCTTTGATTTCAGCCTGTTTGTCTTCAGGCAGATTCTGGATTTTTGTATAGAGATCTCCCAGTCCATTGTTGGGATCTACACCCAATTCTGAAAGCAGATCACCATATTTATCAAATATCTCTTTAAAGAAGACCTTAACCACATGACCGAAGATAATAGGGTCGGAAACTTTCATCATTGTCGCTTTCAAATGAACGGAGAATAAGACATCTTTAGCTTTGGCATCTTCTATCTGTTCAGCCAGAAATGCCTGAAGCGCTTTTTTGTTCATAACAGCCGCATCAATGATTTCTCCGGCCAGAAGAGGGGCTTTGTCTTTTAATAGTGTTTTATTACCAGCGTCATCTGTAAAGAAAATTCTGAAATTGGTAGCCTCTTCAATTTCAACAGATTTCTCACTGCCGTAAAAATCTCCGTGAGTCATGCTGGCTACATGGGATTTGGAATCGGACTTCCATTCTCCCATGGAATGGGGATGTTTTTTCGCATAATTTTTTACAGCTTTAGGAGCTCTGCGGTCAGAATTCCCTTCTCTCAATACAGGGTTAACAGCACTGCCCTTGACAATATCGAATTTCGCTTTGATCGCCTTTTCTTCATCATTAGAAGGATCTTCGGGATAATCGGGCAGATCATACCCTTTAGCCTTGAGTTCTGCGACTGTCGCTTTAATCTGGGGAACTGAAGCGCTGATATTGGGTAGTTTGATAATATTGGCTTCCGGAGTTAAGACCATCTCTCCCAATTCGGAAAGAGCATCGGAAATCTTCTGGCCCTCTATCAGTCTTTCGGGAAACTGGGCAATGATTCTTCCCGCCAGGGAGATATCCCTCGTTTCCATAGTGATTCCGGCGTTTTTCACATAAGCCTGTACAATAGGCAGGAGCGAACTGGTTGCCAAAGCCGGAGCTTCATCGGTTTTCGTATAAATAATTGTCGGTTTCTGTGCCATGTTAATCCTTTTCTCTGTAAATTAATATTGCTCAAAATCAATACATTTTTTAACAAATTGTAATTTGACAGAAAACAAATAATTTTCTAAGAGTTCCGTTTTTCAGTATTAACTATATCCCCTAAGTATTGTACGAGGGGACCAAATTTGAACTTATTCAAAATTAAGCGTACACTTTTTTCACTTTATATATATCCCTGACGTTTGCGTAGAGGTTGTATTTCTGCCTGATAGATACTGCCACACTTCTTAGAGCAAATTGCCCTATTGACGACTCCATTATATATATGTCATACCCAGCAGGGAAACAAAGCTGCAACTAAGATTGTAACTGATTTTACTGTCAGTTTTTAGAGTCGTTTGTTAATATAATTAATTGAAAAACGGTTTTTACAGAGTCATACGCAATTCATTTCGAATTTATATACCCTGTGCTCTTTGCTAAATTTAATAACCTTAAAATAGTGACGGAAAAGATAAAGGTAAAACCAAGCAAAACAACTACAAGAACAATAGCCCTTTCTAAAGACACATCTGTATAGAACAACATAACAGAAGCAATGGATATAATGATCATCTGCCCAAGCAACGAAAGCAAACTGAGCCTGACATACCTGTGCTTTAAGAACATTCCTAGATTCATCAGGGCATATTAGTATTGAAGCCATTTATACATAATTACCCATTAATTTTGAATTTCACAACAGTATCATTTTACATAATGGTAACATATATCCATATATGACACAAAGTTTCCCCATAACAGACGAGCACATGCACATAGACCTGCGGGCTAAGGGACTAAAAGCGGTCAAAGAGTTCCAGAATAATGGCGGAACACACATTTTTCTTGTAATGAAACCAAGCTGGACCCTTGGGATCAAAGTTACAAAACCTGAAGATCAGATCGCAGTCTTTGAAGAAACCGTTGACATCTCACGTCAGATCAATGAAACAGGCGTTACATCCTTCCCCGTACTTGGAGTACATCCGGCAGAGATAACAAAGCTCACGGAGTACATGGAGCTTGAAAAAGCGGTGGAAACCATGAAAGGCGGACTGGATATCGCAGCAGGATATGTGGAAAAAGGACTTGCAGTGGGCCTTAAAAGTGGACGACCGCATTACCCGGTAAGCCCGGAAGTATGGGACGCTTCAAATGAAGTTATGGAATACGGATTCACACTTGCCGCTGACCTTGACTGTGCGATCCAGCTACATACCGAAAGCGTGGGTGAGCCAGAACTTATCGACATAGCAGAGCGGGCCAAAAAGACCGGGATCAAACTTCACAGAGTCGTGAAACACTACGCACCACCGCTTGTGGATGTTTGTGAAAGGCTGGGTATATTCCCCGGAGTGCTGGCAGGCAAAGATGCCATTGAGGAAGCACTTGAGCAGGGAACCCGTTTCATGATGGAAACCGACTACATCGATGACCCGGAAAGACCAGGGGCGGTACTTGGACCAAAAACAATACCAAGAAAGACATTAAAGCTTGTAGATAAATTTGGAGAGGAACCATTCTGGAAGATCCATAAAGAAAATCCGGAAAAGGTGTATGATGTTGATATTGAACTCTAGAACCTGTCAATCAGGATTATGTAAATATCCATTACATTGGTGCCTGTAGGTCCTGTTACAATAAGATCACCTGTTTCCTTGAAATAATAATGGGAATTATTAGTGTACAGCTCATGTCTTGCATCTATTTGTAGATCCTTTCCCCTCTGAACGGTATCACCGTCAGCAAAAGCTCCTGCACTGTCAGTTGTTCCATCGTTGCCATCCGTACCGGCGGCGAGCAAAAGGACACCTTCCAGATCAGATACTTCTATTCCAAAAGAGAGTGCCATCTCCTGGCATCTGCCTCCATCTCCTTTGCCTTTCATGGTCACTGTAGTTTCACCACCAGCAAGAATACATGCCGGAAGTGGCAGGGGGTCTTCCCTCAACCTTTCCTCACGGGCAATTGCAGCAAAGACCTTGGCAACCTCCTTTGCCTCACCAATGATCGATGATGAAAGGAACATTGTATTATATCCAAGTTCAGATGCCTTTGTCCGTGCCTCATGAAGAGCAAGCGCATTGTTGCCGACAAGATAATGAGATGTTTTTTCAAATACAGTTGCTCCTGATTTAGGAGTTTCCTCTATTACACCTTCCAGACCATCTTCAAGTAATCCGGCAACAGCAAGTGATAAATTGATATTATACCTTCCAGTTATTTCGCTGAACTCAGCAAACGTAGAAGTATCAGGAACTGTTGGACCGGAAGCGATAACGTCAAATGGATCTCCTACAACATCTGAGAGAATAAGACTAATGGATTCAGAAGGATAAGCCATTTTAGCAAGTCCTCCTCCTTTTACAGCGCACAAATGTTTCCGGATTGTGTTTAGCTCATCAATTGTAGCGCCTGCGCGCATGAGACCATCAGTAAGTTTTACAACATCAGTAATGGATACACCTTTGCGCGGATAAGTTACAAGAGCCGAACCTCCACCAGATATAAGGAAAAATATCAGGTCATTTGGACCTGTCTTTTCAAGAAACCCATGTATTGTTTTTCCGGCAGCAATACTATCGTTGTCAGGTATTGGATGACCCGCTTCATATACCTTCATTTTAGCAAGATCTCCGCCAAACCCATGCTTTGTAACCGCAATGCCACTTGTAAGGGAAGCACCAAGAATATCTTCGATGGCTTTTGACATCGATATTGCAGCCTTTCCAAAAGCTACAACATATATATTGTTATAATTTGAAAGCTCATAGGAAGCGCTATTTATAATAACACTATCGCCTTCCTTTTTAACAGCTCTGTAAACACATGAAGAAGGCTCTACAGCAGCAATCGCCTCTGTCATAATCAAATAAGCATCATTTCTCATTTTATCAGCCATATGCCATCATCTATTTTTTGTATAACAGGATTTAAAACATTCATGAACGACTGTATAAGCCTACAAGTTCCCCGTAGGCAATTATATGACCATTCATGGCATCTTCCACAAGACTCCTTTCAGAGCCACTTTCAATATCCAATTCCGTGTCAAGTCCATAGAATTTAAAGAAATACCTGTGAGTTCCCGAAGGAGGACACGGACCAATATAAGCAGCCATACCAGCGCCATTTAAACCTTCAATACCCATAACATCATTTTCAGGTATCTGCTCTTGTGGATCGATGTTCCAGACAACCCAATGTGTAAATGTACCGGAAAGCGCATCGGGATCGTCCATGATCAACAAAAGTGATACAACATCATCGGAAACATCGCCGATTATAAGAGCCGGATTGATATTCACCCCATCACACGTGTATTTTTCCGGAATTATGTTGCCATTTTCAAAAGCCGGACTTGTCACAGTTAACTGGCCTATGGAAATACCATCTGAAGCAGTGTTTTCAGGAATATCTGAATTTTCAGAGGACTGAGCAGATTCGTACACATCCGGCATCTCATCAGGTTGTTCTTCACCTGATTCTACACAACCTGAAAATGATAAGGTCACTAATAATAACAATATCACTGCGGCCATTGCACTAGCATGCCTTCTGCGACTAGTAAATTTACATGAACTATTATCAGGACTATTGACCCCGGACATATTTCCCACACGTTATACACTATTTGCAGGCTATTTATTGTTTGTTGTTTGTGGGATATTAAATTCCCAAAAAAAAAGTCATTTTGATAAAATGTAAAAAATGCCGTATCGATACATCATTACTCCTTTTTCTTCACCTGTAAAATAGTACACAGCCCCGCCAACAATTACCAGAAGCAAAAGGATCCACAACCAAAGAGGTGTTATTCCCAGAACCATCTTGATCTGTTCTGTGTCTTCTATTGAATAGATGTTAGACCAGACAGAATATTCAATTACCCACTTAGTTGTAGAGATCTAAAAAGGATAAAATGAAAAGAGCAGACCAATGGACACAAAATATCCAGCACCTATTCTTCAGGAATCACTATCCATGCGACCATATATACAAGAATGCCTGTCCCCATACTAAAGAGTGTAGCTAATGCCCAGACCAGTCTAATAACTACTGGATCGATCCCAAGATAATTTCCAAGACCACTGCAAACTCCTGCGACCATCCTGTCACTCATTGAACGTCTTAATAGTTTATCCATGATTACCTCTTAATGGTGTTTCCTATCTGTGATGCAAAAATATGAAAGTACTTATATGCATTTATAAGACCCGTGGCATCTGAATTATCACAGTTCGCAGGTCTTACAGTTGGTGCCACCACATTCAGGGTTCTCGAACTGCCACTTGAGACCCCATTGCTTGACATTCTGCAAAACATGCAGGAATTCCTCCCCGCTTTCTGTCAGAGAATATTCAGATTTGATAGGGAATATAGAAGCATCTACCTTCTTATCAACGAGGCCATGCTCTTCCAGTTCTTTCAATCTTGCGGAAAGGGTTTTAGGAGTCACATCCTGCAATTTACTCTTAAGCTCATTGAACCGTTTCTGCTTGTTTTCCCCCTTATACAACTCGTGTAAAATACATAAAGACCATTTTTTGCCGATAATATCGACCGTTTTGTAAATAGTACAATCTTTCATAGTATCTAATAGGAAACCACCCAATATATAAGTGAGTATCCATAATATACCTATTATCCAGAAAAGAATTTTGGAAGAAAGGAGTTACCAATATGGCAAAAGATTTACTTGAAAAGGGAGCAATCCTACAGAGAGACCAGGAAACATATGCAATCGCACCGCACCTCCCTGGCGGAATTGTTTCAGCAGAAACACTTAGTAAAATAGCAGAAGTTGCTGCAAAATATGAAGCTGCAACCCTTAAAGTAACTTCATCTCAGAGAATTGCTATTGTAGGATTGAAAGAAGAAGATATAGACAGCGCATGGAAAGACCTTGGTGTTAAACCAGGTGCAGCTATTGGACTTTGTGTCAGAAGTGTAAAGATTTGCCCAGGTACAACATTCTGCAAGCGTGGACAGCAAGATGCTGTCGGACTTGGCCTTAAACTCGACGAGAAATACCACGGAATGGAACTTCCATGCAAATTCAAGATGGCTGTTTCCGGATGTGCAAACTCATGTTCAGAACCTGCAATTAAAGATATAGGTGTCATGGGAACACCAAAAGGCTTCACAGTCATGGTTGGCGGAAATGCAGCAATTAAACCAAGACTTGCTGACGTAATTGCAGATGAACTTTCAGAAGATGAAGTTATGGCACTTGTAGAGAAGATCATAACCTTCACAAAAGCACACGGTTCAAAACACCGCCTTGGAAGAGTTATCGAAGATATCGGACTCGACAAATTCAAAGCAGAAGTTGGCCTATAAATTCATACAAGAATATCTTTCTTTAGGGGGTAGTTCCTCCTGCTTTTCTTATTTAGAAGATTCCTTAAAAACGGAGTTGTTATCATCGAAGATGTTAAACCGGCCACCAGAATTGCAGTAATAAGGTGCGACATAGTCTCGGAAGCATGTCCGGGCGTAGGATGCTTTATGGCATTCAATAAGAAGACCATGAACTTTAGTGATTATGAGCAAAATACAGAGATGGTTGCTTTTTTCACATGCGGTGGATGCTCCGGTCGCAGGATATACCGTCTGTTGAAATCACTGAAGAAGCGTGGAGTGGATGTTATACATCTGAGTTCCTGCATGCAAATGGAGAACTATCCAAAATGTCCACACATCGATGAGATAAAGAGAACAGTTGAAAATGCAGGAATTAAGCTTGTAGAAGGAACACATCACTAACAAACGGAGATAAAAACATGGGCCAGAGAATGATAGTTAAAATAGATGAGGAAAAATGTACCGGATGTGGTAAATGTGTGTCTCCGTGTGCTGAAGGAGCCATAAAGATAATCAATGGAAAGGCAAAGGTCGTTTCAGAAGATCTCTGCGATGGTATGGGATTCTGCATAGGAGTTTGTCCTGAAGGCGCAATCACCATCGAAAAAAGAGATGCTATTCCCTTTGACCTGAGAAAAGCCGAATCACAGCCAAAGAAGACAGATATTTCAATTCACTGTTTCAGTTGCGGCTGCGGAGAGCAGGATAATTACCTGATGCCTGTAAGGCATAATATGGAAAGCCTCTGGGTTTGCACAAGATGTCTTCCAAAACTTATCCACGGATGAAATAATGGTAATTGAGATTGAACTTAGCAAGAATGCAGACTACCTCTGCGACTACACTTTCAATTTTTATTGGCATAACAAAAGCCTTGATCCCGATTCACTGATACCATCCCAGAAGGATACTGAATTGACATACAGAGAACTCGTTAATGAACTAAAGGCAGGTGGCGAGGTTCGTATCAAAGGCAATGTGGCAAAGAACTTTGCCTACAGCATGGGAGCAGACCTGAAGCACTTCGGAGGAAACGGAGAAGCAGAGAAAACAGGAAAAATATTCATTCAGGGAGATGTAGGCCCTGAAGCCGGTATGGGCATGGTCTCTGGAATCCTGTATATAAAAGGCAACATCGAATATCCGATAGGTAACCTAGTTGAACTTGAATCTGATGTCCATAGTTATCGAAAATTTCGCTCAATAACAGATATCCTCTGTAATGGTGCAGGAGAAGCCAAGCTCATTGGCAACGACTTTAATGAAAAGGAAAGAACACTGATCCTTAAGGATGGCATACCCAGAGGTACTGTTGCTGCCAGGTGCCCATATGATGCGAAGGTCATCATAGAA
Source organism: Methanolobus sp. (assembly GCF_016278385.1). Taxonomy (GTDB): domain Archaea; phylum Halobacteriota; class Methanosarcinia; order Methanosarcinales; family Methanosarcinaceae; genus Methanolobus. The sequence continues at coordinate 21,691 of NZ_JADQBY010000044.1, forward strand.
GGCGATGCATATAACGGAACAGGAATACTGGCAAAAAAAGCTATTGTTATCGTGAACGGAAATGCAGGTATGAACACTGGTTCACATCTTAATGGAGGAACTATCGTGGTCCATGGAGATGTGGGAGAATTTGCCGGTGCTTATATGAAAGATGGAAAACTCATATTTCTAGGTGCTAAGGGCTTCATTGGTGCAGGAATGGAAGGTGGTTCTATATACTCAAAGAATAAGGCCAAAACAAACCCTCCTGCTGCAAAGTCCAGAATGAAAAGAGAGGATAGCGCGCTTATGAGAGAACTGATGGGTGCCGGAAGAGTTGAATCAATGCTCTACAACAAGTACGAGCCAGAAGAGGAAAAACAGAAATATGCAGAAGTCCACATGCGTGATGGTTCCATTGTTATGCGTAAGATAGACTGAAACTACGCTTTTTTGAGCATTACCCAGAAAACAGAGCCCTTCCCATTTGGATTGTCTTCAACGCCAACGCTTCCATTGTGAATATCAACTACCCTTTTAACAATAGCGAGGCCAAGACCACTTCCTTTGATACCTTTTTTGTCAGCTCTTTTGAATCTCTCAAAAATATGTATTTTATTTTCATCAGAAATGCCGTCTCCCTGGTCTGCTACCTTTATTTTCCAGTTCTTATCCATTGAAACAATTTCAAACCTTATAGTTGTACCAGAAGGACTATATTTTAGAGCATTGGAGATCAAATTGGAAAATACATCCTCTATTGTAGCATTCACACTTGAAAGGTATTCACCTTTCAGATTAAATACAGGTTTGATATCCTTTACTGCAAAATCCGGAGAAAATCTGTCGGCAACCATCCTTAGTATTGCACCAACATCCTTTACTTCAAATTCCAGTTCTTCGTATGATTCAAGTTTTGCAAGCTTTGCAGCAGAACCTATCATTGATATAAGATGGTCCGTATGATCATTTATCCTCTGAAGCTTCCTTTTTTTCTCATCATCTGTTTCTTCCACATACAACACATTACCGAATCCTTTGATAACACTTGCAGGATTCAACAGGTCATGCCTCATGATGTCTGTAAACAAATCTTTGAGTTTGTTTGAAGCCTCAAGCTTTAACTTCTTCTCCCTCTCCACCATTAAACGTGAATGGACCTCCACAGTCACAAAGAGCATAAAGATGAGAGCAAAAACATACCAGTGTTGTATGAATACTTCAGCGAGGGGAACCATTCCATAATTTATGTATGGACCAATCCTGAGATCTCTCATCAGGTTATCTATGGAACTGTAATCTTCCGGAACTGCCCAGCCGGTTGAATCAAGATCCATTGCTGCAGTACTATTTGAAGGCAGCATCAAGAGGGCTATAGAAACCTCTTTGGAAATATCATCCGGTGTAAAACTCGTCTTTGCAAAAGCCCAGTCAGGATAAATATCGGTACTCACCAGAAGAGGATAATTCTCATATTCTTTCTGGTTAAGGACTTTAACATCCTCCATATCTATTTTGCCTTCGAGAACCATTTTCTCTAGGGTTCCGGTTCCTACTGTACCGACATCCGCATATCCGTTAATAATAGCAAGAACCACATTGTCATGAGTATGACCAAATGTCAGTGATCCTATATCACTCCTGTAATCAATTCCGTCATGTAGCAATTCCCCCATGGGAATCAGAAAGCCTCCATCTGACTTTTCACTTACTGCCATGAAGGATTTACCCTTCATATCCTGCAAAGAATTGATGTCAGCTCTGTCAGCCCTGGTAAAGATCACACCACCAAGTCCTAAATAAGAAGAATTATTCCACATCGGCTGGAAAGTTGCAATTCTGCTGGATCCGTAGCTTCGTTCCATTTCAACATAGAGCATTGGATTGGCATAGAAAAAATCTATTTCATCATTGCTTACAGCAAGGACAAAATCATCATAGTCAAGAGGAATGATTTCAAAATCAGAGTTTGGAATGCTCTCTGATAGATAATCTGCCGTAGGTGTCCATAATTCAATTGAATTTTCTTTTTCCCCGTAAACAGAAAGAACACCAATTTTGTAAATGTTGGGCTCACAGCTCACCACAGAAAGAAAAATAGAACTAAGAATGACTGTAAACAAGATTAATCCGGAAAAAAATCGCATTTTTCTTTTATTCAGCATTCATCCCTCATAAGTGCGGAACATCTATGCGATCGTATATATTTAGATATTACGCACTATTTATAGATAAATATATAATATCCCATTATTAATATACTTATAGGATATTTGTCAGATTTATATGACCCTACAACGATGATCCAATGATCGAACCCATTTTAGTTTTTTGGATTCTCCTTAACCTGTGAAGAAGAAAAACTGATTTCATGCTTTGCCAAGCATTACCCAGAATATGGAACCTTGGCCGTCCGAATTGTCCTCAATTCCAAGATCACCTTTATGGAGTTCCACTACCCTTTTTACGATGGCAAGACCAAGGCCTGTTCCTTTTACACCTTTTTTATCAACCCGCTTGAACCTCTCAAAAACATATTCCTTTTGTTCATCAGGGATACCATCTCCCTCATCCGTGACCATCACTTTCCACGAATCGCCTGCATCGAGAATATCGACCATGACCTTACCGCCCATTGGACTGTATTTCAAAGAATTTGATATAAGATTAACAAAAACATCCTCGATAATATCATTCACGAGGGACGGATATTCACCATGGAAGTTCAAATCCAGTTTAATTTCTTTTTTAGAGATTTCTAAAGAAAACCTTTCTACTACTCCCAACAGTATAGAACCTATATCCTGTACCTCGAACTGCAGGTCATCAGGGGATTCAAGCTTTGCAAGCTTTGCGGTAGACTCTATCATTGAGGCCAGATGATCAGCCTGATCACGTATCAACTCCAGATTTTCTTTTTTCTTAAGATTAGTTTCATTCATATAAAGGATATCACTGAATCCTCTTATAATATTTACAGGATTGATCAGGTCATGCCTCATAATGTCTGTGAAAAGGTCCTTAAGTCTGTTAGACTCTTCAAGTTGTGCTTTTTTTGCTTTTTCCAGCGTCAAACGTGAATGCACTTTCATGAGAAATATCAGCATGAGTATGAGAACCAGAACATACCAGCACTGAATGAGTAACTGAGTAGGAGACACTTTCCCATAATCTACATATAAGCTAACCCTGAGTTCTTTCATAAGATTATCTACAGGACTATAGCTTGCCGGAACTGACCATCCATTAGAATCAAGCTCAATAAAAGCATTGCTATCAGTAGGCATGCTTAAAAGGGCAATAGATACCTTATTGGAGATACCATCCGGTGTAGAAGCAATCTTTCCAAACATCCAGTCAGCGTAAAGGTCTGTGCTGACAAGGAAAGGATAACCCGTGTAATCCTTCTGATTAAGAACCTTGATATCTTCAATATCTATGCTACCCTCAAGAGCCATTCTTTCCAGAGTTCCTGTCCTGACCGAACCAGCATCTACATCCCCGTTGATAATGGCAAGGACCACTTTATCATGTGTCTGGCCAAATGTCAGTTCGCCAAGATCAGTCTTATAATCTATGCCGTTATGTTTCAATTCTCCTGCAGGCGCCAGGAAACCACCGAATGATTCTTCGCTGACCGCCATGAAAGATCTCCCTTCCAGGTCCTGCAAGGAATTGATATCAACCCTGTCAGCCCTTGTAAAGATCACACCACCAAAACCAGTATATGAGGAATTGTTCCACATTGGCTGGAAAGTTGCTATCCTACCGGCTCCGTGAAGGCGCGCCAGTTCAACGCAGACAATGGGGTTCGCATAGTAAAAATCGATATCTTCATTAGTTACTGCAGGGATGAATTCATCATAATCAAGAGGAATTACTTCAAAAGTCTCATTGGGAATACTAGTTGTCAGGTACTCTGCAGTTGGAGCCCATTGATCAATAGTGTCATTCTTTTCACCATGAACAGAAAGAACACCTATTATGTAATTATCCGACTCACAATTTACCACAGGAAGAAAGACAAAACTAAGAATCAAAAAAGCAAGCACTAACCGTGTATCTGAATACCCAGACCCCATGTTGATTTCCACTCCCTGTTAGTATGCGCTAATATAACTTGTATAATAATTATACACAAATGCAAATGCACATACCCCCTATATTAAGGTTACTGACTTGTCAACCTATTTCACCTCAATGAACTTCAAAAGGTTAGTACCACCCGGCTTGCCATATCCTGTTGACTGGCCCTGAGTAAGGATCAGCATATCGCCTGCTCCAATCATATCTGATTTTGTAAGAGCATCCATTACAGATTCCTCCCAATCTTCTACTTTTTGACGAGCTAGAACAGGATAAACAGCATATTGCATTGCAAGCTGTTCGCATGTAAGCGGATAACGACTAAAGGCAAGTATCCATACACCAGGCCTGAATCGTGAGATATGCCGAGGTGTCTTGCCTGAAACTGTAGGAGTAATAACGTACTTTACAGGCAGATTCCGCAGAGCATCATTCACCTGGATGGATATCATATCCTCAACTGTGGGATGCATTCTCTGAATGGCCTTTTTCATCATTTCAAGACCTATTGTAGTGTGATACCTCCACTTTTCCGTTGAGTGAGCTATCATTGCCATCATTCTGACCGTCTCAACAGGAAATTTTCCCACAGCAGTCTCGGCAGATAGCATCACTGCGTCTGTCCCGTCGATTATTGCATTTGCAACATCTGTGGCCTCTGCCCTTGTAGGCCTGATGTGTTCTGTCATGGACTCGAGCATCTGGGTTGCTGTGATAACAGGAGTGCTCATGAGATTGGCCTTGTGTATGATATCCTTTTGAACGATAGGAACCTTCTGGATAGGGATCTCAACACCAAGGTCACCACGGGCTATCATGATGGCATCGCTCTCTTTCATAATAGAATCGATGTTCTTCACAGCCTCCTCCCTTTCTATCTTCGAAACTATGAATACCTCTTTGCCCTTACTCGCAGCATAGTTCCTTACCAGCAGGATGTCATCTTTAGATTCTATGAAGGACAAACAGAATATACTTATGCCCTCCTGTAGACCGAAATCGATGATCTCCAAATCCCTGCCGGTTATCGGGTTGATCAGTATCTTTGAACCGGGAAGGTTGAGACCTTTTTTGGAAAAGAGCGGACCCCCTACAACGACATCACAATGGATATCCCCATCAATAATATCCTTGCAATCAAGCTGGATAAAACCATCGTTAAGATAGATAGGACTGCCTAGTGTGACACTCTCTGCAATCTGTTTATATTGAACAGGGATTATCAAATCCTTACCCACTACATCCTTTGGTGTCAGTACGACATGTAAACCCGTCGTGAGCATCATTGGCTCATCTTCAATTACACCAACTCTTATCTTGGGTCCGGGAAGATCAGCCATGATAGCTACCACCCTGTTGAGCTCATTAGCGATCTTCCGTATTCTCCTGATAATAACACGATGAGCATCAAGGTCACCATGAGAAAAATTCAGTCTGGCAACGTTCATTCCCTCAAGAATAAGGCCACGCAACACATCCTCTGAAGATGATGCGGGTCCGATAGTGCATACAATCTTTGTTTTATGATCCGGTAAATGCATGTTTCCTTCTCCCGGTTAGTAATTATAACTTTCTCCAGATATAAGTATGGAATGTGTTGGAAGATCCGGGACAATTTTGGAACATACACGGAACTGCCATAATTCAACCGTATTCTGCAGTATATAATTCAGTATATATAGTCCGTATATAGTCATTATCTTTGGTACAAATCATTAACATCTACTAAAAACAATATAACTTGTGGAGTTTTTATAATGGGAAATACAATTCATGAACTATCAGACCAGCAAAAGAAAGAGCTTTCAGATATTTTTGGAAGTGGAGTAAACTTCAAAGACAAGGAACGCCACTTTTATACACATGATGTGGGAGCATTGCCATCCCTTATCAAAACCATGGTAGGAAAGGCAAAGCCTGCTGCCATTGTGAAGGTAAATAACGAAGAAAAAGCTGTTGAGCTCATCAATTTTGCACGTAAATATAAGATCCCTGTAGTTCCAAGAGCAGGAGCTTCTTCCGGATACGGTGGCATCATACCGACAAAAGGAGGTATCGTTGCCGATGTAACCCCAATGAGAGAGATCATAGATATTGATAAGGATAATCTCAGGGTGACAGTTGGTGCAGGTGCCGTATGGCATGACCTTGAATCAAAGATCAACGAGGAAGGACTTGCATTGCAGGCTGTTCCTTCAAGTGCGATGTCGGCAACCGTTGGTGGATGGCTTGCCCAGAACGGTGTGGGTTACGGAAGTTACGAATACGGATGGTCACAAGACACCATGGAATCTGCAAGAGTGGTATTACCAACTGGTGAAGTAAAGGAGTTTTCCGGCGAGGAACTTGGAAAGATCATCGGTACCATGGGCACTACCGGAATAATCACGCAGGTCACACTTAAACTGAGGAAATTCGAAAAAACTGCTGCAATTTCAGCTAAGTTCCCTGATGCATCCTCCATGAAGAGAGCCATTAAGATGGTCGGTGAGAAGAAAATCCCTATATGGGCAATCTCCTTCCTGAATCCTCAGTGGGCTGAGATGAAGAACAAGTCCCCGTACAAAACACATTACGGAGAGACGATCGAGGAACACAGACCGGAATTACCACTTTCCTACATATGCAACTTCGCCTATCCCAAATCAAGAGATGTCAGTGCCCTTGAGAGTGTGATCAAAGAAGCAGGAGGAGAGAAGCTTTCTGATGAGATCGCTGAGCATGAGACACAGGAATGGTTCAGGTCCATGAAGGTCAAGAGACTTGGCCCTTCATTCATCCCGGCTGAGGTTGTTGTGCCGGTTGACAAGATCGACACGATGTTCAACGAAATCGAGAAGAAGATCGGCCTTCCAGTTCTTGTTGAGGGTATGGTGACAAAGGGCGACGAGGCTATTATGCTCTGTTTCATGCCACACTCAGAAAGATCATTCAAGTATAATCTTGCATTTCCGCTTGCACTGAGTATTGTAAAAATAGCAGAGGAAAATGGTGGAAGGATATACGCTTCCGGTCTTTACTTTGCAAGTCAGGCAGAAAAAGTGTATAAGGATCGCTTTAAGGCCATTCAGGCTTTCAGGAAGCAGATCGATCCTGATGACATCATGAACCCTGAGACGATGACAGGTAAGTCCATGATTAATACCGGACTTTCCCTTGCAAAGGTGTTCGAACCTATGGCCCGTATGGTGGGTAATATGTCAGGAGTTGGCAACCAGGAGTTCAAAGAGGAGAAAGGACTGCCAGGAGACATTATATCTCATGCTTACACCTGCGCTCAGTGTGGATACTGTGTTAACGAGTGTGACCAGTATTACGGTCGTGGCTGGGAATCACAGTCACCACGTGGCAAGTGGTTCTTTATCAAGGAATACCTTGACGGAAAAATGAAACTAGACCAGGAGCAAGTGGATACTTTCCTTGCCTGTACCACATGTGAGATGTGTGACCATAACTGCCAGCTTGACCTGCCTATCGAGCGTTCATGGATGACACTCAGGGAGAACTTCGTCCAGAAGAGAGGCATGATGACAATCCCACCATTTGAGATCATGGCACAAAGTCTGGATAAGGAAAGGAATATCTGGGCAAACTACAGAGTAGACAGGGACAAGTGGCTGCCTGATGATATCAGGGCAAAACTCAAGGACAAGGCGGAGATTGCATACTTTGCCGGATGTACTGCATCCTTTGTGGAAAAGGACGTGGCAATAGGTACCGTTCGCTTGCTGGATGAAGCAGGTATCGAGTTCGCATATCTTGGTGATAAGGAATCGTGTTGTGGAATTCCAATGCTAGTTGCCGGAAAATGGGATGTGTTCGAGAGAATCCTGAAAATGAACATTGCCAACATGCAGAAGATAGGTGCAAAGACAGTTGTTACCTCCTGTCCTGCCTGTCTGCTTATGTGGAGGACTATCTATCCTCAGTGGGCCGAGAAACTCGGAATGGAATTTGACATCGAAGCAAAGCACTATTCTGAAGTGCTCGTGGATAAACTTGATGTATTGAAACCAAAGTTCAAGATACCTCTGAACAAGACTATTGCATGGCATGATTCATGCCACCTGGGAAGAGCCGGTGCAGGAGTATACGAGCCACCACGAGAATTGCTGAAAGCAATTCCTGGAGTGAAGTTCAAGGAGATGGAACACAACCGTGAGAAGGCACTCTGCTGTGGTTCTGTTGTGACGCTTATCGACGAGCCGAAAGTGGCCAGTAAGATTGGAAATGTCCGTTTGCAGGAGGCTGTTGACCAGGATGCTGACATCATGGCGGCACTTTGTCCATGCTGCCTTGTTCAGTTCAGGGTTGCTGCAAGGGATAATAATGTCGATATAAAGATAGAGGACCTTGGAGCACTGGCGGCACGCAGTCTTGGATATGACCTGCCGGATACGAATAATGATGCTCTTGTAGCATGGGCGACCTTCGAAAAGATGATTGAGCTGATGGAACCGGAGAATATGACCGAGATGATGGTGGAACTGCTGCCTGATATGATCGGTGCCATGCCTTCATACATGCAGGCTATGATGAAGACGGTAAAATATGTACCGGGTATGGATGTTCTTATGAAGCCAATGATGCCGATAATGATGCCTATGCTCATGCCTTCTTTGATGCCAAAGGTCATGCCAAAGATGCTAAAGGCTGTCGAGAAGAGGGTTCCAATGCCAGATTACATGAAGGAGCAGATGCCAGACCTCATGCCGGATGCAATGGGTAATCTTTTGCCTAACATGCTTCCGCAGATCATACCTCTGCTGACACCGAAGATGATAGCGTATATTAAGGCGAACTGAGAATAAAAGGCCGATATGGCCTTCTTTTTTCTTATTAATGTGGAGAACTAATTTAAAAAGTACCAGATAATTAAATATCTGCAATGGCATTGAGATACTATAAGAAATGAAGAACATGTGATCCAAGTACTTTTTCAAAAAATCTTATTATTTTGTATCTGAAAGATAGGTATCATCTTGTTTAATTAATTTACCGCTTATATCTTTATAGGTTATATTTTTCAAAAGATTATCCCCAGAAGGAGCGTCAGTTGAACGATATTTAAATATCACCTTTTTAGAATTCGGAATTAATTGTTTTGTTTGAGATTCACCTTCTGGATTTACGTGCTCTTCGTATAAATGCTCAGGAATTTACTGAATCCATATATTCAAGATTATATTTTATATCATATGCAGGACCTTTGCCAATATTTTCAACATACATAACTTCTTTATAACCATCGTTTTCTCTTGAATATTTCCTCTCAAAATATAGAATCGGTTTATTTTGGAGAGAAAACTGTTTTGTAGAAAAATACAATGCTATCAAAGACACAATAAAAGCAAATATAGCGACTATATTATTTTCTAAAAATAATATTATGTTTAGCAAATTGAAACCTCCAATTATATACATACCATATTACATAACTTAAATAATATACATAGTATTTAAAAATATATTATTGGTTTTGAGATTAATTATTAGAAAATGTAACTGAAGGCTAAAGTCGTAGATACCCATCAATTTTCAATCCCATGCCTAGACAAGTTAAGAAAATTAGGGAAACTTGATTAATTCTGCAGACATTTTCAGTTAAACAAATAAATAACCCATACATTGCTTTAGAGCAGTGTCAATTTCTTATTTAACATTAATAGATTGCTTTTTTGGATTTGACTGGAGGTGTGATACCATAATAGTCTGTTTTTTGCTTGTTCAAAATTTCCGATTAGTCAGCATAATAGGAAAAAACCGTCCTTCGCCTTTGCAGGCTTGCAGTAAACCGATATTTCTTAAAGATAGAAAATTTTTATAACAATGCTGTTAGAAGGTTTACCTTTATTTGGCGGTTAGACAACTTGATTTTTGTACGGAATATCAAACATAAATGTCGTTAATCTAAATGTTATTAATTTAGACAATAGTCTGCAAATATATATATTGAAAAAATGGCAATTTTGATGTTTAATCATATTGTAAAATGATTGAATGCATAAGATTTAACCTATTGAATCATTAGATATTTTATGTTTACTCATTATGATGGATGTGTAGAATGTCTAAAAAAGATTTAGAATCAATTGATGAACTCAATTTAGAAGCAAAAGAAATAATAGATTTATCTAAAAAGTTCTTCTTATCGGTTCCAATCGAAAACAAAAGGCAAGTAATCTCAACTGGCAACCATATATATTCATTAGATGGCGATATTAATAAAAATCCAACCACGTATTCTAATTATTATACATGGGGCAAACTTTCTATGGAAATGTTAACCTTACAAAAAGAGATACTTGATAAATATGCATCATGGTATGAAAATAGTAAACCATTAATAGAAGTATATAACCCAAGCTGGCGTAACGCTTTCAATGAATACAATAAAATAATCAATCGCCACATAAATTTATCTGACCAAACAATCGAGGTCAATAATGAAAAAATATACCAAGTATTCATGAACTGTTTTAGATATCAAAAGAATATGGTTGATCCCATAACAGACATAATTCAAAGCCAATACATTTTTTTTATAAACAAAAACAAAATAAACCAAGCATTTAGAATAGCTTCTAAAGTAGCTAAAAAACAATGGCAATACATTATTGCCTTATTAATTTTTATTGCTTTACTCGCAGATGCCATTAATGGTTGGTCAGTAATAGCTGCATTTATTAACACAACTTTAACTTAGACTCCTACTCCTCACATTTCAGCCTTAAAATAAAATATTCTTCCTTTACTTGACAGACTGGGAAAAATGCGGTTGACGAATCGCTCAAATGGGAACGAATGGTAGGGCAAAAAATTAAATTAAAAACGATTTGTATTCGGATGTGACCTGCTTTTTATAGCAAATAGCCACCCCATATACAATATTAGATATTCTTCTGAAAAATATAGAATGCATAACCATATTCATCCGGGCGTTCTCTGAAGAGCTTTATCTCTTTTCTGTTAAACTCAATTATCATTTCTGCTTCGGTGTTTCCTTTATAGTTATCACTGATGTCATCAACTCTTTTTTCCAGATTGGAATAAAAATCATACCAGACAGAAACTGGCAATTTAAAATGCTCAATGATATCATATCCTACTGCCGTGATAACTTTTTCAGTGTCAGGTATGTTCATGATACCGGGATATATCTCCTGCCAGAACTGAAGCACTTCCGGAGAAGGTTCATCCGTGAACCATGTGTTCTCTGTCACTGCCATATAACCCCCACTTTTAAGAAACTGTTTCCAGTAGCTAAGTCCTTTTTCAAAACCAATGACAAAAATAGAGCCTTCAGCCCAGATGATGTCGAATTCTCCCGCTTCAAATGGCAGGTCATCCATGGAGGCACAAACTGTGGTAATCCTGTCGTCTACTCCTTCTTTAATCGCATTTCCCATCAGTTTGTCCAGAAAAGGCTGGTAAATGTCAGTTGCAGTGATGTGACAGTCGTTGCAGATCTTCGCAAGATGTATTGTCTGCATACCCACACCACAACCAATGTCAAGGATTTTACTTCCTGCAGGAAGGGAAGAAAGCAAATTAAAGGCTTTTTCAGTACATTCATTACTGCCAGGACCCTGTCTGGGTAAACCGTCAAATATCTCAAAAATAGGTGATTCACTCATAAATATTTATGAGAAAAATCTTACTTAAATCTGTTGTGGTACTGCGATAATGATTGTGTTTTTTAAAACCTACATGCATCAGCAAGGTATGGAACAGTACGACAAAGTATTATCAAATAAAATCGAATTAGAAAAAGAGATATAAAAGGCTGGTTTGCCTTTTATTAATACATTATTTCTTAATCGGCTTATCAGGCGTGACACCGTAGTGTTCTGTTCTTGCCTTGCCCCATGGACAACCTTTTTTCCCGAATATCTTAAGTTCAAGGTTCTGTATAGCCTTGCATAAACCGTTACCTGCACGTGCACCTTTGCATACAAGACAGTATTTCTCACAGAATACAGGAGCTTTCTTCTGGTCTGTCATAAATTATCCCCTCCGTTTGTTTAGACTTGTCTGACGTTTTTCCAGATAAAGATAAGTTAGACAGGTTATTATAATTTAGCCTGTACTTCCTTTGCGAATGCTTTTGCTTTCTGTACACAGGATTCGTCAGGCTGTCCCTTTGTAGATGGACCCATCTCACCGAATGCTTTCATCTGAGGGTCATCTGCCTTGAGCAGCATGTCAATCACTGGCTGGGCAAGCTCTCCCTGACAGTCAAATGTACCAAGAATGTTTGCACCTTCTGCAGCCTGGGCGCAGGAACCTGTCCATGAGTGTATAGCCTCAAATCCTTCAGGCACAGCGTGAGTCATGAATGTGGCAATGTTCTTACCTGATGTTTTCCCGGATAAAAATGTCTTTACATTTGCAGGAACATCGAACTGAAGCACGGGGAAACCTATGAAGGCAAGGTCATATCCTTCAAGGTCTGTAACTTCACCTATTGGTTTGATATCTTTCTCGCCTTCGAGTTCGCCGTAAATGGCTTCTGCTATTTTCTGTGTATTCCCTGTCTGGGTCATTTATGTTACGAGTGTTTTCATGTAGATACCTCTGTTTTTTGATGATTTAGTGTATCTACTATAGATTTATATAGCTAAGCGTTAGGAAACTGTAGTGAATCTTGTTTGATACAAAAAAATAACCTTGGTGAGGGTTTTGATTGGATGGTGTTTCAGGGGAGTAGAAAGAAGATAAGGAAAACATGGGACATTAATTTGGGCACTTCTGCCGTGGAGAGATTAATCACCATCTTACATGGACTTTTTTTTATTTTTACTGGATAATATTGTTATTGTTGTAGATGTGGAAAAAATATAATCAAGCAAAATTGATGAAATTAAAAATTTTCATACAGAACTGAATTTGCAGCAAATTATTTACACTATAATGCGTTAAATGCGGTTAAGGTTATGATTGAACAAGGAGTATTTAATGAACCCACAAATAAAAGATGATTTCTCCTTTTTGAAGGTTATGATTAATGATTCAAAACGTCAATCTAGTAGTCTTTATCGTCCCGGACCCTATTGGAATTATAAAGTAAAAAGCGCAATATCTGAAATAAAGAGATGCGGAATAAAAGATTTCAGAGGTTCGTCAAATCTAATTGGCCTTTCTTATGCCGATAATTTAGTAATTGATATCCGAGATGCGTATAATTATGGATTTCGTAAAATCATAATATGGGGGACAAAATTATTTCCATTTAGTAAGATATATGATGCCCAATTAGCACAGACACGTAATTATGCTGCCGAATCAATACGAAATTGCCAAGAAAACCTCAATTCAAAACCTCGAGTCAGAGAATTATTAGGAAAATATAGACTTCCATATTCCCTGCTTGGCGGATGTAAAAAAGCAGTCAACATCAATGGGCAAGATTATGCAATTCATTATCTTAATGTTCTAGAACAGCATGATAATGTGGCCGCTCACATTAGATATGATATGGCTCGAACTGTTTTTGAAATAGGAGGAGGGTTTGGAGTTAATGTCCATCTCTTAATTGAAAACTATCCAAATATCAGGAAAGTGATATATCTTGACATTCCACCGAATCTGTATGTTGGAACGCAATACTTAAAGGCTTTCTATGGCGAGGCTGTTTCTGACTGCAGAAAATTCCAAAATTTGGAAACAATAAAATTTACAGATACAGATGATCTGGAGATTTTTTGTATTGCACCATGGCAAATTGAGAAATTGCAAGCCCAAGTTGATATTTTTATAAATGCGCATTCATTTGTTGAGATGCCTAAAGATATCGTTTCAAATTACGCACACCACATCATGAGATTAAACAGTTCAGATAAATCGGCAATTGCACTAATTTCCTATGATTTATTTGATTTGACAACTACTTTTGATCCTGCGAACTTGCCACAGTTTTTCCCGGGCAGAAAATTTCAATTTTTTGAGCATGAGGGATTGGTGGATTCTTCCAGAAGGAATCTATATTATGTGTCAAGTGGAAACATTCCGGTTGAAGAGAGTTAACGTGAGTCTAATTAAGTACTTCCATAATTTCCCGGCACGAAATAGAGGATGAGTCCATTTCAAAAGTATAAATACAACTTCATGCAATAATTGCATGAGGGGTTTTGAATGAAGTTCAGAGAATTCTCTGATGAACAATGGAAGTTTATTAAGCCACATTTGCCACCACAACCAATAACCGGAAGAAAGATAGTTGATGACCGTAAGGTCATCAATGGTATTCTCTTTGTCCTAATAAAAGGTTGCAGGTGGGGTGATACGCCAGAATGTTATAGTTCAAATGTAACTGCAATTAAATCAAAGCTTTTTAAAATTATCCTCTTAGAATAATGTGTAATTTCTCAATTATCCTTATCTAGAATACAAATCTAAACTTTACTGTTATCACCGCTTCCTTTTCTATGGAATCTCAAAAACATTCACCCACGAAAAAATGAACCGACAATCATAATATGAGATATCGGATAGTTCCTCTAAAAATAATTAGACTCAAGTTGCAAAAAAAGGTTTTGTGTCCAAATAGGACACTATTCAATTTCATCTTTATTCAACGGCATATTGCTTATTTTGCTACTACTCTAACAGTATCAACAAACGCATCTTCCCGTGAATTGGACATCTTTCCCCGGAATTGAAGTTTGAGGTTGTTTATGTCGTTCAATTCAACGCTCGCGTAGTGCCATTGATTTTCCGTATCCATATATCCTCTTAAAATTGCTTTTTCAGTCCAGGTAGCTCCTCCATCTGTGGACACATCAAATGCAAGGTATTCTCAGACCACTTTCAATGTACCAGGAGAAGGTAATTGTAGCGCTTGTTTTACCATCCAGATCTATATCTCTAGAGGTTTATGGTGCATCCCTAGCCCATCCATCGACTTCAGCAGAATATTTGCCATCTACTGCCCGCTGAACTGAATCGTACCCGTAGCTTCGTCTGCCTTCAGTCCATAGTCCATTCCATGCCCCCTGCTCAAAACTATCATAGAATACCTCTTGGGGTTCACTGGATGCTTCTTTAATAGTCATAGTCGTATTTTTAATCGAGGTACCTATGGAATTTCCTGATGGATCACTTATAATCACGTTCTTCAGAGAAATTGTTGATGTGCTTGTAGCCTGCTCTTTTACACTCATTGTGATGCTTGAAGGACTCAGGTTCTAAGATGCTTGAAGGACTCAGGTTCTAAGATGCTTGAAGGACCCAATACCACACCATAAATATCTGAAAGTATCCCTGCATTGTTGTCTATATTTCCATAGCTGACGAATGTTGAAGCACCTTTCGAGCTTAAGAATCTACCTTTAGATACATCATGTACCTGTATCTTTGAGCTATCAAACTCGAGATTGAACTGTAATCCGGCAATTGCAGAATCTGGTGTTATAAAAACATCTACTGTGAAATCTTCACTGGGTGTGACGATTTGAGTTGATGGTTTAAGTGTTACATTTGCTGCAGTCGAATTAAAACAACCGAAAACAAGAAGAAGTAAAAATATAGTAACCTTTGTAATGTTCTTGATAAGGTATAGCCTCATTATTTAAGAGCTTGTAGATTTATAAGCACATATAATTATTTGATTTTATTGATAATAATATATTATTTGTGTTAAACAATACTGTTTTGGTACATCTCAAATAGAGATTTCATAAGAAAATTCATAGTTATCACACTTCTTTTCTATGGGTAATCTCCCCTACCTTTTCCACTTTTACACATCTGATTCCAGAAGTACAGAGCCACTAAATATAATTGGGATTTCCACCACCTTTTAAACCTCTTGTATCCTTTTTACCACAACATTTTCCATAAATACTAACTGTTTTCGCCATATTTTATCTTCCTATGAGAATTTGCCCACAACCATACCACAAAAAACTTATTTGTTCTTTTTTGTCGGTAAGAAATAATTATTACTTTCACTCGACTTACTATGGGTTTTTATTGTACATGTCACATAAAATAACTTGAAGTTGAGGTCGGTGATGAATTTGGAAATTATAAACGAAGCAAAGATTACAGAATTAGAAGAAAGAAACGTAGCATATGTTTCATTTATCGGCAACTACATAGGAAATGTCAAAGTGTTTGAAGATTTATTTGGCAAACTTGGCAGCTGGGCAGGTCCGAAACAATTGATGGGAACAGACCCTCTTTTTATGTCTGCATATTATGATGATCCAGGCGTTACCCCTCCGGAAGAACTTAAGCTGGATGTGTGCATGACCAGCCGTTATGATGTTGAAGTTGAGGGAGACATCAAAAAGCAAACACTTCCCGGGGGAAAATACGTTGTAATGCGTGCAGAACTAGCAGGACCGGAGGAATATGGCCCTGCATGGGAAAAGATTGTTGAGTGGCTGATACAAAATAACCTTAAAATTGATATGGCCCGGGCAAGTTACGAGATATATTTAAACTCCCCCGAAGAACACCCGGAAAAACATCATATTCTTGATATATGCATGCCTGTCAAGTGAATCAAACATAATAAACTTTAAAAAAGTAACTCAATCAAATGATTGAGTAAAAAAATATGGTGCAGCTCTTTAGAAGAGCCGCATTTTAACACTAATTTTCAGAATCCTTCAACATCAGACTAATGCATCCTCCGGGAAGTCATAGGTCATTTCTTCCACATCTGATAAGAACGAATCATCCATATCATCTGATTTCGCATAAGCATTAGCACTCACAGTATCCAGCTTGAACCTGGACACCACCATCCGCATATTAGCTGCCACATCTGCAAGTTCCTGAGCAGATTTTGATACTTCCTGCATAGATGATGTCTGCTGTTCCACGGAAGCAGCCGTTTCCTGTGCCCCTGCTGCCGATTGTTCAGATATTGCAGACACCTCTTCGACAGAAGCTGTGATCTCCTCTATTGAAGCTGACTGTTCTTCAGCGGCTGCAGCAATTTCCTGAACCATCTTGACAATTATACCTCCGGTCTCAACAACTTCACCAATTGCCTTAACCGATTTTTCAAGGGAAACAGCCCCTGTATCAACCTCATCAGCTCCCTTTGCCATAGACGTGACTGCATCTCTTGTTCCAGTCTGTATCTGACCTATCAATTGTGCAATTTCATTAGCTGCATTACCGGAGTCTTCAGCCAGTTTTCGAACCTCGTCAGCCACCACAGCAAATCCACGGCCATGTTCTCCTGCACGTGCTGCTTCTATAGCAGCGTTTAGTGCAAGCAAATTAGTTTGATCAGCGATACTTGTGATAAGATTGACTATCTCACCTATCTGCTTGGATTTTCCATCCAATTCATTAATAACATCTGAAGATTCGCCAACTGCCGATTTTATGCTTTCCATCTTCAACATAAGATCATTGGATATTTCACCAAGGCCCTGTATGAGCTTATTGGAGTCAACAGCACTTTGTGCAGCATTCTCGGAGTTAGCAGCTACCTCCTGAACAGTGAGATTCATATCATTCATTGCCCTTGAGACCTCTTCAGCCTTGACGGACTGCATCTGCGTACCCCTTGATATCTCAGCTACGATGTTAGTCATGTCTTCTGAAGTCGCTGTCAATTCCTCACTGGAAGCAGACATTTCCTGAGCAGTGGAAGCAATACTTTCAGCGTTATCAGTCACAAGAGTTACTATCTCATTCAATGAAGACCTGCACTTCTCCACACCTTCTGTAAGTTGTATGAAGTCTCCAACTCCATTAATACTAACCTTTCTTGTCAGGTCATTGGATGATATTGCATCGAGGACAGCACATGAATCACCGATAATACTCTGCAGTGTATCACCAAAACCATCAAGTGTGTCACCCAATTGTTTGAAATCACCTTCCACATCTATTGCAAATCTTGCATTCAGATCACCTTCAGCATAGGCGGTGATAACCCTTGCAGTTTCGTTCACAGGACCAACAACAGCATCAAGACAATTGTTGACACCATCAACTATTTTGAGATAATCTCCCTGGTGTCTGGAAGTGTCAGCACGGGTATCAAGCTGCCCGTCAACACCGGCCTGAGCAAGAATATTTGCATCGGCTACCAGAGTATTGATCGCTTCAATACAAGTATTCAAATTGTTCTTAATGGTATTGAAATCACCATTGTACTCATCTTTGATCTTTTCAGGAATATTTCCTTTGGAGATATTTTCCACATAATCTGCAGCCATGTTAAGTGGTCCAATCACAGCATCAAGTGTGTCATTAACACCTTCTATTATCTTTCGATAATCTCCCTGATGTCTGGATGTGTCAGCACGATTATTAAGTTTCCCTTCAACTGCACCTTCTGACAACATATTTGCATCGACAACAAGCGCATTAATTGCATCAATACACTGATTTAGGTTGTTCTTGATTGTGTTGAAGTCACCGTGATAGTCATCAGTGATCCTAGAAGGAATATTTCCATTGGAAATCTTATCCACATAATCTGCAGCCATGTTAAGCGGTCCGATGACAGCATCAAGTGTGTCATTCACACCTTCAATAATTGCTCTGAAATCACCATTTTGTTTGGAGGCATCGGCACGGATGTCAAGTTTACCCTCAACAGCAGCACGGGACAGCATGTTGGCATCATCGACAAGTGCATTGATAGCATCAATACACTGATTCAGGTTATTCTTGATCTCATTGAAGTCACCGTGATACTCATCGGTAATCTTGGAAGGAATATCACCATGAGATATTCTGTCAATATGTTCTGCCGCCATATTGAGTGGATTTATCACAGCATCCAGAGTGTCATTAACTCCCTCAATGATTGCCCTGAAATCACCATCGTGTTTGGAGGCATCGGCACGGATGTCAAGTTTACCCTCAACAGTAGCATTTGACAGCATATTGGCATCATCAACAAGTGCATTGATAGCATCAATACACTGATTCAGGTTATTCTTGATCTCGTTGAAATCACCACTGTATTCATCGGTGATCTTGGAAGGAACTTCACCATGTGAGATTCTATCAATGTATTCTGCAGCCACGTTTAGTGGACCAATTACTGCATCGAGAGTATCATTAACACCTTCAATGATCACCTTATAATCACCTTGATGTTTGAAAGCATCAGCACGAACATCGAGCTTACCTTCAACTGCAGCTGCCGACAACATATTAGCATCATCAACAAGCGCAGTGATAGAATCAATACACTGATTCAAATTAATCTTAATTGTGTTGAACTCACCATTGTAGTCATCAGTGATTTTAGGGGGTATTGCACCTTTAGAAATATTGTCAACGTAATAAGCAGCCATGTTAAGTGGATTAATTACAGCATCCAGTACCTGATTAAATCGTCTTGGTATTGCCTCAAAATCGATTCCTACATCAATGTTTGCTCTTCTGTCAAGCTTACCTTCAAGAGTATCTTTGGATATCGTGTCAAAGTCTGTTACTATTTTCTTAATTCCTCCTGAAATAGACCTGCTTATCAGGAATGCAGCAATACTGCCCAGAACTACAAAAATCAGAATAGCCATTATCAAACTGTTCTTGATAGCGTTTAAAGGTCCTTCAAATTCTTCAGTATAAGCACTTGATACAATGAACCAGTCATTTGGCTCGTAGTAAGTGTAACTAGCAATCTTCTCACGGCCCTCCCATTCATAAGTGATCGTACCTTCTTTAGTTGCAATGATCTCTTTTATGAAATCATTGTCAAAAACACTCTCTCCTTCAATACTAGGGTGGATTGCGAGATTACCGTTAGAGTCCATGACATATATGTATCCAGTCTCACCAACCGTTATCTTCGACATCTGATCCTTCATAATGACCCTGTACTGCTCTTCAGGAATGCCGACGAAAAGAATACCAATGACCTCATCTGAGCTATCTTTTATTGGTTCATATATACTTACATACCAGGAACCAAGCACATCAGCCCTCCCTTTGTAGGTTTGACCCTGCGTAACAACAGCATCGTATACTTTATCAGAAACAGTAGTCCCTACAACACGGTCTCCATCCTGATTGATAATCGTAGTACTAATACGAACTGCGGAGTCGCCCTTGATCTGGAATATAGTTACCTCCCCACCAATATCCTCCTTAATCCAGTCAACCATATCGAAGTTATTGTTGACGACATAGTTTCCACCAAGTACCATTTCACCATTGATTATGTCAGGGTTACCACGAGTATAGAATTCGTAACGTACGAGACTCAGACTGGTTTCAAGGCTTTTTTGGGCAACAGAGAATACGGAATCAATATACTGTTTTTCAAGAAATACCTGGTCACCTAAGTTTGCCTCTAATTGATTACTGGTGGCAGAAGCTGTTTGTTCATATGAATAAAACCCAACCAGCGTGACTGGCAGAATAGTAAGCAGTAGTGATACTGCAATTATCCTTTGACTTATGGTTATATTTTTTAAGTTCATTTGAATCCAACCTTTGTGAGGGCACGCAATTCATGCCTTTTGGAATGATAGAATGTAGTGTATTGAAGGATACAATTTGTAGCACAGGAATCTTAATTTGCAGCCTTCTGTTGTATCTTTAAATTATCATCAAGAGTGACAATTCCCACTAAACACAATTCCCATCTTTGATGGCTACTGGCATTACTGTGCAAACACTCACTTTTGTGAAAAACAATGCTGTTATTATATATAACAATTATTATACATACACTTGCATATATCTCGTGTGCTATATTTATATGAATATTATTGCACTGTTTACATTAACTAAAGTTGTAACCAATAAAATAAGAACAGATATTTGCGTAACACTTTCACCCCGCTCACATCACCCATATATACCCAAACTCCCAATTAACAATCCAATGACAGAATTCGAGAGAAAAGTAAAGATCATGACCCTGATTCGTAGCATGCAAAAAAGGGATGCATCAAGCAGAGAAAAGGTAAAAATGCAAACTCTTTTTTAAACTTTTGTAGTTCACCGTAAACTATACCTATTAACCACCTCATGAGATAAACAATGTCTTTGAGCAGCATCAGGATTAAAGGTGCTAAGGAGCACAATCTTAAGAATATAGACCTCACTCTGCCTCGTGACAAACTTATAGTTATCACTGGGCTTAGTGGATCGGGTAAATCTTCACTTGCTTTTGATACCATTTACGCTGAGGGGCAACGCAGATATGTGGAATCACTTTCTGCATACGCCAGACAGTTCCTTGGACTTATGGAAAAACCAGATGTTGAATACATCGAAGGTCTTTCCCCTGCCATATCTATCGAGCAGAAAACTACCAGCAAGAATCCACGCTCTACAGTAGGTACTGTTACTGAAATTTATGATTACCTGAGATTGCTTTTTGCCCGCATAGGAATAAGGCACTGCCCAGAATGTGGGCGTATTATTGAAACTCAGAGTGTTGACCAGATAGTTGACAGCATCATGAACCTGCAGGAAGGTACGAAAATACACGTACTTGCCCCGCTTGTGAGAGAAAGAAAAGGAGAGTACAAGAAACTCCTTATCGACCTGCGCACCGAGGGTTTCACACGCGTACGTGTGGACGGAGAAGTTCATCTACTGGAAGATGCCGAGAATATAGAACTCGGTCGTTACTTTAAGCATAACATTGACATTGTTGTGGACAGGCTTGTAATCAAGAAAGGAATTGAGGAAAGGCTATCCGATTCTGTGGAAACAGCTCTTGAGAAAAGTGGAGGGACACTTACAGTTCAGATTATCGATGGCGAGGAACTTACATTCAGTGAGAAACTTGCATGTACTGAATGCGGGATTGGTTTTGAAGAGATGGAACCGGCAGCATTCTCATTCAACAGCCCGCAGGGTGCATGTCCGCAGTGTCACGGACTTGGAACTTCCATGGAATTCGATCCTAGCCTGATAGTTCCCGACAGGGCACTCTCGCTTAACAAAGGAGCAGTGGAACCCTGGTACAGCAAGAAGGCTGACGGATATTACATGCAGTCACTTCAATCACTGGCGAATTACATGGAATTCTCAATGGATGTCCCATTTGAGGAGCTGAAACCTGAGGTACAACATCTCATATTCTACGGCAGTGAAGAACTCATACCTTTCGTGCATGTGGGAAAGAACGGCGGTATGTGGAAACACAAAGGACGCTTCAAGGGAGTCATTGCAAACCTCTCTAAGATATATGAAGGCACGGAATCAGAGACCAGTAAGGACAAAATGAGCAGGTACATCAGCACAAAACCATGCCTGACCTGCCATGGCAAGCGACTAAAACCAGTAAGCATTGCCGTAACCATTGATGAAAAAAACATAATCAACGTAACTGAAATGTCCGTTGAGGAAGCATTGGAATTCTTCAAGGAACTGGAAACTAAACTCAACAGCAGGGAATACACCATTTCCCGCCTGATACTCAAAGAGATCAAGGCAAGGCTTGGTTTTCTGGTTGATGTGGGTCTGGACTACCTGACACTGAGCAGGTCTGCTGCAACGCTTTCTGGGGGTGAGGCACAGCGTATCAGACTTGCAACACAGATCGGATCCAGCCTTATGGGTGTGCTCTACATACTTGACGAACCAAGTATCGGTCTTCACCAGAGGGATAATCTCAGGCTCATTACAACACTAAAACATCTGAGAGACATAGGAAATACCGTGATCGTTGTCGAACACGATGAGGAAACTATAACCAGTGCCGACTATGTTGTTGATATGGGGCCCGGGGCAGGCATACATGGCGGAGAGATCGTTGCCGAAGGCACTCCTAAAGAGATAATGAAGAACGAGAGTTCCACAACCGGTAAATATCTGAGCGGAAAAGTGAAGATTGAAGTCCCGGAAAACAGAAGGGAGGCTACCGGCATCATAATCCTCAGGGGTGCCAGCCAGAACAACCTCAAATTAATTGATGTGGAATTCCCACTTGGGGTCCTTGTCTGTGTTACCGGGGTATCAGGTTCAGGAAAAAGTACACTTATCAATGAGACTCTCAACAAAGTACTCGCAAAGAATCTTAACAGGGCAAGGGAAATACCCGGAAAGTACACATCCATAGATGGGCTGGAAAATGTAGACAAGGTCATAACCATAGACCAGTCACCCATCGGCCGCACACCAAGATCAAATCCTGCAACTTACACTAACCTTTTTACTCCTATCAGGGAACTCTTTTCCCAGACAAAGATGGCACGTGCCAGGGGTTATAAACCAGGACGTTTTAGTTTCAATGTTCGTGGCGGCAGGTGTGAAGCATGCTCAGGTGATGGCATAATCACCATCGAAATGCATTTTTTGCCTGATGTTTACGTTCCATGTGAAGTATGTCATGGAAAACGCTACAACAGGGAAACCCTGGAAGTAACCTATAAAGACAGGAATATTGCTGAGGTTCTTGACATGACTGTTGAGGAAGGCTTTGAGTTCTTTGAGAATGTTCCAAAAATCAGCAAAAAACTCCAGACACTAAACGATGTTGGTCTTGGCTACATAAAACTGGGACAATCGTCCACTACACTGTCAGGCGGAGAAGCACAGAGAGTAAAACTTGCAACTGAACTAAGCAAACGTTCTACCGGTAAGACTGTTCACATACTTGATGAACCAACAACAGGACTTCATTTTGATGATGTAAAAAAGCTACTTGAAGTGCTGCAACGACTTGTAGATGCCGGCAATACCGTAATAGTCATCGAACACAACCTTGATGTGATCAAAACTGCAGACTGGCTAATTGATCTTGGACCTGAGGGTGGAGACCGTGGCGGGGAAGTCATTGCACATGGAACTCCTGAAGAAGTGGCAAAGAGCGATATTTCCTATACAGGGATGTTTTTGAAGAAAATGCTTTCATAAAACTCAGACAACTCCTGTTTATTTTCATTTGTTTTTTTAGAGACTGTAGGATAATACTAGATAAAGTTTTCATCCTAACAATTAAAGAGCAAATTTGAAAGCATGAACTCGTTTTTGGGAGAGTCCGTCATCTGATTGATATTTCTGCCAAACAGACCATTAATATCCGCTTAAATACCATAGCCTCATTCAATGTTTTTTCCTTTTCAACATAATCTCCCACAGTTATCGCAACTCATTTTAACAAATCTCTTGAGATTTACCACAATTCCAGTTAACATTGCCTGAACATTTAGTTTCTCTATTCCCACATAACTTTGCTCTTTCCAGTCCATGAAATCTTTTCATATCTCCTTGTTTTGGTTCGATGTGTGCTCTCATTTTCATGTCATCTTTAAAATCAGGAGATTCACTATATCTCTTAGCCTCCTCAAAAATAGAATAATGTTTACTTACTGTGATAGTCTTGTGGTCAAGTTTTGCACAGTTTTGTTTCAAAGTGCAGTTATGACAATCACTTTGATGAAATGATAAAGAAGTGTGCCCGTTTTCTTGTTGTAATTTGAGATTATTGTTCTGTAACCAGCAGGACAGGTAACACTCAATTCATCTATCATGAAATTGCTTGTGAGTAATAATCACCAGACGTATTTGCATCCTTACTCACTAGTGCAATTTATAATGCCAACTATTGTTGGTATAATAAGCACGTCCCAGCTTTGAAATATCGTTTATGCAGCGAAAGTGCAGGAATTGGCAAATAAGGCGCTTTCTATGTTCAGATAGTTTTCAATTGAATCCTCAAAGTGGACCCTTCCACACATTATAAATCTTTAAAACATAAGAGGACATGCATATGATATTTATAGCGATTACCTCTCGCCAAAAAAAAGGAAAAGCTTTTAAACTGAAGTTTTAATTAGAAGGCTTCTTTTTTGTCAGTATACTTTTTTAGTGGGTAATTCACTTATTCAATCAACTTTCCATAATTCTCAACATAATCTACCATATATGCAGTTACATCGATCATATCCTTTACAAGATATTCACCCTTTTTTCTTCCTTCTTCTTTCAAACTAGGATTCCTAATAAGTTCAGACACTTTTTCAATCGAACTGGCCTGTCCACCCTTATCGAGTTTGAAATTGTATACAAGGTCATATTTTTCTTCTTCTTCGTCAGTGTATCCCCTACCAGCAAAATCACAAAATATTGAATGGGTCCCCAATATGGCGCATTCTGATGCCATGGTAGCACTTTCTCCATAAAGAAGAGTTGCATAGTAAAGAAGGTCATGCATTTTTTCAGGAGAAACAGAGACCCGGTATTGTTCAAATTCAGCATCCAGCGGTTTTTCAGATGTAATCATAACACGGCCATATTCTTTTAAAATCCTTATAGCCTCCCTTTTTGTTTCCAGTGTCAGACCTGTTTGTCCTACATCATGGTTTGCTTCCCATGAAACAAATCTTAAAACACTGAATGTGTCATTTTCTGTCAGTCCGATCTCCTGTAATGTCCCTGGATTGGGGCTGAAA
Organism: Methanolobus sp.; assembly: GCF_016278385.1. Lineage (GTDB taxonomy): Archaea > Halobacteriota > Methanosarcinia > Methanosarcinales > Methanosarcinaceae > Methanolobus. Next base: position 47,100 of record NZ_JADQBY010000044.1, read on the forward strand.
TAATCAGGATGCAAATATGCAAGTTCATGGTTTCCTTTGTATCGGATCTGCTTGGCACCCAAATCTCGTTTGAAACAAATTGGTGTTAGTATTGCATCCATAAATGGAAACACTATTGAATCCACAATTGTAGAATGCTCTGTATCATTAAATGAAATAGAGGAACTCCTGAAGAGTCTGCTCATATGTGCGGAAAAAGGAGAACCACGGGAGATAAACATATCAGGTTTGAATTTTCTTGCTATGCTGAACATCTTCAACTCTGATTCTATAAAGAAGGGAATTTTTCCAATTATTCCCTTTCCCCGGTTTACACCCAGTACCTCATACTTAAATCCATAAGCATCCAGTAAGTCAAGTGATACCTCTTTATCGACAGCACATACAAGTATCTCATGACCTTTTTTTTTAAGCTCCCATATCATGTTCTTAAAGTGGTGTACATGTGCAGGATGTCCGATTTCAACAATTATTTTCATCATTTCACCCGAAGTTCTTAAACAGTACATTACTGAACTGCTGATAGATTGGCATTGGGATTCTTTTCATCATATTAGTAGCAATTTTAAATTTCATGTTATCTCTGTTTTCAACAATGGACATTGGATTTTCCGGATAAAATGAATAATAAAGTTTTTTCTCGACGGTACCCCATCTGGATTTAAAGAACATTAAGCCCTCATTATCATATGATACTCTTCCAAGATCATAGTATTTGTAATTACTTTTTGATGAATCCTCAATCGTCTGCCAGTTCAATATATTATATGGTCTCATGTTGACAAATTCAGGATTTGACGCTGCATATCCTGCAATAACAGTATCCTTGTAATAAATTCGAATGCCGCCTGCAATCATCTCATCATTATATTCAACAATATAAAGTGAAATGTTTTCCTTAAAAATATCAAATAGGTTTCTGAAAAATTTCCACGGATGACAGGGCACACCTATTTCTTTTTTTGTCATAGAATTTATCTGATAAAATGATTTAAGGTCGTCCATATCCCTTGTGACCCGTACACTTAAGCCATTTTTTTTAGATTGTCTGGTGCTCCTTCTTGCATTACTCGATAATTCTGTCCATAATACATCAACATTTTTGGAAACATCAAGTATGTAAGTCGAAAACGAATTGTTGATCTGGAACTTATTTGAATTGACACTATCCCGAATCTCAATATATTTTGCATCAATCGTTCCAAAAATATCCAGAGATCTATTTATCAAAGAATCAAATGACTCTTGATTACCAACCAGACCACATGAATGAGAAAATGGAGTGGAACATAGTCGATTGCCGGTTAATTTGCTTTTTATATAAAACAAAGGTAACATGCCTGTTATCTGCCCCGTATCATCCTTTGCAAAGATATGAAGTGGCTCATAAGCAAAAGTATCCTTTAAAAACCTCTTCCATTCGGGAGTGTGGTAGATAGTTGCTTCATCGCAATTATCCAAAAATGATTTCCATTCCACCTCGCTGACATCGGTCACAATATCCATCATTTTCGCATCCACCTCAAGATAGCTTTTGCAGAATTATATCCAAGATCCAGTACCCAGGCAAAACTCCAGCCTGAAAGATTTGCGGACCATCTTTCCGGATGTAAGGTTATATACAAATTATCAACCTCCCCTCTTTCTATTAATCCTATTAGATTGTCAGTTGTGTCTGCAAAGATCCTTTTATTCTTTCCCGGAATAAAGTCTCTCAAATTGCTCTTTGAATTCCAGCCTCTTCCTGTATCAGTGAAATAATTCAACTCATCACCAACGGATAGATAGGCCTCACCAAGAATTCCGAAATCCCTGAAATCATATTTATTCCATAAGTCTCTGTTATCATGTTTTGACAGTGAGGCACCATGCATACATATGGTTTTAAGAGTACATATCTCCCTGAACCTGTTGACATCCTCTTCAAATAAGCCAATCGCTTTTTCATAGTCACCATCTGCAGTGCTTAAATTCTCATAGTGATAACCAACTTCATGTCCCATCTTTTCTATTTCCTTGATGATTTGAGGAACAAAAACATTATTTTTGGTTCGGAAATAATAAGTTGCCTTTAACCCAAGATCCTTTTCGACATGAGCAGCCCTCAAACCTGCTTTTGGCCATTTATCAATATCATGACGCATGATAACAAAACGCTCAGGAAGGTCATTTCTTGAAGACAAATAATGTTCCATGGTGACAGGCACATAGTTGTTATTCACTAATGCGGAACACAACTTGTGAAACTTAACAATCGTAAAATCAAGTTCATTAAAATCTAACATTGAATACCCCAGGCAAAATTAAAATTCTATAGGATTCATACAACTTACGTAATTATAGTGTACCAACATAGTTTTCCCAAAGTTTGCTATCTGATCTACATAATAGTACAAACTCCATTCCATTATATGTGATGACCATCTTTCCATAAGTATTAGCATATATATTTTCTAATTTCTTGCTTCCAATTAATTTGATAAGATTATTAGTGTGTTGACAAGGACATTTTCGTTCTTTTCAGGTATAAAATACCTGATATTTTTCCCATGTGCTCATGTCCTCCCATTATATAATAATTACATGTGGATAATAGTATAATAGCTTTTGTCTAAATAATATGAGGTTATCTGGAGGATATCTAATTAGCTCCAAAATTCTCCTATTCCAATTAGACAACTTATGTTGGAAAAAGCTAGGAGTGAAGTTTTGAAATCGGCTCATTGTTAAATCGTGAATATGCAATGATCAGAAGATGTCTGCTTATTAGTTCATAACTTAGCTATGTATTAAATTAAGTATGGATAACAACTTCTTAACCAGATATCCGAAAATCAAGAGGAAAAACTATAAAGAAATGATTTAATGTGTTTAAATTTCTAACATAGTGCCTCATGTGCATAAAGTAAGAATTATGCTGATTATGATAATAAAACGAGCTTTGTACATTATTACCATATTTGTAGTTTTGATGGTATCCCATATCAATGTTGGTGGTGCATCTGTTGTATATGTTGCTGATGATGGAATCGATGATCATGTAGAAATTAACAAGGCGCTTGATTACGTTGAGTCTATTGGCGGAACAATCTATATGAAGTCAGGTACTTTTGTTAATAGTGGTCCCCTTAATGTAGCTTCTAACACTATTTTGACAGGTAGTTATTGCTGTTTAATCAAAAAGTAAATAGTAAATGGAGGCGCTTTACATGCGCCTTTTTTAATTCCTGTATGAATATCACATTATTGATCAATTATTTTTATAGCTACCTTTTTTAGTTAACTGAGAATAACAAAGCTCTTTCGAAAGAGATGGACATCCTTACAAGTACAAAATCGAAATGATTATGTTGCCTGGTCATATGACAAATCTTATGATATCTTTTTTAACCTTCTCTTTGAGGTTAAGCAGAAAGTATTATTAATATCATGTTCCATGTCCATAATCAGTTAGCATGTCAAAGAGACTTCACTAACTATTTTAGGACCACCCGTTTGTTTTCTATTGCTATTGTTTATATCGATAAAAGTGATTTAATGTGTATTCTGCATTCTCAGGAAGTTCATCATACTTCATTCAAACCGCCGATGGTATAATAAGACAATTTTACTGTTGAATAAATGTAAGTACGCTTTCATATTTTAGTGCCAAACTTATGGACATACATGCACATGGAGTTTATATTCATGTGCACGATTAGTATATTTTGATTAATATGGCAAAACGAAAGATGTTAATGGGTGCAATTTTTGTTTTTTTACTTGTATCATTTACTGCTCTGGGTAGTGCAACTACTGTATATGTTGCTACTGACGGCAGTGGTGATTACAATTGTGACGGAAAAGATGACCACGTACAGATAAACCAGGCACTTGCTTATATCCATTCAATAGGCGGTGGAACAGTCTATCTGAAATCAGGTACTTACAGTGCAGGAGATCCTGTTAAGATAGGTGATAATACTGAACTTACGGGCGATTCTAATGCAAAACTGATGATAGAAAACAACGCATATTTTGGAAACTATGTCCCTCTTATAAAAAATATGGGTTCAGTTGGAAATATCAAAATTCATGGTTTTGAACTAGATGGTAACTATGAAAATAATGATGAACAGATACTTGGAGTACCTATGTATTATATGTTGATTTTCATCCAGGATGTCGATAACATTGAAGTCTATGACATGTATATGCATGACAATGCATACGATTTGACACACTTTAACCGATGTTCAAATGTGTCTGTCCATGATAATATAGGAAGGAATCAAGGACATGAATTTATCTGGGTCTTTTACTGTGATGGTGTAGAGGTCTACAACAATGATATGTCTACTCAGATTAATACG
>NZ_JADQBY010000026.1 GCF_016278385.1 Methanolobus sp.
GTAGATAAATCAAGGACATCATAAAGTTCATTTACAGCCAGAATGGTCCCGATAGAAATATAAACTTTATTGTATGCTTTCTTTTTTTTAAACCTTGAATTCGCCTCACAGCGGTTAAATAGTAGTAATTAGAATATTTTAACTAATGTTTAAATTAATACGGTTACAAAATGTCAAAACTACAATACTCTAAAAATCAATACACATTAACTATACCGAAAGATATAGTTGAACTCGAAGGTTGGTCTAAAGGTCAAGAGATAAAGTTCAGACGCATCTCTGCAAAAGGTGAAGAGTATATTGCGCTGATACCTGTTGAGTAGTTGTGCTTGAACCTGTACATTGAGGGTTCAGGAGGGCTTGAGGGCAGGGCTTTCTTAGAGTCGTTAAGATGTTTATATGTCTTAGATTTTCAACCCTGTGTAGGGCTGCTACAGGGCAGCAGGGTACGGAAGCTGCATATTAATTCTGCATCATAACCGACTTCTAGGTATATGCAGGCAGGACCTGTGGGGTTTAACCTTAAAGATAAGGCAAAAAAGATATAGTAACACGTTTTAATGTATATTGTTGCTATTCTGGCGTATATTCTTTGTAAGAAATCCTGCATAGAGGAGATAACATGAAGTCAAAGACCATTGCAAAAAAAAGTGAACCTGATAGTCCTGTCGTGGCTCCTAAAGATGACGATGATGCCGACTATAAGCCCATACTCCGAGGTGTGATCAACACCCGCTGCAATTATGATGGTGGCAAGGTTGAAGGAAATCAGGATTAATTAGAAGAAAATGGGATTCTCTAAAGGAACATTACATTACATGAAAAAGAATGCTGAGGCTGATAAGCCCTTTACACTTAATGCTCATGTTAGGGAACGGTTGGAGATGTGGGTGAGCTATCAAAATTAAAGGAACAGTTGAATGGTCAAGACAAACTTTCGTAGATTGCCCTGCCTTTTTCTGTTAGCCTGTAGGATTTGATGCTATTTCTTTTGTTATTTGGCTTGCTGACTGAACAGCTTTTTCCGCAGCCGGAACATCCACTGCCACAACTAACCTGATTCTCAACAATACATTCTATATCTCCTTTTTTTATCATGATATTGAGAATATCCTTGAATTCATCCTGTCTGAGATTAAGATTGGATGCCAGAGTTCTGGTCGTAAGATTCTCTTTGGAATCTAGTGTTGCAGCTATTCTTTTCAACAAAAATTTGTAACCAACTACCATTACACTCACTCCTTGAAAGCAAGTACTTCGTGCGAGGAGAAGTTTTCTTTCCAATGCACCAATCCTATGATTGAAAGTATTCCAAGATAGATACCTGGTCTGAAAGATTCCATCACACTCCATCCTTCATAATCATCGGGAACTATGAAAGAGTCAAGCAAGTTTCCTCCCATTACTGCTAAATAAGCTACCATAAAAATAAATGACATCAATATCCCTACATGAACAAAGGCAACACCTGCGTTTATTCCTTGCAGCAGTTCTTTTGTTCCGTAAAGAAATACGCCACCTATGACCAGAAGGCAGAACCCTCCGAGTATGTCACCTGAGACATATAGTCCATTTGCAAGTCCGTTACTAATTCCAATTCCTTCTGTGATATGCGTTATTCCAAAAAATGTATACAGCACTCCTGCAAGTGCTGCAAACAATGTTTCCTTTTTTCTATTATTTTGAGCCATAAATGTAGCCTCCTTTGGTATTCAGGCAAACAGATTCATTCTGCTACCGATCTGGTATACTGCAAATGCAAATATCCATGCAAGTCCTGTTCCGTAAAATGCTTGGAACAATGTCCATTTCCAGGACCCAGTTTCTCTTTTGATAACACCTATGCAGGCAAAACATGGAACGTACAGAAGTGTGAACACCATCAGTCCAAGGCCTACAAGAGGAGTCATTGCTCCTGCTGCGAGGACTGCTGACAGGCTTTCTTCGCTTTCACCTGCACCATAGAGCACGCCCATGGACCCGACTACAATTTCCTTTGCGACAATACCAAATACCAGTGCTACAGCAACTCTCCAGTCAAAGCCAAGAGGTGCTACAAGGGGTTCTATGAGTTGTCCAATAACTCCGATCAAAGACTCTGTGGTACCGTATACCTCTTCTGAAGCAAAGACACCACCACTTCCAGGAGCCGGAATGGCAGCCAAGAGCCATACTGCTACAACACCTATAAGAATGATAGTTCCTGCTTTCTTGAGGTAGATCTTTCCTCTTTCCCACATGTGGATTACACTTCCTTTCAGTGTAGGCAATTTGTATGAGGGCAATTCCATGATGAATGGAGAATCTTCTCCCTTGACCACTGTGCTTCGCATCAATTTGGCACTTAGCAGGGCAACCAATATTCCAAGAGCATACAAACCGAAGATCACAAGCCCTGCATCCCTTCCGAAGAAGGTTCCTGCTAGCAGTACATAAACAGGAAGTCTTGCCCCACATGAGACGAAAGGTGCTACAAGTATCGTAACAAGTCTGTCCCTGCTATCCTCGATAGTACGTGTTGCCATGATGGCGGGTACGTTACATCCGAATCCCATGATAAGGGGAATAAAGGATTTTCCATGCAGGCCTATCTTGCTCATCAGTTTGTCCATAATAAACGCAGCTCTTGACATGTATCCGCTATCTTCCATGAGAGACAACATGAAGAAGAGCAACAGGATGTTAGGAAGGAATATTACAACTGATCCAACACCAGCTATCATGCCTTCACCGACAAGGGATGCAAGCCATGGAATAGGGATTGTATTTACAGCAGTTTCAGCAAGCCAGCCAAAGAATACATCGATTATATTCATGAAAGGCGTTCCGAATGTGAAGGTGATCTCAAACGCAGCCCACATTAAAGAAAGGAAAATAGGGATTCCCAGATATTTATTAGTGACCACACGGTCAACCATATCTGAACCGCTAAGATGTGAATCATTGATGTTACAAACCTGCTTCAGCATGGTCCGTATGGTTTTATACCTCTGGTCTGCTATCGTAGATTCAAGATCCTCTGCGTCGAATATATTCAGTACTTCCCTTATTTTGGGATAACTAGCGCTATCCTGTGCTTTTTTGATAATATTTTCATCGCCTTCAAGCAATTTCATGCTGAACCAGCGTGCGGGATAACGTGAGAAATATGAATCACTGTTAAGAATATTGGTTAGTTCATCTATACCATTTTCAATATCATCCTTATAGGTAAATGCACTTTCAGAAACCTGTGGCTCATCAGCTTCTTTCTTAATAACATTAAGAAGTTCATCAATTCCACCTCCTCTACTTCCAACGGTTGCTATTACCGGAACTTCAAGATACTCCTGCATTTTTTTAATGTCAATGTTGTCACCTTTTGCAAGAACCAGATCTGTCATGTTAAGAGCAATGACTAGTTTGACTCCCAGTTCCATCAACTGAGTTGTAAGGTAAAGGTTTCTCTCAAGATTTGTTGCATCGATGACCTGTACTACAACGTCCGGTTTTTCCTCAATTAGAAAATCACGGGCAATGATCTCATCAAGTGAATAGGCTGTGAGACTATAGGTTCCAGGAAGATCTTCTATTTGCATTTCGGTTCCGTTGTGAACCTTTTTTCCCATTTTTCTTTCAACGGTTACCCCAGGCCAGTTTCCAACATGCTGTTTAGAACCTGTTATTGCGTTGAACAGAGAGGTTTTTCCGACATTAGGGTTGCCGGTCAATGCCACATTTATTTTTTTTGTCATATCGTAACATCCAAACTCAAATTTTCCCCTTTTATTCAACAAGCTCAACAAGGATGGTTTCAGCTTCTTTTTTCCTGAGGGACAGATTGTATCCTTTCAGTTTAAATTCTACAGGATCACCAAGAGGTGCTCTACGAATCACTTCCACCCTTGTTCCAGGCGTCAATCCCATGTCGAGTATCCTCTTCCTTGAAGATTTTTACCTGTTACTTTCAGAACCTTTACGAATGTTTCAGGTTCAAAGAAATCCAGTGTTTTTTCCTTCATTTATATCACAATTTTGTTCGTTTAGTTTTTGTAGGTACTCCTACAATAGTTAATTTAGTATATATTATTATTGGTTTCCAATGTTTGGTGCTATATCCTAATATATATAGCTATAGCAAAGTCTATTGGAATAATTTTTTGCTAATAGTGTGCAAAAAACAGAATTATTATTCCGTTACCTATTAAGAAAAGAATTGAATATGAACAAAAACTTGAATTTTTAAGAGAGTGGTATTTTTGAACTTTAACTATATCCCGACTCTGTCGTGCGATGGGTGTGATTTAAACTGCATTCAAGTCTTCTGGATTTTTTGTTGCATTACATCACTTTCACCTTACTTGGCTTATCCAGATTAACTCAGGAGTCAAACATCAACTGAGATGATTCTATGAAACTGGAAAACTTATGACATAGCCTGTAGTCATTATGATACCTACAAAAGTTCAATTGATAACCTGATTGAAAGCATAGTTATGAATGGTGCGATTTAGAGTGCATTAGTACCTCTCAGGGTTACGGAGAGCTTGAGGAGAGGGGTTTATCAGGTGTTTTGATGTATCTGTATTACCTATTAAGTGGTGCTGTTAGCAGCGATTGTCATGAGAATCAAACAGGCAGGGGGCCAGTGTGGAGGGATATCTGATCAAGTTTTCTTGCTTGATTATTTATCAATATCAACAGACTTAAATTTCATTTTTATTAGAACCTGCTTTTTGGATAGAATAACGTGGTACAGGGATACATTTAAAGAAACTTGCGTTTACAGATACTTTATGAATGATGAGGATAAATTCAGGTAAGGTGCGTGCAAGATTCGGAAACAGCATCCTAGATGACGAATCCAGAATGTGAGACATCATGCTAAAGATATGTGTACCAGCACATATCACCGCACCTCTTATCGTTCTTAATCAGTATACTATTTAATCTTTCTCTTATATCCAAATTTATAAGAAGTCGAAATAAATATATAGTATTCATAATATACAGATATCTTGTCATGTACCAGCATGACAATAAACAGACGGAAACAGTATTATGACGAAAAAAGATGACGATAGAATAGCTTTAGCTATATCCAGAAAAGACATTTCTATAGTTAAGGTGGCTAACCCAGACTATGATAAAATAACAGAGGTACACAACGAATTGCAATCTCTTTTTATGCAAAAATGTAACTTGCTTGGAGTTACTGTGAAACGTGGCAGGTCTCATAACTTACCAACCATTACTCATGCGGTGAATTTTCTGATAGGTCATTCCTGCTTTGATCCACATGACCTTGAAAACTATATTGATGTTCTTGTAATGGAGGCCTCAATATGAAGCATAATAAAGTTTACCTTTGTTTGTTGTTTGCAGCGATTTTTGTAGCAATATGTGTCTCGGGGTGCATGGAAATCGACTCAGACGGAGATGGATATAACGATAAAATTGATGCTTTTCCCAATGATGCCCAATATAATCATGATTACGATGGGGATGGATATGCGGATGAAATAGATGACTTCCAAAAAGACCCCGAATATCACTTGATATGTTCTGAATGCAAAGGTCTTGGAACTGTTACGTCTATCGATGAGACTCAAGAACCATGTATTGGTGCCGATATGATAGATGCATACTTTGAAGATGGTTATTCATATCTTGTCCTTGAAAATAATGATCCAGTTGTTCTTCAAGGAGGGGAGTTCAGAGCATGGGTTACAATTGCAGGGCGTACATTTTCTCAGACAGCATACATTGAACCAGGAGATACGCATAAATTTGAGTTCTATCACGAAGGCAGGGACTACAGAAACCTTGTAACTAGAATAGATGGTGACGGATACGGGTATGAGAATGCACGTAATCCATTGTATCGACAAGAACTTACAAAAGAATGCCCTGTATGCGGAGGCACTGGAAAAATATAAGCTGAGGGTTTAGGATAAAACACAGATATTAAAGATGAATATCTGTGTTTCCTATTTTCAATGATCAAAACGTCTATCACTTTTTATTTTTAAGAATAAATCTGAGTAAATCAGGACCCATATGCAGTTCTCT
>NZ_JADQBY010000027.1 GCF_016278385.1 Methanolobus sp.
TGTTAGCATTGATATCGGCAACTGGAATTATGACATCGTTTATGGTGATGTTCATTACCTGAGAATCAACTGATCCATAACCATCACTTACGTTGAATTCAACGTAGTAGGTTCCTGCATCACTGAGATCAGTTATCCACAAACCTTCACCAGTACTGGTGTTGAAAGTATCGAACAGGGCACTATTGTTGCAGCCAAATACCGGTGTATCGCTATCTGCATCCGTGAAGTTGATGTCAAAGGTAACATTTTCCCCTTCACTGACCGTAATGTCAGTTACATTGAGAATGCTGACTGCATTGTTAGAAACCTGAACGTTGTCACTGGCTCCTAGTGAAATTGTGGAATCAGTGGCGTTGTATGCATAGACTGTGATGTTGGACCAGGCATGAGCAGAAAGTACGGTATGATTGAAACTGTTTGTCGTACCGTTCTGCCAGTTCCCGTTGTAGCTTACGTTATAGGAATCGCTCACATCTCCAGTTCCTGCACTCCAGCTATGGCTCACCCAGAAATTGCCGGTGGTGTTTGTGAAACTTTCAGGTGTTCCCGGTATGAAAAGGGATTGAACTATAAAGTTTTTCGCTATTGAGGTCTGTCCGTCCGGGTTGATTACATACAGTGACCAGTCACCGGCAATAGCCTGTGTCAGATCGAATGTAGTGTTAATCGTAGTATAAGTGATACTGTTAATTGTTCCATTTATCGGAGTTTGACCAGCCATTGTCAGGTTTACAAATACAGTATCTGTGATGTTAAAGCTACATCCTGTGACGTTCAGCCAGAATGATGTACTGCCGTCAGTGTTGTTGATACCACTACTTGACGATATGGACTCTACGTATGGAATCGGTGCTGGCATATCCTGATACTGGAAGAACGGAAGGGTATAGCCATCTATTATTTTCCATACAAAACCCGAATTATCGGCTGTTGTGATATTATTGCCACTTTCATTCCAGTAAAGACCTGAGTTTCCTGAAACGAATGCGAAACTGGTGAAGTTGGCAAAGGAAGAGGTAGTTCCAGCACCAGCAACCGGAACGCCGGAATAATAACTGTTGCTCACAGTGCCAGCATTAGACCCGACAAGACCGCCGACATGCGTACCACCTGTGGCACTACCAGTGGCAAAACTATTTGCCACAATTCCGGAACTATACCCAACAAGACCACCGACATAATTACCACTACCAGTAACATTACCAGTGGCATAACTGTTGGCCACTGTGGTGTCGCTGCCAGTATTATACCCGACAAGACCGCCGACTTTATCGCTTCCATCAACATTACCAGTGGCATAACTGTTGCTCACAATGCCAACATTATTCCACCCGACAAGACCGCCGACATACAGAATACCAATAACATTGCCAGTGGCATAACTGTTGCTCACAGTTCCCTCGCTATACCCGACAAGACCACCAACATAATTATTACCACTGCCAGTAACATTGCCAGTAGCATAACTGTTGGTCACTGTGCCACTATTCCACCCGACAACACCACCGACACGATCATAACCTGTGACACTTCCAGTGGTATAACTGTTGGTTACTGTGCCGCCATCATTAAATCCGACAAGACCGCCGACATAATCACCAGTTGTTGAAATAACACCATCTGAGCTTATTTCTACTCCAAGGTCATGGATGTTAGCACCGGTATTTGTATAGCCAAAGAATCCGACCTTGTCTCCAGTCTGATAAATGGTCAGGTTCTGAATGACAAATCCGCTTCCGTTAAAGTTACCTGTGAACTTTGTGCCGTCATTACCAATCGGAGTGTGATTGCCTACAAGTGTGATGTCCTGTGTCAGTGTGAAGTTACTGCCCCAATCAGCAGAAGTTGCTGACAGGTCATCAATGTCGCTGTCAGTTGAGAGCAGATAAGGATCAGCTTCTGTACCACTGCCACCGGAGTAAATCAAGGCTGAAATTGTAAAGTTTTTCGCTATTGAGGTCTGTCCGTCCGGGTTGATGACGTACAGTGACCAGTCACCTGCAATAGCCTGTGTTAGATCGAATGTAGTGTTGATAGTAGTATATGTGATATTGTTAATTGTTCCATTTATCGGAGTTTGACCAGCCATTGTCAGGTTTACAAAGACAGTATCTGTGATGTTAAAGCTACATCCTGTGACGTTGAGCAGGAATGATGTACTTCCGGCACTGTTGTTGATACCACTATTCACCGATATGGACTCCACGTATGGAATCGGTGCAGGCATATCCTGATACTGGAAGTACGGCAGAGTGTAATCTTCCACCATCTTCCATACAAAGCCAGAGTCATCGGCTGTTGTGATATTATTGCCACTTTCATTCCAGTAAAGACCTGAGTTTCCTGAAACGAATGCGAAACTGGTGAAGTTGGCATATGAGGTTAAAGTACCAAGACTATTCGTATACGAACCCGTACTGGAATAATAACTGTTGGTCACAGTGCCACCGTTGTTAACCCCAACAAGACCGCCGACAGAAGGACTACTAGTAACACTACCAGTGGCAAAACTGTTGCTCACAGTGCCATAATTATACCCGACAAGACCGCCAACATAATTAGTGCTATCGGTAACATTACCAGTGGCATAACTGTTGTTCACAATGCCACGATTTAACCCGACAAGACCGCCGACATAAAGACTACCACTTACATCACCAGTGGCATAACTGTTGCTCACAGTATCATCATCACCACTATACCCAACAAGACCGCCGACAGAATTACCACCACTAACATTGCCAGTGGCATAACTGTTGCTCACATTGCCGGAATTATACCCGACAAGACCGCCAACATCAGTAGCGCTACCGGTAACATTACCCGTAGCATAACTGTTGTTCACAGTGCCGCCATAATTATACCCGACAAGACCGCCGACACGATTATTGCCAGTAACACCTTCTGAACTTATTTCTACTCCAATATCATGGATGTTAGCACCAGAACCTATAGAGCCAAAGAATCCGGCATAATCTCCAGCCTGATAAACGGTCAGGTTCTTTACTGCGAATCCGCTTCCACTAAAGTTACCTGTGAACTTTGTGTTGATATTACCAATTGGAGTGTGATTGCCCACAAGTGTGATGTCTTGTGTCAGTATGAAGTTATATTGATTGCCCCAATATCCAGAGCTTGCTGACAGAGTATCAATGTCGCTGTCAGACGAGAGTTGATAAGGGTTTCCAATCGTACCGTTGCCGCCGGAGAAAGTGGCGGCTGATGCAGGTATGCTGAGAGATAAACAAAGCATCAGCAAAATTGATATTTTTAGGATGCTGTGCTTGAATTTTGATGTGTGAATATTGCTTTTGTGTGTATGAGAGTTTGTTGATGCTGTTATCATGATCTTGCCTCGGGATTTCATTCAGGCGATGTTTACTGGAATACGATAATATGATCGATTTATCTGGAGACTTTTTTTACCGGGACTGCCTTACCATACTAATATATATACGATATTATATATTGATATATTTAAAACCTTTTAATATTAATCTTGAGAAATCCCATTTTAAGAATAGGCATAGCCCTGACAGGTATGTCGGGATTGCGTACTAATATTTTTGTATTCAGGTTCTATGATATTGTTTAAAAATGTCATTGTCTGATTTGCATTGTGTATTTTCCCTGGCATATTAAAACCAGTAACAATAGATTTAGCAGTATCAATGGGAATGCTTACTTTCAGGAATTAGCTACGTTCCTTCTTTTTCCGCAATGCGTAATCCTGGTTACTTTTGGATGCACTTGTATAGTAAATAACTTTTTATAGAAGAACAAACAATGCAAATATACTTAGAAATGACACCATATCTAAGAGGAAAATCATGGGAAATATGATAAAAACAACATTGTTACTGGCATCCCTTACCGGTTTATTGGTTATCGTCGGTCAGATGATAGGTGGGACGTCAGGAATGATAATTGCATTTATATTCGCGATTATCATGAATTTTGGAACTTACTGGTACAGTGACAAAATTGTCCTGAAAATGTACCATGCTCAGGAAGTCACTTCAACTGAAGCTCCAGAACTTTATGGAATTGTACAGAAACTGGCAATGCGTGCAAACCTGCCAATGCCAAAGGTATATATTGTAAATACCTCCATGCCAAATGCATTTGCAACAGGAAGAGACCCACAGCATGCAGCTGTCGCTGCAACCTCGGGAATACTGGACCTTCTGACAGCAGAAGAGCTTGAAGGCGTACTGGCACATGAAATGGCACACGTAAAGAACCGTGACACACTGATAAGTGCCGTTACTGCAACCATTGCCGGTGTTATCACTATGGTAGCTACATGGGTCAAATGGGCAGCCATATTCGGAGGAATTGGCGGAAGGGACGATAACGGTGCAAACAATATAATCGGTTTCCTTGCACTTGCCATCGTTGCACCGCTGGCAGCAACAATTATACAGCTTGCTATTTCAAGATCAAGAGAATTTGCAGCCGATGAAGAAGGAGCGCGTATCTCCCAGAAACCCTGGGCACTTGCAAGCGCATTGGAGAAACTTGAATACGGAAGTAAAAATTACCGCCAGAGAAGAGGCGATGTACAGCCATCCCAGACCACTGCACATATGTTCATAGTGAACCCATTAAAGGGAAGTGTTCTTATGAACCTGTTCAGGACACACCCTGTAACAGAAGAACGTGTAAGACGTCTTCGTGCAATGTAAGATCAATAACATTTAGAAACTAAAGAGGCTTGTCTGTCCTTGTTCTACGAGGTGGATGACCTCTACACCATTTTCTTCAAGTTTTATAGAAAGATATTCCCTGTGGCACCCTTTCGGACTTTTTTCCGCACACATTAGTACAATTCTACCATCATTTTCATTTACTTTTCGGACATGATCCAGAAGCTTTCTCAGACTGCTCCTAAAAGGATCGGTACTCATATATTCCACATAAGTAGAATCACGCATCCCTCCAACGCCTTCGCAATGGGTGTAAAGTATCCCATGTTTTGGAAACAGCAATTCCAGTGATTCTTTATCGTAATCCTTGAATGTTGATTGCGGATATCTTCTTATGTCCACAAGGTGAGTCACCTCGTTCTCAATGAGCATATCCATGAAATCATCTATCTTACGATTTCCATATCCTATAGTATAGCATTTCATTCTTGACACCATTAATTATGTAATAGGAGAGGCATTATTTCAATTTGAATGTTGCTATGCATAATAATCATTCAGCAAATATTGATTGGACAGGATTGATAATACCATTAGAGCATTGAAATTTCCCCTTTTATCGATAAGAATATCATTGAGAAAGGCTATTTGTCCATGGTATTGCCGTATTACAAGGAAAATTTAATATTGGTTTTGTTTAAACTAGTATAATACCCTTTTAGATGCATATGGGAATGGCGTCTTAAGGAGATCAAATTGTATATCTTATTCAAATTTACAATTAAAGAGGATAAAATGAAAGTATCTGTCAGCACTTCAAAGATCAATGGTGAAGTATTTGCACCGCCGTCTAAAAGTTATACACACCGGGCAATCACCATTGCTGCCCTGTCGGATGAATGCACAATTCACCGGCCTCTTCTATCGGCTGATACACTTGCAACCATACGTGCATGTGAGGCACTGGGAGCAACTATTGAAAAATCCGAAGATCAGCTTCATATCAGGGGAGTTAACGGTAAACCCTTCGTACCTAATAATGTTATTGATGTAGCAAACTCAGGAACCACCCTTCGTTTCATGACAGCTGTTTCTGCACTTACAAACGGAGTAACTGTTCTTACAGGCGACAGCTCCATAAGAGGCAGACCAAACCAGCCCTTACTTGATGTAATGAACAAACTTAGTGTAGAAGCATATTCCACCCGCGGAAATGGATGTGCCCCCCTTGTAGTACGTGGAGGACTTAAAGGTGCAATAACAACCATAGATGGATCAATAAGCTCACAGTTCATTTCCGCACTTCTTATCGCATGTCCTCTGACAACTCAGAGTACAACCCTCTCCATAAAAGGAGAAATGAAGTCAAGACCTTATGTTGATGTCACAATAGAGATCATTGAACAGGCTGGTGCTGAAATACTGGTAGAAGAAGGCAACACTATAAAATTCATAATCCCTGCCAACCAGAAATACAACCTTAAAGATTATACCGTCCCGGGAGACTTCTCATCAGCTTCCTATCTGCTGGCTGCTGCAGCCATGACAGAATCAGAAGTTACCGTTAAGAACCTCTTCCCTTCCAGACAAGGAGATGTAGAGATAATCGATGTCCTTGAACGCATGGGAGCAGAGGTCTCATGGAACAAGGAAAATGGAATTGTAAAAGTCAAAGGTAACGGCCTTAAAGGAACAACATTTGATGCAGGAGCAACACCTGACCTTGTACCTACAATCGCCGTGCTTGCTGCATGTGCTGAAGGTGTTACTGTCATTGAAAATGCAGAACATGTCCGCTATAAAGAGACGGACAGGCTTCATGCCATGGCACTTGAGCTGACCAAGATGGGAATTTCTGTCAAGGAAGAGCCGGACCAGCTAATAATCACCGGCGGAACTCTACATGGTGCAGAACTGCACGGGTGGCATGACCATAGGATCGTAATGGCCCTTACTATTGCAGGTATGGTCGCAGGAGACACAGTAATAGACACAGCAGAGTCAGTGGAAATATCATTCCCCAACTTCTTTGCTGAAATGATCGCTCTTGGAGCACAGATAAATACTCTCAAATAAAAAAGAATAAGGGAAGATAACTTCCCTTTACTTTCCAGAATAAGAACTTTCAGCAGATCTGCTACTAATGGCTTTTTTGCGCATGTAATCCGGAATTACGTCTTTTTCCACGACAAGTTTGGATGTGCCAATTCCAACTACAATAACCTTACTCTCAACAGGTTCTTCACCCTCCCTTACCATAAGGTCTTTTTTGGTGATTTCAATCTCAACCTCATCCTTGGAGTAACCCGCTGATTTCATGTACTCCATTATGATTTTCTTACCGGTGTCGCGGGCAAATTCAAACGCCCCTATATAATCCTGGTAAATTGCTCTGCCTTCCGGAGTGAAAACAAAATAACTGATGACCTCTTTAGTGTTCTTCAACTCCTCATCCGTTACATCTTCACCTGTGATCGGAGCAAAGTCTCTTTTGATAAGTACCTCAACACGTTTGATACCCTTACCTACAAGAGCTCCTACAGCATTACCCACACTGGCATGTTTAGGAACAACTATATTAGCATCAATGAGTTTTTCCATCTCCTCCTTGTAGGCAACTACCGGACCACCCAGTAATACAACCGGAGTTTCTACCTTAAAGCGAGTGTAGTTGTCTCCGGAAAGCATTTGATCGACAACTGCCTGCGGAATTCCGTCAACAAGATAAGAAACAAGATCTGATGCCATGTTCTTTGCAACTTTCTGTTTTACCATGGTAGCGACCTCTTCCTTGCTGACCCTTAGCTGCTTGGCAAGTCTTTCAGCACCTATCATGGAGGCTTCTGTTTCCCATGTTCTGAAATCACCAAGCACATGTAGAGCATCAGTAGGAGTAAAACCAATTGATTGCACCAGACGTTTCTGAATTAAACCATCCAGCCCACGTACACTTGGCTGTTTCTTAAGACGCTGGAAAATATCGACATAGGAAACAGGGACACCCTGGATAACATCAAATATCTCTTCCTCTGTCCTTGATAGTTCAAGTGGCTTCAGGCCTGTGCGCACAAAGAATTTCGTTGGCTGTACATTTTCACAAAGAAGCTTTCTTGAAGGAGACTTAGACTCTTTCAATCTATCAAGGAAACCAGTATATTCAACAGCGGCACGACAAAGAGGGATAACCCTTCTAGGACCAATATAGAACTTTTGATCCTCAACCCATACATGACTGTCACCACCTGTTGCTGATGTTTCCATCCTGATAGCCTTTACCATTGTTTTCCATCCGCCAACAATAGCACCCTGATTACTCAGTTCAGGAACACCGTTCCTGATAAGGGCAACGTCCGTACTGGTACCTCCTACATCCACCATTGCACAGGTATCATACTTTGTAAGGAAGGCTGCGCCCACAAGACTTGCAGCAGGTCCGGAAAATATCGATTCAATCGGACGCTCCAGTGCCTCATCCATACCCACAACAGAGCCATCACATTTAAGCATAAGAAGGTTTGCATCAATTCCCCTGGATTTGATGTCAGTCATAATAGACTGAATGAATTTATGTGTGATTGGCAAAAGCTGGGCATTAAGATATGCAGTAATAGCTCTGTCATATGCACCTACTTCCTGGGAAAGTTCATGTCCGCAAACCACAGGAAGCCCTGTAAGCTCACGGATTATCTGCTTGACACGAAGTTCATGTTCAGAATTACGATTACTGAAAAAAGAAGACACAGAGAATGCCGCAACATGGTCTTTTACCTCAAGGGCAAATTGTTTGACCCCATCCTCATCAAGAGGCGCAGCTTCTTCACCGTTACTGGTATGGCCACCACTGAGTCTCACATAGTAATTTGCAGGGAAGCCTTCTTTAGGAATCACATAATCGCCAACCAGAATGACACCTACCGGGAAACCTGTATCCTCAAGTATGGTATTTGTAGAAAGAGTGGTCGAAACCGAAACCAGTTTTACGTCTTTCACATAATCAGGATTCAACGAGTCTATTACTTTTTTAATCCCGCCAATTGGATCTGGATAAGTTGTAAGCACTTTAGTGGCATCAAGTATTACTCCATCAGAGTCACGGATAATAACACCGTCTGTAAAAGTTCCTCCGGCATCAATGCCCAGACTGTATTGCATTTTGGTTCACTCCTTTAAAATAAAAATCATATTTAATAATTTGTAGTGTAAAATTGAATGGTTTTGCAATATTTAAGCATTACCACGCAATGCAGAAAGAAACAGTAGGTAAACAGAAAACAGAGCAAAAACTGAATCAAAGTAAGAAAATAACCAAAAAAGAATAAGTAGTAGGCATAAAGCCTACACTTGTTTTAAAATTATTTTGCTGGAATGATGAGTGATCTCTCACCAGCAGGCTCGAACTCTCTGAGAGCTCCTCTGGCAAACTCCTTCCTTGGCTTTGTAAAGTCAAATGGCAAGAGCTTGTCCGCGAAGCAGACCTTGATGAGTGGATTGACTGCGTATGCGTCGCCACGTCCAGCGTGTGCAGCAGAAGTGATAGCTGCGTATCCGCCCTGGTGACCTACGTTCATTGCGTAGTTTGGATAGTTTGGTCCACGCAGTTCAAGAGCCAGACCTTCGTCGGACTGGTATGAGAGTACATTTGTAGCACCACACTGATCCTGCAGGTCGTATCCGAAGAAACCGAGTCTTCCGAGTGCTTCCTTGTGCAGGTACATACAGAGGTACCAGCCTGACAGACCAGCGTTTCCGTTTCCTGTTGCCAGGGATACAGCGGAACCAGCTGCTGCTGAAAGACTTGTTGCTCTCTGTGATCCACCAAAGTGGTCTTCAAGGGTTGTTGGGTACTTCTCGTAGTTCTCAAGACCATAGATTGTGGACTCTGTTGCGATGTCCTTTACTACATCAAGAGTTGCCTTTACCT
This sequence comes from Methanolobus sp., assembly GCF_016278385.1. Lineage (GTDB taxonomy): Archaea > Halobacteriota > Methanosarcinia > Methanosarcinales > Methanosarcinaceae > Methanolobus. The sequence goes on from NZ_JADQBY010000027.1 coordinate 9,574, forward strand.
TGTTGTCTGTACCCTTGTTTGCTGCACCATCGTACTTGTCGTTGATGTAGTCAACGTTGTAGTAGAGGTTGTCATCAAGGATGTTGTTACAGTATGCTGCTGTTGCGTACTGAGTGAAACCTACACCACCGGACATGTATGAACCGAGCCAGATCTGGTCGTAAAGCATACATCCTGCACCGACTACTTCAAGAGCTACGTGTGCTGGGTCGTCTGCATCTACACGGCTTGTCTGTACGATATCTGCGAGGTGACCGAATGGAATTCCTCCAGGCTCGTTTGGTGCACGTGCACGTCTTGCTGGAAGCATTTCACCCATCTGGATAACACCAGCGTGCTTTGCTGCGTATGAAAGGTCAGCTACTGCTGCTTCACCAGCACACATGCTGTATGCTGAAATGAATGACATACCGACCTGCATAGCCATCCACCTGCTTGTCTGACCACCGTCTGTGGTTCTGCTGACAATTGTTGGAATGTGTGCTGCCTGCCAGGAGGTCTTGCCGATAGCTGCTTTGAGCTGCTCTGCCTGCTCTGCTGGGAATTCCTTGTTGATGTCAATAAGGAACTGCTTGTCGATCTCATCTGCAAGTTCATCGTCACCGGTGAAGATCTTACAGTAACAGTCATCCACAAGTGCTGGGTGTGTCTCAACCATGTGTTCCTGAACGACTGCTCCACCAGGAAGTGCGTGGTTCAGTGTCTCAAGGTAGTGGTTGATTGTTTCTGGTGTGACTTCGATACCGAGTCTCTTCTCGAGGGTCTCGTGTGCCATGTCCATACCGACAATTACGGTCCTTCTGATGTCATCCCACATCTGCTGCATTGCAGCGTTGTTGACGTAGTGAAGATCATCGATCTCGACCATATCATCTGTTCCTGAAAGGAAGGATGGTGTAAGTGCTCTCTGACCGAGTGGGATACCACCACAGTGCATCATAGGGTTGTAACCGACAAGTCCCCTCTTATCTGCGAGTTCTTTTCCAGCCTTTTTCATCTCTAATTTTCTAGGATTCTGATCGACACCAAGTCTGTAATATGTTACAGTCTTGTCTGTGATGTCTCCGCCTTCCATCTTGTTAGTACCATGCTCTTTTGTGTACTTGAGTTCCATGTGTTTTGCAAACATCTTCTGTTTGTCATTTGCCATTATCATCACCTCAGTTTTCCGGCTTGAAACCATAAATGGTTCTCTTATCAAATACCCTGTGTACCCATTCAATGACTTCAGCATCGTCTCTGAATGCAACGTTGTCAACACGGTATATAGTTGTTCTCTTTGCTGCCTCTTCTGCAGACATTGGCTTTCCAAGGTTGACCTTCTTGTCGATAGGTCTTCCTACCTGATCCTTGTGCATTATGATTACATCGCCTTCTTTTCTGCACCTGTCAAGCATGTCGAACATTACTCCATCTTCAGGAAGCCTGAGTGAGTGACCGTGTACTGTTGCACCTCTAAGACTTGCGAGTGCTGGGCAGGTCATTTCAGTTTCCATCTGGAACTTTGCGAGCTCTTCCATGTCTCTTTCACGAGCTTCAACGACCTGACGACCGGAAAGTGTACCTGGGTCGACACCTCTGAAGTTGATTGCTGCTGCGTAGGACCTGAAGTATGGGGTGGATGGTGCATTGTACATTGAGTCAACAAACTGTACGTACCTTACCCTGTCACCAGCTTTTGCACCTGGTGTTGGTTCTACCATTTCTCTGACTGAGCATTCTGGCTCGCCCATCTCTGCAAGTGGTGGGTGTGTGCTTGGGTAGTCGCTACCTGGTGCACGGTGTCCAAGAATGAGTGTCAGATCATCGTCGGAGATATCTCTTATTTTCTCCACTTTACCTGACATGTGTTTTCTTCTATTTTCAGCAACGGATGTTGCTCCTGGATAATATTGTGGTTCATATGCCATAATTATTCACTCCTAATTCTCTAATGATCTCATTGTGGTTTTCACAGCTTTCACGAGTTCGTTCAGTTTTTCCCTTGAACATGATTCCCCTCGTGTAACTCCTGTCACAATTTCCATAACCCTTCCCTTTGCTAAAATATCACTATCAATAGGTTTAACAAGTCGTGTCTTTACTCCTGCCCTTGCAAAATCCTCGAAATCAACGAGGGCCTGACAAACAACTACTGCAGGAATTTCAGCTTCTTCAAGAATTGCCTTTACTTTCCTTACCACATGGTCCCTGATGTTCCCTGTGTGGATAACAGCAACTTTGTGTCTGTTTATCTGTGCTATCTCTTCAGGACTTATTCCAAAAGAGCCGGAACCCACGTTGGTATCCGGAACACCTGAACCGGTGTTAAGCACAAGCACACTTACCTGGATTTCCTCACGGCGCATGCCATATGTGAGTTCACAGACTGGTTTTGTGATATGTCTTCTTCCGGGACTCATTGCAACTGCAATCACATCAGGCCTGCCAGTTTCGGAAAGAGTACCTCGCTGTGCGAGTCCTCCACCTCTGCCAAGACCCATCCCGTGTCTGCAATCTACAACTTGTGTTTCCCGGTCAAACATATTATCACTATTCCATGTCGTCAGGTTTAAGGATACATACTGGCTGGTCTTTCAGTTTGCCTTTAGGATCAGTCATTCCAATCATCATAGGATCAGCGCCAGGTCCGCGTTTTGCATAATCGCTGACAGTCTGTCTCCTTGGAATGAAATTACCCTCTCTAAACTCAAAGGGTACTGAAAGAACATTCTCACAAACTTCCCTGACCTGCTCTTTTACATCTACGTCCACAACTTCCATACGGATGCTGCCAACATACACGGCAAGTTCTATTGCCTGACCTGCAACCTCGATTACAGTGTTCCCAGGATGGTTCACAGGCAGTCCTGTGGCAGGTCCGTAAGGAACGGTCTGGGGAAGTCTTGGGCCATGAACAAACAGCCTTATGATTCCCTCAAGATCAGTGATCTCACGGAGTAAATTCTGGGCTGTTTCGGGCTTTAGCAACCTTGAAGGAAATATTTCAAGCTGCACATAGTTTGCGTCTGAAAGCGTATCGGACATTATTGTTACCTTTATGATTATCTGTGAATTTTAAGGAGGGTGTGTGTCTTAGAGTGCACCTGCCACTGCCTTGATTGGCTCCTTGAACTCTGGAATGGATCCAAATACGTTACCAACAAGTGAGGATGTCTTCTCTACTGTGGACATCTGTGTTCCAGCATCAAGTGAAACTGCTGCACATACACAAGGAATTGCGAAACCTCTGGAGTGCCTGGTTACAACGTGGTTACCGTTGAAGATACCTGGTCCGCCACCACCATAGATGGAGTGACTGAAGAATGAGAAACCTACTGCAGTACCCTGTGCTCTACCCATGTCACAACCTGGAAGACCTGTTTCCTTCTCAATCATATCGTTGAAGTAGAGGATTGTTGAGGATACGTTCTGAGCTGCCCTTCCAGCACCACAGTTTACCATGGTTGCTGCAAGCTGACCTGCTGCTGCACATGCATTCCACATGGAAACATCGTTTGCCTTGTAGTAGTTGTAGCCGGATGGTGCTGTCTTGTCAACTGAGATGACACCTGCTTCAAGAGCTCTGTCAACTGTGGACTGAATAACAGTACCGATTGTACCGCTCTTACCGTTCTCCTTCACGATGTCGTAAACGTAGTTGCCTGCGTTAAGACCCTGATATGCAAGACCGAGTAACTGGTGTCTCTCGAATGGTCCTACAGCATTACCCATCTCGTACATACCTACCTGCTCGAAGATGGATGAGAGTGCTGCTGCATTCATTGCCTTCTTACCGGTAATTGCTGCTACATGGTTTGTTGTGATGTTCCTCAGGGAGTAACCAAGACCTTCGTTGTTCTGTGGAATGCTGAGAATGGATGCGATGTTTGCGCCTTTCATGTCCATTGTCTGTGGGTAGCTTCCCCATACAGCAGACTTTACGATTGGTGCATCGAACATGTCAGTGTTGAACATGTCAATGATTGTCTGAACTACTGCTGCACCGGTTACGGTACTTGCGGATACGTAGTCAGCACCGATCTGTGTCCTGATGCTTGGGATCTGGACAATCAGCTGCTTTCCGCCACCAAGTTCCTTTACATTGGTGTCGTCGTCTTCGGTAACGCTTACGAGCTTTGTTACTGCGTCCATGATTGCACTTGAATTACCTACAATATCGTAGTCAAGTTCCCTACCAAGGATTTGCTTTTTTGCTCCACCCATAGCGCCTGTCTTCAATGATTTTTCGATTCCTGCGAGGTTTACAGCAACTGTCCTCTTAGTATCTTTGATGATATTTTGAATCGCTGCGTTCCTTGTTGGCGCAATATCTAAAAGATCAACGCCACTTTCCAACAGTTTGCCTCTGTCGTCGTAAATGTCTATTTTATCAGACACGTATATTTTCCTCCTATGTTTCTATTCAGAAATCACCCATTTAATGGAAACGTACAGATTAGCGAATGAAAGTCAATTACTCTGTACCACACAGTAATTTCTGTACGAAAAGATTCCATCGGGATTCTCGGAATTATTAAGCAACAATGACGTTTAAACCTTTTGCATCGTTTTGAGACAATTTCGCAATCATCAAACGCAAGCAAATTTAATTCATCAAATTAATTGAATATGTAAGCAACAGGAATAGCTTCACATAAACTTTAAATAAAATGAAAAAATGAACCGGAATTTTCAATTAGGAACACTGATATCAGGGAATATCCACAAACCTTTAAGTACCTCTATAATATGTAATCCGTTCTATGGAAATCACCGCTGACGTAGGGGGCAATCCTGGAATAGATTGCAAAGGCTTCTGTACATACTGCTATTTCAAAAAAGTTAAAGAAAATCCCCCATTTGGATGCAAATACTGTTTTCCTTTTAAGAAAGGCTGTGACTATTGTACCAGAGGAGTAAGGGAAGCTTACTCCGGCTTCAAACCTGCACAATACGTCTTTCAGGAACTTTACCAGAGGCTTCTGATGAGTTCAGGGGACATAGACAAGATAACCATCAGCGGTGGTGGGGATGTCAGTTGCTATCCTGACCTCATGGAACTCGTCGCCAACCTTGCCCAATTCGGATTACCAATACACCTCGGATACACCAGCGGAAAAGGTTTTGATAAAGGTGATGAAGCTGAATTCTTTATTGAGTACGGAGTGACCGAAGTTTCTTTCACTGTTTTTGCCACAGATCCGGCCCTGCGAAAGAAATACATGGGAGATCCAAAACCAGAAGCAGCACTTGAAGTACTACGCCAATTCTGCCAGCATTGTGACGTATATGCTGCAATAGTCCTTATTCCCGGAATCAACGATGGTAAAGTCCTTGACAATACCTTGCATGATCTTGAGGAAATGGGAGCAAAAGGAGCAATACTCATGCGCTTTGCTAACAGGACAGAAGAAGGCCTCATATTGAACAACGCCCCTGTGATGGAAAATATTGAAACACATTCCATAGATGAATTCGTACAAATTGTCCGCGATGCTGCTGCAAAACACAACCTGCGCATCACCGGAACACCACTTGAAGACACACTCATTGGCTCACCATATGCCATAAGGAATGAAAAGGAAGCACTTGACAAGCTTCCTGAAATCAGAAAAGATGCTACAATACTTTCCAGCAGAGCTTCTCAGGAAAGACTTCAGGAAATTTTCACAAAACTTGGAAGTCCAGTAAATGTCGTTGCAGTTGATAAGGACATCGGATGCCTCATTACCATCGAAGACCTGCAAAAGCTCGATCTCAAAGATGTAAAGGAAACTGTCGTAATACCTGGAAGGGCATTTGTGCATGACCCGGAAGCTGCAGCAGCACTTTCCAGAGACGGGGTCTCGCGCTTTGTCCGCAGGGGACCTGAAATGCTTACATATGACGGAGAGATGTCAATAGGCCTTTCAAAAGAAGATGTTCTTGAATTTGAGATAGAACAACTGACAGAGCTCATCCACGGGATAAATGCCATTGGTGTGGCTTTGAAAGAATAACTATTGGAATACCATCAGAACATATTGAGAAAAGCAGATACGGCTACATGAACTCCATAAGCCCCGTCTGCTTTGAGCGGTCATTCTCAAAAAGGGATTTCATATCCAGCCCAATAATTTCTATTCTTTGTTTCGTATAACTCGAGACATTGTAATCATGGGCTACTTTCTTTGATACTTCAAGATATTTTTTCACAGACCCTTCATGAACTGTCAGTATGACAGATCCGCCACATTTAGGACAGACGCCTGTAAGCGGTGGCCTGCGATACTTTGCAGCACACTTAAGGCACCTTGTACTCTGACGGGAGAATGCCCTGAGATTACCGAACATGTCCGGCAGGAAGTGGGATATAAGTACCCTCTCAGCTACATCGGAAGCGTCAACAGCACGTATCTTATCCCCCAATGCAAGCTGTGCATCCATCTTTTCCACCATACTCCCAAGGGTCTTGTAGGCACTGTGAAGCGGACCTGAAGCAATGTCATTGGTAGAATGTGTGAACATAAAATGATCATATTGCTCAGGAGTTCCAAGTCTGCGACTTATGAGGTCAATTTTACCCTCCAATTCCTTGGGGTTTGTATAATTCAGGGTCGCTTCATAAAACTCAAGTGGATAATGATCACACACATCGATATTATGTGCCTCCTTATCAACCTCACTTGGATCTATACGTGTAGTAAGCACAAGAGGTGCATCCATTTTCCCACCTCTCTTTTCAGGCAGGTAATCCCTCGAGAAATTCATCAGACCATCCATTAACAACATGACACAATCCTCATCACCATCGCAGTTTCTCCTTTTTGCTGCGTGGAAGAACGGATGCGCATAACCCACAGATGCCTTAGTAAAACCTATAAGTCGTCCAAGGACACCTGCTGACGTATGCGGTGCAAGACCCATGAGCATCACACCCACAATATCGTCGATGGTCTCGGCATTATAGTAAGATTCTTCATGATAATACTTCACAAGCAGATCATCGATGTATTTGGTAATTCTCAGGAGATATTCACCACAATCATAGGAAACAACAAGATCCTGCACTTTAAGGCAAACTACCTGATCCTCTGTTTCAAGGGGTTTGCCATATATGTCCTCAGTGTACCCCAGTTTCTTCAGTTGCTCAACCGTGATGCTAAGTTCATCGGCACGAATATGCGTAAGCGGAATGTCGGACATGTCATACCTGACCGTCCCGTCCTTAAAAGTGAAGAGATCATGTTTGGCCCGCAAGATACCTTTTTCAAGGGGTTCAGGAGTCATTGTGCCGGACATCATGCGCTTGACACCTTTTACCTCGATATTAGTATCCCTCTCACCGAGGTTTTCAAAAGCAGCCTGATAGACCTCTTTGAAATCGATGTTCTGCATTTTCACACAGGTAGTTTTCGAACCGCATTTAGGGCAAAGTTCTTTCTGTACGGATATACCACACCGAGGACAGGATAATTTAGGAACTGTGAATTCGCCGCAATCACAACGATACCAGAATGTGTCTTTTCCACATCCAGAACACACACGATTGCCAATCTCCACACGGATCTGCCCGACCTTCCCGTTCATAGAGGACATGTAACCTGCAGCAGCTTCCATTTTACGGGTATTCCCGGCAGAATCCCCTATCGGGAACAATACATGCGGAGCAGGAGTCATCTTCCTCTTATTTGATTTTTCCGGGCGTCCCATCCTTGCACCAATCCTCACAGGTGCACGTGGACGCACTATCAGCCCGCTCACTTCATTGACAGCTCCTATGGTGTCTGCGGATTCAAGAGCATCCCATTTCTTAGTCAGGTCCTTATTCAGACCCATACACCTTATAAAAGGCAGAGGATCACCAATGATCATCTTCCCTTCTTCCACCCTGTGCAGGACAAGCAAATGCTCAAGAAGTGTCTTCATCCCTTTTTCGATGATTGTGTCCAGTGGAAGTTCAAGACTTGCACCATCATTTGAAAGGATGCCGTTCTCTGTTACAAACGCAACAAGTGTAGTAAACTCATCAATTTTGATATCGTGCCAGAGATATGTAAATGCAGGATGCAGTGGAACACCGTATTTGTCACACAGTTCAAGTGCAAGTTCCTGTGAAGGTAATTCCAGTTCACTTCGTAAGTATGGCGTAGTTGTGACCTGCTTCTCAAACTCCTGTATCCACCATTCAAAACAATATGAAGATGGTACAAGAGGATGATTATTCTCGAGGAAATCACCATAATTGATTAATATCTCCCCGATATCAAGTATGCACTCAACCTCAGGATGAATCTGTATTGCGTGTTCCTCATCATCCACCCTGATAACATCACCGGACCTGAGCCTGACAGTAGGACCTTCTATACTATCTACCGGTGCCATTCCGGCAGCTTTTCCCGGACGCTCCACCTTAAGCTGGGTACCTGCAACGATAAAACTATCCATTATATACATACTGGCAGGGCTTATGCCGGCGGCTGCAAAGGATGTGTTTCTTGACCTGCCATACCTTAACCTGAACCCACCGGGACGCATCGGATGCGAGAACACAGGCCTGCCTGCTATCAGATCACGCAGGTATTTGTCTTTTGGTTTTACACCGATAAAACCATCATCATCGTCATCATCGCTACTCTTCGCTCCGGCTATGAGTGTGTTCAGCCAATCCCATCCATCTATTTCAAGCTTGTTGACGTGTTTGAGAACCTTCGGGGCTTTCAGAGCCAGACCTTCTGCAAGCACAAGACACATACCGCCACGTACCCTGTTGGTACCTATCCTGTCAAGGTTCCTGTAACCTTCAACCTCTTCAGCTTCCGTGGGTTCCCCGTCAATACATATAGGACAGTTCTCCACGATAAGCCTTATTTCATCTTCCGATGGAGTATACTGCAAGGTTGCCACACGCCTGTAAAGCAGGATCTCCTCAACATATCTCTCAACCTCTTCCTTACGTGGCTTGAACCTGTCAATACCAACCGCACGGCGCACATAGTCACCCACAAGAACCGAAAGTGCCTGGGCAGTACCTCCTGCACTGCGTATAGGACCCGAATAAAATATCCTGATAAACTCGCTTCCGTCATCGTTCTTGCCAAGGGTCACCTTATCTATTCCCTCAATTGGCGCGGCAACCACGCCTTCTGTGAGCATGGCAACGGATACACGTATAGCAGCTTCTATTGCAGCTTCTTTGGATTCAAATTCCCCAACAACACCCTCTGCAACAGCTTTGCCTATTGCCAGAGCACCTTCTTCACGAGACATAGTCTCATCAAATATCCTTATCTGCTCAGCTACACCTTTCACACCAATGAGATTCTCTACCCTGTCTGCGAGGTCTTTTGCCAGAGGAATCTCTATATGCGGTTTTGGGTCCCTGCCTTTTGAACGTGCACTGTTTGCGATATCTATTTCCCTGTGAAGCTTTGATTCAATCTCCTCAAAATACTCTCGCATTGAATCGCTTACTACTATTTCACCCATAAAGAACAGCCTTCTTTGACCTGTACTATGCTTTAGTCATTAAAATTATTTTCCTGCATTAAGTGTATGGATTATTATTTAATAGATTGAAGTACAAATAATTATTATTTAACTAGCGTAAACCTTAGGAGGGATGTGGATAAAAAACAAATCATCATATTAATGTTAATGCTAACTGCGCTTATACCTATTGCCAATGCAGACATTGTCAGCGACCTTGAGATTAAGGTGAATGAATACAATGAGATTTCAGATAGTTTGCCTTCTTTTCTTAAAAGCCTTCTGGGCAATGAAGTTATCAAACTGGTTATAATGGAAAATGATGGCGAAGATATCTATATAAAAGCAGTCACTGAAAATGCATATGTGACTGTTTATGAAGAAATCGATGAAACCGCTGAGATTGAAGAAACCATAGTTATGAGAACAAACGAAGACACAGTTCAAAGTATACTTAATTCTGAAGATCCACTGACTACTTTCCTTGATGCAAAGGATAACGGGGAGATAATAATCGAACCCGTGGGTTTTGTGGACAATGTTAAATTTACCGTGGCAAATATATTGTTAAAACTGTCACAACTGTTTGGACCGGTATAAAATTAAAAAGAAAAAAAGAGAAATTACGAAGGTCAGTAAATATCTAATTCACTGGCCATTTCCCGATATAATTTCCCTTTGTCAGTTGTTACAAAAAAAACTCCCTTTTGCTCTATGAGCTGTTTTTCCTCAAGACTTGTAAGGTATTTGTTAGCAATTGTAGAATTCAGATTCGCACCGTAAACTATCTGAGTTTTTTTAGCCCCGTCCTGTGCTATCTTTAATATAGCTATTATGATATCTAACCTACTCCGCCTAATAGTAATGCCCCCACATTCTATCCAAGTTTAACGCTAAAACTAACAAATAGCAGTGCGTAAATTATAGCAGTGCGTAAATAATAGTCTATTTAAATTATCATTAAACACGTATTTAACATCATCGACCCTAACAATAATATATTCTTAACAAAGGATTTATGAAACGTATACATAATTTGAAAAGCAAGGCAACAGTTAAATTTATAATAAATACTGCAATAGAGGTATCGTTAACTCCTGATGCGGGAGTAACCAAGCGGTCAACGGTGGTAGACTCAAGATCTACTCGCGTAGGCGTTCGGGGGTTCGAGTCCCTTCTCCCGCACCACATCAAAGGTGATCTTTTTTGTCCAATCCAATTCATTATGATACGGTTGTATCGGCTGTTTTTGATATTCTAAAAAAAGCAGAGACCATGTTGCCAGATGATGTTGTCAATTCCCTCAAAATGGCTGTGACAGATGAAACATCCACTGTTGCAAAGGAACAACTTGAAGCAATCCTTAAGAACATCGAAATTGCGGGCAACACGAAAGTTCCCATTTGCCAGGATACAGGAATACTCATATTTTTTGTTGAACTTGGACGTAAAGCTGTTTTAGACTTCAGTCTTGAGGATGCTATCCTTGAAGGCGTTAGAGTAGCAACCGAATCCATTCCACTTCGCCCTAATGCCGTGGACCCTATAAATCGCAATAACAGCGGAAATAACATCGGAAAAGGGATCCCTGATATAAATTATGAACTGACAGAAGGAAGCAATATCAAAATAACTGTTGCTCCAAAGGGGGCAGGTTCAGAGAATATGAGCGCAATAAAAATGCTAAATCCAACTGAAAAGGACAGGATACGTAATTTTGTCCTTGAGACTGTTCTGAATGCAGGTGGTAAACCATGTCCACCAATAATAGTTGGTGTTGGCATTGGTGGCTCCTTTGACAAGGCCGCAAGAATTGCGAAATCAGCCCTACTTAAAAATGTTGACGATATGAATGAAGAAGAGCTAAATCTGCTCGAGGACATCAACTCCCTTGGAATAGGACCAATGGGACTTGGCGGAAAGACAACAGCACTTGCAGTACATATCAAAAAAGCTCATTGTCACACTGCATCACTCCCTGTAGCTGTAAATATCCAGTGCTGGGCCAATCGTCATGCATCAGTAACCCTGGGTGATGATGAATAATGGTGTATCGACTGAGAACTCCATTGAAAGAAGAAGATATTAAAGAACTCAATGCCGGTGACATAGTATACCTGAGCGGAACTATATACACAGCCAGGGATGAAGCTCATGCAAGAATCCTGGAAATGGCAGAGGAGAAGAAAGAACTGCCCTTTGACCTGAAAGGTTCTGTAATCTATCACTGTGGGCCCCTTATGCGGGAACTGGATGGGAACTGGGAAGTTGTTGCTGCCGGACCTACTACAAGTGCCCGCATGTCGAAGATGACACCAGAACTTCTCAAGATACATGATGTCCGTGCCTTTGTGGGAAAAGGTGGAATGGACAATGTAAAAGAATCTATGGATAATAAGGCGGTCTACCTTGCTTTTACAGGAGGATGCGCCGCATTGGCAGCTATGAGCATTCAAAAAGTAACCCACGTCTATTGGCTGGACTTAGGCATGCCCGAAGCAGTATGGGAACTTGAAGTAAAAGATTTCGGACCTCTGGTTGTTGGAATAGACTCACATAAAAATGACCTGTTCTTGGAAATTAGTAAAAAAGCAAAGGCGGCTTATTCCAAACTCGAATAAGCCAGACTATTTATTTTTAATATTTGTTTCAAATCAAGAAAGTGAAGATACTCCAGGCGATAAGTGTCATAATAATAGAGTGTTTTAAACCCAAAAACGCCGAACCTTCACCCATCTGCCCTGCTACCAGTCCACTCATGAAACCCTGAATGACTGTTGCATGAAACATCAGACGGGTATACTTTGCCGGATCGAAAGCCCCAATGAAACTGCTTCCTGCACCTGCTGCAGATGCAGCCTTACCTGCTTCTGCCATGGTTGGCACGAAGGTAGCAGTGAGCATGGCTATTACAAAAATGAAAACGAAGAATGACATGTAAGTGATAACCACATACACCATCATGTTACCACGTCTTTCACGCTCCAGCATTTTTACTTCTCTTGCATCACGGGCAGCAGCCTCGAGGACAGAAGATACACGACCTCCAGCCTTGCTTGCTTGGGTAATAAGGGAAACTGACCTTACAATAATAGGGGTTGATATCCTAACTGCGAAAGTTTTCAATGACTCCTCAAAAGATACGCCCCATGACATTGAGGAATCCATTATCTGGACTTCCTTGGTCAAAGCACCATATTCACCTTTAGCTACAGTATTAACAGCATTTGGAAGAGTTAACCCTGCCCTACTCATTTCAGATATATCCCTCAAAAAAGTAGGGAGGTACTCCTCGATTGTACTTGTCCTTTTGTACTTTTTATGAAAAGCAATGGAAGGAGGTGTTACAGCTAGAAGGACTGTGAAAATGATTACATCATCAATTATTGGTGTACCCCAGGTAATGGCAAATCCAATCATAAAAAATACCAGAGCTACAGGAATACTAAGAGCAAACGTATATTCCGGATTTAGGCTAAGTGTTTTCACCGGTTCCTTGAAGAAGTTTTTCACAAGCACATTTCTAGTTGCTTCTTCCATCTTTGCATCTATCAGACTGTCTTCAAGCACAGATAGTTCTTCCTCTGTAAGCAATTCACTGGACTGTGTTTCTCTTCGGAAAAAATCAAGTATCTTCATTTTATGCCTCCGGAGTAAGCATACTGATGACTACCACATACATTATGCTGCCAATTGGTATCAATGCGTAAATAATGATATAGAGGAAAGCCATCTGTGCATTTCCCATAATTGACATAATTGATATAACCACCACAAGGAAAAGAGGACCAGCAACAAAAGCCGTCACATAGGTTTCACCCATAAGGCCCAATGTCTCTAGGAATTCTTTCTGGGTCTGACGATTCTCCATGATATATTGATCCGTCTTTATCTTGAAATAGGACTCAAGCTGACCACCAGACGTCACAACCGTAATTGCACCCTGCAGGAAGTCCTGCAATGAAGTGGAAGGAGTTGTAACTGCAAGATTCTTCATTGCACTGACAAGGTCCTGACCAAGTATCTCAAGATCACGTACCAGATAGCGGCACTCCACTGACATCTCACCATAAATGTCATTTATTGCAAGTGATCTGAAAAGATCAACGGGAAGCACACCTGCACCGGACATTGCAGACATGTAGTTCACAGCATATGGAAGCATGCTGTCAATTCTTCTTTTTCGGTCTCCTGCCATTATAGAAGGATATGCCTGGAACAACTTGTAGACAACTACAAACACCAGAATTGTGAACATTAAACCAAGTATTACACCTACAATAATAGGCTTGTACTGAATTAACGGCTCAACCCATCCAGGGAACATGATTCTGGTAGCCTTCACGTCTGGGACACCAAACACCAGAAGAATTAATGAAATGAAACCAAGAGCACCAAAAGCACTCAGAATGGAACTTAACAGTGCACTGGACATGAAGACATCATAACTAACATCCATTCTGTTCTTCAGGATACTATGACGAAGGCCAAAAAAATCAAGCCTTCTCTTTTCATAGTATTTTCCAAAAAGATTGTAAGCAAAAACTTCATAAATATTAACCATATAATTCCTGCCTTACAACTTTCATTATCATTTCCGGTTCACGGCTATAACCCACAATAATTTTTGTGAAATCCCTGAAATGCGTTATCTTCTTTACACGGGTCCATTCGAGGATATCCTGTCGCTGCTTTAACTCATCACGAACTCTTTCTTCAGTCCAGCCACGGCTTTCCATAACACTTTCTATAACATAGGATCTACCTGAATACTGGAACATGTCCTTTGAAGCATCCCATACAAACACGTCATTGGTAAGAAGTTCACCTGTTCTTGGATCAACACCAACTATTTCTGTAAGACTCTTGCAACGCCTGACACGTTCATCACCCACTTTGACCTGTACCTGTATTGCCACAAGGTCAAGTGCCTGGATCATAATCCTTGGTACGTTAATAGGAGGATTCTCAAGCCTGTGTACCACCGATTGCACTGAATCAGCGTGCATGGTTGAAAATGTAGTGTGACCAGTTGACATTGCCTGGAAAAGAACATAAGCTTCAGCTCCTCGAACTTCACCTACAAGGATGTATTCAGGCCTCTGCCTAAGAGATGCTCTCAAGAGTTCATACATCTCAATGGAACCTTTTTCCTCTCCGGAGAATGCTTGTCTGGTAACACCAGGTATCCAGTTAGGATGAGTAAGGTTAAGTTCCCTTGTATCTTCAATGGAAACAATTTTCATTTCCGGCTGGATGAAAAGTGAAACTGCATTCATGGCTGTTGTCTTACCTGAAGCAGTACCTCCTGCAAAGACAAGACTCTTGCTCGAGTCTACAGCAAGCCACATGTATGCCATCATTGCAGTTGAGAAAGTATGGAATTCAATCAGATTTGCAGGAGTGATTGGATTATCCTTGAATCTTCTTATAGTAAAAGTACTTCCACGAGTTGTAATTTCTCTGCCTAATGTCATCTGTATACGTGAACCATCAGGCATAGTAGCATCAAGCAATGGTCTTGCAATTGATATGTGTCTGCCACAAATTTGAGCAATCCTGATAGCAAATGAATCCAGCTGATCATCAGAAGCGAATTCTATGTTTGAAGGTATTGAGTTGTATTCTTTGTGGTAAATATATATAGGCGTATTAGGACCGTCACATGAAATATCCTCAATGTATGGATCCCTCATTAGTACATCTATCATACCGTAGCCCACATAGTCACGAACAATATGATATCTGATCCTCTCACGTTTTCTCGGAGAGATATCTATCTGGAATTCTTTCAGATACTCATACATATTTTCAGATAGGTACTCTTCTGCATCCTTACGGGATACCTTTTTGAGATTTACGTCAAGAGTTTCAACGAACTTTAACTTTATAGCATCCAGAAGTTCCTGTTCTTTTTTGGAAAGAACCGGTTTAACAGCCTGATACTGAAATTCATGGGATTCAGGATCATATGCTATTCTGATGTAACCGTAAAGAGGATTTACCTCATATAACTCAACTTCCTTAAAAGGACTGTCTACAGGCATGGTAAGATCCACAATAGGCCCATGGTCTACTACATTGTAAGGATCAAGATTTACTTTCTTTCTGGAAAAAAGTTTACTGACGCGATCAATTACTGACTCTGTTTCTTCTTCATCGATGACAAATTCGTCCTCAATTGGCTCTATTTTCAATATTTCAGAAATGGTCTTTTCCCAGAAGGATTCCCTATCATCCGGAACAGCATCACTATAAGATGAAATATAGACTTCATCAACCCTACTCTTTAGGCTCTCGATGCTCACAGGCTCTGCATCCGGCAAGATTAGATCTGCAAGTTCATTTATGAAATCATCCTGATCTACTGCCAAGACATGATCTAACAACGTACTCTCATCTTCTTCATCCTGTTTTTCATTTGAAATCCCTTCAACAGGAATAGCAGAAGAGTCTATGATATCTGAAGAAGAGTCAGGTTTAATTTCTTCAGATCCATCATCTTCCGAGGCTTCCGGATATAAAAGAGGAACTTCTTCTCTTTCTAAAAAAAGCCCCTTGTCATCAACACTCACCGTTTCAACCGGAAGACCGCTTTCATCATCTTTATCTTCAGTTCGGTCACCTGAAATGTTATTCAATTACTACCAACCCCAATATTAGTGGTCATATAATTTTCTTCAAAATTAACCATACAGCATCTAATCATGAATTTGATTGCGAGGTCATTTCTTGTCCTTTGACAATGAAAATTTCTTCCCCTTCTTTTTCTGATCTTTTCCTGCTTCCCTTCCAACAGTTTCAGCAGATACTTTTATGCCTGCTATTTCAGCCCCTTCTTTGTTGAAGCCAACTGCTGCCTGGGAACCTGGATACTTAACGACAACTGGTGCTTTAAAGGCCAGAGAATTCTTCACGTTATTATCTTCCCTTATTGTTGCCAGTATTTTGAGACCAAGAGCTGTTTCAATTCGTTCTGCACTTAACTCATTCTGAGTAACACCTGTCCTGTTGAGAAAAACTCCACGGAAAGGTTTTCCCATGTTATCAGAAATTGCCTTTATTTTCATTGCACCGGCAAGGGATACTATATCCGGGTTTACGACCAGAATAAGCTCATCTGCAAGTGATATGGAATTAATAGAATTTTTGTTGATACCTGTGGGAGAATCAATGACAATAAAATCATATTTTTCTTTTATACCATCTATGATCTCACCGATAATGTCGGTATTTGCGTTCAAAAAACTGTGAAGAGAAATGCTTCCCGGTAAAACATGCAGATTATTTGGACCATCGTAAATGGCGTCTTTTAAATCTGCAGTGCCTGCAAGAACATCATGAAGGCTCGCTTTTGAAGTATCTAATCCCAACATCAGCCCGATAGTGGGCATTCCGATATCAGCATCAATTATAAGAGTCTTTTTTGCAAACCCTGCAAGTGCAGCACTAAGATTAATTGCAGCCGTAGTTGTGCCGACACCACCCTTCCCTGAAACAATCGTAATAGTCGTTGCTGTCATAAAATGCCTCTATATTATAGTTTCCTTTCCAGTTGAAGACCTGTCAATATCATGTCATCTAAAGTATATACTAAACTAAATATCACTTATAAATATAAATACATATCTATATAATATACTGATAAATTTGATGTATCAATTATCAATATATATGATCAGAGAACATCTTGTTCACATGACACTACCTGAAGAAAAGGACATTAATCTCTTCCTTTATCACGCAAAACAATGTGATCCAAAGAAATGCACTGGCAAGAAAATGGCAAAGTTCGGACTTGTGAATCTTTTTGAAAAAATAGATAGAATACCTTCAGGGTCCATACTTCTTGACCCAATGGCAGAAAAAGCTCTGTCTCCTACAGATAATACTAAAAAAGGAATCACTGTCCTTGACTGTTCATGGGAAGAAGTTGAAAGGGTGTTTCCTCAACTGATGAAACTGCGACTTGAACACCGTGCACTGCCATACCTTGTTGCTGCAAATCCAGTGAATTTTGGAAGGCCTTTCAAACTCACATCAGTTGAGGCCTTTGCCGCCACTCTGTACATACTGGGAAATAAACAGCAGGCAGAGAAAATCATGTCCAAATTCAACTGGGGGCACACGTTCATTGAACTGAACCACGAACCTCTTGAGGAATACTCACAAGCAAAAGATAGCAAAGATATCTTAAAGATACAAAGTGAATATATGTAAACTGACAGGCTGAGACAATCGGAAGTGGGAAATTGATACAAATAGGAGTTATTGGTGCAGGCTCATGTGATCTAAATTTGAGGCAAATAGCAGAAGAAGTAGGCGCTGAGATTGCAAAAAAGAATGCTATACTTATCTGTGGAGGACATGGAGGGGTAATGGAAGCATCGGCTGCCGGTGCTAAAAAGGAAGGTGGAACCACAGTTGGGATTCTCCCGGGAGATAGCCGCAAAACTGCTAATCCTTTTATAGACATAGTAATTGTGACTGAAATGAGACATGCACGCAATGTCATAATTGCACGCTCTGCTGATGCACTAATAGCTGTCGGAGGAGAGTTTGGCACGCTTTCGGAAATAGCACACTCCCTGAAAATGGGCAAAACCGTAGTTACACTGGATTCAAAATGGGATATTGAAGGCACCATTAAAGCAAAATGTCCAGAGGATGCTGTCAGAATCGCAATTAACAGCATTGAAATGTAAGAATACAACTGGATTTTATTGTTTATTCATTTTATTTTTAGATTAAAATTCAAGGTTGATGCCTATTGGACAGTGGTCGGAACCCATTACATCAGGCAGAATGAACGCATCTTTTATATTGTTTTTAATATTGTCACTTGCAAAGAAGTAATCTATTCTCCATCCAACATTTCTTTCCCTTGCCCTTGTCCTCATACTCCACCAAGTATAGTTCTCCGGTCCTTCATTGAACATTCTTAAAGTATCCACATATCCGTTATCTAATAGTTTGTCAATCCAAGCACGTTCTTCTGGAAGGAAACCGGAGACTGTTTCGTTATCTTTCGGGCGGGCAAGGTCTATTTCCTTGTGCGCAGTGTTAACGTCCCCACATACGATAATTTTCTTGCCTTTAGACTTGAGGGTATTGGCATAATCAAGGAAAGCATCATAAAACTCCATTTTATAATCAAGCCTCTCAGTGGATGCCTTACCGTTAGGGAAGTATATGTTGAAAAGGACAAAGTCCCCATAGTCAGCTATCTGAATGCGGCCCTCACTGTCAAACTTATCAATGCCGAATCCACATTTAATATCAACCGGTTCTTTTTTAGTGTAAATAGCAACACCGCTGTAACCTTTTTTCTCAGCGGAGGAAAAATAATTGAGGTAACCGTCAATTTCAAGCATCTCAGTAGGAAGTTGTTCCCTGCGGGCTTTTGTTTCCTGGATGCAGAGTATATCGGGTCCCTCTTCATTAAACCAATCAAGGAAACCCTTTTTGTGAACTGCCCTGATACCATTTACATTCCATGAAATTATCCTTATGTTGCTCATTTTGTGTCTCCGGGAACTTTGATGAGTAGTTGAGAACTTATCTATTAAGTATCTTGCTCAACAGCTTGTATTTTTCCTGAGCCTGAAAAACCATATTCCTACTAAGAACGATCATGATATATAGTACTAAATAGGTCTAAATACTAAATAAGAATAATGCTTAAATAATAATAATTACTATTTAGGATTTGTTCTTACATATGAGATGTGAGAAATATGAAAAACAAAAAAGTGGGACAAATATGAAACAACAAGACATCAAGTACACAAACCAGCGGATTGAGATCCTGGATTTTCTCAGGGAATTTGATGGTCATCCTACTGTAGATGATGTCTATGAGGGAGTAAGACAAAAATTAACACGTATCAGCAAGGCTACAGTTTATAGTAATCTGAAGTTCCTGGCTGAAAAAGGCCTGATAAAGGAGGTGAATGTAAAAGGGGTTTCAAGATTTGAATCCAATCTGATACCTCACCATCACACAATCTGTATAGAATGTGGAGAAATAAGAGACTACGAATCAGAAGAGCTTAGCCAATATGCCATGAGCATAGCAGAAGAAATAGATGACTTCAAAATAGAATCATCCGATACTAATTTTTACGGGATATGCAAAAAATGCATGGAGATGGAGTAATATGGAAGAAGAAATAGTAACAATGCCGCTTATAGGCGACGATGCACCGTCATTTAAAGCAAAAACAACAATGGGAGAAATTAATTTCCCAAAAGATTACAAAGGGAAGTGGGTAATTCTTTTCAGTCACCCTGCTGACTTTACACCAGTATGTACAACTGAATTTATGACATTTGCGACAATGCAGGAAGAATTCAGGGAATTAAATACCGAGTTAATCGGACTTTCCATTGACAGTATCTATGCACACATTGCATGGCTTAGGACCATCAAAGAAAAGATCGTGTACAAGGGAATGAAAGACGTTGAAGTGAATTTCCCTGTCATTGAAGATCTTAAAATGGATGTTGCAAAGAAGTTTGGGATGGTACAACCAAATGCATCGGACACCCAGGCAGTAAGAGCAGTATTCATGATGGACCCAAAGGCAAAGGTAAGAGCTATTCTCTATTATCCACTATCCAATGGAAGGAACATGGATGAGATCAAGAGATTAATTCTGGCAATGCAGAAGTCAGATGCGGAGAATATTGCAACTCCAGCCAACTGGCAACCAGGTGACGATGTAATCATTCCACCACCAGGATCATGCGGATCTGCAAAGGAAAGAGTTGAGACTGAAGAAGAAGGAAAGTACTGCCTTGACTGGTTCATGTGCCTCAGGAAACAGTCTTAAGTACGATGCAAAAATATATTTTAGAGGTGACCAATTATGGGAACAAAAGGCGTTGAAATACTTAACTTAGATGTTAATGAACTGATAGATTTACTGAACAAGGCACTCGCAGATGAGTGGCTGGCATACTACCAGTACTGGATTGGTGCAAAGGTTATCAAAGGACCAATGAGAGAAGCTACTGTAGCTGAACTTCTCCAGCATGCCACAGATGAACTGCGCCATGCTGATATGGTATCCAACAGGATATTACAGCTTGGTGGAACACCTGTCCTCTCCCCAATGGACTGGGAGAAACTCAGCAACTGCGGATACGAATCTCCAGAGGACCCTTTTGTGAAAAAGATACTTGCGCAGAACATCAAAGGAGAGCAGTGTGCTATCCAGGTGTACAATTCCATCCTTGGAAAGGTCAAGGATAAGGACCCTGTTACATACGAAATGGTATTACAGATCCTTACCGATGAGATCGAGCATGAAGATGACCTACAGGCCATCATGGAAGATATCGAACTTATGCAAAGAATGGATTAACCATTCAATGGCTGGATAAGATTGGTCATTTTCTGTCCCGGTAAAAGGGATAGGAAATGTTCATCTACTTTTTTGATACTGTGCGTCAGTGCACACATGTTGACAGTTCATAATACTGTTACTTGATAGTGTTTTTCCTACATACATCCAAGTTTCCATATCTTTTGGATTTGCGATAGATATATTTAGAAGAATGTTTGTTAGATTTAGTCATTAAATAACCGTATAAAAATAAAGATTTTCGATCAGAACTATCTAATGTAACATCCAATAACACATTTATTGACTATTCAAAAATCACGGAGATAACATGCATCTCATCATAGCAGAAAAGCACATTGCAGCAAAAAGGATAGCTGCTATCCTGGCTCCCGGGAAGACAAAACAGGTCCGTGTAAGCGGAGTAGATACATATGAATATGAATCAGATGAAGGAACAAAGATATTTATAGGACTTAGTGGACACATTGTAAAACTGGATTTCCCCAAAGCCTACAACAACTGGCAAAAAGTAGAGGCAAACGAGCTTATTGACGCAGATGTGATCACAACTTCGACACAGGTAAAAATAGTAGCTGCACTGAAGAAACTGGGAAAAACAGCTACCAAAGTAACCATTGCAACTGACTACGACAGGGAAGGAGAACTCATTGGAGTTGAAGCCCTTGACATAATCAGAGAGATCAATCCTGATGTGGTATTTGAACGTGTACATTACAGTGCCATTACCCCAAAAGCTATTGACGATGCTTTTTCAAACCCTGTGAATGTTGACTTCAACCTGGCAGATGCCGGACATTCACGACAGGTCATAGACCTTGTATGGGGTGCTTCAATGACTCGTTACATATCTCTTGCGGCCGGACGCCTTGGAAAAATGTTCCTTTCAGTAGGAAGAGTACAGTCACCCACTCTTTCACTAATAGTGGAGCGTGAGAAGGAAAGAGATGCTTTTATCCCGAAACCATATTGGGAACTATCAGCAATACTGGATAGTAAAAGCGGAGTACAGTTCAAGGTAGAACATCGTACGAAGCGTTTCTGGGAGAAAGCAGAAGTAGATGCTGCAATGGCAAATGTATCAGTAGGCGATGATGCTCTTGTAATCGAACTCACCACTTCCGAGAAGATAGACAAACCACCAACGCCTTTTAACACTACCGAATTCATTGGTGCTGCGAGTTCTATCGGTTTTACAGCGGCTAATGCAATGAGAATTGCTGAGACACTTTATACAAACGGTTTCATCTCATATCCAAGAACCGATAACACAGTCTACCCTGAAAGTATTGATCTCAGGGCACAGATAGAGATATTCAAGACCGGTGCTTTCAAGCAATACGCACTCAAATTACTTGAAAAAGAAGAACTTGTACCTACAAAAGGCAAGAAAGAGACAACAGACCATCCACCTATCTTCCCTGCATCCCTTGCCAAAAAATCAGAAATGAATGAGCAGGAATGGAAACTTTACGAACTCGTGGTCAGGCGCTTTTTTGCGACATTTGCCGACCCTGCAAAATGGGAGACCATCAAATCGAAATTCGACATAAACGGAGAGGATTTCAAAGCAAATGGTGCAAGACTCGTTGTTCCCGGATGGAGATGGTATTATCATTATAATGCACCTGAGGACAGACTGTTACCAGAACTGACCGAAGGCGATAAGCTCAAAGTGGACAAAGTGGAAGTTGAGGCTAAAGAGACACAACCACCCGGAAGATACGGCCAGGGCAGACTCATTAAGATAATGGAAGATATGGGACTCGGTACCAAAGCAACACGCCATGAGATTATCAGCAAACTCTATTCCAGAGCATATGTGCATGGAAACCCCCTGCAACCCACAAAAACCGCAATTGCAGTTGTGGACACCCTTGAAACATTCGCACCAACAATGTCCAAACCTGACATGACAAGCAAACTTGAAGCTGATATGGACAGGATAGCAGAAGGTAAAATACCAGAAGATGAAGTGTTGAACGAATCCAGGGAAATGTTGGGACTCATATTCAAAGAACTTGAAATAAACAAGGAAGATATCAGCGAATCACTACGTGCCGGTCTTCGCGAGGATAAGATCATAGGCGTATGTTCCAATTGTGAGTCCAACCTCATGGTAATGAGGTCAAAGCGAGGTTCACGATTTATAGGATGTGACGGTTACCCGGACTGCAATTTCGCATTGCCACTCCCACGCTCAGGGCAGGTAGTGGTTACGGATAAATTGTGCGAAGAACATGGAATGTACCACATACGCATCATCAATTCAGGAAAAAGACCCTGGAACCTGGGATGTCCACATTGTAATTTCCTCGAATGGCAAAAATCGCAAGCAGAGGAGAAAGAAAAACAAGGCACTGACAATAATAAAGAGCGTCCGAAGACGATCAATGACATATCAGGGATTGGGAAGGTTACTGCGGAAAAACTTTCTGATGCCGGTATTTGCAGTGTAGAAGACTTATGTACCGCAGATGCTGTAGAACTTGCGAAAGTTACAAGTATACCTGTTAAGAAATTAAAGAAATGGCAATCTGAAATAGATTGACAGGAGTGAAGTATAAATGGAATTGGAATTCAAGGGTGCATGCAGGGAAGTCGGAAGATCGGCAGTTCTTGTCGATGATAAGCTAATGATGGATTACGGGGTATCTCCCGGAGAACACGTTAAGTACCCCTTGAATGGGTCGCGTCCTGATGCTGTGCTTCTATCCCACGCACACATAGACCATTCCGGTGCAATTCCAAATCTCATGGACTTTGAACCTGATGTCTACATGACACCACCTACTTTTGATCTTACATATATGCTTGCAAAGGATACATTAAGAATTGCAGAAAGAGAAGGAGAGATGCCGGCATATGACGCCATTGAACTCTCTAAATTTGCGCATCAAACAAAACAGGTAGATACAGGAATTGAATTTAACGTACATGGATACGATGTTGAGTTCCTGAATGCCGGACACATACCCGGTGCATCAGCTATCCATGTAAGGGACAAAGAGAATAAAAGCCTGTTCTATACAGGAGATATCAATACTGCTGACACGCGATTGGTTCTTGGTGCAATTGACTTCCCTGATTCAGACATACTAATAACTGAAAGCACGTATTTTGGAGATGAACATCTTCCCAGAAAAGAAATTGAAAAGGAATTCATTGATTCCGTTCATGACACACTGAACATAGGAGGCAGTGTGATAATTCCTGCCTTTGCTATTGGAAGAACGCAGGAAATACTGATGCTTCTGGATGCATACGGCATCAGGGCTTACGTTGACGGAATGGGTGTACAGGCATACAAGATCATGTCAAAACATCCTGAATACCTGCACAATCCAACTCACCTTAAAAAGGCATTTGATAATGCCACACTGGTAACTGGCCATAAAAGAAATAAAATAGCCCTTGAATCTTCCGTAATTGTAACTACGGCCGGAATGCTCAACGGTGGACCTGTGCTTTATTACATCAACAAACTGTACAAGGACCCGAAATCAAAGATAATACTTACAGGATATCAGGTAGAGGGCACCAACGGCAGAATGGCAATGGATACTGGCAACATAGACAATGACGGAGTTATCCAGCACCTCAAACCAAAAATAGAACAATATGATTTTTCCGCCCATTCCGGGGACAGGGAGCTTAAAGAAATGGTAAGGGCTTTCTGCAACAATGGAACTGAGCATGTCTTCACGATGCATGGAGATAACTGCGAAGGATTTGCAGACTGGATTAAAGAAGAAATAGGTGTTGAGACATTCGCACCTGAAATCGGTGAACGCTTTACATTATAAAGTAAAATATAAGACAATTTTATTCACATATAGGAAGAACTTTGATATTTCATATCATCGTTCACCTTTTTAGCTTTTACCATTGCAGCCTTCAGATTTTCTATTGCATCACTATGTTCAGGGTCTATTTTAAGGACTCTGGTAAAACATTCCGCTGCATCATCATATTTTCCAAGACCAAAGTAAGCAAGTCCTTTTTTGTTCCACACAATCGCAAATTTATTATCCAGTTCTATTTCCTTGTGAACTTTGCTATAGCATTCAATGGCTTCATTATGATTTCCCATCAATTCCAGAATATCCCCTTTGTTTACCCATGCATTTTCATTGTTGGGATCAAGGGTGAGTATCCGGTTATAGCATTTAATGGACTCTTCATATCGACCAATATTAAAAAGAACCACACCCATATTACATAAAACATCAACATCGTTTTTATTAAGAAAAACAGACTTCCTGAAGCATTCCACCGCTTCTTCATCCCGTCCCAGAAAAGAAAGCGCTATGCCCTTATTGTTCCATACCAGCGCCATAGCCTCATTGCTCCATAGCTCAGGATCCAGATGCTCACACTCCAGTATAAGCGAAAAATACTCAATCTTCTCTTCCGGATCTTCGGCATCAAATGCTAATTTGAACCATTCTTCCGGTTTATCAGGATCCATCCAGCTGACCAACTCCAAGATAAATAACACAGCATAATATCGTGTCTAAACAGTATATTCTTAATTTTTACTTTTCCTTAATGTACATAACATATTAATTAAGTTATCGAAATTATTCGGCCGCTATGAAAAGTATATCAACTTCGTTCTTAAAACTCCATTTCTAATTTGAGATGATTTTCTTAAAAGAATCTCCAAAATAAGTTACTTCATGCAAACCTAGTTAACATAAGGAAACAGAGTATAGTATTATTTTTATACGTACAACATTATAATCAAGGAGGATTATATGAACATATTACATATTTCGGATATGCATTTCGGTCCTCGTCACTGGGATGGAGACGATCAAATTCTGCTTGATATGATCAATTCGTTTGATGCTGACATCGTAATCAACACAGGGGACAATACAACAGATGGCATGGAAGATGAATGTGCTGAAGCAGGCCGTTTCCTAAAAGGAATAAAGTGCAAAAATGTAATCTCTACTTTGGGCAATCATGACAAAAGGAATATGCGCTCCCATGAACTATTCCGGAAATATATTGATAGCTCCGAGATAATAACTATCTCCAAAACAATAAAAACAACAAAGAAAAACCTTTTTTTAAACCGGGAAATCACTAAGGTTGATGAGAATTTTACCGATCTGAATTTCATTAAATCTATTTCGATTACTGGAAAAAAGGTATTAATTCTCAGCATCGATACCGCTGAACTATATAGTGATGAAGGGTATGTTGAAAAAGAGATGCTAAATGCTGTTTCAAAAGAAATTGAACAGCTAGAATATGACCTGCTTTTGTTGATTACCCATTATTCTATTTTGGGTACAGATGAGCTTCCCCTACAAAATTCCGCTGCACTTATTGATTTTGTACAAAAACATAAAATCGAATACGTTTTTTGCGGTCATACTCACGAACTGGAAATTATGCAAGCCAATGATCTATACCAAGGTCATTCATTTATTCATTCTATGTGTGGCAGTTTATCCTCTAGCAATCATCCCAATGATGATAACATGTTCTTGTATTATGAAAATGTGGGCAGCGAAGATATGCATATGCATCTGATACGAATCTTTTCAGAGATGGAGAGGGTACATTTCAAACACGAAATAATATTTTAGGGAAGACTTTCAGAAATAATACTTTTATAAGTTCCTTTAATACAGTTGACAGTCTTATATATACGATGAATACCAACCAATCGGATTTCCAATGAATTCGAATCACAGCAATAGTGATAATGGAGTTATAACAACCGCATTATTATTGGCAGCTGGCAAGGGCAGTCGTTTGTATCCTCTAACAAGCGACACACCGAAGTGCCTTACAATGGTTCATGAGGCTTCTATACTTGAACGACTTGTCATTAATTTGAAAAAACAAGGCTTCAAACGTCTTGTCATTGTCACAGGATATCAGGAAAAATGTATTCGTGACTTTTTAGAAACGCGTTCCTGCGGTATGACAATCGATTATATTTTCAGTCCCCTTTACGCGACCACCAATAACATCTATTCACTCTGGATGGCGCGGGATATTATTAATGAGCCTTTCTTACTTATTGAAAGCGACCTCATCTTTGATGAATCCCTTCTGGATGGTATGTGCTCTCCTGACCGAATTGCCGTTGGATGTATGCAACCATGGATGAATGGTTCCACTGTTACAGCCAGTAGATCACATCATGTTAAGAAATTCCAAAGCGGTATTGCCGGCCCTCTTGATGAGATAAGATACAAGACTGTCAATATTTACAGTTTTTCCCTCCCTTCGTGGCATAGCATTAAAGAAAGGCTGGGTCAGTACATTTCAGCCGGCAAAGTAAATGACTATTATGAAAACGTTTTTGCGGAAATGGTAGCTGATGGCAGTCTATCTCTTGAAACAGTATCATTTGATGGCAAGCGATGGTACGAAATAGACACAATTGCAGACCTTGCAAAAGCTGAGAAACTATTTTCAGCAGACAAATATGAAACGATAATTCCTTACAATATCATGCCAAAGATATCTGGAATATCAAGACCCTTTTTTTTGACACGCAAAAAACATGGAGAAAAAGCGGTTACTCGTTCACTTTCCAGCCTAAGCCCGTTGACCCAGTCTAACCCATTGAATTTAAAGGCAATTCATAAAGCCCATCCTTTAAAAAAGGAAGTGCCTTTTCTAAATCATTTAAGAGAAATAATACCTGATGCAACATAATTACAAGACTCAAACTGAAAAATACGAATTCGTATCCGGACAACATGGTGGTTACTATCACCATGACTTTATTGATCATTCTTATCTTTACAATTTGTATTTCCCGCCAGAGGCAGTTTTTACAACTTTAAAAGATAAAATTCATGACCTTGTCCTTAACTACCCGATTGCACAGGATGCTCTTGCCGATCTCATCGGTGATCTGATCGACCAGCCTGCTGAAAGGATCGTTGTAGGAAACGGTGCTGCCGAACTTATCAAAATCATATCCGGCCACATAGCCAGCAAGTTGATCGTTCCAGTACCATCTTTTAATGAATATGTGAATGCAGCACCATTAGGCAAAGTAGTTGAATTTCCTCTTGAATTTCCATCTTTTCAATTAGATGTAGACAAATTCGCTGATGAAGCGATCAAAGTTAAAGCAGATGTTGCTGTTGTGGTAACACCTAATAACCCTACATCGATATTAGTTCCCAAGTCCGATCTAATATCTCTTGCACAAAAACTTGCAGACCATGATTGTATGTTGATCATCGATGAATCCTTCATGGATTTTGTGCATGATCCTGATAAGGCAACTCTGGAACATGAACTCGAACATTATCCAAATATAGCAATCCTTAAAAGCATGAGCAAAGCCTATGGCATCTGTGGTCTCAGAATCGGGTACATGCTAACTGCAAATTTAGAATTTGCTGAATCTGTAAGAAAAGGCGTGCATATATGGAATATTAACGGATTTGCCGAAGAGTTTCTGCGAATATTGCCTGATTACAGACAGGAATTTATCGATAGCTGTAAGCAGGTACGGACAGACAGGTATAATCTATATAAACACTTGTGCACTATCCCTGGAATAATCGTTTATAAACCTGATGCAAACTTTATTTTCTGTCGCCTCCCAGATCACGCACAAAGTGGTCCTGAAGTCACGAAGAGATTGTTCATTGAGCATAACATGTACATAAAACACTGCTTGGACAAGACCCTACCCGATTCCAGCCGTTATGTTCGTATCGCCAGCCGTACTGAAGCAGAAAATTGCAAATTAGTTGAATCGTTGGTAGATGTTATTAACTCAAATAAAGTGGAAGCACTCTGATGAACGATTCTGATCAGCAGCAATCGCATCAGATAGGAATGCTTGCTTTTGCCAGAGATCTTCCAAATATCTGTTCTCTTGCAGGACTGTTGTTTGCTGTCCTTAGTATATACTATGCTATATTAGGCAATTTGTCAATTGCGATAATTGGAATGCTCTGGGCTGTTGTTTTTGACTGGGGAGACGGATTAATTGCCCGGCGGATGAAAGGACGAACTGATGAATATCGGGCTTTTGGCGGACAGCTTGATTCATTGATAGATATAGTAAGTTTTGGAATTTGCCCCGCTGTATTTCTCTTAAGCTATGGAAATTTTAGTCCGTGGTTCCTGCCCGGTGCTTTCGTAATTGTTGCTGTTGGTGTAATAAGGCTGAGTTACTTCAATGTTTTCGGTCTTGTCGATAACTCGACATATATGGGATTAGCACTTGACAACAATGTCCTTATTCTTGCCTTTATCTTTCTGTTTAATAGTTATTTCAGCCAGCCGGTCTTTACAATAGCTGTATATGCACTGTTAATGATCATAGCTGCCTTTAATGTAGCACCAATCAGAACCCCAAAGTTTTCCAGTAAATGGTTTTCTGTTCTCCTGATTTACGTTATGGGATTGACAGCTATTTACATATGATTTTCTGAACAAATATCATTCTATTTGAATCAGATTATAATTAAAAAAGGAGGTACACCATATGTATGGTTACCAGCCACTAAGGAAATGTATCTCAAACAATGATGATGAGTTAATAGTTTACGGAGCAGATTCTTTCTCTCAGTTCCCTCGCCGTGATGCATCTGTACATTCAAAATGTGACAGAGCACTTCCAATTGCACGCCATGATGATCTGGTAGTTCTACGTGGAAAACTGGATCGTGACTATCATAAATGGCTGCGTTCTCATGGGCTTGGGTCGGATAATATTGCCGAATATAATATTCATTCTCCAGAAATGACTCTTTCAGAACTGATCATTAATGATCCTGAACCAGTCAATAAAATAATCAGACGGCTTGGGAAACTGCCTATATATGTGCCATGGTTTTCAGGGTGCATGGAGGCCGAAGCTGCAAAGGCCCTTGGAGCTGATCTTTTCGGGGCTACTGAACTTGCAACACTAACGTATAATGATAAATCCGCTTTTAAGACCTTATGTCGAAAATTGGACATATCTGTTGTTGAAGGCAGTTTATTTGACATGTATCCTGAAGATACTAATAATTGCGTAGAGATGGAAAACGTTATCGAAGGGTATCTCTCAACCTGTGAAACGGTTATAATTCGAGGTACTATAGGCGAAGCAGGCATGTCTTTATACAAAACAAAAGGCAATGATATTTCAGATATATATCACGAAATTGCAATCAGCGGTGAAAAAACAGTTATTATTGAGCCTTTTCTGAATGTATCGTCTTCTCCGAATGATCAGTGGGTAATTAGCAGAAATGGAACTGTGCATTCTCTTGGTATGCGAGATCAGATATGCGAAAGAGGCATGATACACATTGGTACACTTAAAGGGGCAAAAACTTCACCCGATATTTCAAATTATATTACCAAAACATCTGCAGAAATTGTAAACAATATGTTTGAATCAGGCTATCGGGGAGTAGTAGGCATTGATTACATTGTGTCGAATGATGGTATATTTCCGGTTGAAAATAATGCTCGTTTTAATGGTTCCTCCTATGTGGGCATGATAGTAGATAACATTGAAGAACTGACATTCCCTATTCCATACTGGAAGTTTATGAAAATGAAAACAGCAGTGTGTTCATTTCCTGAACTCATTGAACGTATTGGTCCAATACTATATGACGGCAAAAAATCAAACTCTGTATTTCCTTTTTGTTGTGACTCGTTACCGGTATCTGGTGATTTTGCTGTTATAATGTTAGCCCAAAACATGGATGAGATTTTTAAAATGGAAGAAAATTTGAAAGAAATAGGTGTTAAATGGTTTTAATCAAACCTGTATAACATAAAGAAAAATAGCAATAATATAAGAAAAAATACTTAAAAATAAATTTTATGGCTTGATGAATGATCAACACTAACATTTGCCTGTAATATTTTTCCTTATATCATCTATATGCATAAGCCTGTTGGCATCTATACCCACCAGACACATACCTTTTTTGTCCATTGCCCATACATAATAATTGTCATCAATGTCCTCCGGTATCTTCTCAGATGGTAGTTCAGCGGGGTTAATACTACATGCCTGAAGACCCGGATATTCATCAGGATTGAGTTCCATTATTGTAACTACTTTCTTTAGCAGTGACAACAGGACATTTATATCTTCATGGTCCCACTTCCTAATTCTCTCGCACATAAGAGAAATGAGAACTTTTGCCACACCGATGTTTGAAAGGATTTTATTGGAAAGACAGATGGATGCATTGTCATATTTAACATTATCATTCGGTCCTCTGAAGCAGAATATACCTTCTGTGACCAATGTATTAAGGTCCAGTGGTTCTTCTGAAAAGTTTATCGCATTCTCCACGACCTCAATATCAATGTCGTACTCATCTGCAATTTTCCAGATAGCTTTTTCTATAACAATACCATGATCTATCATTTTGACACATCCCTGCCGGCAGAACAATCAGACATCATCAGGATTAAGGTTATCCAGCTTTACCATATCTGATGGTGTATTTATGTTGACAAAACTTTTAAGGTCTTTGTCTATTTTTTTCATTGCATCGGCATCCAGATATAAAATATTTTCCAGATAGGATACCGGAGTAAGTATGCTCCTGTGCCCGTCCTCCATGGCAGTTTCAATTGCTGCAAGCATCTTGTCCCGGCGATACACAGAATGTAGAGGTTCCTTTTTGCCATACTCACTAATAGGCATCAAAGCATCATGATTCCCTACCATATCAAACATCATATCGATTAAGCGCCCATTGAGAAATGGCATGTCACATGCTACCGTAAAAACATAGTCCCCGCAAGCTTCCTCAAAACCTGCAAACATTCCCGCAAGCGGACCCGCGTTCCTAATTTTATCGGTTACAACTTTCCTATCCCCCATATATTTGGAGAATTGCTGCACCTGTTCATCATCCCTTAGTGACACTATAACCTCATCGGAGATATCTTCCAGTACTGTCAGAGTACGTTGTAGCAAAGTGCTGTCCTGGCATACCAGCAATGCTTTTTCCCTTCCATCAAGACGAGTTCCTAAACCACCTGCCAGTAATAGTGAAGACCTTTTCATAAACTGTAACCTCTCATTCGTTTTCCTGCAAGCACCCTATCTAAGCAAGTCCTCTCCTGCGTTCACTTCTGTATTCTTCAAGAATGAACTGGACCTGCTTATGTTCTTTTTCCTTACGCCGCTCATCAGCCCCTTTTTGCCATACACCTATTGCACTTTCCAGAATTTCAGGATTCACAGAAGCAAGGTCACCAATGATTTGGATCTGCATATCCTTCAATACGGGAACCTCACCATCATAGAATGATTCCAGTGCACTATGTGGCATATCCTCACTTATGAGAACTGCCCTTACTCCAGATTCGACCAGCAATGATGCAGTTACAGGACCTCCGCCGCTTGGATCGTTCAGATAGATAACATCATTCTCCTTGATACCATACAGCTCCTTTGTGTGCTGTATCGCTTCTCTTGTAAATGATGAGATAACTTTTACCGGAAGACCTTCGCCCCGCACTTCTTTTTTACGTATCTGTTTAAGGCGTTTGTTCTGGTTACGCTGGTTACGCAAGGCTTTTTTTGTTTTACTAAGCTCCTTATTGAGACGTTCGATTTCGTTATCCCTTATCTGCATCTCTTTTTCACGCCTAACCTGACGGTAAATAGAGTTTTTTACCTTCTTGATGTGCATTTCAAGTTGTTCGATGAGTCTTTCCTTTTGTCCACTCTGGTATTTCAGTTCGGCAACATACTCTTTGAGCTGTTTTAACTGGGAATTCCTTTGACTGATCTCACTACGCAGCTTTTTTATTTGTTCATCCACATCTGCAGGCTCTTCTTTTTGTGGTTCAGGTCCCGGTTTTATCCTTACCTGTATCTTTGACTCGGCTGCCACCTTTTCAATAGCTTCATCTATGGAATCACCATTGATAACATGGAACTTTATATTGTCAACATCAAGATATTTAGGAGTTCTCTTCTCAACCCTTGTGAATACATTTTTGTAAGCTTTGTATGCAGATAATGCTGCAGTGAGTGAATCACGCTCATGATCATTGGAGTATCCGAATTCCCGGGCAATTGCAATCTTATCCTCAGACCTTATCTCCCCTCCGGGAGTCCAGGCAACCGCTTTAAAACTACGGCGTATCTTTTCAACGGCTGACGGAACAGGATAGACATCTGTGGCTACCAGTGCAGGTTTACCGTAGTCGGCTATCAACTTGACAACTTCATCGTGTGAGATACCACGTGTACTATCAGAAAGAAGCAGTTCTCCGTCAAGAGAGAGAATGGCAACTCCTACTGTTGTTCCGGGATCAATTCCGACGATAGTATATTTGCGTCCTGCTTTTTTGATCGGCAGGTACTGGATCTTATCCCTTTCAACATTTTTAACAGTGACCTGTACATCAGCATTTGCAGATGGTTTGACCGGTACACGTTCACGTCTTGCACTTACAGTATATTCTGCCCGGACATAACCACCGAAACCTTCAGTGATATGTTCGGAGAAAGTGAATCCAGTTTCCCGGGAGAATCTGCGCAGGGTGTACTCTACTTCCCTGCTCTTTTCCCTGACAGCACCGTGTACTTTTCTGCGGTAACGGTTCTGGCTCCATCCACCTCTGCCAAGGGAACGGGCACGACTTACTTTTATGCGGGTGATATCTTCAAAAAGAGATACTTCAGCACCTACACCAAGACTTGCAAGAATTGCACATGCTTCTGCTTCCTGATTCGGGTCGAACTGATTTAGGGAAAGGCCGTGTTCCTTGGCCAGCCGAAGCAGCGGTTTCTGGCGGATACCCCCGGTGACCTGTACCAGTTTTGTATTCTCAGGGAGTTTTTCAAGAAAATGTATTAGTTCCCTTTTATTTGGGGCGAGTTCAAAAATGTTATCTACTGCAATGTAATCAGGACGATCTTGGTTCAGCATCCGGAATATCCTGTGTAACCGGACCATAGTATAATGGTTTATTTCGCCATCCTTGAGAACGGCAACGGCATATCTGGGAGCTACCTGTGCTCTGGAAGAGCCCTTTGCTATGTCAATGCCGTATATGACACCGTTTTGCATACAGTTTATTTTATGTTGTTACTAGGATATATCTATGACTCTATACCACTTTTTATTTGTGATATGGCTTCACCCACATCCATTTTAATATTGTATTTGCGCTTAAAATGTGTGAGTACGTTGGAGACATCCCTTTCAAGCAGCTCATCCGCATGAGGATGGCTTATTTCCACAGACTGCGGCCAGTCTATGAACTGCACTCCGCCATCGATAACAAATATGTTGTACTCGCTAAGATCAGAATGTATGTAGCCTTTTTCGTAGACTATGGCTACCTGCCTTAGTATCTCATCAAGGAACCACTGCGGCTCTGCAAGCTTTGTCTTGTAGAGAAGAGTCCCTTTTGCAACTTCCATGACAAGAGCATGACGATTACTATCAATTAACTTTGGAACCGACACATCAGGATATAGTTTCCTGATGACTTCTGCCTCTCTTTGTGCAGCAAGTCTTGCGGCATATATCCATGAAAAATGATCCTTTCCGTCAAGATGAGAGCGTGACCTTTTGATACTCTTAAAACTGGTCCTGCCTTCTCTATGGAATTTCAGAATGACACCCTGGGGATCACCCAGACCAAGTTCCGGTTGTCTCACAGCCTCATGGACCACGGATTCCTTTCCAACACCAATCTCATCACCAATTGCACTGATAACTCCCTTTTTTACAAATGCATTAAGAGCAAGGGCATCGTAGGCATCGAAGTATATCTGATAACCTTCATATGGCTGGTTGGTCCCGATGACCATGTTGTTCCTTATCAGCAACTTAAGCTTATACTCAAGGGAAGAATACGGTAGGCGGGTGAACTTCAGTAACTCCTCCACCGGCACCCATTCAAAGTGCTTCATGCTAAGCTCAATACCTGTGAGGATGCGCAGGTCTTTGCTATCCATTTTGTTGAATAACTTCACAACGTCGTCTATCATTTGCTTTCTAATTGCCGGGATGGTTTAGATTGTTTGTGGTAGGTCAAAGAATAAAGAGATAAAACAAAAAAGATAATACGAATAAAATATGAAGGAAGTCTATTCAAACTTCCCCCACGCCTCTTCCTCGACCCGCCTGATAACTTCCTTCAATGGCAGACCAACTTTATCAGCAACCTTGCGGCAGTCCTCATACTCAGCAGAGATGTGCAATATCTCACCTGTCTTGTCCTGAGCTATCTTTACGGCAACCGTGAATTCCTCACCCTTTAAATGAATGCTTACCGTGTCCATCCTGCGGTCAGCAACAAAACGATGGACAGTAGGAATCACACGTATCCCCAAGGTACCAGTCTCTTTCATAATCTCTCGGGCAACCCTTTCACTGTTCTGTGACTTTGTTATGACCTTGATAATATGACCGGACCTGCCTTTCTTCATTATCGTAGGAGTGATGGCAACATCCCGTGCTCCTGCGGCAAGTAACTTATCAAACAGGTTTCCCAGTACCTCACCGGTTACATCATCCACATTGGTTTCCAGTACCTCTATCTGGTCCTTTGTCAGCACGTCGGCAACTTCCATGAGCATGGTACGCAATACATTTGGATCTTCTGTATCAGCATCTCCCGCTCCGTAACCTACAGAAAGGACCTTGCCTTTGGGAAGATTATCAATGGGCTTTGCAAAATAGGACAATAAAGCAGCACCTGTAGGAGTTAGTAATTCCCTGTTACCTGAACCGTATGAAAGAAGATTGCCTGACCTTAGAATCTCAAGAGTTGCAGGTGCCGGTACAGCCATGGTGCCGTGTGCGGCTTTTACCCTGCCACCACCTACATTCACAGGAGTGCAGAAAATTGAATCGGCACCTAGTTCATGGATAGCTGCACATGAACCAATAACATCAGCAAGGGCATCATTTTGTCCAACCTCGTGGAAATGGAGTTTTTCCAAGGACTCGCCATGTACTTTAGACTCGGCTTCTGCCATGATGGCAAAGACATCAAGGGCACTCTTTTCAACCTGTGAAGGCAGACCTGCAGATATGATGATATCTACAAGCTCATGATAGTGTCGTGAATGTTCCTCATGTGGTACATGTATATGAACATCAGTAGCATCGATGCCTTTCTTATTGGCACGGTTCAGAGAGACTGACACATCAACTGCGGATTCAATGATCTCACGTATCTTTGAGCCATCGACTCCAAGGTCAATGAGGCTTCCAAGTATCATATCTCCGGCTGCACCTGAGAATGGATCGAATATCAGGGATCTCATATTATCATTTCCAAGTTGTATATTTCAAACTGTAAACATTAAACAAGTGATTATTCCTGAGGTTTACGGCTCCTTGCCTCAGCAACCCTGTTGGCTATCCTTGCTGCAAAAGCACCTGCAACAAACCCTGCATCTATATTCACAACAGAAAGCACGGAGCATGATTGCAACATTGATAACAGGGCAGCCTCTCCCTTTGCACCGGCACCGTATCCTGTTGATACAGGCAGTCCTATGACAGGAACGTCCATAAGACCTGAGACAACCGTTGGCAGAGTACCTTCCCTTCCGGCAGCCACGACAATGGAATCCGGTTTTTTGTCCTGCAATATCTGCATCTCACCGATAAGCCTATGAAATCCGGCAACACCGACATCATAAATAGCAACTGTATCGCACCCCATCTCGGATGCCACCATCCGTGCCTCCTCCGCAACGTCAATATCAGCAGTACCAGCAGTGATTATTGCAACAACGCCACCTGTTCGGGGTGCAGGCGTCCCGTTATGGACCACTGCGGCTGTTGAATGAAGAGTCCATTCAAGTTCTTCAGCTTTAAAACTTGAGATCAGCAATTCCCTGTGTTTATCCCCAAGTCTGGTGATAAGCACCCTACCTGTTGCGGCTACCTGTGCTTTTGCTATTTCTACAACATCCTTTGGGTCTTTGCCCTCAGCAAGTATCGCTTCCATGATACCCGTACGATGCTTGCGGAATATATCGATCTTGGCGATATCTGTGACGGGAACGTACCCCATAGAACGAATAAGGGACTCTGCAGTTTCCATGTCCGTTTCGTTATTTTTCAGCTTGTTTAATACGCTTTTCAGATCCATTTTTATTCACGTCTATTTTAGATGAACTGGTATTTAAGAGTAAACAGAGGATACGAATAGAAAACTATAATATGGATAAAATGTTGTACCAACTATGGAAGGACTACTTGGGAAAATTTACAGCATGCCATCTGTTATATTGCTGGTAATAGGCATGGTTTTGAGTGTTTTCCTTTTCTATAGCCTGATGAAGGCGGCAGAAAATGGAAACTTATTGATGGTAATATTACTTGCAGTAGCGATTTCTATTGTAGCTTTTGTGATAAGTAAGGCAATTAAATTTCAGAAAATGAAAGAATTTAGATAGTATATGTTATTATTTCATCTTCCTTCTTGATTCTTCCACTTCATCAACTATTCCGGGGTATTCCTTGAACATTGAGAGGATGTCAAGGGCTGCAACAATATCCACAACACCTATTGCACCGATAGCTTCACCTTGAATTGTCCTGATAGGAGCTACTACAACTGATTTGCCTCTGTATATTCCCTCTGTAGGCACGGTTCTTATAGTGTTGTTTGTCCTGATGACCTCTTCGAGTATCGGACCGGTGTATTCCCTGTCAATTATCATTCCTCTTTCCATCCGAATCCCTCTACAGTTGAGACTGCGAATGGTTATTGGAATCCCAAGAAGGGAGTGTATTGCAATTGCTATTGGTTCCAGGTCATCAGACGTGGAGTCAGAGCATATTTTTAGACAAAACGCACCACTGGATTCTTCATCGCATATCATTTTAGACTCACCTTTTTAATTGAATGGAAGAGAATTTAGTTATCAAATTTAACAGACGTAATATATTCATGAGCAGATATAGCTGCTACCGCACCATCAGAAACAGCTGTAACAACCTGCCACATGGAAGTTCTTCTGCAGTCACCTGCTGCAAATATCCCGCTTACCGAACTTTCCATCCGGTCATTGGTTACAATAAACCCTACATCTGTCTTGTCAACATCCACCATTGCAGTGTTTGGGTCAATGCCTACATAGATAAAGACACCATCAATATCCATCTCGGTCATTTCACTTGTCTTCGTGTTCTTCAGGACAACCTTTTCAACGAGTTCCTCGCCCTTGATCTCCTGCACTTCAGTGTCCCATATAAAACTGACATTCTTTGTACTGAACGCCCTTTTCTGAAGCAGAGAGCATGCCCGTAGCTCATCACGTCTGTGCACCACGTGGACCTTACTTGCAATACCTGAAAGTATGAGAGCATCGGTAACCGCAGACTCACCACCGCCTACAACGATCACTTCCAGACCACTATAGAATGGACCATCGCAGGTAGCACAATATGAAACCCCTTTTGTAAGCAGACGTTCCTCACCGGGAACTCCCAAATGCCTGGGATTTGCACCGGTTGCAATTATCACTGCAAGCGCCTCAAGCTCACCGTCATCTGTTACAACTATTTTTCTGTCACCTGCGTCCCTGACAGTTTTCACACCAGTGACCTGTACCTTCACACCTGTCTTTTCTGCATGGTCGCTGAATTTTTGCATTAGTTCCATTCCTGATATCGAGGAAAAGCCCGGATAATTCTCCACCTTATCGGCTGTAGATATCTGTCCAGGAACAACGTTCTTTTCAAGTACAAGGGTATCAAGGCCATAACGAACCGCATATATAGCTGCAGTTAATCCTGCGGGACCCCCTCCTATAATAATGAGATCATGCATGTCAATCAGCTAGCATCACAAACGTTGCTTGCCTTTTCTTTGTCAGGAACTCCCACAAAGGCAACCTTGTCATCAATGATCGTTGTAGGTATTGAACGGATCTTGAACTTTTTTGCAAGCTCTTTTCCTTCAGGCGTGTCCAATTCTACTTCCTCGTACTCAAAATCGCACTGTTCTTTCAAGTCCCGCCACATTTTCTTTGCAGTAGGACAAAAGTGACACCATTCAGAATGAACTAAAGTAACCTTTACCATTATATTCCACACTCCTTTTTACTGGTCATTATTCTATTAGTTAGTAGAGTATATCAAATTAATGACTGTAAAAAGTTAGTTTTCACTGTTAACCAGTCTCATTGACCTGCTATCTTTTGAAGAAGAACATCATAGATGAATTTGTGAAAAGTACAGGGCAAAAAGACCTTGGACAGGGAAATTTCGAACTTGAATAAGTATAATGTGCAGCTCTCTTACTTCCCAGACCATCTTAGTCTGACATACCTCTTCATAGGTTTTTCTGCCCATCAGAATCAAACTTTATATATCAATAATACCAGACGTCTTTATTCTAGTCCGTGAAAAACCAATCTACACAACCGTTCTTCTTTGCAATGAATCCAGAATGTGAATAAAATAAAAATAGAGTGGAAAACTTTACTCTCTATTAAATGTTATTGTCTAGCATCTTATTGGATATCGAGGTTATCTAATCAGCTCCCAACCTCTTCCATTCTAATTAGACAAAACATTTTC
>NZ_JADQBY010000042.1 GCF_016278385.1 Methanolobus sp.
CCGATATAGACACATCCTTTAGGCTTCAGATGCCTTCTTTGTAGAATTCCAACATTACCTTCAAATTTGGCTTCTGGATGATCTATGTACTCAACGAACACATCACTTAATGGCTTCCAGTATTCCCTTCCCTGAAATATGTCTCCTGTATTGTAATCTATGAACGGCTTCTCAACAGCAACCTGAGGATTCTTGTTGAAAGGAGCAACAGGTTTAACCTT
Source organism: Methanolobus sp. (assembly GCF_016278385.1). GTDB lineage: Archaea > Halobacteriota > Methanosarcinia > Methanosarcinales > Methanosarcinaceae > Methanolobus. The sequence goes on from NZ_JADQBY010000042.1 coordinate 222, forward strand.
CTCTCCATTTTCATTGACTTTTGTACCAACACCAACATCCATGAAATTGAAAGGCTTGATCTGTTTACTAAATTCCTTTCCTTCATTCACTTTCTTGAATCGTTTCAGAATATTTCCTGTTGATACTGCAAGTCTAGAGATAACTGCATAATTCTCATATTTCTCTAGTACATCAGGTAACTCTTCAGGATTGAAGTGAACTCTGAGAATATCTTCCCATAATCTCTTATGCCATTGGTCTCCTTGCTTCAATTCTCTACTAAATGGATTTGTGATATGACCTAATCCATGTAGTTTATAGAACAGTTTCTTACCTTCAGGAATGATGATCTTATTTCCAAATCTACGAAACAAGCAATATCTCTTTGAACTGATTCCATAGAACCAGATATCTTCCATCCCTTCCTCTATTTCCAGAATTGGTTTATCAAAATCATAAGGATTTAATGAATCGAACAGATGACTCAATTCGTCTGCAAGATCAGGAGGAACAAAGATTGAATCCGTATCCATGTAAGCGTGTACCTCTCCGTTATCCATCACAAACTTCTCTGCAATTGCAAGTAACAACCTTGCTCCTGCTGTAATGTTCGCACCAATCATTGGATTGAAAAAAGTACCTGTACTCTCAAGTGTTCCTTCAGTTTCAAATTCCTCTAAACTAAAAACATCCACTTTTTCCTTATTCTTTGGATGCATCTCAATATAAATTCCGTATGTAGTGGAATTATTGAGGATTTTCAAAGCTCTTTGTTGTGCATCCAGAACATCATATTCATGAGAATCCTTTGGTACTCTCTTCATATCCTGTTTGATTTCCTGCCTTCTTTCAACAAGCACTTTTATGAGATTATCCTTTTTTGGATTTACACGAACACCATAGATTTCTGTTTCTGTTAGACCTTCCTGTATACCTTCAGGAATGGACCTGATAGCCCTCTTGACCTTGGGAGACTTACCAGTAAGCAGCTTTGAAGCAAGAATATCAGGGAGAAAATAGTATAAAACACCTTTATAGGTTACATAGTTTATACCTATATTATAGCTATCTTTTTCGCTATCTTTTTCGCTATACTTAGTCCGTATAGGGAAAATATCGTTATCGGGCTCTATTTCTACTAGGATATTCATTAGTTTCCATGAATCCTTATCAAGAGCCTTATAAATATCAAAATAATCTATAAATTCTTGTATAGTATCTATACTAGATGCATACCTATTTTTCGTATCTAATGCCTTTATTTCTGTATAATTCGTATCTATATCTGTAATCTCTTCATACCGAATTCTATCAGCTACAACATAATCCCATAATCCAAGTAGTAAGGTTATAGTGGGATACATACTGAAAAAGTCAAGCACTGTAACCTCTACAGGCTTCTTTCTAATCTTACATTCACATCTTCCACCATAATAAGCACTCATAACCTTTCCTATAATTGAATTTGGAAACTCAGGGTTTTGTTGAAGGAATGGTTTTATGTTACACTGTTTTAGAGCTTGTTTTCCGAGTGAAGCGGCAGAATAGATATATGTCATAGGAATAGCCAACTGATACCTTTCGTATTCTTCTCTTACCTTTTTAAAGAGCTGATAGGTAGCTTGCGTATCATTAATGTTATACTGAATGTACTTTGGGGTAATCTTACCATACTTATCAATACCTTTTTTCTTAGTGTTAGTATCGAATATATCACAAGCCTTCTCAAGTGTAAGGGATTTGTTGTCTGTTAAAGTACAAGCTAAGTTACATATATCCAAAAAATGTCCTTTGAAGGTTCTTTCCTTTCTGTACTTACCCTTTGCTCTGGTAAATTCAACGTTGTATGATCTTCCTGTCAAATGCTTTATGCGCAGACGTGGATAAGTTGTATCTTCAGTTAGCTTAAAGGAAAAGCCATCTTTACCTGAATATCGCCCATATCCATAATCAAGAATAATCCTTGATCGATCGAAATTGATATTGTAACCTATGCAGAGTGTTTTTCGTTCAAAGACTTCCCAATAAAAGATTTTGATGAACTCTTCAAAGGAGAATAAGCGGACATTGTGCTTTTCCGCATATTCTTTCAGGATTTTGTACTCTTTTTCTGATACATGTCTCTTATCCCAAAATAGACATGCGTGTGAGCTCTGCTAAACTGCATATCAATTTTCCGAATATTCAACTACTAGTAAAAATACTTATATGTTTCCATTTTCCATATTCGGTAATTTGGTTCCACATTTCATGCAAAAAACCGCATCTGAAGGTAATTTAGTACCACATTTCATACAAAAAAGAACATCTTCAGTATCCTCATTTTTAATGGTGTCGGCATTGTTATTTACTATGTTATTGGGTTCTTTACACTGCTCCATGCATTTTTTGACAGTAATTAAAAAAGCCTCTGGATTTTCATTTTTTTGGGTATAGATAGGGATTGAATCTCCTTTCATATACAATTTTATAGGGGATTCCTTAAAAATTAAACCCTGTTTTTCACAGGTTATATTTTCTAGTCCTTCAATTGGGTGTGCTTTCAATTGTGGCAAAATTCATTCTCCTTTCTATTATAGTACAGTATTATATGTTTCTGTGTCAGTACTACACCAATAACTTCTGTTTTAGGATTATCAATCCCGAATATTCTTTGTCTATTATCGGTTAAATACATAGGTCTATTTTGTCCAAAGACTGCATCTACAATAAATTCACCTTCCGACAATTCAAAATTATTTTTAACAAAGCTCATTATAGCCATTGTAGTTGGTGTAAATGTTTTATCTGTTTTTCTTATTACTGTCACTCAATCACCACACATATCTCAACAAAATAGAGTTGTTATGGAAAAAACAAGTCAACATACAAAAGAGTTTGCATTTATCTTTCTTAATATTGATGTACCTTATTAGATTTTAAAAGACAACTTTAAGTCAAAACATATAATCAGTCTCAGAAATTTTTAAAAAAAAATCGAGTATGGAGAAAAATATTGAATATGATAAACCATTTACTCTAAGCTCTCGTGTTAGGGAAAGGTTGGAGATTTGGGAAGGATGTTAAAAACTCTCACATCAATTACTCTGGTTATTTTCATTGAAGAGAATTTTTTCTAAGTACGGGTTATTTATCTCGCTAAAACAAAAGGGATTTGGGAAAAAGAAAACCTTGCCAAACTTATCTTTAAAAAGAACACCACTCACATTTTTCATAAGAGACTCTGATAAGAACAAACCTTCATCTAATCTATATTCATAATTATTAGGAATTATCCCCTTTTCAAGTAGAAACTCGTTCCAACCATCTTTTTTTGCGTCATCAATTTCTTTCCAATATATTTCTTGCTTTTTACTATCAAGTACTGTTTTAAACTTATTATCCCTCCAAATTTCTAGTTTTTGTTTTTCAGATGGAGGGAATGTTGAGGAGATTATGGGAATTGAGGAATCCACACCATACAAAAGTCTATCTAAATCATCTGCCCCTATAAATTCTTGTTCACAATCAAAAGCAAGGATATAAGGGTATGTACGATGAACACCTGTAAATTCGGTTCTTTTTTCTGCTTTATTAAGCAATCTATATTTGACATATTCCCTTAAGTCTCTCTCAGGGACTTTAATGCATTCAGAAGTAATTATGCCTGGGTAACCATTCCCATAGTCTATTTTGTGTATTTCAAATACCATATGATCGGTGTCAATTTCAAAAGGGAAAGTAGAAAATGTACTGTTTTTAAATGTAGAATCAAACTTCTCTATACACGTTTCAACAAGAGCATTTTGTTTTCTTCTTTCTTCACCAAGTGCTTGTGGAACTGATAAATCATATTTTAATCTTACATCCACTCTATAAGAATAGATGCTTAAAAAATCCCTTAGATAAGTGATTATTTTCTCTGAAATGTAGGGGTTTTCATTAAGTTTTGTCACTTCTACATATACATTAGTTAAGTTCTTCTCACATAGTATATCTGGGGATTTGCCTTCAAAACAAACATCAGATAACATCGTGGTTTTATTTCCATTTCTCACCATTACTAGAGCCATTTTCAATTCAGATATCATTGAGGAAAATTTATTCAAGTTTGGTACATCTGTTACTACTTCCTGGATAGAGTTACAATGGAATGATCTTAACTCTGAAATTAAACTTTCTAGCACATAAAGATACTCTGTATTGTTATTATATTCTTCAAAAAAGATATGTTTCAAAATTGATTTAAATCAAAAGCCCAACACAAATTAGGATAATTTACCGTCATAAAAACAATGTATACTTAACTACACTATTAATTTTTCCACTAGTTTTTTCCACTTCTTTATACCTATCCAATTGCCATGGTTTGCAAATCTCACAAACAAGCCGAAACTTATTATTTTTGAAAAGCCCGTTTCGATATTTAGCTTCAATCCAGAATTCATCTTTGGTTCTGTTGATAAGGTTCAAGGAAACAACTAGCTTATCTTGTTTAGGATATATGTGGTCTAATATGTTAAAAAACAGAAAAGAAAACATTATACATGATATATTTATAATTGGGATTATCATAAAAGGAATAGATGGACTCCTTGAATTGATTGGCGGATTTATTCTTATTTCAAGTAAATCGGATACTATATCAAAGATAATACAAACTATTTTTAAACATGAAATTGCTCAAGACCCAACAGATTTACTTGCTAACTATTTTATTCAATTGTCTAATAATTTATCGATAAGCACCATATCCTTCGCAGCAATATATCTAATAATTCATGGCTCAATTAAAATAGGATTATTTTCAGGATTATGGTACAAAAAATTATGGACTTATCCTTTAGCAGGTATTTTGCTATCTTTTTTTGTGATGTATCAGTTGATACGATTTTTTAATACTCATTCTATATTACTTCTATTCTTAACATTGGTTGATATATTAATCATAATCTTATTAAGATTTGAATATAAAAGACTAAAACATTCGGCTCTGTAGAATTCCTCATTTTGACAACAAGCATAACCTTGACATACCTGTCA
>NZ_JADQBY010000009.1 GCF_016278385.1 Methanolobus sp.
ATCGATTCAAACAGAACTAAGAACACTTTTATTACTTTTGACTGTCAAACTTGGGATCTAACAGAATAATAAAATTGTTAGATTTTAAAATTTGGGTTTTTAGAGACTGTCGGAAAAGTCGTCTAGTATGAAAATTAGAAGTAATTATAGCAACAATAGCTAAGAACACACCCTTTCTATTTTTCTTTAAGGTACTCATTGATACTGGTTCCATAATTGGTTATAACTATTTAATTCGACACGCATTGCAAAAATTGCCTTGTACTGGGACTTTTCCGACAGTCTCTTTTAAGTTATAAAAGTTCAAAATCAGAGGATTTTTATAATCATCTTCGTTAGATTTATTATGTAATAGGAATGTTGAAAGAAATACTTAATATAACCTCAAAACAATAAAATGAAGTATCAATATTAAAGGTGGTGAAAAAAGATTATCACAGAAGAAATGTTAAGGGAAATTGTTGGAGCAATAACCCTGTACATATCCGTTAATGCAATTGTGCATCTATTAGATGTCGTCAATCACCTAACATAACGTAACATTTTATGATTAGGTATTGACAATATATAAATTTTGCCGGATTCATTTTTTCCGGTACTTTTTTTTTCAGTTTACTATTAAAATAGTGAAATTAAATTCTTATTTATATCTACCATTCATATCTATGGTAAAGGTACTTATGTTTCTATTCCTTCTGTGAAGAGGGACCCTTGATCCATGATTTATTCACGATTGTCAATAACCTTCTTACCGCATCTCTCAGGAACTATTGTTAATTCCCCGCCTTCGAACTTCGAATCCAGAGGGTCACTTTCGGCGATCCTGTCCAGAGTGATAGCTACAGCAGCTACCTCTGAATGAGGCTGGTTGCCAACAGCAACATTCCAGTCAGCCATTTCATATATCTCAAAGGGTACCTTTTCAGCACCCACAACTACCATGAGCTTATCGTATTGCTTTATCTCAGGAACCGCATCGGGTAGATTAATTCCGTACATGGACAAATGACAGACTTTTCCACCATCTTCTTTCCATTTCCTGATCTCTTCCTTCCAGCTGACATTATTCTTAACGTAGAAATCCCCGCCCCATCTTGTTGAAACATCGGCTATATTATCAGCAAGTTTCTGGTCTTCAGATGCCAGAAGCATACCTTCGGCACCAAGGGCCCTTGCTGTCAAACCTACATGAGTTGTTATTCTCTTGTCTCTCTGTGGACGGTGGCCAAGTCTTAATATGACTATTTTTTTGGGCATAGCTATCAGACTTCTTTAATATCTGCTACCCGCTCAAGAAGCATGCCTTCAACAACAATTGGGAGATCTTCCCTTGCACTTTTGATAGCCGCGTTCAATTTATCCTCTTTTTCGGCATATATTGTCAAAACCGGCTGACCTTCTTCAACTGCTTGCCCACGTTTCTTGTGTATCATAACACCTGCTCCCTTATCATTCGGTGCACCTGCAAGCCTTGCTATCTGAACGATGCGCTTGTTATAGAACTCAAGAATATAGCCATTGGTCGGAGCCTTTAGATCAGCCGTGAATTCGCCCACTTTAATATCCTTGTGAGTTACATCCGGATTGCCACCCTGGATCTCTATTATTTCTTTTAGTTTTGCCAGTGCTTTACCATTCTTCAGTGTCTCAATTGCAAGCTCACGACCCTGTCCTTTTGCAGCCACTCCACCCATCTCAAGCAGCATACCTGCGAGAACAGCACTCTTTTCGATAAGACTATTCGGACCTTCCATTGTTTCAAGAACCTTGAGAGCTTCTATGACCTCAAGTGCAGGACCAACTGTTCTTCCCACAGGAGATGCACCATATGTGAGTGCACAGTCAACTTCCATACCAAGACGTTCACCAAGACTTATGAGATCCCTTGCAAGTTTTCTTCCGGCCTTTACATCAGGTAGTTTAGTACCTGCACCTGTAGGGAGATCCATAACTACTTTCTGAGCGCCAACTGCACCTTTTTTAGCCATTATGGAAGCCAGCAGCTGGCAATGTGGATCAATGGAGAGGGGATACTCAATTCTAATGAGCTTGTCATCAGCAGGTGCAATATTTGTAGCTCCGCCCCATACAATGACACCACCTACCTTTTCTGTCATCTCTTTTATCTGTTGGGCAGTGAATTCCACCGGAGCCAGTATCTCCATAAGATCAGCTGTGCCACCAGCACCGGTTATTGCACGGGAACTGGTCTTTGGTATAAGCAGTCCATTGGCTGCAACGATTGGAACAATGAGCAGGGATATCTTGTTGCCAGGCACGCCACCTATTGAATGTTTGTCCATTATAGGAGAAGTGCTGAACTCTATACGCTCACCGGTATCGATCATTGCCTTTGTGAGCCATACAGTTTCGTCTTCGCTAAGATCCTTGATGTAAGTAGCAGTGAGGAAAGCTGCAAGTTCGATGTCATTGAGATTCTCCTCAACTATGTCCTTTACAAGCTCATATATCTCGTCCCTTTCAAGCTTGATACCATCCATCACTTTCCTGATGATATGGATGGATGTTGGTTTTTCTGCAGGTTCAACTTCCACAGTTTCGGTCCATTCCTTCTGTAGCTGTTCCTGTACCTCGTGATACAGCCCAACCATTCCCGGAGAGATCATATCCTCTGTAAAATCAACAATTGCTGTAAGGGTTGTGTGGTTCTTAATTCTCACCCTATCGCCTTCGTTAACTCCCATTTCCTTGGCGTCAATTGTATTCAACACCACTTTATATTTGCCGACTTTGATATCAATAGGCTGTACTTTTAGCTGCATTGTTCCACCTTTTATTCTTATACTGTCAAGAGCACTATCGGATAAATAGGTTAACCTCTGGTTAATAGGGAATATAACCCAAACCCTTTAATATGTATAAAAGTAGAGGTTCGAGTTTAGAAATGCGCATTTCTACCCCCTATAAAAGAAACACCACGAGGTAAATATGTGAGTAACAAAACAAATACAAAAAACGAACATACATCCTCTTTAGTTGAATGTTCCTTGAAATCAATAACTGAATTACCATTCAATGCATAAAGGCCGAAGGAGTTTGCTTTTAGCCTGGTTGTGTTTTTGAAGATAACGGGGTTGCATTGTGCGAAACACTTAAATAAACTCAACATTCATATCATAAAATGTAAAATGAATAATATCATATCTAAAATAAACGTGGAGTGATAGTTGTGAAGGATAAAAGTAAAAAATCCAACAGTTCAGAGTGCATTAAGGGTGAAGGCGATACTCTTGAAAAACTTGGGTGCGTTGTAGACGAAGGCAAAACTCTTGAAGGTCTTGGGGGCATCAAGAGCGAAAGCAAGACTCTTGAAGATCTTGGGGACATCAAGGATAAAAGAGAAATTTCCAAAAGTTCAGAGTGCATTAAGGGCGAAGGCGATACTCTTGAAAAACTTGGGTGCGTTGTAGACGAAGGCAAAACTCTCGAAGATCTTGGGGGCATTAAGAACAAAGGCGGGACAGTCACGTCACCCAACCGGGGCTCAGATAAGTAGGCATTTGGGTATATTTCCCAGGCAAAACTATTCTTAAACCTTGTTTTTGAAACCGATTTGATCTTTCCAACATAACCTTGGCAAGTATACCAAGGTTATACTTGTTATTTAAAAGAGGATTTCTACAGAACTGAATACTATTTTTTCAGAAGAATTTCCTAATCTGGTGATGATATCCTTTGTAGAATATGTAAAGAAATAGTCGATTTTAATAAGAAAAAAAGAATTTCAATTCAAAAGAAGTAAAAAAAGCATTAACAGAGACATTATGTTATTTCAAGTCTTAAATCAGAGATTAGATTCTCCTCTGGCATATAGTGAACAACTGTTACACATAATCAATTATAAAGAATCAAAAATCGTAGTTATATTTCTAAAATCGTTTGTCAATTATATCACATAATTTTTGACCAGGTACGCTGATTTTATTATGAAAATTCAGGAAAAGTTAGGCTTATTGGGCAATAATAGGCTAATATATTTTATCCATAAATAGTACAAAGTAATGGTTGTTTGGAGTGAACTGAATCTATAATTCCTAGATATTTAGAAAGAATATCAGTTATAATCATATTTTCCTAATCAGTAGAAGCTGGAATCTAATAACAGGTACAAACTTTTTATGATAAGTAATAACAACCTCATTCATTTTTGTGTCGTCACCTTGCAAGTGCCGAAGGCACAACCCTGCCTTACACTAAGAACCAACAAAACCCTAGGAATATGCTTATGATTTTAGTGCTTTCTTTTTCATAGGCACTATGATTTGAATCCCATTCCTCAGTTTATTAAGATGTGACTCCTGGTTTTTCGAACCAGATCAATGAAACAAGAAAATAAGCAAAATAAATCGGTATGATATTCATAAACACGTTTTATGAAACTGGGAACTTATAGAGAAGAGATATAATCTCTTTCGATGAGTGTAGTAAAAAGCAAATATCTAATTGGAGAAAAGCTTTACTTAATAGAGCGGACGGAGTATCTGTGGAAATACTCCTAAAATCTTCACAAATCACCTTCAGATTACTTTTAGCTGTAGTTGCGCCATCTCTCCCATCCTGTGTACATCAGACTAACAGAACTAATGTATAGAGGTTGTAAAAGGATTGAATTGATGATACATGATTTATATTTGAATTAAATTTGTTAAAAACAGTTAAATCACTCCTTTCTTTCCATTGGAACTTAAAAATGAATCGGATATGCTTTAGAGTACCGAATATTAGGTAGTTACTTAGCTTTAAAATGGCGTCTCAGTCAGTTACATTATAATAGTAAGTTGGGACTGATACACGTATAATCCCTCCTTCAGAATCCGTTATAAAGCCTCCATTGAATTTTCAGGGTTATTGATGTTGATACATCTTCATTTCTTAATTCACGGCAGAAGTCGTTATTTTAATATGGAAATGATTCTTTTATTTACACCTTCTATTTCTTCACTTATTGATTTTGGAATGTTTTGAAAATATAATAGGAATATTGAACTCGGAAACTTGCTTTTATGCCAAGCCTTTACACCCACCACTGTACTTAAAACCCATAAATTATGATATTGCTTCATGAACGCCTTTATGCAAATGGCAATAAAAGAAGCACGTCACGGCATGGAACACAATCACGGAGGACCATTCGGGGCAATTATCGTGAAGGACGGCAAGGTATTGTCCAGAACCCATAATGAAGTACTGAGAAGCAATGACCCTACTGCCCATGCAGAGATACTCGCCATAAGACAGGCATCTGCGGTCCTGGAAAGATTTGACCTTTCGGACTGTGTGATATATACGAGTTCGCAGCCATGTCCCATGTGTCTTGCAGCAATTTACTGGGCACGCATAAAGACCGTGTATTACGGCTCCGACAAAGATGATATTGCCCTTGTTGGTTTTGATGACAGTCTATTTTATGAGTATGTTCGGGGAGAAAGTCAGGATAGTGGACTGAAGCTGATTAATATTGAAAGAGATGAAGCTCTTAAGTTGCTTAAGGACTGGTCTGAAAAGGAAGATAAACAAATGTATTGATCAGTACATCCTAAAGTAGCATTCTGTGATAAGTTACAGCTCACTTATACCCATTTTCATATTGTTGATGATTTTTAATGTAATCTACGCAATATAATGCAAAGACTATGAGTCTTAACATTCAACAACAAAAAGAACACATAAAATAAAAATAAAAAAAGTAAAAAATGCCGTATCAATACGGCATTACTCCTTCTTCTTTACCTGTGTAATATAGTACCCGGCTCCTCCGACAATCACCAGAAGTAAAAGGACCCACAGCCAGGACATGGACATACCCTGCTTATCAGTATCCTGAGTTTCTGTCACAGTTTCTCCGGTGTCATCACCAAAGAGTGCATACGTACTGAAATGGGATACCTGGATGGTAATGGTCCTTGTACCGGCATCTGCTGTTCCCTGAATGATCTCCCATTCACCGGTATCATCATTGTACCAGCCGACCTTTGCGCTTTCTCCGTATTGCTTCCATTCTTCCTCACTTAGTGTAAATGTAAGGCGAATAGCCGGAGAGAATATTGTACCGTCAGGTGTACATTTATAGGCATGCAAGGCCATCGCATCATCCATCTCAGGAACATCCCTTGCTGCCGGAACATCAAATACAGGAATATCCACTATTCTTATACTGCTGCCAGAATTACCTGAAGCATCAGTGACCTTTGTGCCGGTGCTGATACTGATATATGCGGTCTCTTCACTTGACCAGACAGTTACATCACTCAGGGTTTCGCCGTTTGCGTCTGCTTCAAAACTCACGGATTCGATATGTTTTGTGCTTTTTTCTTCTGTACTGTCTTCACCTTGACTCTCAGCAGATTCGTCCGTATCTGTTTCACGGATGACTAGACTTCCAGAGCTTCCACTTCCTCCTGAACTTGATGATCCTGAACTTGGTGCTGTTGTCACTGTGATGGTCATGTTACTACTGAGATTGCTTCCAGCAAAATTGCTTGCATTCAGGTTTACATTATAGGTTCCTGTTGCACTGTAGGTATGAGCAGGATTCTGCAGAGTGGAATTAGCTCCATCTCCAAAGTCCCAGAACCATGCTGTTGGAATGTTGCTGGAGTTGTCAGTGAACACCACACTCAGAGAAGCATAACCTGATTCAGTGCTTGCAGTGAAGTTGGCAACCGGAATTATGGTGTCGTTTATGGTGATTGTCATTACCTGAGAATCGACTGATCCATAACCATCACTTACATTGAATTCAACGTAGTAGGTTCCTGCATCACTGAGATCAGTGACCCATAAACCTTCACCAGTGCTGGTGTTGAAAGTATCGAACAGAGCACTATTGTTGCAGCCAAATACCTCTGTATCGCCGTCTGCATCTGTGGAGTTGATGCTAAAGGTGACATTTTCTCCTTCATAGACTGTGATGTCAGTTACATTGAGAATGCTGACAGCGTTGTTAGAAACCTGAACGTTGTCACTGACTCCTGCTGAAAGTATGGAATCAGTGGCATTGTATGCATAGACTGTGATGTTGGACCATGCATGAGCAGTGAGTCCGGTATGATTGAAACTATCTGTTGTACCGTTCAGCCAATTTTCGTTATAACTTACGTTATAGGAATCGCTAACATCTCCTGTACCTGCATTCCAGCTATGGTTCACCCAGAAATTACCGGTTGTGTTTGTGAAACTTTCTGGTGTTCCTGGTATGAAAAGTGATTGAACTGTAAAGTTCTTCGCTATTGAGGTCTGTCCGTCCGGGTTGATGACATACAGTGACCAGTCACCTGCAATAGCCTGTGTAAGATCAAATATAGTGTTGATCGTGGTATAAGTAATACTATTAATTGTTCCATTTATCGGAGTTTGACCAGCAATTGTCAGGTTTACAAAGACAGTGTCTGTGATGTTAAAGCTACATCCTGTGACGTTGAGCAGGAATGACATACTACCGGCACTGTTGTTGATACCACTACTTGACGATATGGACACAACGTATGGTGCAAGTGGAGCAGGTATATCCTGATACTGGAAGTACGGAAGAGTATAGCCATCTATTATTTTCCATACAAAGTCTGAGTCATCGGTTGTTATGATGATGTTGCCACTTTCATTCCAGTTCAGACCGGAGCTTCCTGAAACGAATGCAAAATTGGTGAAATTGGCATAGGAAGTAGAAATACCACCATTAGTATCAGCCGGACTGCCGGAATAATAACTGTTGGTCACATATACAGTGCTGAACATAGCAGAATTTCTCCCGACAAGACCGCCGACAAAACTAGCGCCACTAACATTGCCAGTGGCAAAACAATTAGTTATAGATGCCTCGGCCATCTCGGCATGATTATACCCGACAAGACCGCCGACAGTAGAACTACCAGTAACAGTACCAGTGGCAAAACAATTAGTCACAGATGCCTCGACCGTACTACCCTCATTCCACCCGACAAGACCGCCGACAGTAGAACTACCAGTAACAGTACCAGTGGCAAAACAATTAGTCACAGATGCCTCGACCGTACTACCCTCATTCCACCCGACAAGACCGCCGACAGCACTACTACCAGTAGCCGTGCCAGTGGCAAAACAATTAGTCACAGTGCCAGCATTATTACACCCGACAAGACCTCCAACCCAATCACCACCTGTAATATTACCAGTAGCATAACTGTTGCTCACAATGCCGCTATTCCACCCGACAAGACCGCCGACATCATTACCACCAGTAATATTGCCAGTGGCATAACTGTTGCTCACAATGCCTCTATTATACCCGACAAGACCGCCTACATAATTTGTTGTTGAAAAAACACCATCTGAACTGATTTCTATTCCAATATCATGGATGTTAGCACCAGAACCTGCATAACCAAAGAATCCGGCATAGTAAGTGGTCTGATAAACAGTCAGGTTCTTAATGGTAAATCCGCTTCCGTTAAAGTTACCTGTGAACTGTGTGCTGAAATTACCAATTGGAGTGTGATTGCCTACAAGTGTGATGTCCTGTGTCAATATAAAATACTTGTTCCAGTCAGCAGAAGTTGCTGACAGGTCATCAATGTCGCTATCGGTTGAGAGAAGATAAGGATCAGCTTCTGTACCACTACCGCCGGAGTAAGCTATATCCTGATACTGGAAGTACGGAAGAGAGGAACCATCATCTATTTTCCATATGAAACTTGAATTAACTTCCGTTGTGATGATGTTGCCACTTGCATTCCAGTTCAGACCAGAGCTTCCTGAAACGAATGCGAAACTGGTGAAATTGGCAAAGGAAGTAAAAGTACCTTCACCGGCATCCGTACTGCCGGAATAATAATTGTTGGTCACAGTGCTGCTTTCATCATACCCGACAAGACCGCCGACATCAACACTACCAGTAACAGTGCCAGTGGAATAACTGTTTCTCACATTGCCATAACGAGTATACCCGACAAGACCGCCGACAGCAACACTACCACTAACATTACCAGTGGCATAACTGTTGCTCACAGTACCCCCTGAATTATTCCCTACAAGACCGCCGACAGAATTACCACTACCAGTAACATTACCAGTGGCATAACTGTTGCTTACAGTGCCAGTATTATACCCGACAAGACCGCCGACATTACCACTACCAGTAACATTGCCAGTGGCATAACTGTTGCTCACAGTACCCAAAGTACTGAAACCGACCAGACCGCCCACAGAATTACCACTGCTAATAACAGTACCATTGGCATAACTGTTGCTTACAGTGCCGCCATAATTAGACCCGACAAGACCGCCGACTTCATTACCACTACCAGTAACAGTGCCAGTGGCATAACTGTTGCTTACAGTGCCGCCAGTATTATACCCTACAAGACCGCCGACAGCATTACCACCAATAACACCATGTGAGCTTATTTCTACTCCAAGGTCATGGATGTCAGCACCGGAATTTGTATAGCCAAAGAATCCAGCATAGTCAGAGGTTTGATAAACGGTCAGGTTTTTTACTGCAAATCCGCTTCCGTTAAAGTTACCTGTAAATTTGGTGCTTGAATCACCGATCGGAGTGTGATTGCCTACAAGTGTAATGTCCTGTGTCAGTATGAAATACTTGTTCCAATCAGCAGAAGTTGCTGACAGGTCATCAATGTCGCTGTCAGTTGAGAGCAGATACGGGTCTCCACTTGTACCACTGCCGCCGGAGTAAGTGGAAGCTGATGCAGGTATGCTGAGAGATAAACAAAGCATCAGCAAAATTGATATTTTCAGAATGCTGTGCTTGAATTTTGATGTGTGAATATTGCTTTTGTGTGTATGAGAGTTTGTTGATGCTGCTATCATGATCTTGCCTCGGGATTTCATTCGGGCGATGTTTACTGGAATACGATAATATGATCGATTTATCTGGAGACTGTATTTGTTTTTTATAATGGCCGTGTATATATAAAAATATAACTATGATAATAAATTAAATATTTTGAAGAATATGAATATGGGTTCTGCAGAACTCTTATTTTAAGAATAAATACAACCTTGATAGATCTGTCAAGATTGCGTATTAATGGTTTGATCTTCGAGTTCTAAGATATTGCATTTTTGTATCGGGTATAGCTTTGCTGGAAACGTTAAAAACAGGTGCAATGAGATTATCAACATTAAAAGAAATACTTACTTTCAGATATAGCACGCACTGATCATTCCTGATATGTCTACTTTTGGATGTACTGATGACATTAACAGTAAAGGAGAATTAATCATATTCATAAATATCGTCTACTCTATATATATGATGAGATATCATTTATCAGTCAGAAGTGAAAATTATCAACCGGGAGGGCAAAAGTGGATATAGAGCAATTCATACCAAGTATCATTTCACTGATTGTAACACTTTCACTTGTCCTGTTGTTTGATTTTCTGTTCCGGAAAAGAAAGTTATTTTCAAGAGAAAAGATGATACAGCAAATTATTTTTGTTGTAATTTTAGTCACTGGAATATTGTTTATCATTTTCACCCTGCCAATTACTGTTGAAGACAAGAACCTGATCCTTACCTTCGTAGGTCTGATAATCGGTGCCATAATCACATTTTCATCCACCACCTTTGTGGCAAACGCCATGGCCGGCATCATGCTCAGACTTATAAATCCCTTCAGAGTGGGAGACTACATTAAAATTGATGGTACTTTTGGGAGAGTGACCGAAATGTACTTCCTGCACACGCAGGTACAGTCCATGGACAGGGACCTTATAACGATCCCAAACATAAAACTGGTTTCTAACCCACTAAAGACCATCAGATCATCAGGAACTATTATAACTACAACTGTATCACTGGGATACGACATATCCCGAAAAGAGATTGAAAAAGGTCTATTAAAGGCAGCTGAGATAACAGGACTTGAAAATTCATTTGTTCATGTTGAAAAGCTTGGAGATTTTTCAATAACTTATAAAGTAGGAGGCCTGCTTAAGGATATTGAAAGCCTCATTACAGCGAGATCTGATTTTAAAAAGAACGTCATGGATACACTGCATGATTCAAAGATAGAGATAGTATCCCCAACTTACATGAACCAGAGAGTTTTCAGTGAAGACTATGTGTGCCTGCCACCAAAGGAACCAAAGCATGACATTATTGAAATTGAGCCAGAGATAAAAACCGAGGAAATCATCTTTGATAAAGCCATCACGGCACAGATGCTTGACAGGATATACATTACCGCAGAAACCCTTGCTCCGCGCAGAAAGGAAATGGAAGAAAATATCAAGCAAATTGTTGATGAGAACACCAGAAACGATTTAAAAAAGCAACTTGCTCAATTGACCATAAAAGAGAAAGAAATCAAGCCTCTCATACAGGAACTTAAAACTCTTCCAGATATTACTGCAAAGAGTGATGAAAATAAGGATGTGGATGTGGAAGGCATGGTAAAAACAGATAAATATGTCGTGGAACTTGCCGAACTGCACATTGATGTTGAGAAAAAAATAGATCAGGCCCTGGAAAAACAGCAATGAAAAGATTTTTTAATTTTGTAGTTATTGGAGAACAGAATGATAATCGGTGTACTTGGCCCTAAAGGAACCTATTCTGAAAAAGCGGCAGAGCAATGGATAGAGAAGACCGGACGCAAGGGAGAAGATGTTCTTGAATATTGTGCAGACATACAGGATGTATTTTCACTTCTTGAAAAAGACGGATGCGATATAGGAGTGGTACCCCTGGAAAATTCCATTGAGGGTTCAGTTGGAATCACACTTGATAGACTGATGGAAAATGACGTGCAGATAATAGGGGAAACGATTGTCACTGTCGAGCACTGCCTGCTTTCACGGGGTAAAAAAGAAGATATTAAAGTGATACTTTCGCATCCACAGGGCCTCGGCCAGTGCAGGCAGTTCCTGAAGGAACAATTTCCTGCGGCCGAGCTGAGAACCACAGGGAGTACATCTCACGCAGCAAAACTCGCTACCGAATTTGAGGAAATGGCAGCTATAGCCTCACCTGAGACTGCAGATATGTATGATCTTAATATTGTCATGTCAAATATTCAGGACAGGAGGTATAACCATACACGTTTTATTACAATCACAAAAAAAGATACTGGGCAAAAATTCATAAAACAGTTACAAGGAAACGATCCTGAATGTTCCTACAAGACTTCTATAATAGTTTACCTCGACCGTGATCGTCCAGGTGCACTTTACAATATACTGGGAGAATTTGCCAATAGCAATATTAATCTAACCCGAATAGAATCGAGACCTTCAAAAAAAGTACTTGGAGACTATGTGTTCTATATTGACTTTAAAGGAAACATAAGCGATGCTATTATAAAAGATGCTCTATATAACATAGAGCCGAAAGTAGGGATGTTGAAAATGCTTGGTTCATACTCTGAATTTGATTCTTATTGCGAATCTAATTAGGTGTAGTTAAAAACCAGATGCCAATTGCAGGATTAAAAAGCGGTGCAGTCATGGATGTAAGGGAGTTCGTAGAAAAACAGGAAGCTTCACTTAAGCGGTATCGGATGATATACAAGCTCCTTGATTTTGCGGCAATAACCATTGTTTTCTATTTTTTACTGTTCTATCTAAATGTAGACAGGGTTTTTCCCTTATTGAACAGTTTTGAGGTCAAAGCCGGGACATCTTATAATGTACTGGGAATAAGTATCGCCTTTGAAACTGTTGCTTTAACGCTCATAGCAGCCTTTGTTGCATTATTACTGACATTAACCCTGCATCTGCGGGATAAGAAAACAAAAGCATTGTTCATGATAGAAAATATCTATCCAGACCTGCGTGAAAGGCTGCGTACAGCATATGATAATGCCAGTATTGATAACCTTGTAGTAGCAGATCTGCTTCATTCAGTATCATTAAAAATAAAGAGTATTGATCCTTCTGCATTGTTTATAAAAAAAAGAGTAGTATTCGGGCTTATTTTAATATTGCTTTCCAGTGCGATGTTGGTCTATGTCGTTCATAATGATGTCCGTACAGGTCTGGTTTCCCCTGAGGATATGGCAGGCCTTATAGACGGACGTAATAACGATGGATCAGAAGAACTTTTAGAGTTTAGTGATGAAAACAGTAATATTACCAGTTCAGGGACTGAAAACCTGACAGGTGAAATTGCTATTATTGTTGTGGACGGAACTCCGGTTGACCTGACACTTCCACCTGGAACAGGTGTTGGTTTTGAGGACTCAGGAGATTCAAATGAATCAGACACAGGCTTTGATAAATCCTCACCGTATGAGATAAGCGTCATAACATCACAGGCATATTATGAGCAACTTCCCGAAGGATATGAAAGTGTAATTAAATCTTACTTTGAGGAAATGGCTCAAAGCTAAAGCACAAAAAGATAATTAATATTCATCAATTACATTTACAGGACAAAGATAAAGGAGATAATAGATGGCTAGCGACCTGTCCCAAACATATAAAATGGCCGGCGATATGTTTGCAACCCTTTCCAATGAGATTGGAAAAGTAATTGTCGGCCAGAAAGCTTCAGTGGAACAGATATTAATTGCAATACTCTGTAACGGGCATGCACTGGTGGAAAGTAACCCTGGTCTTGGAAAAACACTTACCATTTCAACTATATCAAAAGTAATGGACCTGAATTTTAGCAGGATACAGTGTACACCAGACCTTATGCCTGCCGATATCACAGGAACACATATTATAGAGGAAAATGACGGACACAAGGAATTCAAGTTTGAGCCCGGACCCATATTTGCCAATATCGTACTTGCCGATGAAATAAACCGTGCGTCTCCAAAGACACAATCCGCATTGCTTGAAGCGATGCAGGAAAAGCAGATCACTGCTGGTAATGACACTTTCATGCTAGAGCAGCCATTCTTTATTCTGGCAACCCAGAACCCTATTGAGATGGAAGGAACTTTCCCTCTTCCGGAAGCACAGCTTGACAGATTCCTGCTTAAGATACTTATGGACTACCCTAACTATGAGGATGAAATCGAGATTGTGAACCGCTATACTAAATCTATTATGCCCGCTGTTAATAAGGTACTCAATAAGAACACGCTTCTTGACCTGCAGAAACTTACAAGGGATGTACCTGTTGCAGATGATATCAGAAACAGGGCAATTCGGATTGTTATGTCAACCCGTATCAAAAGTGAATATATTGAATACGGTGCATCTCCAAGGGCATCGATCGGACTTATTCTTGCAGCAAAGGCACGCGCACTAATAAGAGGACGTAATTTTGTCAGTGCAGAGGACATAGATGCCATGGCATATCCGATACTCAGGCACAGAGTGGCGCTCACCTTTGAGGCAGAAAGAAGAGGAGCAACTACTGACCAGATAATCAAGAGCATACTTGAGAAGACAAAGTAAAAAGGCAGCTTTGCCGGGTACTCACGCAGGGCATTTGCAATGAGCAACAAGAGACATAACATCGACGTTGATTTTTTCAGGCAGCTTGACCGCTTTACTTTCATGGTAAGGAAACGAGTCTCAACTGCATATGCTGGTAGCAGACGCTCCATACGCATCGGGAAAGGACTTGATACCAGAGGATACAGGGAATATAACCAAGGAGATGAGCTCAGGGCAATTGATTGGAAAGCCTATGCCAGAACTGAAAAACTCTATATCCGCCAGTTCGAGGAAGACAAATCCCTGACAACACACATCCTGCTAGACTCCAGCAAGAGTATGGATTACACCGGAGGGGATGCCCCGAGCAAGTTCGAATATGCAACAATGCTCGCAGCAGGGTTTGCATATCTTGTTACCAAGGACAATGATAAGTTTGCTATATCCACATTCTCAGAGGAAGTCGATTTCGCAAAACCACGAAGAGGAAGAAGACATCTTCTAAGTACGATCGATAGGCTTGAAACAGCAAAAGTCGGCGGAAAAACAGCAATCAACGAGTGTACTATCCAGTATGGGAAAGCCATACACTCACGCTCTCTTGTCATTATCATCTCTGATTTTATGCAGGACCCTAAGGAAATCGAATCTGCCATCTACCGTTTTGCTGACCATGACCTTATACTTGTACAGGTACTTGACAAAACAGAAAGTTCCCTTGTTATCCATGGCCACAGCCGTCTTATAGACCTCGAGTCAGGGATCAAATTAGACACGTATATCAGCGATGATCTGAAAAATGAGTATCAGGAAAAACTCACAAGTCATATTAATCATATCGGGGATACATGCAGCAGAGTAGATGCCGAGTTCTATACCTTTACAACTGACATCCCGATATTTGATGCTTTCTTCCACACAATAGGCCGGAGGAGATGGTAATGGCCTTTGATACTCCTATTGCACTGGTAGCACTAATAAGCGTAATTCCACTTATTATTCTGTACCTTCTCAGACCAAAGCCACTTAATGTACAGGTACCATCCCTTATGTTCCTTCTTAATATAAAAGAAGAGAAGAAACGTTTTTACACATCCATTACAAAACTCATCAAGGACCCGCTTTTACTTGTGCAGTTACTGGTACTGATATTGCTGGCACTGGCTGCAGCCGCACCATATTTACAGACACAGGAATCACTTAGTGGCGAACATACAGTCCTTATCATTGACGCGTCTGCAAGTATGCAGACCGATAACAGATTCAGCGATGCAATATCACAGGCTGAGGATTATGTCAGTAAGAAGAACAGCATCATACTTGCAGAGAGCACTCCGGTAACAATTCTTGATGGAGAAAGCTCTGAGGCGACCTATGAAGCCCTTAATTCACTTGAAGCAAAGGCCACCGTTGCAGACATTTCCGGTGCTATTTCAGCAGGAATGAGAATGCTTTCAGAAGAAGGCGGCAATATTATTGTAGTATCTGACTTTGCCAGCTGGAACGGGGATGATCCGGTAAATGCCATGAAACTTGCAGAATCATACGGACTTACAGTCCAGTTGCTGCGAGTTGGCAAGGAAGCAGACAATACAGGTTTTATCCAGGGAAATATTGAGGCTGTTAATGGAACTTATACTTATACCGGAGTTGTAAAGAACTACCGGAGCAGCCGACAGGTAGTCGATCTTGATATTGAGAACCTGGACAGCGGCAGGACAAATGCAGTTTCACTCAATATCCCCGCACGTTCAACAAAACAATTCCAGCTTAAAAATCTTGGAACCGGTATCACCGAGGTCAGAATAACAAATGATGACAGCCTGATGGCCGATAACATCGCATATATTTCCATCCCGAGGATCTCTGACAGACAACTACTTTATGTAACAGATGTTGATAACCTTCCATCGCAGATCGGACTTTCACTTATACCGAACATTAATCTTAAACAGAATGAAGGGGTGCCTGATGACCTTTCGACTTACAGTGTAGTTGTGATTGCAAATAAGGAAAGAGCACTTCAAAGCAATGAAATCGCGACTCTCGCAAGTTACCTCAATAACGGAGGCAGAGCTGTATTCATAGCCAGTGATGCACTTTCATCAGATAGTGCGAAGACAGAATTGCAGGAATTGCTTCCTGTAAAAGTTGGAGCTGTTGAAAATGCTGGCGATGGTGTTACCCTTGAAGTTGTACAGGAAACAAGACTTAGCGAGGATATCAAATACGAGGAAGTTGCCATGTATCAATTCCTTAACGTAACCGGCAGGATAGATTCCACTACGCTTGTTGCTACTGAAGAAGATGTTCCGGTACTTGTATATGGCTCCTTTGGAGACGGCACAGTTGTATATCTGGGCATAAACGATATGACTGGTGAAGATGCCTGGAATAACTTCCATAATCTACCGGAGTATCCGGTATTCTGGTTCAAGCTTGCAGGATGGCTTGGAGGTACTGGCAGTGTGCAGGACTATAACCTGAACACAGGAACAATCTCTGCACTGGCAAAAGAGCAGGAAATTACTACCCCCGGAGGAACAGAAACCGTAAGTCGTGTGCTTTATGATGAAACCGGGGTCTATAAAGTAGCTGGAAAGGAAATAGCTGTGAACCTCTACAACGACAGGGAATCTGATACAACACTCGAAGGAAATGATGTTATAGACCGCTCACAGGCAAACGATGGACCCAACATCGTACGTGCCAGCTCCTATACAGCAAAGAACTATCTGGATACTTATATGATAATCATTGTTTTTGCACTGGTAATACTCGAACTGCTGATAATAAGAAAAAGAGGTGAACTCTGATGGTCCAGTTCGAGAATCCCGCAGTTCTGTGGCTGATAATCCCTGCTGTTATTGCAGGGCTCTACATGCTGAAAAAAGTAAAAAGGAAAGAGCTTATTATTTCCCGCATAATTGTTGTCGTACTGCTTATCACAGCCTTTGCATCACCATTTATACTGGTGCCAAGGGTCACAATTGATGACAGCCCTGATCTTGTGATAATCTCAGATGAGACTGAAAGTATGGCACTGTTTGCAAATGGAACTGCATCTGAGCTTTACGAAGCTTTGACTGCAAAAACGCCCGCAACACTTGTAAAGCTCACCGGGGACAGCACTTCCCTTGGAGATTCCATTGTACAATATTCCACTGGAGATAACCAGATAGTGCTGGTTACTGATGGTAACAGCAATACCGGGCAGGATGTCGAAGATGCCCTGCAATTTGCACAGGAAACAGGCACATCGGTTTATTTAGTCCAGCCAGAACTGGAGAATAACGACCTCACCGTGCAAATCGAAGGTGACAAGACTGTCATACAGAATAATGAAAACCAGTTCAATATTGTGGTATCCCAGGCAATGGAACAGCAAATTACGTACAGTTATGAACTGTATAACGATGACACTCTTATAAGAAGTGCTACGGTTACACAAACAGAACGTGAAAAAACAATACCTATAACTCAAGTAACCTTTTCCAAGCTTGGAGCACATACCCTAAAGGTTGTTATAGTACCTGAGGGTTCTGACGTTGACGAGATCAACAATGTATTTTACAAGTCAGTTTACGCTGTACCAAAACCAAAGATAAGTGCTATTAACCTTGATACCACATCACCACTTGGTGGCATATTGTTGAACCTCTATGATGTTTCAACAGTAAGAGGACTTGAAAACATCGATAACAAAAAAGTCATTCTCATCGATAATACTGCAGCAAGAACGTTCACAGATGATGATGTTCAGCAAATGAAAGAATACCTCAATGAAGGAAGGGGTATTATTGTAGTTGGAGGAGACGGTTCATATAACTTTGGTAACTATCTTAATTCGTCCATCGAGGAAATACTACCTGTTCTTTCAAAACCTACAGACTGGAGTGGTGGCAGGAATATAGTACTTGTACTGGACATATCACCCAGTTCAAGAGATCATCAGACACTTGATGACATACTGGCAAATGCTCTCGCTATACTCGACGATAAAAATCTAAGGGACTCAAATTTAGGTGTCATTGCTTTTGGAAGTGAAGGTACAGACGTATCTGGCGGACTATTGTTCCTTGGTACAGCCTCAAATATGGAATTCCTGGATTCTGAAATCAGAACCCTCACACCAGGATCTGCAAGCGATACATCACTTGATAAAGGACTTGCGATTGCACAGGAATGGCTCCAAAACGAAGCGGGAGAACTTCAAATAATTATCATTTCTGATGGTGGTATCAAATACTCATATGATGATAGCTTGGCCATCGCAGAGAATATAGTAGGTGAAGGTGTGAACCTCTATTACGTGCATATAAGTTCTAGTGCGCCATCACAGGTTGATGACTATGGGAACTTGTATGCAGAAAAATTGATGAATGAAGTAGGAGGCACTTATTTCCATATAGAACAGGAAGAAAGAGCAAATATAAAGTTCGATAAACTGCCTCAGGAAACAAATGACAATGAAACGGATGATTCTGGAACCTATCCTCTTATCGAACTCAATACCAAGCATTTCATCACCAAGGATATCGACATAAATGGCACCATCACCGGCTACAACGACGTTACCCCAAAAGCAGGAGCTGATCGTCTTATAATTACCAGCACCGGAAAGCCTGTGCTCACCACCTGGAGATACGGACTTGGAAGGGTTGCTGCCCTTACAACCGATAACGGGAAGGGTGGAGAGAATATGTGGGCTACACAATTGTACTCAGGCAATAACTCAAAGCTCATATCCTCAACCGTAAACTGGGCAATTGGAAATCCAAGAGAAGAAACCGGAGCTGTTGTGGATGCACCAGACACATGGTATGGCACACCTGTAACTATTGAACTGACAATGTATGATGAAGGCATTCCCACTCTGAAACTTGACAATGCGGAAGTTGATCTGTCACTTACAGGGACAAATGTCTATGAAGCTGATATTAACCCAAGCCCCATAGGTATACATGACCTCTCAGGGTATCCTGTAGCAGTAAACTATGCACTTGAGTACCGCGATGTGGGAATTAATGAGGATCTTCCTGTACTTATCAAGGCATACGGCGGAAGTACCTATACTGTAAATGAAGCAAGGGCCAACTTGCTTGAAGAAGCAAAAGGAAACTCCGAAAAGCTTGTACGTGACAGTGTGAGCCAGAAGATATACTTCCTGATCGCTGCTCTTATTGTATTCCTTGGAGAAGTCATCCTGAGAAGAATAAAAGAGATAAAGGAAATGAAGAAACTGGAGCAGGAGATCAGGACTTAGATCAAATGTTCTGATTTTCTGTTAAATCATATAGTCCGCTGATGTTGAACTATTGTAGACTTCAAGCAGGGCTTTTTTCTTTTTTATTTGCTTCCTGAATTTGATGGTATGCGAGCTCTGGAAATTACTCTTACTTACGATAACACTATTCACTTCATCATTCTAGCAGGTGCGGCCAATGAGGAGATAATAATCGATGCTATGAAATCCGGAGCAAACGACTACATATTAAAGGAACACATCAATAGGCTACCTTTTGCTATACAGGAAGCTATCAAAAAAAGAAACATTCTTCAGGAAGGCAAACAAACAATAGAATCCCTTGAGTTTCTCTCACAAATTGTGGAGCAATCACCTTATTCTATCATTTCGACCGACATGGAAGGAAGGATAACAAGCTGGAACAAGGGAGCTGAAAATATTTTCGGATATTCTGCCAGGTAAGCTTTAGAACAACATATATCCCTGGTTTACCATGATAATGACCGCCTAATTCTGGAAAAGGATGTTATTAAACCCCTTATTTCAAAAGGGCATCACCAAAAACATGTTCGTATGAAACGCAAAAACGGGAATTCATTCATGGGTTCTTTGTCCCTCTGGAGAATTAACGATAAGGCGGGTAAACCTGCAGGAATGGTAGGTTACACACTTGATATCACTGAAACGGTAAAAGCAGAAGAAGAGGTACTTGGAAAGAGTGCTGAAGATTTCTTTTTTACTGAGTATGAAAAAAATGAAATCATGGAAATACTGAAAGACAAAGGATTCAAAAGTGAACGACGTGCCAGAAAAAAAGATGGGACTATGCCTGTATGGTTATCAACATCTATCATAAAAGACTCTGCGGGCAAACATGTAGCATATATGGGCTCTGTCATAGATATTATTGAGAGAAAATAAAGAATACCTGGAAATATAAAACGGAACAATATGAGTTGAAAGTGAAACAGGAAAAAGTAGAAAATTCACTTTTAAAATACCTGTTAATCCTTAGAGAAGAGAATGCAATATATATGAACATGAATAAAATAATACCAGAGATTCCCGTTCAAGATTTCTGAATTACCAGATAAAAGGTGGAGTGTAACATGAAAGTCAGCATAATAGGTGGAGCAATAGGTAGCGGTAAAACAACAATGATACTTGATCTTGCAAAGTATCTAACTGAAAAGGGAGAAAAAGTAGGAGTTATTGTGCAGGAGACCGGGGAATTGGACTATGATGAAAAGACACTTTCAGAACTGGGAATTAGGACAAAAGAAGTGAACAGTGTATGCATCCCATGTTCTCTTGATACTGATATAAGAAGTGACCTATTGACTTTAAAAGAAGAATTCAATCCCGATACGGTTTTCATAGAGACTGAAGAAACTGTGCTTCCGCATAAACTAAAAATTGACATTGAAAGAATGGAGCTTTCAGAGATAGAATTGCTCCCTGCTTTAATACTTATCAATTCATCCGAGTTTGAAACAAAAGCAGACCAGCTCATTGAATATACCAAAAAACAGGTAGAAGGTGCAGAAATAATCTGTATCAACATGACAGAAAAAGACAGAACAGAACATGTTGCTGATGTTAAAAAACTGGTTTCTGAGCTGAATCCAACTGCAAAGCTGCTTGAAGGTCCAAAGCTTAGGGAAGAGGCATTTCTTAAAATGCTTCTTGTTTAGTTTTCTTTCGAATGGAGGTGAAGAAAGCTATAAATGCTGCACCTCCAAAATATCTTTATTCAAATTCTATTTTTCTTTTTTAAATAGTGATTTATTTGTTACTACATTAATGAAATACGGAGGTAATAAACGAAATTATTCAAAAATAGTAAACTAAGAACAATATTTCAATAACTCTTAGTAATATTCTCTTTGTGAATTATGCAAAGTTATATGTAAAACTACGTTAATTAGGTAATAGCGCAACAAAGGTATGAATGAAAAAAACAAGAGGAAACAACATGGACAAGAAAAAATTCGGATTTAACACACTGGCCTTGCATGCAGGGCAGGAACCTGACCCAGTAACTGGATCACGTGCAGTACCAATCTACCAGACAGCATCATATACGTTTAAGGATGCAGAACATGCAGCAAATCTTTTCGGACTGAAAGAATTTGGCAACATTTACACAAGACTCATGAACCCTACAACAGATGTTCTTGAGAAAAGAGTAGCTGCAATTGAAGGTGGTACTGGTGCACTTGCTGTTTCTTCCGGAATGTCCGCTATAACTCTTGCAACACTCGGTGTGACCGGTCCCGGAGATGAGATAGTCGCAGCCAACAACCTCTACGGAGGAACATACCAGTTATTCAATAACACATTCCCAAACCTTGCAAGAAAAGTAGTCTTTGTGGATTCTACAAAACCTGAAGAGTTCAAAAAAGCGATCACACCCAGGACAAAAGCGATCTACGCAGAAATAATCGGAAACCCGAAGCTTGATGTACCAAACCTTGAAAAGATATCAAAAATAGCACATGATGCAGGCATCCCGCTCATAGTTGATAACACAGTAGGCATAGGCATTACCAAACCAATCGACTTTGGGGCTGATATCGTTGTACTTTCAGCAACCAAATTCCTTGGAGGACACGGTACATCTATTGGCGGAGTAATCGTAGATTCCGGCAATTTCAACTGGGGTAATGGAAAATTTCCCGGACTAACAGAACCTGATCCAGGTTACCACGGTCTCAAATATTGGGAAACATTTGGAAATTTCCCCGAACTTGGAAACATTGCTTTCATTATAAAAATGAGGGTTCACCTCCTCCGTGACCTCGGACCTGCACTTAGTCCGTTCAATTCATTCCTCTTCCTTCAGGGACTGGAAACACTTCCACTGAGGGTTGAGAGACATAGCAGTAACGCACTGAAGGTAGCTGAATTTCTTAATGGGCACCCTGATGTTGAATGGGTGAACTATCCGGGACTTAAAGATCATCCAAGTCACGAACTTGCAACGAAATACCTGAACGGTAAATACGGAGCGATCCTCGGATTCGGTATAAAGGGCGGTCTGGAAGCAGGAAAGAAATTCATCGACAGTGTCGAACTGCTCTCACACCTGGCAAACATAGGTGATGCGAAAACCCTTGTGATCCATCCGGCTTCAACGACACACCAGCAACTGACTTTCGAAGAGAGAAAATCCACAGGTGTAACCGATGATTTCATCAGAATGTCCGTAGGGCTTGAAGATGTTGAAGATATTATAACAGACATAAGCCAGGCACTGGAGAGGTCGCAGGAACTATGAAAAAAGAAAACATAGGCATTGTTGAAACTCAGGTTTTCAACCTGCCTCAAGAACTTGAACTGGAAAACGGTGAAAAGCTTCGGGATGTGCAGTTAGCCTATGAAACCTACGGAAAACTGAACCCTGAAAAAAGCAATGCCATCCTCATCTGTCATGCACTCACAGGAGATGCACATGCAGCAGGGTTGCATAAAGGAGATAGCAAGTCCGGATGGTGGGACATAATGATCGGGCCGGGCAAGACCATTGATACCGACCGGTACTTCGTTATATGTTCCAATGTACTTGGAGGATGTAAGGGTTCTACAGGTCCTTCATCCATAAATCCTGAAACAGGTAAACAGTATGGAGTAGATTTTCCGTTCATCACTGTAGCCGACATGGTAAAAGCACAGAAAGAGCTTGTGGACCATTTTGAGATACAGAAACTCTTTGCGGTTATCGGCGGCTCAATGGGAGGAGTACAGGTACTCCAGTGGTCGATCACATATCCGGATTATGTGACAAAAGCAATAGCTATTGCAACTACAGCCCGTTCATCACCTCAACAGATAGCATTCAATGAGGTCGCCAGGATAGCAATATTGTCCGACCCTAAATGGAATAACGGAGACTATTATTCGGGACCAGCACCCACACACGGACTGGCACTGGCAAGAATGATAGGACACATAACATACCTGAGCGATGCTTCAATGCACCAGAAATTCGGGCGGAAACTGCAGGATAAGGAAAAATATGATTACAACCTTGGTTTTGATTTTGAGGTAGAGAGTTACCTGCATTATCAGGGTCAATCATTCACAAGACGCTTTGATGCAAATTCTTATCTTTACATAACCAAAGCATTGGATTACTTCGATCTTTCCAGGAAAGGGTCACTGATAGAAGGAATGAAGACTGCAAAAGCAAAATTCCTTATAATTGCTGTCAGTTCTGACTGGCTGTATCCACCCTACCAGTCCAGAGAAATGGTATCTGCATTAAGTGCAAATGAACTGGATGTAACTTACAGGGAGATAGAGTCCAATTACGGACATGATGCATTCCTGCTTGAATCCGGTCAATTAAGTTATCTGTTAGGTAATTTCCTTTCACATACAATTGTCTCCGATGTGATGAGAAGTGATGCAGTATCGATCAGACGGGGTATCAGCATAGAGGAAACAGCCAGAGTAATGTTTGAAAAAGGAATCACACATCTACCGGTTGTCACTGAAAATAATGAACTGGCAGGAATTGTTACCTCCTGGGATATTTCCAAAGCAGTTGCACTTAAGTGCAAAACCCTTGATGGAATAATGACGAAGGATGTTCTCACAGTAAAAGGAAATGAGGATATTGAAAGTGCTGCAAAGAAGATGGAACAGAACAATATTTCAGCGCTTCCAGTTGTCGATGATGATAATAAGATAATAGGTATCATTGGCAGCGAGGAGATAAACCGCCTGATAGGCGGATACAGGTAAGTTCCATTTTAACTATTTTTTAAGTACTTCTGTTTTTTTGCAGTTTTCTCCAGTACTCGCAACCATTTATATATGACTGATGCTTTGATACAGTACTGTGAAATAATAGAGGTATTATATGGTTGACTTTGCCTGTAAAGAGTTTGAAATCGAAGCTGTCATCAAATGTGGTCTGAACCTGACAAAAGCCGAACTTCAGATATTGAAATATTTCCTTCAATATGGCCAGGAATGGCTTACAACAGAGGGTATAGCCGAAGAGCTGGATCTTAACCTTTCAACTGTTCAGAGAAGTGTTAAGAAACTCTATGAAAGGAAGATACTCATTCGCTCCCAGAACAACATGGACGGTGGCGGATATTTCTTTGTATACAAGATACGCAGCAAGAAAGACATCCATGAACTTATCATGGAGATCGTTAACAACTGGGTAAAAAGAGTTGATAGCGAACTCAAGTCATGGGCAGATGAAAACCAGTGAATCAATTGAATTTAACATACTAATACCGATTTCAATCAATAAGATTAAAAATATCATCAATAAAGGGTGAAAAATGTGCTAAAAATTACTCCATACCTTGGAATTCTCGTTATTATCGTATCAATTGCAGGACTCTGGTTCCCGCTACTGGGATATTTCCTTCTGCTTGTATTCGCAACACTTATGGTCACAAGTTACTTCAGAGGACGATGGTTCTGCGGAAATCTCTGCCCCAGGGGAAGTTTCAATGATTTCTGGGTTGGAAAGATAACACGCAATAAAAAGATTCCTGCAATCCTTAGAAGCTACTGGATCAGAATACCACTGTTCCTTATGATGATGGTATTCATGGGTTACAGACTGCTCAACACACACGGACTAATCAACCAGATAGGAATGGTCTTTGTTGTCATGTGTCTTGTAACTACAAGCATCGCACTGATTACTGGAGCAAGCATCAGTCCACGTACATGGTGTACCTTCTGCCCCATGGGAACAGTCCAGAATCTCATTGGCGGAAGCAAGTACCAGCTGAAGGTCGATGACGTGAAATGTGTTAATTGTAACAAGTGTGAAAAGAGCTGCCCAATGCAGCTTGAAGTCCACAACAACAGTAAGAAACCGGACTGCATCAAGTGCGGAAGATGTATCACCGCATGTCCCACAAAGGCACTGACGTTTAAAGCCTGAACTAAGGTCCAGGCAGTATTTTCTATTTTGCTATTTTAGTAAACCACAGATAAATGTGGATAAATCCCAGATGAGAATTATCTGCGGTTGAAAATAAATGGCTCTGTAGAGAAACATCTCTATTTTTAATAATCAGTATGATGGGAAAGAGTTTAGCAACTGATTATTTATTCATCTTTTCGTATCTTGCCGGCTTCGCCGGGACCCTCCGGGATGGTTTAAGCTATTCCTGACTTCAGATCAGTAAACTTATTGTTCCTTTGCCCTATGTTTCTGATAGTTCCGCAAAAGGTCATTGACAACAAAATAATGTGACCACCCGCCGCAGGCGGCACGTTTCTTCGATACCGTTCTGAAGACTTACGAAATAGTGAAGTTATTGAAAATTGCTGAGTTCAAAGTTGTAATTAACAGGACTTCTACAAAACCAAATAAACTATAAACAGTTTTTCTACAAAATCATTCTGTCCACTCATTCCAATTCTGAACTGTCCTTACAGATGCAGAACTCACAAAATGATATACCTGTTTCTGACTGTTTTTCCTTAACAGGACAATAGTAATGCAGCTCTTTCTGAGTAATTCTCTGACCACCCGGAAAAACCATACCAACAGGATGCAGAGGTTCTTTCACTATGAAGATCTGATATGCAAATACAAGACTGGTAAACCTGCTTAAAACGTCTCTTTTTCGGCCTTCTGAATCATTTTTGTCCTTTATGCTATCAAGAAGTGAATCATATTCCTCTGCATCAATATCTTCGTCTGCCAGGACCGGACCATGTCTTTTCAACTTGAGAAAACAGTCGTAAAGGAAAGTGAAATAATCCGATGAATATATGGTCTTGTAAGGTTCAGGAACGTGTTCTACAGCATCCATGATGGCTGCACGGGCGAGGCTCAGGTCTTCATTGGAAATGTGCCGCCCCTCTTTTTTCAGTTCACTTAGCAGTTCTGATCGATCCATTATTTCAGAATTAAATATTCGGTGAAAGTACATAAGTGTTTATTCAACAAAAGAACCGGAACAAGAGGTTATCTAATTAGCTCCAAACCTTTATTTTCCAATTAGGCAACAATTTTTAAAAGAACCTCTCAAATGAGTTTCTTTTTCTGTATTCCTCTCTGTAATTCTAACATTGGAATATTTAATCCATATCAGTATTGGCTTTTCAAGCTAATTAGATCGAGTTGCAGACAATTGACCCAGGGTTGACAGTCAAGAGTAAAAATTTATTCTTAATTTTGTTTGGATCGACTAAAATGCAGACAAAACTAAGAACATACAATATTATTCCTAATGACAATATATCCTGCAGTCCAAATGGTTTGAATTCTACGACGCTCTCTTAAGTTTAGCCTATGAAGAGGAAATTCTCGAATTGCCACGGATCTGGATCGTGTTCTATGGCTGGATTTTCCTTGAAGAATATCCTTCTATCATTGAGCGGTGTCCAGTCCGACGGCGTGGAAATGAATTTTCCAAGATACGGTCTGGCAATATCCAGGACAAAATCATGAGGTAGGTCTTCAGGTGTCTTAAGACCCTCTCGTGGATTTTCCAGCATCCAGAGGATAGCAGCAACAATGCCTGCAGCTACCTGTAGAGTAGTAGCATTCTGACTGGGAGCAAGGGTTCTGGTCTCGTCAATACCCAATGCGCTGCCGGTCCACCAGGAATTATAGGAATGGCCCATCAAGAGTGCCCCTATTATATCCTCTCCGGAAACAATCTCATTTGTCATGATCCTGAGTTTGGGCTGAAGCTCATAATTGCGACCTCGCAGTTCGAAAAGTGAGGAAAGTGTATCATGACAGGGCATGTACGCATAATGAACAGTAGGTCTGAAGACCGCCTCGGCATCTTCCCAGACTGTCAACAGTTTTGAAAGACCATATGATTCACCATGACGAATCGCCATACCTACTATTTCTTCGTCGGGTATCCATGATCGGACCCATGTGTTCATACCCATCTGGGGCATGAAAATCACATTTTTAGGTCCGTAGTCCGGTACATGTGCCAGTGGAGGCAGTTTGTTCTCATGTGTTCCCCAGGCGATTTCAACGGGAGCAGTTCCTTCTTCCCTTAAGCCTTCAATACTCCATGTCCCTACGAATTCGTTGACTTCCTTTGCCCGGTTTGCGACCTGGGTATCCCGCTCGCTGCAATGGATCACCCTGACACCCAGCTTCTGGGCAAGCCGGGCGAAATCCCTGTTCTCTGCAAGGAGGTTGATTTCCTTTTCATCCTCGGAAGAGACTTTCTTGTCAGCACATGTGCGGGCGGCAATATCCAGCAGACCCTGCTTTACGAAATGAGTTATCAGGCCTGGATTCGCTCCATGATCGACAACAGCAGTCGGTGCATTTTTCCAATCATGGGAAAGTTCGAGCAATCTCATTTGCCGCAAATAAAGTGATTTTTCCAGTAGACTTCGGGTC
Organism: Methanolobus sp.; assembly: GCF_016278385.1. Lineage (GTDB taxonomy): Archaea > Halobacteriota > Methanosarcinia > Methanosarcinales > Methanosarcinaceae > Methanolobus. The sequence continues at coordinate 27,972 of NZ_JADQBY010000009.1, forward strand.
ATAAAATCCTTGTTAGGATCCCATACTTCAACCGAAGTGTTAATGTACAATACATCGTGCTCATGGCACCATGTAATGATGGAATTGGCATCAATATTCCACGAAAGGTCAATGATCAGGCCTTCATTTTCCATGTATTTTGACAAAACCTGATCCAGATTCTTAGGGGTAATCTTTTCACAGACAAATGTTAATCCCTGATTGGTATATTTTTTAAGAGATCTCGATTTGTCTTCAAAATCAATTAAGGTAATGTTCTCTAGAGGAATATCGAGTTTGTCCAGTAAAAGTGGTAAGGTGCATTGTGAAACTGAACCATAACCGATGATGAGAACCTTATTGGAAAACACTTTTTTCATGGCTTGCGTACACGTATCACAGACATATAACTTTTTTGTTTATGGCCAGATTTCTCTCAAAATGCAATATTCACAGTATTTAGAATCTAATACCTGCTGAAACTAGAAAGAAAGGAATTAATTACAGGTGTACACTGAGAAAATTGAAGGATAGAGTCAGAGAAGATGACTTCAATCGGAATAGGAAGGAGATGGGGAAAATATTTAATTTTGCAGTATCAATGGAAGAACATTATTACTTATTTCAATTCTAATATAAAGTAACACATAAAAATAGTCGAACTTATGTATTATTGTCTAATATGTTTACTGTGTTATAATTTGATTGAACCATAATTTCTCTTTTAGTGATATCAAATTATGAATACTGAATATGATAAACCATTTACACTTAATAATCACGTAAGAGAAAGGTTGGAAATGTGGGAATTATTCTAAGATATCTAAAAATATTTAAATTAAGATCAGGAACTCATAGGTATTGTGAATGTGAATGTACTTCCTTCTCCTACTTCACTTTGAACCCATATTTTTCCACCATGCATCTCAACATAATGTCTGGCAATTGAAAGCCCTAATCCAGTTCCACCGCATTCACGACTAACAGATGAATTGACTTGATTAAAAGATTCAAATATCGAGTGCTGCTGATTCACAGGGATGCCAATACCATTATCAGACACAGAAAATTGGATGTTGTAATTGGCGATTTTTGAATCAAACCACACTTTGCCATTTGCAGGTGTGAATTTAATTGCATTGCTAAGAAGATTGCACATTATTTGTTTGAGCTTTATTTTGTCGGCATATAGTTCCTGAGTTTCAAAATCTGATCTGCATTTAATATCTATAGATTTCGCTTTAATCATAGGTTCCATTAAAACTATAGTTTCATCAATTAGTTCGTTAACACTAATGGTTTCAGGTTCAAGTCCATCTTGCCGGATTCAATTTTAGAGAAATCGAGTATATCGTTGATTACCTCTAGTAAATGATTCCCACTTTTTTGTACATTTGAGATATATTCGATTTGTTTTTCATTTAGATCGCCATATTCTTTGTCAATTAAAATTTGGGAAAAACCAATTACGGAGTTAAGAGGTGTCCGCAATTCATGACTCATATTTGCAATAAATTCAGATTTGACACGATTTGATTCTTCAGCAATATTTTTGGCTTCAATAAGTGCCTTTTCAGCTTTTTTACGCTCAGTTATATTTCTGACAACAATTAGAGCAGCTGGAACTCCTTTGTAATTAATAGGGCGAACATTAAGTTCAATTGGTACTAATAAATCATCTTTACATTTGCACAGAGTTTCGATTATTCCATTTCCCATCTTTAATTTTTCAGCTACTTGTTCCCGTAATTCTTCTCTTAATTCTAAAGGAATTATATCTGCTACATTCATTTGAAGCAATTCCTTTTTTGTATAACCTAGATCATCACAAGTAATTTGATTCATTTCTAAAAAACGACCATCTAAACTGTTTATAACAATTCCATCGTTTACAGAATTGAATATTATTTCAAAAATATCTTTCATTTTTTTGCCCCATAAATGTTGATTACTAAAATTACCAGGAACCTATTATCTTCTTTGAAGTTACATATATTATCCATCGTGTACAGGCTTTATTGTATATGTTAAATACAATATATAAATAATGCTAGCAAATGTACACAATTTTAAAAACAACATTTGCAAATGGTTTAAATGTTCTTTATTAATCTCAGTTTTTGATACTTCAAGAGCTACAAAATGGTTCACAAAAGAAAATTAGTGTGGGATGTTCTTTTCAGAAAAAGTTGCCTGACTGAATGGTTTATTTTAATTTCCGGGGCACTCTTATTATATATCTCATAAAATAAATATCTCAGTGCGTTCAAACACGATTTTAATACAAAATAAGCACCAATTGCCATAAATAAAGTAAATATGATAGTTTTATATACATTGTATACATATTATGTTTTAGATTGATTAAAAACTCACGTAGGGTATGTTAATCAATATATTACGTCCGATAACAGCTTTATATAGTTAATAGCCATTTGAAAGATGGTAAAAACGTATATGGCTTATCGAAAGTCCTTAAAAATCATATTAAGGCATCTTCATGGGAGGTGAAATATAATGGCACCAAAAGAGCAAAAGAAACCTGATCAGAAGGTAGCACCAAAAGCACCTGGTAAGGATCAGAAGAAGAAGTAATTTTATGTACTAGGTCTTATTTGTTAAGGAGTTCAAACCTCCTCTTTTTTTGTGATGCTAACCCGTTTTATTAGTGTCATCGTTTTGATCAGATTATTTTCAGGATACACAAATACAAACTCGTTGTTGATCATGAGTATGCACAGGAGATCAGATACTATTTCCGCCCACTTAATCCATATAGCTTTGATATTGATCTGTTGAAGGCTGAAAAAGAAGATATGTGGAATTATGTTATCTCTTCAAAACGTTATGCTCTTTACACTTATGTGAATGGATATATCTACTTTATGGGAGGAGAGCGGTCTTTTAAACGTCATGGACCTGAGCATTTAAAGAATCCATTTACAAAGGCTGTTGGTGATTGGTAGGTAGAGATGGAAACCTAACTCTTGATGCTGTTAGATAATGAGTGTTTACGAATTAATACTCTCACAAAAAACATAAGGCAAGAATAAGCCATTTTCATGTGTGATTTCTCATCTGTAAATTAAAACAAATTAAACATGGATTTCCGGGTTTCCCTGAAATCTCCTGATTGAACCAAGATATTCTTTAAAAGGTAATAGCTGATCGATTTTAAGAACTAACATAGGAATAGACACTCCTTCTTTCAGTTTGATGGCAAAGGAACAATGCGATTGTTCAAAGGAATCGATCGTTTTTGCTGGAACAGGTTGTTTCAACATATTGTTTGAATATTCGACATAGTCTTTGAATATGCTTGCCCCCAAATCACATGGAAACAGTAGCAACACATCTGGCATGTCGCAGATGTTGAACGGAAACGTTCGGCAGATGTTCGGTCTCCTTTCATATACGCTGCACCTATTAAATTCCAGAAAGGAACATGGAGGACATATTTTGTAATGATGTTCTCTATCTTTATGGCAGGATACGATCTTATCGGCGTCATATTTTGATGCCTGCCTTAATATTTCCAGTTCATTTTCATCCAGATTGATATCTGCAATTTTGCAGCAGATTGCAGGACAGGTAGATGGACATGTATAGTGTGAATGTATTTCCTGAACAGTTTCAAAAAAAGGCAAACTACTCAACTTTCCTTTTCAGTGCTTGATAATTAATAATCAATGGTTGTCTATACAAATATTTTTAAACTATCTTTTCAAACAACGGAAATGAACCCAAGTAAGAATAGCTTAGCCTATGATTTGCAAGAGCCTTTCAGATTCCTTGTTGATTTGGTTGTAATCAGCTTGATTGAGTCGGATAAAGTGGAGAATAAGGACTTCAGAATGGCAGATTCAGACGAAATCAGACCGAAGATATTGAGTATTTCTTATTCAGAATGGAAAAAGATGAAATTTTCGAATGTTATTCTCTACTACATGAAGAAGAACGCTATGAGCGATAAACCGTTTAGTTTGAATGAACATGTAAGGGAAAGGTTGGAGATGTGAGAAGGGTGTAAAAAAGGATAATATGTTTTTGGTAAAAATAATAGAATGTAGCTGAAGAAACATAATTTAAGGTTCATTTTCAAGTTATTCAGCTATTAAAAACAATAAATAGTTTCTTTTTCTTACTTCGATCAACAGAAATACGCTTTGATTGAAGTAAAACCTCAGCTTGTTTTTGAATGCCAAGAAATTTTGTTCTTCTTCCTGTTTTTAAGACGGAGAAAAAAAGCATGCATTTTTATATATAGAATCATAGGAACAATAGATTTTCATGAGCGAAATACAAAATCATAGTTTCAAGTACAGAAACATTGCAGGGGCACTGCTGTTTATTGCAGGTGTTGTGATATTTCTGGGAATTACAAGCGCTGAAACATTTTATCCTGATTACAATACCGCACAGAATATGATAAGTGACCTTGGTGCTACCGAACCGCCTAACAGCATTATAACCCAGCCTTCTGCAACCATCTTTAATTCCACGATGATAGTTTGTGGTCTTTGTATAATCCTAGCTGCCTTTTGTATACACCGATCATTCAGTGAAATCACAGTTACAGTACCTTTATTATTGTTCGGGTTTGGCGCACTTGGGGTCGGGATTTTCCCTGGAAATTATGGCGTAGTACATGGATTATCTGCACTGCTGACATTTATTTTTGGCGGCGTGGCAGCAATTGTAAGTTTCAAGATTGTAGCATCACCATTCAGATACCTCTCAGTGATTCTCGGGTCCATAGCACTGCTGGATCTGCTGCTCTATTATATTCTCGGCCAGACAAGTCCTTTTGCTGTATTTGGGATAGGAGGACTTGAAAGATGGATAGCATACCCTGTCGCATTATGGGTGACTGGATTTGGAGGCTATCTTATGGGAAATTCTGAGGAAGAATGATGATTTCTACTCTGATTGGAAGAAGATGGGATTCTCAAAAGGCACTCTGCATTACATGAAGAAGAATGCTGAAGCAGATAAGCCATTAATACGATTGGTCTTGATGCTCATGTAGGCTTTTTGCATGAGATTAATCCTAGTAAGAACAGCCTTGCTTACTATTTACAAGAACCTTTCAGGTTTATTGTGGATATTGTTGCCATCAATTTGATTGAGAAAAATCAATATACTATAATTTCATTCTATTATTCATCACAAAAGTTCTGTTGATCTGGGGGATTTAAATAGAACGAGAAGAAATACTTGCAGATTATGAATCTGGTCCAGAAGCAGTAGTAGAACTTGTAACTCGATTACTTGGGATCATTGATTAATATTCACTTGGATGATAGGGCTATAAGTATTTAATAAGTAGCAGTTTTTTTATAACTATCACATAAAAAATGTGATCTGGGCCAAATCAAAACTATAGTATTAGCTTGGATTCTGGATTTCTTGGGGTCGGGTAGCAGTAACTTTAAAAGTTTTAAATAGTGCAATCCACTTTGTGACAAAACAGTGAGGTGAATAAATGAACAAGAAATCAGTACTAAGTACTTTATTTGTCATTGCTACATTGCTGAATGTTGCAGTCATGCCGGTATTTGGTTCGAGTGCAGACCATACATTGAACAATGAAAATGGTATTGTTTACACGGAAACACAGTTAAATGCGCTTTATGCGAAGTATAGTATCACTGAAAATGATATTAAATTTGCAAAAGGTGAATTGCCTAACATGTTGAAAGGAACAATTCTTTGCAGAGAGAAAAGAGTCATTGTAACAGAAGATGGAAAACCGCTTGAGGGCATGAAAAAGGGCGTAGACTATGATATCATTATTAGTGAATCTAAAATGTTGAATATCATCGAAAAAGCAGAGGCCACATATATAAATAAATGGGGTGTCGATCCTTCAAATCCAAAGATTGATATTGTAGATGGCATTGCCATTCCAACGGAAGAAGTAAAGAAACTTGTTAAAAGCAATCAGATTAAAGTTTCCGACTCTCCGGTGGAATCAGCAATCAATGATAAACTGGTTAGCATAACTAGCGTTTCTTCAAATCCAAAAGCTGTAAGTAATGTGATATATTTGCATGTATATCCTGCAAAGGATAGCGGTCATACTCCTGGTTCGTCTTCGAATTATTATTCATATACCATTGATGCAAGTGAAAGGTTTGAAAATTTTGGTATCGCTATAAATAGAGTGTGGCATTATAACTTCTGGGATGCAAGTGATGTCGCGTCCGCAGATAGTTCTTCTGATCTCCTTGCAGATTTAAAGGATGATTCTTCATATGTCCGAGACAGCTCTAACGATATTGTTCTTGGCTGGGTTGACTACATGGATAACAACGGAAGAGCATATTTGAACGGAGCTTACAGCGTATGCGCAACTTCAGCAGCTGGTGTCGATTGGCCACATGATAGTATCGTTCAACATGAGATATCCCACAATTTCGGCGCAAATGATCAGAATTCACTGTTTCATCCTACTTGCATAATGAACTATGTATATGCATATACAGGCACTGATGTTTGGTGTACTTCATGTGCCAACACCGTACGTTATGGAATATTCCATTAAGACCAAATACGAGAATAGAGACTAATATGAGTTAGGAGAGAATAAAACAATGCAAAGGTCAAGTTTGATTCTTGTTGTTGTAGCGGTGTTTGCATTAATAGTGATGGGTCTGTTTGCCATGCCTTTTGTATTTATGGGCACTCCCTCTCCTCTTTTTTCTCTTGAGAACAAAGATATTAATGCGCACGACGTTACAATCGAAATCATGGATTTTAATAATAATTCTATTTTCATTAATACATATGCACTAGAACCAGATACAAGAATATCTCAGGTAAAATCAAATGAATTAATCAGACAACTTTCTATTCCACCGGGAAACAGTAAGGAAACCATTGTCAAAGTCACGTTGGGCAATAATATCACAGAAAGTCGTTCATTCAATTTGCAATTTGGGACTACAGTTGAAATAAGATTATTCGAGAATTACGATTCACCAATCTCAATTGAAGTATCCTCTGCTTAACTAGATATTATTTTGGCTTTGAAGAATACCTAGTTAAATCACTATCTATAACTCAAATTCAGCAAAAATAATCACCATCCTTGCCAACATATAATAGTTTTATTTTTTACTTTAGCAGAATAAGTCAACAGTTGCTATTTTTTTAATTAAAGTTCTGTTACCCTCTTCAATCTCTATTTTATATAACCATGAATTTATCTTAAAATATAGTGCCATATGCACCGAACTTACGGCTGCTATAAGTATTTTTATTCCGGTAACTATGGTTTTGAGTATCCAGACGGTTGGGAAATTTCTATTGAGGAAGTATAGTTTGACATTTTGATTCACCTATACTACATTTACATAGTTTTTGATTATTTGAAGGGCATAGTCTGAATTTTTAGCTTCAGACCTGATTTTAGCAATCATTTCTTTAGCTTCATGTGGGAATCCTGCACATTTAAGGGCATTAAATGCATATCCCATTAATGAATAAATATTTCCTTCACTTTCTACAAGTTTACATTCTGGTTTTGTCATAATTATTTCTCCTTATTCTTTAATTATTGTAGTCCATTCCTTTTCTAAATAAATAGCATCTAAAGCAACTGTTTTGAAAATTTCATCTTTACAATTAAGATATCCATTTACAATACTCAATGGGATCCTAAATGTGCAATATTCAACTGTATAATCATATTCTGTAAAATTAAATGTTATACAACATTCATCATTTTCAAATTCAATTACTTTTCAATTAATATATCTTTTATTAATATATAAGTAATCATTATATATATATATTTCTTTTGAATTTTTCATGGCGCACTTCATGATAGGATATAGGTAACTCGGGAAAATGCCACCTTCGTAAATAGTAATATATTTTTTACATATTTTACCTTGAAAAGAATATGATACTATTAATTTCTTTTAAGTAGGTATGGATTCTGAAACCACAATTCTTGGGCTTAAAAATCAGGTAAAACAATTCTGTGATGATAGAGAATGGGATGAGTTTCATAATGCAAAAGAGTTTTTTATAGGTATTATCACAGAAGCTTCTGAGCTTTTAGAACAATTTCGGTTTAAGTCTGAATCTGAAATTGAAGAGATGCTCAAGGATTCTAACAAAAGAGAATCAATTGGCAATAAGCTAGCAGACGTTTTTATTTCTTTATTGAGATTTGCTCAGAGATACGATTTTGACTTATCAGATGAACTATCAACAAAAATTACAATCAATGAGATAAATTATCCCATAAGTAAAGCTAAAGGTTCAAGCAAAAAATATACGGAGTTATAATTGTGAGACTATTCGAAGGGACTATTCAAGATTTTAAAGACCCTGTTGATATTTATAAGGCTCTTGATAAGGATTCATGGAAACTAATGAATATCCTAGTAGAAATTGAGCCCGATAACGATATTTTCCCTATACGGACTAAGTATACCGAAAAAGATAGCGAAAAAGATAGCTATAATATAGGTATAAATTATGTAACCTATAAGGGTAGTTTATACTACTTTTTACCTGATATCCTAGCCTCAAAATTACTTACAGGTAAGACTCCTAAGATAAAGAGTGCAATAAGGTTCATTCCTGAAGGCATACAGGAAGACCTAACAGAGACAGAGATTTATGGCGTTCATGTAAATCCCAAAGAAGATAACCTTATCAAAGTCCTTGTTGAGAGAAGACAGGAAATCAAACAAGAGATGAAGAAAGTCTCAAAAGATTCTCATGAATATGATGTTCTGGATGCTCAACAGAAAGCCTTAAAGATTCTCAATAACTCTACTACCTACGGAATTTACATTGAGATGCATCCAAAGGACAAAGAGGAATTGAATGTTTACAGCACAGAGGAATTTGAGACAGAAGGAACATTTGAGAGTACAGGTACTTTTTTCAATCCAATAATCGGAGCAAACATAACAGCAGGAGCAAGGCTATTACTTGCTATTGCTGAGAAGTTCGTGATGGATAAAGGAGAAGTACATGCTTACATGGATACGGATTCAATTTTTGTTCCTCCACATCTTGCAGATGAACTAAGCCATCTCTTTGATCCTCTGAATCCATATGACTTTGATAAGCCTATCCTGGAAATAGAGGATGGCATGGAAGATATTTGGTTCTATGGTATCAGTTCTAAAAGATATTGCTTGTTTAGAAAAGAGGGAGACAAAATTGTAATTCCAGAAGGGAAGAAGCTCTTCTATAAACTGCATGGACTAGGGCACATCACCAATCCATTTAGCATGGAGTTGAAGGAAGGAGATCAATGGCATAAGAGATTATGGGAAGATATTCTCAAAGTTCATTTCCATCCTGAAGAGTTACCTGATATATTGGAGAAATATGAAAACTATGCAGTTATCTCTAAACTTGCTGTTTCAACGGGAACTATACTGAAACGATTCAAGAAAGTGAATGAAGGAAAGGAGTTAGATGAGCAAATAAAACCTTTCAATTTCATGCTTGTTGGTAATGGTGCTAAAGTTGGCAAGGATGGAGAGATAGTCAAACCTATTGCTCCTTTCAACAAGAATCCACAGGTAGCTGTTGAGAATCCCTTCCTAGATTATAATACAGGGAATATGCTTCAAGGAAGAGACTACTGGAAGCCATTAAGTGAAGTGTTCCTTGAGTACATTGATCATCCAGAGGCTAAGTTTGAAGGGGATGTTGGAATTCTACAAAGGAGACATCTGAAGCCTAAAGGATGTGTTTACATTGGTAAAGAAGCCAACAAAGTTGAAATGCAGGAGCTTGAGAGAAATAAAGTTGAAACATACCTTGACATCAAGAAGTTTCATGAATGGGTGCTTTCTCTAGAACCTAAAGATTCACGGGCAATGGGAATCAAGGATAGGAGTACACTGAAGAGGATTAAGGATAAAATAATGCAAGGAGAGAAGCTAAACTACAAGCACGGAACGGTGAAGGTGTTAGTTGATAATTTTACTTAAACGCTTATGTTTAAGAAAGGGTGCTAATGTGGGATGGATGCTGATAAAAAAATAGAAGAATAAATGCCGTTATGGCATTTACTCATATTCTGGTGATTCCACTTTACCCATGAAGAGTATGCAGCCTGTTCTTTTGTCTTCTATAAAGAACATGAAAGGATGGTCTGCTTTAAATTCTCTAATTGGAACGGGTTTTGGTTCAACATATTCATCGGGTACACACATCTCCACATATGTAGCTGCTGCTGCTTCTGTTCCTTCTTCTTGTACATCTATAAAGGCTTGATGAATTACTTGAGTTATGTAGAGTGCTTTTTCATTGGGGTCTAAAATTTTGTCTGCATCATATATTCCAGAAAAGTTTGCAGATGAAAAATCAAACGCATCCACAGCCCCCATATTTTTAAGTGATTCTGATAAATCTGTTTTGGTTTCGAACTTGAATTTTGGAATCCATGTTTTGACCTCATATTTAGAATCCATATTGGATTTAAGTTTTTCATAATCTTTTACAGAAAAACCATTCTCAAATTTATCAATATCATTTTCATCGGGAAGGACTACATACATAGACAAGTCGTTACCTTTGTATGATAATTCGACAATTTTTGCGTTCGAACCTTCACCATAGTTAAAATACTGTTTTGTGTACATCACATCTACAAGAATTTCATCGTCCTCAGAAGGATAGAAATTTCGATCTTTTGTATCTTGTTTATCAAATTCTGTTTTCCATTTTCCATTAAAATAAATTGCATTTGTGATGATTAAACGAGTCTTATCGTTGATCGCACTACTTGGAACTAAATCTTTAATCTTATCTTTAGTCCTTTCTTCTACCCAATCATTAATTGTATTTCTTGAGTTTTCAGGCTGACCAACAAAATCTAGTTTCTCTACTTTCCCAAAATAGTAATTATCAACATTGGAAATGTACTGTTCTTTCACGGGATATTTTTTCTGTATCCATAATGCATTTGCAGTTTCCAGTTCATAATCATCAGTCTCTGAGTTTATTTCATCAATCATCTTTCCTAGACTTACTTCTAAAACTGGTTTGTCAAGAGGAAAATAAAATACATTTGCAATTTGCTCTTTAGTAGTACCTTCTGCACCATCATAGCAAATTGCTATTGCTGTGAATATACTGTGTGGAGAAAAAAAGATGTTATCATCATTGTTTTTTACCATTGAATACATGTCAAAGGCAAAAGCATTGTTTGCCGCTGCAATATCATAATCTTCAACAGATTTCGCGTTTAGTGTAGATTGTGTATTGGTCATGCCATTTTTGAATACATCCGTATTAATTATTGTGGAAATTGATTTTTGGGAAGTATCCGAATTTGAGTTTTCAACACAACCTACACAAAGCAATGATAATGAACAGAAAAACATCAATATAATTATTTTTTTGCGATGCATAATTTGTATAAAATTTAAAGCTATTTAATATTTTTTAATTTATTCTCAAAAATGAAATACAACAATTTTAAAATAATCTTTTTTGGTTATGCACCTAGTCTACAAAAGCGTTGCCAAAATTTGAGTTGTATATATCCCAAAAACAAAGTGCGGGGTAATAGTAATAACCAAAAAACGCAACGCTATTTTTATTGAGGTTTTGCAAATCTAAAAAATTAATCAACTGAATTTTTTAAAAGATCACTTTTGCTCTTTCATCTCCAGGAACAAGAGTTATATCAATACTCTTTTTTTGAGAACACTCTCTTTTAAGTATTGATGTATTCTCTCTAATGAATGCTTTTTTAAAAACAACTCGCCCTTTACCCAAGTCAATTTTATTTCCAAAGATTTCATAAGATATTGTTATTTCTGTCTCAAGGTTTTCAATATACCCTTTTTCTTCATACTTTTCTATCTCTCGACTCAAAAATTCTGAATCCACCCTTAGCGTTATGCTATCAACATAAAGTTGTTTAGTTTCAAGAAAAACAACAATATTATTAACTATTTTAATATCTTCATCTGTGATCTTTTCAGGATAATTAAAATTTGTATGATAATAAGTATCTATAAGAGCAAGTTTTCTAGTAAAGTCCACTACCGCTTTATTGATTTCTATAGATGGGAAATTGCATGTTTCTAAAAAGATTGTTCCTCTTTTTGAATCCCTAATCGTTAATTTGTCGCTTTCATTCAATGTAGATAAAAACTTCCAATATTTATTCAAGTCAAGAACATTATTGTTTTCTACTTTTGCATGAAACTTGATTGTAACCTCTTGACCATTTTTGCATATCTTTAGTATCATCTTAAAAGGTAAATTTGTGGTAACAAACGTGATTATGTTCTCATCTTGAAAGATGATTCCCATTTTTACATTATGATAAGCCATTTCTACATTTTCTGTCATTAAAGAAAATTCAGCTGGTATATCTACTATGTGGGGCATAAATTTTAATTCATCAAAATTAGACTGAGTACTCCAAAACTGTCTAATTTCATCATCCAAAAAAGTAAAAGACTCGATTTCATCTTTAGTAAAAGTTATAGATTCACCGTCTTTTATTTTACTATAAATTAATTCTTCTAAACTAGAAATACCTTCCAACCTTTGTGAAGATGATTTAAGTTTAGCGTTTATTACAATGTTATCTTTTTTAGGTGCAATCACTAGTTCTGTTCTACTTTGATCAGTGTTAATTCTAACATCATATTTTTTGTTATCTATTATTGTAGAACTCAGAATATTTGCGAGACCATGAATTTTATTTAATGTGGGCTCTTGGGATAAAATCGGCAATGACTGTTCAATAGAGGAAACAATGTCAGAGGTAGCAGAAATCTTATCGTCAATTAGACTTAATTTAGCACCTAATTTTTCCTTTTCTTTTTGGTCATTAATATCTTCATACGCATTTACAACGCTGTTTAAAATAGGTACATTATCACGAAGAAGATTTTTTCCGAGTGCTGTACCAAATTCAGCTACCTCTTTTATTTTTAAATTTTCTTTACCTATACAACATTTTTTGTATTTTTTTCCACTACCACAGGGACAAGGATCGTTTTTTCCAACCTTTTTAGGCTTTTCCTCCTCAAATGACATATGTAAAAATTAAACTACAAAGAATATATAGATGCTTAATAAATTACTTGGAGATGAAATGAATAAAAAGGTAAGCATCAAAAGACACTTACCAACTTCTTCACCCATTGAGATCCAAATTTGAATTTATCGTTCAATATCCGGTCTTTCATCCTCTTTAGAGTGCTCCTGTGCTTAATCCCAAATTCCCTTGCCTCCTTTGGAGTCAAAGCCAATACCCACTGCTTAAAGCCTTCCTCATCAATGAATGTCTGTGCCCTCTGAAGTTCCAATTCCTCTTCATCAATGTTGTTAGCTTCCTTACCGATGTAAAGAATACCATCTGCATGAACGTGTTTTCTTTCCAAAGTGCCAATATCACCTTCAAATTTATGCTCTGGGTGCTCTGCATACTGTAATATGGTTTTACTTAACGACTTGAAATAATGTGATCCTTGCATGATCTCTCCAATTTCATAGTCAATGAATGGCTCATGAACTATCCTTTGAGGATCGTCACAATAAGGTGCTAGAGGTTTTATCGCTCTGCCATCCTCCTCCACTGCCTGAAATCCCACCATACAGAAATTGGAGGGCTTGATCTGCTCCTTCCAAGGTTTACCCTTGTTGAGCTTCTTGAACCTGTTCCATACATTAGGAGTGCTAACAGCAAGCTTTGAAATGGCATACATATTAGCATATTTCTCTTCAATATCTCTGGAGCTGATCATACCATAATGCAGTTTCAGGATGTCACTCCATACTTCCTCATGCCAGTCTCCTCCATCTTTTGAGAATGGATTTGTCAGATGTCCTAATCCATGCAACTTAAAGTCCTTGAATATGATTTTATCCTTGTTGAATTTGTATATTGCATATCGTTTCGATGAAATCCCATAAAACCAGTAATCCACTTTTTCAGGCTTCAACAAAGGAATATCAAGGTTGTATGGGTTTAGTGGTTGAAAATATCCTATAATCTCCTGAGCATGTTCAGGAGGAACAAAGATTGAATCTGTATCCATATAGGCGTGTGTAGCTCCTAATTCTTCTACCTTTGCTTCTGCCATAGCCAAGAACAGCTTTGATCCTGAAGTGATTATGACAGCCAATAGAGGATGATAGAAGTTACCCGGCTTTTCAAACCTGTTCTGCGAGGTACTGAAAGAATCAAGCCCATAGACCTCAATATCGCTTTTCCTGTCTTCTGGATTAAGCTCAATAAATATCCCATAGCTCATGGCATTAACAAGAATTTTGATAGCCTGTGCTCTACTGTCTAGCTTTTGGTACTCTTGGCTTTCTTGATCAATACCTTTCATTTCAATCTTGATCTTCTGCCTTTCCTCAACAAGCATCTGCACAAGATTATCTTTTTCAGGATCAATATCAATTCCAAGTATCTGAGACTTTCTTAATCCATCCTGAATGCCCATTGGAACAAATCTGACAGCTTCAATAATCTCTGGAGCTTTGCCAGTGAGAATTACGGAAGCTATGACATCAGGTAATGCATACCATAATTCATGATCAGAGGAAAGATAATTTACTCCAACGTTGAATGATCCATTATCTCCTTTATAATCCATCCTTACAGGCAATATATCCCCATCTGGACGAAGCTTAACCATTACAACAAGGTCTTTCCAGTTGTCTTTATTTTGTAGATATTCAAGATTGATTATTTCTAGTAACTCTCTGATTTCCCCTGTTACATTCTCTGTTTCAATGA
>NZ_JADQBY010000014.1 GCF_016278385.1 Methanolobus sp.
TGAGCAAGACTCCAACCGAGAACCTCCAGGCAATGGTAGAGATGGCAAAGAGTCACAAATATTGATATCACAGATAGAAATATGATGGAAAGGGAATAAAGCTAATTTTCCCTTTCATTTTTTATTACTATTTTCTATTTTTATCCGATTCTACTTTTTGCTTTTTTGGAACAAAGTATCCTGAGTTCTATTGCCTTCTCAAAATCCGGTTCTATTTCCAGTAGATTTTCAAGTTCTTTCTGGGCTTCGTCGTATCTTTCAAGTTCGAAGAGGGCGATACCCTTGCAATACCATGCCTGTGCCGAATCTGGCAGAATCTGTGAGGAGGAACTCTTTGATATCCAGGCAAAACGGGGGAATTGAAAAGCCTGAGGATTTGACAATTCTATGGATCTATCATATGCCTTCAATGCCTCATCGTATCTGCCAATTTTGCATAAAGTGTTACCCTTGTAGCACCAGGCACCCGGGTCTTCAATATTCAAGTCCAATGCATTATCAAGGCACTTAAGAGCATCTTCATAGTTCTCATTTTCAAAAAGTATCAGTGCTTTACTGCAAAAAATTTTAGGATTATCAGATTGTTGTTCAAGGGTTCTGTCTATAAGTTCTAATGCTTCTTCATTTTTCCCCATTTTGTAAAGCACAAAACTTCTGTCAAACCATGTATCAACTGCCTGCATATATGACCTTGAGGCTTCTTCGTCCATACCCTGCGAAGAAAATATATCTCCCAGTGAATTCCACAGCTCTTCGGCCTTAATGTAAGAGTCCATGGCTTCTTCACAGTATCCTAACTTGAGATGGACATGTCCTTTGCTGTAAGCTTCGACAGCTTTTTTTTTAGTGTCCCTTATTATTTTCTTATCGAGGGAATCTGAATATATTTTACGCAGTAAACTCATACCTAAAAGTCGTTCCGTATGCATATATATTTTTGTTAAATAGCACGCCTTCATTTTTCTGTTAATTCCACTCAAAGCCTTCCCATTCATTATATATATATGAAAATGAACTACAAATTAAATGGCCAGAAGAAAAGTGAAAACCGAGGATATAACTGATTTTAAAAGTCTGTTGAAAAAACAAGGGTATAGTCTTGCAGGCAGACATAGTGCTGTCAAGACCTGCTTGTGGCTTCGAAGGTCCATCAAGGATGAAGGTGAGTGTTACAAATCCGTATTCTACGGTATTCATTCACATCGCTGTCTTCAGATGACCCCCACACTCATGTGCAATCAGAAGTGTCTGCACTGCTGGAGGCCCACGGAAGTAGACGTACCCATGCCTGTTGGATGGGACTCTCCAGTGGAAATAGTGGGGTCTTCAATAGCGTCCCAGAGAAAACTTGTATCAGGTTTTGGAGACTCAGCTCCTCTTGAACGCTGGAACGAAGGTAAAAATCCCCGGCATGTTGCCATCTCTCTCTCAGGAGAGCCCACCCTTTTTCCGCATCTTCCAGAACTCGTAGATGAGTTCAAAAAACAGGGTTTAACTACTTTTGTTGTAAGTAACGGTACAGTTCCCGAGATGATGGCAAAAATTAATCCTTCCCAGTTATACATGAGCCTTGATGCCCCTGATAGAGAAACATATGAAAAAGTCTGTCTCCCAAAGTCATCTTCATTGTGGGATAACATTCTTAAATCCCTTGAAGTACTCAAAACAAAGGAAACAAGAACTGTCATACGTATAACACTCATCAAAGGTGTCAATATGTTTGATTCCGAAGGTTATGCAGAATTGATAAAGATAGCGGAACCTGATTATATAGAAGTTAAAGCCTACATGCATCTTGGTTTTTCAAGAAAGAGACTTCCCCGTGAAGCTATGCCTTCTCATGATGAGGTAATGTCCTTCTCAGAGGAGTTGGCAGAACATCTTGGTTATAAAGTTGCAGAGGATGTCGAGGTCAGCAGGGTTGTCCTGCTTTCTAAAGATGGTTCTGTTTCCCATCTGATATAATATAGTACATAACAATATAATAGACTGTAATATAATATGCTTCCACAATTTCCATTGTGCACCAATGGAAGGGCTACGATACCAGCCTGTAATAAATTCTGTCACAATCTATATTTATATCAACGCATACATAAGCAACAAAAATAATCGAAGATATAGACAATCTCATTATTTAAACCGGAGTATTCACACAATGTCAGAACAATCCGCTCATTCAAAATATGAATTTAAAAAGAAATTAGAGGAATTGCGTGTCAAAAAAGGACGTGGTACCGAACTGATCTCTTTGTATATCCCCCCCACAAAGCAAATATCCGATGTTACATCCCAGCTCAAAGGCGAACACGGCCAGGCTGCTAACATCAAATCCAAGATAACACGGGATAATGTACAGGGTGCATTGGAATCCCTGCTTTCAAGATTGAGATATGTGGAAGTTCCTGAGAATGGTATCGTTTTTTTCACAGGTGCTGTGGATATAGGTGCCAACAAGACCAGCATGGAAACTACCATAATCGAGCCACCACAGCCTATTGTTACATACAGGTATCACTGTGACTCCTCATTTTTCCTTGAACCACTTGAGGAGATGCTAAGAGATGCTAAAACATACGGTCTCCTGGTCCTTGACAGGAGAGAGGCAGCAGTAGGTCTCCTTGTAGGTAAGCATATAGAGCATTTCAGAACTCTTACTTCAACTGTTCCAGGAAAACAGAGAAAAGGAGGTCAGAGTGCTCACAGGTTCCAGCAATTGAGGCTCATTGCTATTCATGAGTTCTACAAACGTATTGGTGATGCTGCCAGTGAGGTTTTCATGGCGGTAGATCACAAAGACTTCCAGGGTGTTCTAATCGGCGGTCCATCTCCCACAAAAGAAGAATTCGAATCAGGAGATTTCCTTCACCACGAGTTATTGAAAAAACAGCTCGGACTTTTCGATGTTGCATACACTGATGAATCAGGACTTTCAGAACTTGTCAATGCTGCCAGTGAAAGGCTTGCAGACATAGACTTGATGGTTGAGAAAAAGCTAATGCAGCGATTCTTTGTAGAGCTGGTTTCAGATTCAGGAAAGGCAGCCTATGGCGAGACCCAGGTCCGCAATAATCTGGATATTGGTGCAGTGGAAATATTGATGATATCCGAAGGTTTAAGAGCAGAAAGACTTACTTTGAAATGTCCAAATGGAGATTATGAGGGTAAAGTCACTCGTAATTTCAAACCTGGAGAGCAGGATAGTTATGGCGGACTCTGTCCTGTTTGTGGCAGCAATGTTGAGGTCATTGAAAAGGTCGATATTGTTGATGAACTCTCAGAATTGGCCGATCAGATGGCAACAGAAGTAGAATTTGTATCCACGGACTTTGATGAAGGTTCCCAGCTCATGAATGCATTTGGTGGTATAGTGGCAATATTGCGATTCAATACCGGTGTCTGATCTTATTATAATAGTGTAGGTGTTATCTTTGTTCCTCGAATTTAAAAAACAGGTTATTACGGCTCTTGAAAATGCCCTTGCATCCCTTGGTTTCCAGACGGATGATCTGGGACTTGAACCATCCCAGCACGCAGATATTGCTTCAAAGGTTGCTTTCAGGCTGGCTGCAAAGGCAAAGAGCAATCCAAAAGAGCTTGCTGAAAAAATAGTTGCTGCCATTGAATTACCTGAAGGTTCCCTTATAGGTGATATCAAAACCACAGGTCCTTACATCAACATAACTGCAGGACGCAATTATGTTGACAACACGGTCAACAGCATACTTGAAGAAAAAGAAGCTTTTGGCGGCAATTTCTGTCAGGGTAAAATACTACTGGAACACACTTCTGCCAACCCCAATGGTCCTCTGCATGTTGGCCACATACGCAATTCCATAATTGGCGACACACTCGTGCGTATACTCAAAAAGGCAGGATATGAAGTTGAGACCCAGTACTATGTTAATGACATGGGTCGTCAGATAGCCATTGTCTCATGGGCGCTCTCACTTTTTGAGTTTGATACATCAAGAAAACCGGATCATGCGATAGCAGATGTTTACATCAAGGCAAACGCTTTGCTCAATGAAAACCCGGAAAAGGTAGCTGAGATCGACAAACGCATGCAGCTTGTGGAAAGCGGTGATGAAGAGACGATAAAGAGCTTTGATGAAGCTGTGGAGTTTGCAGTTTCAGGTATCAAGGAAACCCTTTTGCGTATGAACGTAAGCCATGACAGTTTCCCTCATGAATCCGGTTTTATTCGCTCAGGTGCTGTCTCCAAGATAGTTGAGGAAATAAAGGCAACTGGAAGAACCAAAGATGATAATGGTGCTTTGGTAGTTGACCTTTCAGATTATGGTTTTGAAAAGACACTTGTCATACAGCGCACTGATGGCACCTCCCTTTATACAACACGTGACCTCGCCTACCATGAGTGGAAAGGAGAGCGTGCAGACAGGATGATCGACGTGCTTGGAGCAGACCATAAACTCATATCCGGCCAGCTCAAGGCAACTCTCAATGCTATCGGAAAACCTGAACCCGAAATTGTAATATTCGAGTTTGTCTCACTTCCTGAAGGTTCCATGAGCACACGTCGTGGTAAGTTCATCTCTGCCGATGACCTGCTTGACCAGATCGAGCAGCAGGCATATGTGGAAGTTGAGAAACGCAGACCGGAAATGACAGATGAGTTCAAGAAAGAAGTTTCCAGAATGGTGGGAATCGGTGCTGTCAGGTACGATATTGTGAAAGTCTCCCCTGAAAAATCCACAGTTTTCAACTGGGAAGAGGCGCTTGACTTTGAGAAACAGGGTGCTCCTTTCATACAGTATTCTTATGCACGTGCCTGCAATATACTGAAAAAAGCAGAGGAAGAAGGTAAATGGGACCCAACCCAGAAGATAGATCCTTCACTTCTGACCGAGGATACGGAAATTGATCTCATCAAGAAAATGGCATCATTTGACAGTATCATCGACCTCTGTGCAAGGGACCTGAAACCACATACAATGGCGATCTACGCAAGGGAGCTTGCAGATTCCTTCAACCAGTTCTACAGGTTCGTACCTGTGGTAAGTGCTGAAGAGGATGATATAAGGGCAAGCAGACTGGCTCTTGTGAACTGTGCAAAGATAGTTCTTGCAAGTGTTCTCGATACACTCGGTATCGGTGCACCTGAATCAATGTGAGAAATTGATCCTTTCTCATCTATTTTCTTTTTTCCACAGGAGCTGTTGGATGAATGTCGGACCTCGCTTAGCTGGTTCGCATCGTTGTAGGTTAAGCAATTTTTCTGTTTTTATGAGGAGTGTGGTGCTGCCGAGGTGATTGGACAGGTACCATTCCATATCTCCGGGTGTCTGCTTGGCTATGCGCTCGCCGTCGCGGTAGAAGTAGCTGATGGCGGTGCCGTTGTCTATTTCGTAGAACTGGTTGACGTAGTAGGCGAACTCGCCGGCATATTTTTTAAATAAAGTTGGGTACCAGGTTGAGTCTCACTTTTTAAGATCAAACACCCATCTGCTGATTCCAGGTGCCACATTACCGCACCTTCGGTGAAACTGAACTTCAAATCCCATGTTTTCATATTCTTCTATCAGTTCAGGAATCTGCTCTTTGGGTTTGAAAGTATAGAAATGGACATATCCTCCTGATTTTACAAGTGAGGAAATGCTTTGAAGGAAATGGTCCATGCCGTAGGGTGTTGGTATTATTGCCCTGTCAAACTCCATCTTTAACATCCTGGGTATGCTGCTGGCATCAGCATTGATTATGTGGATGTTTTCTTGAATTTTATTGAGCCTGCAGTTCTGTACAAAAGCTTTGCAGGCGTCACTGTTCATTTCCACTGCAACTACCTTTGCACCATTTGCTGCCGCGGGAATTGCAAAAGGTCCGACCCCGGAGAATGGTATTAGCACATCCTCTCCGGGTTTCACCAGTGATGATACTCTTTTCCTTTCAAAGGAGAGCCTCCCGTTGAAAAAAGCCTGCTTCAGGTCTATCATGTAAGCAAAACCGAATTCCCTGTGAATAGTTTCTGTCCTGTCACCGGCAATTATTTCAAGATCAGCAACTCTCCTGTCACCATCAAGTTTTGAGACCTTGTTTAGCACAGCCTTAATACTCTGCATCCTTTCCATTATGGCCCGGGCTATATCTGCATTGTATCTTTCCATAGTTTCAGGAACGGCCACGATTGCAATATCTCCGATAACATCAAAACGATTGGGTAGTTTGTCGAGTTCCTTTTCAGGGATTCTTCCTTCCAGTTCTTCTTTAAGGCTCATTTTTCTGTCTGTTTTTTGCTTACGCTACAAAGTCTTAAAAGCATTGGTCCATAATAATCTGTTCTGGAGATAAAATATGCTGGAAATCGCTGTTGAGATCGTTATTTTCAGACTTCTTGAAGGAGTAAGTGAGAATGAATTTCTTGCAGCATCAAATATCATGATGAAGGAACTTGGGTCACTTGATGGTTTTATTGATCGTGAGCTCTTGAAAAAAGATGATGGCAGCTGGATGGATTTACTGCACTGGGAAAATATGGATGCAGCCACAAAAGCTGTAAAAGCTGCCCTAAAACTT
Organism: Methanolobus sp.; assembly: GCF_016278385.1. Classification (GTDB taxonomy): domain Archaea; phylum Halobacteriota; class Methanosarcinia; order Methanosarcinales; family Methanosarcinaceae; genus Methanolobus. The sequence goes on from NZ_JADQBY010000014.1 coordinate 6,535, forward strand.
CCATTGTGTCTGGAATATTTCAAGCTTATAGACGAAGTGATGAGCCATTACAGTCTTTTCCAGAGTTTTGAAGCATAATCATACCAATCCATTTTAATTATTTCATATATCCGGGTGTGACTTTCTTTTCAAGAAGTGTGAAAGAGATATCTATCAGTATCGCAAGTATAATTGCAGGTATGGCACCTGCCAGGAGAGTCCGGGTGTTGTAGCCTATAAGTCCCTGAAAGATTATTTCCCCAAGTCCACCGCTTCCGATATAAGCTGTCAGTACTGCAATGCTGTTAGCCAGTATGCCTGCAAACTTAATTCCTGCGAACATTGCGGGATATGCATTTGGCAGTCTTATGTGCCTGTTGATCTGCCATTGGCTTAAGCCCACACCTTCTGCGTAATCTATCAGTGCAGGGTCCACATTGCTCAGGCCGATGTATGTGTTCTTGATGATCGGGAGCAGCGCACGTAACATGATAGCAACCACTGCCGGAGTGAAGCCAATTCCAAGGAACGGGACCATGATGGCCACAACAGCAAAGCTTGGAACTGCCTGCACCATATTCGCAAACTTCATCACAACAAACTCCAGTTTCTTACTGTAGAGTGATGCAAAAGCAAGAGGTATGGACACAATTATGCTCACAAACAATGTAGTGTATACAAGGACGATGTGTTCCCATGTGGCATCAAGCACAGTTTCAAGTATTACCATGTACCGTACCTCTCATGGAGTTTTTTCTCAACGATTCCCGCAAAGCCGTCAAGGAAAACAGCAAGCAGACCTGTCCACAGTCCGGCAACAAGGATCGCATCTTTCTCATAGAGCTGGATACCGTTCTGAAGTACGGTTCCAAGTCCTCCTGCAGCAACCAGTCCTCCCAGTGTCACAACACCCATACAGAATACAAGTGCTATCCTGATGCCGCCTGCTATCAGCGGTAATGACATGGGGATCCTCACTTTGAACAATGCTTCCTGTGGGGAAAGCCCAATGGCATGGGCAACGTAAGTGTATTGCTCGTCTACTCCTTTCAGGCCTGTATAGGTGTTCCTTGCCACTGGAAGTATGGAATAGAGCACACATGCTGCAATGGTCGGACCTGCACCAAGTTTAAGGATGGGAAGGAGCAGTACAATGAGTGCAAGATCAGGTATCGTCTCAACTATATTCAGGAAATTCAGCACCGCGTTTGCGGTCTTTGGTCTCATATATATGAAAACACCAACAGTGACGCCAATAATGATAGACAGCAGAAGAGCTATACTGAACATCTGCAAATGCTCAATGGTACGCATTGTCATCAGGTGCTTGTCCCATACATTCGCTATGACCTGTAATGTTAGCATACGTTCTCCTTCAGATAAGTTTCAGCAATACTTCATCGGATACAAGGATACCAATCGGATGTTTTGAATTCATCACAATTGCAAGGTATTCACCGCTGTTCTTCAGTTCCGAGAGTGCAAACGCGACTGAATCCAGCGGCTGGAATGTTTTAACAGGCCTTGCCACATCGGCCAGTTTCTGAATCTTGACCCTGCATTTCATAAGGTCCATCATCGTGACCTGTCCAAGAAGTTCATCATCATCAAATACAAAAGCAGTTTCAATATCCCTCGTTGTCATCTCTTCAACAGCATCACAGGAATTTATTTTTCCATCAAATACATACTTTTCATCAAACGGGGACATCAGGTCTTTGACGTTAAGGGTATCCATATGCTTGAATTTGCGTTTAGTATCAACGATATCAGCCACAAGTTCATTTACAGGATTGAAAATGAGTTCCTCAGGCGGACCGACCTGTACAAGTTTTGCCTGGTCCATTATGGCTATTCTGTCCCCAAGTATGAGTGCTTCCTCAATGTCATGGGTTACGAATACGATTGTCCTGTTGATCTCATTTTTGATTTTAAGGAATTCTTTCTGGAGCTGTTTGCGCAATATCGGGTCCAGTGCACCAAAAGGTTCATCCATCAAAAACAGGGGTGGGTCCATTGCCATGGCCCTTGCAAGTCCTACCCTTTGCTGTTGTCCGCCACTCAATTGTCTCGGATATCTGTCCATGAACATTTCAGGTGGAAGGGAGACGAAATTCAGCAGCTCTCGTACCCGCTCTTCTATTCGGTTCTTATCCCAGCGTTCAAGTTTTGGAACAAGACCTATATTTTCCCCGATCGTCATATGGGGAAAAAGACCAATATTCTGGATAACATAGCCCATATTACGGCGCAGTCGAACCGGGTCTACTTCACGGGTGTCAAGCCCGTTTATGGTAACGCTTCCGGAATCCTGCTCTATCATACGGTTCATCATTCTCAGCGTGGTGGTCTTTCCCGAACCACTGGGTCCGATGAGAATAAGCAGCTCTCCACCCTGAATTTCAAGATCCAGGTCTTTTACTGCAAAACCGGTACCATATTTTTTAGTGATACCTTTGAACTGGATCGAATCGATTCGGTCAAATAGTCTTTCGGTTTGCATATCTGCACCCTGAATGAGATCGTTTTTTAAAAAAAGAGGAGATGGATATCCTGTTTCTTATCCCTCTATGAGTCCTTCATCAACAAGGAACTGATATGCAATGTCTCTTGGTTCCTTCTGCTCAATATCGAACTGGTAGTTCAACTGTCTCATGGTGTCGGTGTCAATTGCACCGTCAAGTTTCTTCATTGCAGCAATAGCATCAGGATTTTCCTCTGCGAACTGCTTTGTCACTATCAGGATAGCATCGTAAGGTGGCAGTGCGTTCTTGTCATCCTGAAGGACCCTGAGCTCGAAGACTTCATTCCTTGTATCAGTCGTGTAGGCGGAAATAGCATCGACCTGGTAACTCTCGATGGCTTCGTACATTACGGTGGCTACTGCCTGCTTATAATCCTTGAATTCAAAGCCGTAAACATCCTTTATTCGTGGGAGACCATCCTCACGGGTTGCAAATTCAGGATCAGTTCCAATTATCATTTCTGCAGCGTATGGTTCAAGATCGCTTATCTTCGTGATATTATTCTCTGCAGCCCAATCCTCTTTTACTGCAATGGCGTATGCATCCTCAAATCCAAGGTTGCTTACTATCATTACACCATCCTGTTCCAGAAGACCCGCTTCAGTTTCATCGAAAACGACCTGCCTGTCCCAGTCATCAAGCTGGCTCAGGTTGAGTATCTGGCTGTACGCAGTCCCGGTATATTCTGCATATGTGTCTATCTGGCCGGCCTTCAAAGCTTCATAATTGACAAATGTGCCACCAAGTCCCTGTTTGACATCAGTTTCATATCCAACGTCCTCAAGCACAAGAGCTGTCATATGTGCAAGGATGTATGATTCCTGGAAGAGTTTAGATCCTATCACAACAGTTCCTTTTTCTACATTTGTGTCAGCAGGTGTTTCAGTACATCCGCTGGCAAAAAGAGCCATAATTATAACTAACGTTATTAGTATTGTCCTTTTCATTATTCAACACCCCGAAAATCGCTTATAAAGCTAGCCGTGTTTCCGTAACGGCTTCCCTGTAATATAGATTAAGTGCACATTTTATAAATGTATCTATTTTGCAGGCAGTCGGAGGACGAGTTGGAAACATTAATCTTTTTATCCCTGCAGAACCAATATACTACAGGAGTGGTCAAAATGACAAAAGCTACATGGAATGGAGTTATTATTGCACAGAGCAATGAAACGATAATAATCGAAGGAAATCATTACTTTCCACCAAATTCAGTGAATCTGGAATACTTCAAAAAAAGTGAGTATCATACGACCTGTCCGTGGAAAGGAGTTGCAAGTTATTATGACGTCGTTGTAGACGGAAAGGTCAATACGGATGCTGCATGGTACTACCCTGAACCAAAAGAGGGTTCATCCAAAAAGGTCGGCAAAGATTTCAGCAACTATATTGCCTTCTGGAAAGACGTGGATGTAATGGATTAATCTTCATTTTCAGATTTCACAGAAATCATTCTTCAATTTTTCAGTCAGTTTGATGTTCTCTGAATAATCAACCTGCACATCCAGCAACCAGACTCCGCCAGCATTCAATGCTTCAGAAAGCTTAGGCTTCAGTTCTTCTGCCCTTTCGATTTTCACGCCTTTTGCACCGAAGCTCTGGGCCAGCATCACAAAGTCGGGATTTGTAAAATCAATACCTATGGTCTCGTTGAAAGTCTTCTTCTCATGCCATTCGATAAGACCATATTTTGAATCATTGAAAATTATGACAACAAAATTACACTCAAGTCTAACAGCAGTTTCAAGGTCCTGAAGGTTCATTAAGAAACCACCGTCTCCTGCGATTACAACAATTTTCTTTTCAGGTTTTATCAAACTTGCTGCAATGGCACCGGGGAGTGCAAATCCCATGGTGGCAAGTCCATTGGACATGAAAACAGTATTTGGTTCATATGCAGGGAAAAGCCGTCCAACCCATAATTTATGAGCACCTACATCGCTTATCAGCAGGTCTCCCCTGTCGATAGATTCCCTGACATCATAGATTATCTTCTGTGGCTTCATGGGGAATGACAGATCATCTCCGTAGTCCTCAATTTCTGCTTTCATTCTTGAGCGGACTTTAGAGAATCTTGCAGGCATCTCAATTTTGAAATCACATAGTTGTCTCAGGCTGAAAAGTGCCTGTCTGATACTACCGATAAGCAGGATATCCGGCATATAACTCTCATCTATTTCCGGGTGGTCGGTATGGATATGTATTATCTTCTTCGACCTGTCAGGGTTCCAGAATCTGGGGCTGTATTCAACATAATCGTATCCTATACAGATAACGAGGTCAGCCATTTCAAAACCGCACATGATATGGTCATGGTCTTTGATACCCATTGAACCAAGATAGTGTTCATCATCGGCAGCTACCGCACCTTTGCCCATGAATGTTGTTACCACCGGAACACCTGTGAAATCGACAAGTTTTCTCAACTCAGTTGTAGCCTCTCCCCTGAATATCCCATTTCCTGCAAGAATAACAGGCATTGAACTCTCTTTTATCATATCCGCAGCTTTTTTGAGTTCTCTCTCATCAAGGAGGCTGATGTGTGGATAGGTCTTTTTGAAAATAGGTTCTTTTGTAGTTTCTTCCCTTGCCACATCTTCAGGAAGTTCTATGTGTGTAGCTCCCGGTCGGTCCGTGGCAATTTCAAAGGCCTTGTGAACGATCTCAGGAATAAAATCAGGTTTCATTACTTTTGAATTCCAGGTTGTGAACTGCTTGAAGGCGGTCACAATATCGATATACTGGTGCGACTCCTTGTGCGTCTTTTCAAGTCCAGACTGGCCTGTAATGGCTACAAGAGGTGCCCTGTCAAGTTGTGCATCGGCAACGCCTGTGATGAGGTTCGTGGCTCCTGGTCCCAGTGTTGCAAGGCATACTCCAGGTCTGTGTGTTATCCTTCCATAGACATCTGCCATAAAAGCGGCACTCTGTTCATGTCTTGTAGGGATGAATTTGATTTTGGACCTCAGGAGAGAATCTGTAAGGTCGATGGTCTCTTCTCCCGGTACACCGAATATATATTCAACTCCTTCATTTTCAAGACACTTTACAAAGAGGTCACTGCCTTTCATCTCAATACACCTTCATGGATTTGACAGTCATAAACTCCAACATTCCGACACGATATAGCTCTCTTCCAACACCACTTTTCTTCATACCTCCAAACGGAAGTCGCGGGTCAGAGCCTATAATATTATTAATGGCGATCATACCGCATTCAATATGTCTTGTCATTCTCATGGCTTTCTCAGTTTCCCGGCTCCAGATACTGGCACCCAGCCCGAATTCCGTGCTGTTAGCTATTTGGATAGCTTCTTCCTCATTTTTGAAGCTAATTATAGGCGCTACCGGTCCGAAAGTCTCGTCCCGGACAACAGGAGCATCTTTGTTTATATCGTTGAGAATCGTTGGCATGTAAAATGAGCCTTCTTCATCTTTATAACCACCTTCAAGCAGTATGTTTGCTCCCATTTTCAGGGTTTGAGCTACCTGCTGGCTCAGGTGTTCTCTCTGTTTTTCATTTGCCATGGGTCCCATATCGGTCTTGAGGTCCATTGGGTCGTCTACGTTGAGGTTGTTTGTATTCTCTACGAACAGGTCTGTGAAATTTTCTACGATATTTTCGTCAATCAGTAAACGTTTGGCTGCAATACAGCTTTGTCCACAGTTCTGGAACCGACCTGATACTGCTGCTTTTGCCACTTTTTCGATATCTGCATCTTCCAGCACAATTAAGGGATCGCTGCCTCCAAGCTCAAGAACGAATTTTTTGATATTCCTTCCTGCGGCTTCTGCGACCTTTTCTCCCGCGGGTCGGCTGCCGGTGAAAGAAACAGCATTTATTTCATCTCTGGATATTAGTGAGGATGCTGTGGGTCCATCCACAAGAAGTGTCTGGTAAACACCTTCAGGGAATCCTGCCTCGATAAATATTTTCTCAAGTTCAAGGGCGCACATGGGAACATTGCTTGCATGTTTCAACAATACTGTATTTCCACCTGCAATAGCAGGTATTCCAAATCTCAGTGCCTGCCAGAAAGGAAAATTCCACGGCATGATACTCAGGACAGTACCAACGGGTTCATAGACAAAACCGGATGTTTCAGCATCAGTTTCTACAAATTCTGCAGCAAGGAACTTATCTGCATTCTCTGCAAAATAATCACAGGTCCATGCACATTTCTGGATCTCTGCAAGGGACTCTTTGATCGGTTTACCCATTTCCTTTGTGATTATCTCTGCAAGTTCCTGTTCCCTGTCCCTCAGAACTTCAGCCACACATTCAATGGAAAACGTTCTTTCAACAATAAGTTCTTTTTTCCATTCACCAAATGCCTTTCTTGAGTCTTCTATCTTCTGATTGACCACTTGCTGAGAATAGAGATCGAACTCTCCATTCAATTCCCCGGTTGCGGGATTTACAGAACTTATTTTCACCAATTGAAATTCCCCTTTATACCTTAGTACGCAATAAGGGAATTTGCACTCCCTTCTTTTATTTAATAGTTGATATGATATATAATTTATTTTAATTTACTTACAAAAAGCATCATAAAAAACAAAGAGAACAAAAAAAGAAGAATTTGAAACCCTGAACGGAGTGCATTTTTACATCATCTTAATTGACTTGATATTCATGAATTCGTAGAACCCATGTTTTGATAGTTCTCTACCCATTCCGCTTTTCTTCACTCCGCCAAATGGCAGGCAGGCTTGTGGCGTGCAGAATGAGTTAATCCCAACCATTCCGGTTTCAAGTTCAGAAGCGATTTTCATAGCCCTGTCACGGTCCTGACTCCATACACTGGCACCCAGTCCGAACTCGGAATCATTTGCAAATTCAATAGCCTCGTTTTCACCCTTAACGGTAATTATCGGTGCCACAGGTCCGAATGTCTCTTCTCTCATGACCCTCATATCCATGCTCACATCACCGAGGACTGTCGGTGAATACATGTAACCCTCACTTTCCATCCTTCCTCCTGGAATGAGGATTTTAGCACCTTTGGATATAGCATCATTGACCTGGCTTTCCAGTATCCGTATTTGTTCTTCCCTGACCATTGGACCGATATCCGTGTCAGGGTTCATTGGGTCGCCGACCTTCAGGTTCGCAGTTCCTTCCACGAAATTTTCCGTGAATTCTTCGGCTACTTCTTCCATGACAATGAAACGCTTTGCTGCTATGCATGTCTGTCCGGTGTTGATGAAACGGCTTGGAACTCCAACTTTTGCCGCCATTTTAACATCGGCATCATCAAGAATTATGAAAGGATCACTGCCACCGAGTTCCAGCACGAACTTCTTCATGTTATGGGCGGCAAGCTCCGCAACCTTCTGCCCGGCATCGTACCCTCCTGTAAAGGATACAGCTTTCACTTCATCCCTTGGAATAAGTGAGGATGCTGTTTTTCCGTTTATGAGCAATGTCTGGAAAACACCTTCAGGAAATCCGGCCTCAAGGAAGATGTTCTCGATCTCAAGTGCACACATCGGCACATAGCTGGAGTGCTTCAGGAGCATGATATTCCCGCCTGCCAGCACATGTGCTGCAGCGCTGAGTACCTGCCAGAAGGGGAAGTTCCATGGTTTGATTGCGAGCACCGTTCCCATAGGTTCGTAGTGTATCATGGAATCGCATGAGTTCTCTTCCGCAGGCTCAGGTTCAAGCATTTTCTCTGCGTTGTCAGCAAAATGATCGAACATGGTGGCACATTTCACAACCTCTGGAACAGCCTGTTTGATGACCTTTCCCATCTCAGTGGTGATGAGCTCGCCATAATGATGCTTGTTCTTCCTCAACAGCTCGGCAAAGTTTCTGAGGAGTTCGTTACGATCTGAAACATCGGTTCTTTTCCATTCCCTAAAGGTTTCAGCAGACTTTTTGAGCATCTTGCTAACCTGCTCGTCAGTGTGCATTTCAACTTCGCCGATGACTGTGCCTGTTGCCGGGTTGATGGATGGGATGATGGTCATGATGGTTCCTCGATATTTGATATAATTACAATGTCCCATATTTGGTATTATTGATTGGATTAAAAGTTAGAGTATTCCGAACTCTTACCGCATAGCTATCTGCACAACAGTGGGATACTTCCTCATTATGGAATAGGCTATTGATTTGCCAACCCACATATTTCCCTGATGCATCTGTCTCATCTCGCTTAGTTCTCCAAGTATCTGTAACGCAGAAAGGGCATGAGGGTCATTCAGGTAACAACTGTCGGGAACCTTTGTGGCTGAAAAGAATATCACAGGTAATTTTAGTTTATCATGTAGGTTCAAAGGAAGTTTTTCGCTAAGATTCTGGAGTACATCAATATCAAAAACATATTCTTTTCCTGCTTTTGTCCTTGAAACCGGTCTTTTTTCTGTAAGGAGTTGAGCAAGACTTTTGCGCTGGGAAACGATGCCGTCGTTCAGCTTCCCCATTTCCAGTCTCATCCAGCGCGTGAGGATAGAATAATCGGTCATTGGATGTCTTCCTGACATATTTGTCAATTAGCATATGTTGTTTTATTTGAAATCAATTTTGAGAGGTTGAACATCTGGTAAATAATTTAAAGCTGTAATATGATAAAGTAGATAGAGATTTTATAATTAGCATGAAAGGAACCGGAAAATGCCTAATAATTCGCAAATCTTCGAAAAATCCATTCAAAAAGTGAAGGCTGCAGTCCTTCAGGCTTTTAAAGATGAAGATGTCAGGGTTATCCTTTTTGGTTCAAGGGCAAGGGGAAATGCCCACTGCACATCGGATATTGATATCGGTATTCTGCCACATAGCAGTTGTGACAGAAAAAAGATAGCTGCATTGAGAGCAGAGCTAGAGGAAATGAATATTCCATATACAGTGGATCTGGTTGACCTGTCTGCTGTTTCTGAAGATTTCAGACAAAAAGTGCTTGATGAGGGTGAAGTATGGAAAGAGAATACAAACTGCAAATGAAGGCAAGGGTTGCAAAAAGGGCTCTTGGAACCCTACAGGAGATCATGGACGAGCCATACTCCGTTATAATCAGGGATGCTGCAATACAGAGGTTCGAATACACCTTCGAAGCCATATGGAAGCTCATCAAAGAGTACCTCTTTGAAATGCAAGGTGTCATGTGCAACTCCCCAAAATCATGTTTTCGTGAAGCTTTTAAGATGGGTTTGGTAAACGAGGCAGAGAGCATGCAGACTCTGTATATGACAGACGACAGGAATATGACAACTCACACTTATCATGAGGATGTTGCAGAAGAGATATACAAAGAACTGTCGGGATACTACCTTCTTATGAACAAAATCTACGTGAATATCATAATGGACTCAGGACTTGACTGAGTCCATTAAATCCTGAACTATTGTTTCATATCAATTCATCCAGATGGTCGTATCTGAGTTTGTAATAAGTCCCTCTTCCTGTTCTTCCTACCTGCACGAAAATCTTTTTTTTCACAAGTTCCTGAAGATCCCTTTTTGCTGTTGAAACTCCCAGATCACACAGCTTCTGGTATTCTTTATTTGTTATTTTTCCCATTTCACGGGCAAAACGAATGGCTTTTATTTGCCGGTCTTTTAGCCCGGTCTGGATATATTGTCCAACGGTTCCGTAGTCACGGCTTATATTCAAAACAGCATTTTCAACTCTTGAGACCTTTAAGGCAAGGCCATAGAGATAATATTCCAGCCATTCATTAATATCAGGTTCTTTTCCGTTGCTGCCTTCAAGTTTCTCAAAATAGTCCTTTTTTCTCTGATTGAAAAACTCCTCAAGGGTAAATAGTTTCTTTGCTTCCCCGAAATTCCTTCCAAGCATGTAAGAGGATATGCTCATAGCAATAGTGCCACTGGCGTTTTCAAAAGGATGCATACGATATAGTTCATAGTGTACAATCCCTGCCAACAATACCGGTATCATTTCTGCAGCCTCCTCACTATAGACCCAGTCTATTAGGTCTCTTACACTGTATCTTACCCTCTCAGGCTCCATGAAACCATCTGCAATAGTTGTTCGGTACTTTCCAAGCTCCTCTTCAGGAATTATGTCCTTCATGGTCAACTTGTGAAGTGCGAGTATCATGTCCTCCGAAATATCCTCGTTTTCGATCTTCAGTATATATTCGTTAAGTTCCAGAAAATTAAGCACCTGTTTTTTGTCAGTCTCATCACCGAATATATCCTGTCCGTTAACAAGCTTTGTAACCTGCCTGACAGAAAGCCCGTTTTCTTCAAGACTCGTGGCATGGTATGCAAGCCTGAAAAGGTTATTGATCTGCAGCCTTCTTTCCCATGCGGGAGGTACATGAGTATTGAGAATTATCTCTCTTGCTGCCTGTATTCTTGCAATCAGGCGTACAATTCTGTCAGTATACTGGAAATTTGGCTGGTACATGTGTATGTTATCCTAAAGGAGTTGATGTCTCGTTCATCTGGTATTTGTTATTTGCCTATTCCTGTCAGCCTTTTTGATATAAGTTGACTGGCTAAATATAAATTCTTTAAATACGACTTATAATTATGGATAATCTGGATACTACAGCACAGAAGATAAGGACGATGGAGATCAGGGGCGCAGGAAGGATTGCAGTTGCAGCATCAGCCGCACTAAGGGATTATGCAATATCATTAAAATCCCTGTCCTTAATTGAGTTCAACGCTAAGTTCGAAGAGGCTGCACAAACGCTTGTTGACACAAGACCAACTGCCGTGTCTCTACCCAATGCTGTTGCTCTTACAAAGAAACACAATGCTACAAATGTCTATGACGCCATTGATGAAATTTCAGAAAATGCAGAGAAATTCATCACAAATGCAGGAGAAGCACTGGGGAAGATTGGCAAGATAGGTGCGCAGCGTATTCACGATGGCGATGTCATCATGACCCACTGCAATTCCCACGCAGCACTTTCTATTATCAAAACAGCCTTTGACCAGGGAAAGAATATCTCCGTTATTGCCACGGAATCCAGACCAAGAAGGCAGGGTTTGATTACCATCAGGGAATTGAACGACTATGGTATTCCTACAACTCTTATTGTAGATTCTGCTGTGAGGCTCACCATGAAAGAAGTTGATCTTGTGGTAGTAGGCGCAGATTCCATATCTGTGAACGGTGCTCTCATAAATAAGATCGGCACTTCCCAGCTTGCAATGGCAGCACGGGAAGCCCGCAGAAATGTTATTGTTGCTGCAGAAACATACAAATTCAGCCCCCGCACTCTCCTTGGAGAGATGGTTGAGATAGAGGACCGTTCCAGTGATGAAGTAATAGATGCTGAGACTCTCAGGGAGCTTCCAAATGTCAAAGTCAAAAATCCTGCATTTGATGTAACTCCGGCAGAATACATCGACCTTATAATCACTGAAGTCGGAGCTTTCCCGCCAGCTATGGCTTTCACAGTAATAAAGGATTATCTGGGACTTGAGCTGGCAGTTTAAGCTGAAGGTTTACGAATAGAAAAGAAAAGGAGTGAAGGTATTCGAAAACCCCGCGAATATCAGCTACTTTCGGCTTTTGAGAAGGAACCGAAGTAGGTCTGAACTCATATGCAGTTCTCTGCTCATCTTTGCTATAATTTCATCATCCGAAAGGCTATCTGCACGATACTGGTCTATGCGGTCATAAATGCTTTGTGAGACCTCTGAATACTCATTGATGTCTTTTCTGTGTCCCCATACATCACCTTCAAGAAGGGCTATACCTTTCATTTCCATGAACATCCTTGTAGAAGTGGAGATGCTTTTCATGTAAGATGGAGGGATGTGGAGGGCTTTCACATTAGGGGATTTTGTTACAAGGGATAAGATATCTGTATTCGATGGTCTGAATGCAAGATGAATCATTTCCTCTTTATCACTGAGGCTATCAATCTCATCTTTTGAACTTACAACTCTTATTTTCATGTTTCTCACCAATATTTTGAATATTATAGTATTGTTTTGTCGAGATGTACTCAAATTATTTAAGAATAACTGTATATACAATAGTTATGTACCATTTGCGCCAATATTCTTGGTATGACAGTTATGTATGATTATTCAGCATCGTTAAAAAAGTATATATTATGAAATTCCTCTGTTTTTCATAATTTTTAGGAATTTGAGCAAATCCCTGAGCATCAATCTTTCCAGTTCCACCATTTTAGCAGATGCGGATCATGTTCATCGTTAGATGCAAAATAGACTGCACATCTGAACACATATAACATGCATCTGTCCACATGCATGCCCTGGAAGTCACATAATTGTTGATAGAGTTCTTCAGGGTCTCTGTCCTTTAGGTCTCCAACATTACGGATACCAAGGTTCCAGAAGTCTTCTGCAATCATTTTTCCCACTCCGGGGATTTGCATAAGTTCCTTTGTCACTGTTTTATAATTTGCAAACGTTGAAGACATTTCATCTCTCATTTTTTACCTACCGTTGCAACATATATGACAAACTCATTTTCCCCATCAACCCCAATTGCAGGATTTATTTCCTCATCAAGAAATGCTGCAATGGCACACACTCCGCAACCCACCGCCTCCCCATTCAGGTAGAGATTCTGGCATGCGTGTCCTGCGTCCAGATGCAGATACCTGTAGCCTCTCTGCCCGTATCTCCATTCCATCCGGTAGGGCACTGCTGTCCAGATGAATGTCGCAGCACTGGTTTTTACAAATGCCTGGTCAAGACATCCATGTTTAATTTTATCTGCGATGTCCTTTTCCATATCTATCTCTACAAGTTTGTGCTCAATGGGAAGGAACCTGTACAGGCCTTTTTCGAGTTCTTTCACATTGTTTGCAAGTATATATGTCTCAAGTGCGTGCCTGGCTCCTGCCGAGGGTACTGTCCTGAAAGTAACAACATTCCTGACAACCTCTTTTACTCCCTGTGTGCACCAGAGCAGGTATGAGAGTTCTTCAATAGAAAGCGGCTCTGAACTATAGTTCCTGATGCTCGTTCTCTTCTCGATAGCCTGCCTCAGGTCAATATCCTTTACCTGTATATCCTTTGGTAAAGGTAGGTCTATTATATTTCCGGTATCTTTATCCCCCAGTTCCAGAGCTGGCTGTGGATAACCCATTGACTGGTCTGATATGTCAAGATACCTGTACTGTGTCTTTTCCATGAACTCTTTACCTGTTCCACTCATGATGATAACCCTGCTATTTCCTTAAAAGAGAATCTTCATTTGTTCTTTATACTTCTTGTCCCTACAACAACAAAAGAACCTCTTGAGAAACCTTCCTCCGGTATTTCCATAACTTTGATCTCAGACAGGGGTTTGAATATGGTTTGCCTGATAACAGGTTCATAGAAGCCATATTCTTCAAGTCTGTTTATGAGTTCCTTGGCCGAATGAAAAGTGGCATTCCCATAAAAATGACTCTCTTGTGCTTTCTTCTGATATTCTTTCCCAAGAGGACTATTACGTTCAATGAATGCGATAATAAGTTTTCCTCCTGACACAAGTACGCGAGATATTTCCAAGAGCGTCCTTTCCACATCTACAAAACAAATTGATGTGACCATCAGTATAAGTTCGAAAGATGAACTTTTCAGGGGTAAATCCTCTGCAATTCCTTTTATTACCCCAACACCATGTTTTTCCGCAATTTCCAGCATCTTTCTCGAAGGATCAAGCCCATAACTTATACCCAGGGCAGATGCGAACCTGCCTGTACCCACTCCTATCTCAAGGCTTTTTTCGGGCATCTCCGGAGGAATCAGCTCTTTCATGGCTTCCAGTTCTGATTCGTAGACGGCAAGGTGTTTCTCATACCAGCTGTCATATTTTTGTGCATAGATCTCGAAGAGGCTTTCTTTCATAGACAACACTATTTTTTCCTTTGTAAGTTATTTGAGTTAATTTGACAGAATAAAATATAAAGCGTTTGTAAGCTCTCTTTCAAATATGAATACCCGATGCCAATGGGCTGAAATGAACGAACTTGAAATTGAGTATCATGACACCGAGTGGGGTGTACCTGAGCATGATGACCAAAAGCTGTTCGAGTTCCTGATACTTGAAGGGGCACAGGCAGGGCTTAGCTGGGACACGATCCTTAAAAGAAGGGAGAACTACAGGAAAGCCTTTGATGATTTTGATTACAATGTAGTTGCCAGCTATGGCGAAGAGAAAATAGAGAAACTCTTACAGGACAGCGGCATCATAAGGAACAAATTGAAGGTGCGTTCCGCAGTGAGCAATGCAAAGGCGTTCATTGAGATAAGGGATGATTTTGGCTCATTCGACAATTACCTTCGGGGATTTTTGGTAGATGGAAAAACAATTCAGAATTCATGGAAATCAATGGACGAGCTACCTGCAAAAACGGAGTTGTCTGAAAAGATAAGCAAGGACATGAAGAAAAGAGGCTTCAATTTCGTGGGCGCCACGATAATCTATGCCTTCATGCAGGCTGTGGGAATGGTCAATGACCATGTGACCGGATGTTTCAGGCATGAAGAATGCAGAAAACGTCATTGAAATGACATAGGAGTCTGGATTCAATCAGCCATCAGTCCATCCTTTAATGTAATGACCCTGTCAACATAATCCAAGTGCCACTGCTCATGAGTGACCATTACTATGGTCTGCTGTTTTTCTTTATTGAACCTGCCGAACAGTTCCAGGATCTGTCTGGAGGCTTCACTGTCAAGATTGGCGCAGGGTTCATCGGCAAAGAGTATCTTTGGTTCATGCACCAGTGCCCTGGCGATAGAGACTCTCTGTTGCTGTCCTCCGCTCATTTAAGAAGGCAGGTGATGCATCCTGTCAGCAAGTCCTACAGCTTCAAGTATACCAGTCGCTTTTTCCATAACATCATCCTGTTTTAGTCCCTGCATCATCAAAGGGAGGTACACATTCTCAAGACCTGTCAGGGTTGGGATAAGGGCGTAATCCTGGAAAACATAACCGAGGTTATTAAGCCGGAATCTTATTTTCTGTTTATCGGTAAGTTCTGATACATTGGTTGAGTCAATAAAAACCTCTCCTGTGGTGGGGGTATCCAACAGTCCAAGCTGGTTGAGCAGGGTGGTTTTTCCACTGCCGCTTGAGCCGACTATAGCAACGAACTCTCCTTTGCCTATATTGAGGCTGATACCCTTCAGGGCTTTCACTTCCACCTTGCCCATGAGAAAGGTTCTTCTGACATCCTTTGCCTCTATCATCAGTTGGCACCCCATATAAGATCAAGCAGGCTTCTTTTTGTCATTCTGTAGGCTGGGATCAAAGATCCAATGATCGCTGCCATGAACAGCATCATTGCACGGACAATAGCTTCAGAATTACTGAGGTCCAGGCTAACCTTGCCAATTGGTGCGCTGATAGGGTGTGATTGTGTATAAGGTGTGAAAACGAACTGCATCAGGCTATATCCAATTACCATTGCCACAAAAGCGTAAAACATCGCCTGAAACACAAAGGATTGAATGTGGATTAAATGATGTGAAATAGTTCACATCAGATTATCTGGCCGTAGGGGCTTTCTTCGTAGTAGCGAAGGAATTCTTCTGCAGATACCGTTGCTTCTGCCTCCGATCCAAAGAGGAGGCTTGAAAGGGATGGTTTGTTCATGTAAACAATAGTTGGTTCTCCTTCTATTTCACCCATTTCTGCTGCCATGTCAATTGCATCGTAGAGGTTGCCGAATTCATCTACAAGACCGAGTTCTTTTGCTTCCCTTCCGGTGTATATCCTTCCATCTGCAAGGCTTTTTACTTCACTGACACTCATTTCCCTGCCTTCTGCAACATCTCTCACAAAGTTCCCAAAAACTTCCGCAACAACTTTATTGGCATATTCTTTTTCATCATCGGAAAGTCCTCTCCACGCACCGCCCATGTCCTTGAATTCCCCGGATTTTACTATATAGTAGTCAATTCCCTCATTCTCATAGTAGCCAGAAAGATTCTGGAACGTCCATATGGTCCCTATGCTTCCGGTCATTGTTGAAGGGTTGGCGACTATAAGATCTGCAGGAGATGACAGGTGATAGGCTGCACTTGCTGCCACGTCTCCCATGGAAATTATTACCGGTACTCCACTGTCACTTGCTTTCTTTACCTCACTATAGATCTCTTCTCCGGCAGTTGAAGACCCTCCTCCGCTATTCACTCGCAGGACAATGGCTTTTACATCTTCATCCCTGAGGGCTTTTCTGATGTTATCTGATACTTCTTCAGAACTTACATAACCAAGTCCGCCAGGAATACTGCTGGTGATAAGAGTTCCCTGGACATAGATCACAGCTACTTTGTTATTTGAAGAATAAATATCCCCATTAAAGCTCCCGTAAATGACTGCGAAGGTTGCGCCTATAATGAACAGGAGAACTGCAACAATGCCAATGTATTGCCATTTACGGCTTTTCTTTTTAATAACAGGAGGTTCACGGCGCGGTTCATTATAACCTGCCATTGCTTCCTTTTTTGGTTCTGTTATCGTTTTGTCGTTAGAAGTTTCAGGAGTGGTATTTACAGTTTCATCATTCGTAGTGTCGTTTATTGTCTCCCGTTTGGCCGGACTTTCAAAGGAAGAGTTTTCTTCAGGTTTGTTTTTAGCAGAAGCTATATCATCAGGTGCTTTTGTTTCTATGTTGTCAAATTCGACGCTGGTCTGGATTTCGTCGTTTTCGTTTTCATCATAGCTATATGGGTAAAGATGATAATCAATATCATCCTCTTGTTTTTGATTTGAATTATCTCCGTTCATCTATAGAATCCATCCCGGATATAAAATGTATTTGAACATTCAAAAACTTTGCCTTATTGATCAGCAAGCTAAATACGAGCGAAATATATTTTATAATTGCACGCAATGCAACATCAGAGCTAATAATCAATTTTCCCTGGAGATAATAAATGTCAAACATTCCTTCTGATAAAGCTGTGCTTGTAACATGCGGTCTTCCCTATGCTAACGGGAAAGCCCATGTAGGGCACCTTAGAACATATATCCCCGCAGATGTCTTTGTGAGGTCACTGAAGAAGAACTCACAGGAGACCACATTTGTTTGTGGATCAGATACTCATGGTACTCCGATCGTGGTAAATGCCGAGGAGCTTGGTATCACACCTAAAGAACTCATGCAGAAATATCATGTTCACTTCGATGAGGTGTTCAGGAAAATGGGCGTGAGGTTTGATGCTTACGGGACCACTGATGATGAGACAAACCACAACCGTACACTTGAGATTGTTAATAAGCTGATAGAAAAAGGCTATGTCTATCCTAAAGTGATAGAGATCGCATATTGTTCTCAATGTGACCGTTTCCTTCCTGACAGGTATGTTGCAGGTACATGTCCTCACTGTGGTGAACAGGCACGTGGTGACGAATGTGATCAGGGATGTGGCAAACATCTGGAACCAGGTGAACTCAAGGAACCCACATGTACCATATGCAAGGGTTCTGCTGTATATAAGGAGCAGGAACACTTTTTCTTCAAGCTTTCTGAGTTCAAGGATTTCCTGATGGAGCACCTTGAGGGTCTTGGAGGCACACTTAACGCACGTAACTATGCAATGGGCTGGATAAAACAGGAGCTTACGGACTGGTGTATCACCAGGAACCTTGAATGGGGCATAAAATTCCCTGGCCATGATGACCTTGTTGTTTATGTCTGGGTGGATGCACCTATCGGGTACATGTCTTTCACTGAAGAGTGGGCAGAGGCAACCGGCGGTGACTGGGAAAAGTTCTGGAAAGGTGACTGTCCGATCGTTCATTTCATTGGCGGGGATATTATCTATCACCACTGCATTTTCTGGCCTGCAATGCTCAAAGCCGCAGACTACAGCCAGGCATCTGCAGTTGTTGCATCGGGTATGCTGAAGATCGAGGACAAGACTTTCTCAAAGAGCCGTGGTTATGTTGTCTGGGTAGAAGAGGATTACCTTGACCATGGTTTCCATGCTGACCTTCTCAGATACTATCTAGTAAGCTATACCTCCCACACCAAAGAGGTCAATTTCTCATGGAAGATATTCCAGGATAAGATAAACACTGAGCTTGTAGGCGTATTCGGTAATTTCCTGTACAGAAACCTGCTTTTTGCTTTCAAGAACTTCGGTGAGATACCTGAGGGGGAGATTGACATGGAGGTAGTGGAAAAGATCAATTCCACCATTGAAGAGGTCAAGAGAGCAAATTCTGAATATGAGTTCAAGAAAGCGGCTGATACTGCAATGGCTCTTGCATCATACGGAAATTCATATTTCCAGTCAAATGAACCATGGAAGCTTATTAAAGAAGATAAGGATGCATGTGGAAAGGTTATCAAGAACTGTATTCAGCTGGCTAAGGCACTTGTACTGCTGTTCGAACCAATGACTCCTGGTAGTATGGAGGTAGCCTGGAAACAGATCGGTATGGAATCCGATATCCACACAGCTACCTATGAAGAAGCAACTGTTCCTGTGATAAGCGGAACAAAACTGGCAAAGCCTGAGATCCTGTTCACCAAGCTTGAGGATGATAAGATCGATGAAATGGAAGCGATATCTTCAAAGCGTATAAAGGCAGCAATGGCAAAGGAAGCAGGAATCAAGGAAGTAGAAAAAGTGGAATTCAAAGACGAAATAGAATATGATGATTTTGCAAAGCTTGATATCAGGGTTGGAAAAATCATTTCTGCCGAGAAGATCAAGAAATCAAAGAAACTCCTGCGTCTTCAGGTAGATATCGGTGATGAGGAACCAAGGCAGGTAGTTGCAGGCCTTGCAGAACACTACAAGCCTGAAGAGATGATAGGTAAAACAGTGAACGTGCTTGTGAATCTCAAGCCTGTGAAGCTATGTGGTGTCGAATCCCAGGGAATGCTCCTTGCAGCAGATGCAGGAGAAAGAGTTTCCCTGCTGACAACAGACAAAGATATGGGACCTGGTTCCTGTATAATGTAATTTTTTTTCGCGATGCAGGTGCTGAGTTTGTAGTACTTGCATTACTTCATTTTTCATATTTAAGGTCGCTGAAGCTCAAGTATTCTATTTATGTAGACTGCCATGGTTTAAATAAAAAGAATAATATATGTTCATTAATAATACTATTATTGATGTACAAAAAACATTGGTATAGATAACAAAAGTGAACATGAAGCCGTTTTCTTTGGTTCTCTTTCTTATCTGAAGTATCAGGTATGTGCGTGAAATATGGATCTGCGAAAAAAAGACACTATTCTACATGGCATTATCTATATCTTAATGGTACTTTTGATGGTACTTTCAAGCTACTTGATCTTTTCATTGAATATTACTAACTTTGAAGGTCAAGAGAGGCTTACAGTAATAACCAGTCTGACTCTGGCATTTTTAATTTTGGGTGCGACCAGTTTCGCTGCTCATCTGGCCGTAGCAAATAAAACGACATATACAAAATTCAGAGCTCTCATAGATGGACTCGGGTATGTACAGAAAAGTGGTGACTTATCTTCCAGAATAATGATTGCCGGAAGCGATGAGGTAAACTGGATTACCGATAACGTAAATAAGATGCTGGACTCCCTTCAGGAAAAAGAAGGAAAATACCATTCTCTTTTCGAACAATCCAATGATGCCATTATGATCCTAGACTCAAATGGCTTGATACTTGAAGCTAACGAAGGTACTTCTGAATTGCTTGGATATGAACAATGTATGTTATCTGAGCTGGATCTTACTTCTTTATCACCTGATGGTTCTTCTTCTAACATGGCTTATATTTACCAGGAGAGCCTCGAAAAAGGTTCATGTCAGGCAGAGGTGAAAGTTAAACTTTATGGAGGAAGTATAATTCATGCGGATATCAGTTCATCGATAATTGATAGAAAAAAAGGTATAGTTCAGGCGATTATACGTGATATAACTGAAAAAAAACGTTATGAAGAAATGTTGTTGAATGCAAAGCTCGAAGCTGAATCTGCCAATCGTGCAAAAAGTGAGTTCCTGACCAATATGAGTCATGAACTACGTACACCTCTTAACTCTATAATTGGTTTTTCAGACATGTTGCTTTTGGAAACATTTGGAGCACTGAACGCAAAGCAGAAACGTCATGTCAGTAACGTATCAAATAGTGGTAAACATCTATTAACTCTTATAAATGATATTCTTGACCTGTCCAAGGTTGAAGCAGGGAAGATGGAATTTTATGTTGAAAATATAATAATAGCTGACCTTCTGAATGATGTCATGAAAATAGCTTCTCCACTTGCATCAAAAAAGAATATAATTCTGATATCCAACATTGATTTACAATTGGTTTCAATCAAAGCCGATAGAAAAAAGCTCAAGCAGGTTCTTTTAAACCTTTTGAGCAATGCTATAAAGTTCACTCAAGAACATGGCAAGGTGACAATCGAGGCAAAAAAGCATGTTGAAACTGTCCAGTTTGAAGTAAAAGACACAGGAATTGGAATCTCTAAGAAAGATCAGGCTCTTCTATTTCATGAATTCACTCAGATTTATTCTGCCCAGAATCGTGAGTATGAAGGAACTGGGCTGGGACTTGCCCTGATAAGAAGGTTCGTGGAAATGCATGGGGGCAATGTCTGGGTGGAGAGTGAAGCGGGGAAAGGTTCAAATTTCCATTTTGAAATCCCTCTGATCGCAACAGAAAAATTGCTGCTATGAATCAATAAAAACGGTGTATGTATTAGTAAATTTTTTAACTATTAAATAGCAGGCGTAATATATTTATTTAAATATGGCTAACCGTTTAGTAAACAAGAAACAAATGAGGGGCAAATGAAAACTGCTTTTTTCCCTCCATTATATCGGAAATATAAGGGATTAAGTGATCGAAAATGGATATGGAAAAAAAAGGTATTCTTCTACACGGAAGTACTTTTATCGCGATAACACTTTTGATGTTATTTTCAGGCTCCATTATCTTTTCATCGAGTTTTACTAATCTTGAAGAGCAGTATGCTATTCACAACACAAACATGTTGACCGATACAATTCATAATGATATAAGTTCTCTCAGTTCAAGCGCATTATATCTTACATTATATGCACAACTTGACAATATAGACCTAAATAGCAGGGTAGGGTACGACCAAATACTCCGAAATGAAACACTACTTAAGAATCATGATATTGACCATCTTCTCATTTATGCCCCGTCCAATGAACTCCTTTTTATCAATGCCGGAGTATCTGAGGGGGGAAATGATAGTTCCTCATTTGATGAACTTGAAGCATACATCGCTTCCCATCCGGAGATTCTATCCAAATGTCAGAAGGCCGGTTCACTTTCCGGTCTGATCTTTCTTCCTGACAGAGCCATGGTAGTTGCCATGAACTCTTTAGCGTCAGGGAACGAATCTGAACAGGATATATCTGTCATCGTTGTTTCCAGGATGCTGGATTTAAAAGGAACGGGTACCATGCTGGAAGGATCCAGATTTTCTGTCCTTCTGGAAAATGTAAATACTCCAGATGTTAGCGACAGCCCGGTAACTGGTCAGTTTGCAGGCAATGTTTTTCTTAGTTCTTTCGATAATGGGGATCCAGCAGGCTCAGTGCAGTTATATGATATCATGGGGGATCCTGGAAAACTGCTTAAGGTCAGCACAATTGGACAAAACAGCACAGAGATGCTGAGGATGATGTTCCGGTTAGCTTTTGCATTATTGATTTTAGGAGCTGTTGGTTTCATCACTCATATAACCATAACAAATAAAATTACATATTCAAGATTCAAACATCTCATTGATGAAATCAGGCATTTGCAGAAGAGCGGTAATCTCTCTTCCAGAATAATGGTAGATGGGAACGATGAGGTAAACTGGATCGCTGACAACGTAAATGGTATGTTGGTATCACTTCAGGAAAAAGAAGGAAAATATCATTCTCTTTTTGAGCAATCCAACGATGCCATTATTGTCTTTGACTCAGATGGCTTAATTCTTGATGCAAATAGTCGAACTTCTGAATTGCTCGGATATGAAAAATCAATGTTATTTGAACTATATGTTTCCTCTTTATCGCCCGTGGGATATTCTCCTACTGCAGTGGATATTTTTGAGGAAACACTCCATAAAGGTTCTGTCAAGTCCGAGATCAAAATAAAGCTTTTCGATGACAGAGTGATTGATGCAGATATCAGTTCTTCGGTCATTAATAAAGAAGAAGGCACAGTTCAGGCAATTGTAAGGGACATAACTGAAAAGAAGCGTTCAGAAGAAACTTTGTTGTATGCAAAGATGGAAGCTGAAGCAGCCAATCGTACAAAGAGTGAGTTTCTGGCTAATATGAGCCATGAACTACGTACTCCTCTTAACTCTGTAATAGGTTTTTCAGATATGCTGCTTTTGGAAACATTTGGGAAACTGAACGAAAAGCAGAAACGACATGTAAGGAACGTGTCAAATAGTGGTAAACATCTATTGACTCTTATAAATGATATTCTTGATCTGTCAAAAGTTGAGGCAGGAAAGATGGAATTATGTGTTGAAGATATAAGAACTGCCAGTCTGCTGAGTGAAGCTGTGAGAATTACTTCTCCACTTGCATCAAAGAAAGAAATAATTTTGATATCTAACATTGATCCACAATTGGTTTCAATCAAAGCTGACAGGAAAAAGCTCAATCAGGTTCTTTTAAACCTTTTGAGCAATGCCATAAAGTTCACGCCGGAAAATGGCAAGGTGACAATCGAGGTAGAATTAGATGTTGAAAACATAAGGTTTGCAGTAAAGGATACAGGAATAGGAATATCTAAGAATGATCAGGAGTTTCTATTTCACGAATTCACACAGATAGATTCTGCCCAGAATCGTAAGTATGAGGGAACTGGTCTTGGACTTGCCCTGGTAAAGAAGTTTGTGGAAATGCACGGGGGGAAAGTCTGGGTGGAAAGTGAATTGGGAAAAGGTTCTTCGTTCTATTTTGAAATTCCTGTCAACGATAAATGAAAATATAAAAAATATAAAATCACTATGGCAGAATGTAATTGATAATTTCTCTATTTTTGCAGCCATCTCAAGATATGGTGTCCTGATAGAATCATTTGAATAGATAAAGATATGGATGCAAGATTCTGAATCAGGCCAGTCCAAAAAAATATATTATAGAATAATGGGCAAATTCACATCATTTATCTTTTATTGGCATTTATTCATCTTTTCTTCAGGATGATCAAGCACTATCTCAAGATATGATGTCCTGATGGAATCATTTTCACTGATTCCCAGCTTCTCAAGAAATGAGAATATAGTCTTACTATGGGTTTCAACATCTGATTCGGCAGTAATTTCAACCTCAATGAATTCCCCGAAGGTCCCTACTTTGTCAAGACAGATCGTCATGTTCTCATATTTGAAGATCTCTCTTTTCTTCCTGACCACTCCTGATTCATAGAAACCAAGGGCAAAAAGGATACTTCGAGCATTGCTACTGTCTACTTCAGTCTCAAACTCTTCACGTGTCTTGGATACCGAGTCCAGTTTTTTCCCCTTGTAGGTCATAACAGACCTTCCGTCAACAGAGCGTATCCTCAATGCTTCGTCGGTTTTAGCAAAATCCCGATGAGGGGCATTAAAATAGGTGTCACAATGCCTCTGTACACCTATTACCTCGGCACCCATGTTAGTGAGCAGTTCTTTTACCTGCTCATGGTCAGCACGGGCTTTAACTTCAATTTCTAACATATTGTTCATCTAACATTATTCAGGGACAAATTTGGTACCGTAGTAAATCATACCCTGTTCGCCGTCCTGTCCCAGTTTTCTGAACACAGGCTTTACTTTCATACCCATCTGCACAGTCTCAGGCTTGCATATTATCTGGCTTGTAAGGCTTGGACCCTCTTCCAGTTTTATAATTCCGAGAACATAGGGTGTCTGGTTCTCAAAACCTTCAGCAGCAGCGTGAATCACAGTGTATGTCACAACTTCTCCTTTTCCGGAGAACTTGTAATCCTCTATCTCGCCTTCACGCCTGCATGCAGGACACATGTTACGTGGGGGATAGAAGTATTCATCACATTTCTTACAGTGTGTGCCTACAAGGTTGTACCTTGCTACCTGTTTTCTCCAAAATCGTGGTACTGACATGATGATCACCTGTTCCTCGATAATATGTGTACAACAGCAGTTGCTCCAGAACCTCCCACATTGTGAGTCATTCCAATCTCAGCTCCATCGACCTGCCGCTTCCCGGCCTCTCCACGAAGCTGCTCGACTATCTCAATGGCTTGTTTTACACCAGTTGCTCCCACAGGGTGTCCGCAGGATTTGAGTCCGCCTGAAGTGTTTACAGGTATCCTTCCTCCAATTGCTGTCTCTCCATTCTGGGTTACGATTCCACCTTCTCCCTTCTTTGCAAAGCCAAGGTCTTCAATAGCACATATTTCGGCAATCGTGAAGCAGTCATGGACCTCTACAAGCTGTATGTCCTTTGGTCCCATCTTTGCCATTTCATATGCTCTTCTTCCGGCTACTACACTTGCATCCAGGGTTGTTATGTCCCTGCGGTCGTGCAGTGCGATAGTATCTGAGGCTTGTGCGGTTGCTTTTATGTAGATAGGTGTGTCAGTGTACTCATGGGCCACATCTGCAGGTGCAAGCACCACCGCAGATGCACCATCTGTTATGGGGGAACAATCGAAT
Source organism: Methanolobus sp. (assembly GCF_016278385.1). Classification (GTDB taxonomy): domain Archaea; phylum Halobacteriota; class Methanosarcinia; order Methanosarcinales; family Methanosarcinaceae; genus Methanolobus. The sequence continues at coordinate 31,613 of NZ_JADQBY010000014.1, forward strand.
ATGTGCAGTGGATCTGCAACCATTATTGATTTAAGAACCGATTCGACTGTTATTTGACTCTTATACTGAGCTATTGGATTATGTTGACCGTTGAAGTGGTTCTTCACAGCAACCTCTGCAAGCTGTTCACTTGTGGTTCCATATTTGTGCATGTGCATCTTGGCTATCATTGCGTAGAGTCCCGGGAAAGTTGCACCCATGATACCTTCCCATTCCCTGTCAGCAGCTGCTGCGAGGGCTGATGATGCTTTTGCAGAAGGTACGTCTGTCATCTTCTCGGCTCCGGCTGCAATCACAATATCATCCATGCCTGAAGCCACAGAATATATTCCCTGTCTGAGTGCCAGTCCGCCTGAAGCACATGCAGCCTCAACACGTGTTGAAGGTACATGAATATCCTTTGCCAGACCTGAATAATCAGCTATAAGTGCACCGATGTGTTCCTGTTCGACAAACTGTCCCCCGCTCATGTTACCGACAAACATTGCATCGATTTTATCTCCCACAACGCCAGCATCACTGACAGCACCCACACCGGCTTCAACTACCACGTCTCTAAAAGAGCGGTCCCACAATTCGCCAAATTTTGTGTTCTTAACACCTATGATTGCTACATCTCTCATTTTTCACACCTCATGCTATCTTTATCTTACCCTTATGTCTGGCATACTGGGCATAGTCCATGTAGATTGGATTTTCAAGTAGTTCCTCTACCTTTGGTGCTTTGTCACGTATCTCTTCTATTTTGTCTGTTACAGTTATGCTGAAAGCATCTCCGCCAGCTCCTGATCCAAATGCTGTTGCGAATATACGGTCACCGGGTTTGGCCTGGTCAAGTGTTGCTGCAATTCCCATCATGCATGAGCCGGAGTATGTATTTCCAAGTCTTGGAACTACAAGTCCTGGCTTTATCTGTTCTTTAGTAAACCCAAGCATTGAAGCTGCACGGGTCGGGAATTTTCCGTTTGGCTGGTGGAAAACTGCATAATCATAATCAGTTGGTTTTGTGTCCATTTTAGCCATAAGTCCTTTTGCAGCGTTTGTAACATGTTTGAAGTAGCCTGGTTCTCCTGTAAACCTGCCTCCATGCTCAGGGTATGGCATACCTTCACGTCTCCAGAAGTCAGGAGTGTCGGTTGTAAAAGAGTATGTATCTTCGATAATAGCTGTCAGTTCTGATTCCTTGTTACCGATGATATAGGCAACACCGCCTGCTGCGGCAGTATATTCAAGGGCATCTCCGGGAGCACCCTGGGCAACATCAGCACCTATAGCAAGTCCGAGGTCTATCATGCCTGAGGAAACAAGTCCCATACATGCCTGGACAGCAGCTGTTCCCGCCTTACATGCGAATTCAAAATCAGCAGCAGTAAGCACTGGAGTTGCACCAGTTGCTTCTGCAACTATAGTACTAGTGGGTTTGACAGCATAAGGATGGCTTTCAGAACCAGTGTACACCGCACCAATCCTCTGCGCATCTATGCCTGATCTTAAAACTGCGGCTCTTGCAGCCTCCACTGCAATAGTAGCTGCATCTTCATCAACATCGGGAACTGATTTTTCAAAGACCATCAGTCCTGATTTGAGTATCTCTGCATCGTCTCCCCATACGCGGGCGATTTCTTCGATCTTAATTCTATATTGTGGTACATAGGCACCATATGAGACTATCCCTACACTCATCTTAACACCGTTCAAACGTGCATTTAATGTGATATTTACTCGATAACATGGTATTCGCTGTATTTCTTCAGCGCTTCTACCATCTCGTCAATGTCCATTGTCGTTGCAAGAAGGGGAATCCTGTCAATCTCAGCCATTTTTTTAGCCATTAAATGAACCTCACTTCCACGTAGTCCATGCATCACAACAGCCCCGGGTTTCAGGTTTGTGACCCTTATAGCAACCATTGGTGATTTACCTGTTGTGACCTTAGTAAATATCATTGCGCGCTCGGTACTCCATCCATAGAGTTTCTGGAACTCATGGGATGAAAGTTCGAGAATAGCTTTTTTACTGTCAACAACGGTAAAACCGTAAAGTGGTTTTTCTACCCCCTTGTTAACGATATCTGCCTGAATGATATTCGCAAGTTTTGCAACCTGCATGGGAAATGTGTATTCATATGTGGCGTAAATGGCCTTTGACGTTTTATCTGCGAAAAGTATCCCCTCATAAGCATGAATTTTCTGTCCACCTCTCTGTGAATCTATTTCAAGGAGAGCTGCGACTATTCTGCTCACAATAAGCGTGCCTGGAGATTTCCTCCTACCACTTTCATAGTCGCTGATAACAGAAGGAGAAACGCTCAGATAACCTGATAGGTCAGTCTGCGCGATCTCGAAGTTCAATCGCCATTTTTTTAATGCCTCACCAGGCTTTTCAGACAGTGTAATCTCGCCTGCCATCTTTTCTGCAAGACGCTGGCGAACTATTCCATGCGATTCGTCTTCATTCATGCTTTATATTCCTAAGGGTAGATTAACATATATATTTAACGAATACAAGTTCGTTTATTGTCGATTCAATTTTATCTGGAACTTTTATTTATTTATAGTATGGTATATATCTACTATTAAAATATGTTTCTCACCAAAGAAAAAGGACAAATTCAAGTTTCTGAATTGTCTCTATACTTTTCCTGTGCAAGGAAATTATATTACTCATGCCGCGGCTACGAACCAGTATCTCATTCATCCTTTTCTTACATAGGACACCTCATATTAAAGGAAATGGCCATGTCATATCCTTATGTATTGAAGGATTCTTCGTCAAAAGACGATGTCACCTTTGAGGATTTAGATAATTTGCTTTTACAAGTGCTGGACAACATAAAAATGATATATCCTGTTGAAATGGAGTATGTTACGGCAGAAATTCTTGACAAGGTAGCAGATGATCTAAGGACATACTTCCCCGGGATGCAACAGGGCCTTTCTGCGCACGCAAAAGATACGGAAATATTGCGTTTAAGCGAGACACTCTGCCTTCATGATTCTGAACCCTTTCTTAGCTCTGAAAAGCTCAATATGATCGGTATGCCTTATAGGTTAGCAGAGAACGGAGTTTCCCTTTCACCGGTCATTATTAAAACAGGCAATCCTCCTGAAAATGGTGTTTGGCTTAATGACAGGTTGCATATTACATCTTTTGCAATGCTTGCAGAGGATATGAATGGACGTCCGGTCAATTCCGGCTATGTTCTGTATGCAAGGTCAGGGCTTTTCAGGAATGTAATTATACGTTCAACTGATCGCAGGTATGTGTTGCAGGCAATAGGTCGTGTTAGGAAGATAAAAGAAGGGAAAATGCCTGATAAAAAAGAGAGTGCTCTGTGTGACACTTGTATTTACTCAGAAATGTGTCACGTTAAACCATCTCTGATATCTAAATTCTTTTAGTATTTGCTTTGCCAAAAAGCATTTAAAACTTCAATATCTAGGTTGACAGAATGTCCAAACCGCTTTATCTTGGTGAACTGCTCCTTTACTGGTGCCCTTCATGTAATGTTCCTGTTCTTGGGAAAGAATGTTCCTGCGGTGCTTCTACCAGTCAGGTGACAATCACTCCTCCGGGAGATATCCGTCCTGCTTTTCAGTATGAGATCGATCTTATTAATAAACTTTCGATCGAACAGTTCAATGCGCCACTGCTAACTGATGAGCGTGTGGTGGTTTTGAATAAATCTCCTTATGATGATCGAATGGATGAGATAATATTTGACGGTGAGGTCATAGGTAGTATCCGTTTTGAACTGGAACAACTAAAGTGGGTCCTTCTTCTGAGGCTAAACGGTGCACGCCGTATATTTGCTAATACTAATCATAAAAAACTCAAAAGCTGGGTTTGCATAGATGCAGGTGCTGAAAAGTTCATTCTTGATGGTGCAAGCGTACTTGCTCCTGGTGTAAAGGATGCTGATCCGTCTATCAAGGAAATGAATGAGGTAGTTGTCCTGACCCATGAAGGCAAGGTACTTGGTGTGGGGCGTGCACGTATGAACGGGGAGAAAATGCTTGAGAGGGGGAAAGGTGTTGGTGTCAAGGTAAGGTCTAAGGAAGAACCTGCAGAACTTTCAATTCCTGATGGGGGACAGACATGGGACGATGTTGTAAACGCAAATGATAATTACATGAATGATTTTGTTGAACGTTCCCATAAATTCATCAAGAATGTTTCCTCTTCAGTGAGCAGGCCAGCAACGGTATCATATTCAGGAGGGAAAGATAGTCTTGCTGTTCTTCATCTTGTAAGCGAATGTCTTGATGATTATGATCTTCTTTTTGCTGATACGGGGATAGAATTCCCCGAAACCGTACAGAATGTCCACGATGTTGTGAAATTCTATGGTAAGCCTCTGAACATTATAAGTTCCGGGGATGCTTTCTGGGATTCTGTGGACAGCTTCGGTCCTCCTAGTGTTGAGGTCCGTTGGTGCTGCAAAGTATGTAAACTTGGTCCGATAACACAGATAATTGACGATAATTACGAGAATGGATGTCTCACTTTCATAGGTCAGAGAAAGTATGAATCCGGTACAAGGGCAAAAAGCGAGAGTGTCTGGAAGAACCCGTGGGTTGGGAACCAAGTGGCTGCTGCTCCTATCCAGAACTGGACTGCCATGCATGTCTGGCTGTATATATTCAAGAATGATCTTCTGTTCAATCCGATGTATGAGAATGGCTTTGACAGGATAGGCTGCTGGCTATGTCCTTCCTGTTCACTGGCTGATCTTGTAAGGCTTAAGGAAACACATCCTGAAATGGAGAAGAAACTCAATGACTATCTGCTTTCATATGCGCAGCGTATGGGCCTTTCAGAGGAATGGGTTAAGCACGGTTTCTGGAGATGGAAGGATTTGCCTCCTCAGTTGAAGGAAATTGCAAAGAAAAAAGGAATAAATCTCATTCCAACAGGAAGTAATGAAAATAGCCTGAACTTTACTGTAACTTCCGGTTATCGGCCATGTAAGCAGGGAGGTATATCTGCAGATGGTGGATTCGATAGTCCTGTAGACCTTGGAAGACTCGAGCAGACCGGCACGTTGGAAGCAGTGGGCAAAGCTACCTACATGGAAGGTGTGGCAATGGTAATAAGTGGGGAAAACCGTGCCCAGATATTTGCTTCCGGCAGTGTTACTGCAAGAAGTGATTCTGACAGGGATGCACGAAAACTCATGAAAAGAATAGAACTTTCTGTGAGAAGGGCACTGTTTTGCAGTGGATGTGGTGTGTGTGTGGGAAAATGCCCTCAGGGTCTTATTAAAATGAAGAAAGGTCTTGCAATTATCAATGAAGGTTGTACTCATTGTGGAAAATGTATTGAGGTGTGTCCGGTTGTCAAATTCAATTCATGATTCTGACCAGAAGCCTTTTAGTATATATCCTCCAATTTCGTACGGTGATTTTTTGGTAAAGAGAGCACTGCTCAGCGTTTCTGATAAGACTGGTATTGTAGATTTTGCTCGTGGACTCGAAAAACTGGATATACAGATTCTATCTACTGGCGGAACTGCCCGTTTGCTTCGTGAATCAGGTATTGAGGTCATGGATGTAGCGGATGTTACCGGTTTCCCGGAAATGATGGGCGGCAGGGTTAAAACTCTTCATCCTAAGATACATGGAGGTATCCTTTGCATAAGGGATGACCATGATCATATGGGAGAGGCCCAAAAAGCAGAAGTAGAAATGATAGACCTTGTAGTTGTCAACCTTTATCCATTTGAAATTACAGTTTCAAAAGAAGGCGTATTGTTAGAAGAAGCTATAGAGAATATTGACATTGGCGGACCTGCAATGCTTCGATCTGCAGCAAAGAACTATCGCTCTGTAAGCGTAGTATGTGATTCGGGAGATTATGGCCATATACTGAAGGAAATACGTTCCACTGGAGTTGTTTCCCTGCAAATGAGGGAATTGCTTGCAGTGAAAGCCTTCAGGCACACTGCTGATTACGATGCCACAATTGACACATATCTTAGTAAGGAACTTCTTGGACAGGATGTCCTGAGAATGAGTTTTAAAGATGGTGTAACACTCAGATATGGAGAAAACTGGCATCAGGAAGCTAAATTCTATACACTGGATGGTATTACTGGTCCATCCCTTGCAAATGCTAAGCAACTTCATGGAAAGGAACTTTCATACAATAATTTTATTGATGCAGATAATGCTTTACAGACAGTTAAAGAACTGTCTTTTTCTAAACCTGCTGTAACAATTGTAAAACACAATAATCCATGTGGTCTTGCAACAGGCAACACGCTTTTACAAGCACTTCAGGCGGCATGGGACGGGGATCCTATCTCTGCTTATGGCAGTATTATTTGTTCAAACACTGTTTTTGACCTTCAGGCAGCAGAATTCTTGAATGGAAAATTTGTTGAGATCATTCTTGCTCCTGGTTTTGAACATGATGCGCTTGAATACCTGAAGAATAAAAGTGTAAATCTTCGTTTGCTTGAGCTTCCGGACTTGAATGAACCTTTCAATGTAGATACTACTTACAAATATGTCATAGGTGGAATCCTTAAACAGTCCATGAATGTTGGTATCTACGATAAATGGGAATGCGTAACTGATCTTGCATATCCTGATGATCTGCGTGCTGTCTCTGAATTTTCTATGCATGCATGCAAATGTGTAAAATCTAATGCAGTAACCCTTGCATATGAGTATGAAGATGGTTGCTACATGATGCTTTCAATGGGAGCCGGACAGCCAAACAGGGTTGATTCCATAAGAAAGCTTGCGGTAACAAAAGCCCGTGAGAACCTTCAGGTTATGTATGAACGTGAGAATCCTGATATGGCTTTTGAAGACTATGTCAATGCTATATTATCAAAATGTGTGATGGCATCGGATGCGTTCTTCCCATTTGATGATAGCGTCGTGCATGCTTCTGAAAATGGTATTAAATATATTCTGTCACCAGGAGGTTCCATTAGGGATCAGGAAGTTATTGCCACAGCCAACAGGTTGTGTGTGTCCCTTGTGTTCACTGGAATGCGGCACTTCTTACATTGAAGTGCTTTCATTTTGGGAATCAACTTCTTATTTTATTTTAACATTTTTATATAATATGCAGTTGACTCAAGTTGAATTTTTAGACTATATTTATATTTTTTGCAATATAATACGTCTGGTTAGAAAACACTTATAAGCTATTAATCAACTTTTATGTAATTAATCAGGTTTTATTCCTCGGTTAGTTGGATACATAACTCAATAACAGTTGATGTGGTTATCGTGAAATCAAAAGGGCTTTTAAGTATATTGACCTTTTCCGAAAAACGGAAAGACATATTATTTTTACTTGAAGAAAAACCATGTACGTTGTCTGATATCAAAGACTACTTTAATGTATCCTCTCCTGAGATATCTCCCCGAATCAAAGAAATGTTATCCTCTAATCTCATCGGGAAAACCGACAAAATTTATAAGATAACTCCAATTGGTAGGGCCATCATCACATCTTTCAGACCATTTCTGGAAATGATTGAGAGCATAGAGAACAATGAATCATTTTGGGAGGAGCACTATCTTGGTGACATTCCTCAAAGTATGTTGGACAAACTCAGGGACTTGAAAGATTGCGAAGTAGTGTCGGATAGTATAGAAAATATTTATGAATCTCATAAAACATTCACTGAGAATATTTCCAAATCCTCCTATATCAAAGGAATATCTTCTATATTTATTCCTACTTATCCGGATTTTGTTGTAGGGATGGCTGAAAAAAACGTGCCTACTTCTTTGATTCTGACTGAAAATGTATTTTCTAAAGTGAGAGATGAGCATAGTGAAAAATTACAATATTACTTAGAGTCTCCTCATACTGAGTTATTTGTCATAGATGACGTCAAAATTGCGTTTGTAGTAACTGATATTTTCTTTTCAATGTCTCTTTTTTTCACATCGGGTGCATATGATCCCAGAGATGATCTGGTAGGTTATAATCCATCTGCAATAAAGTGGGGAAGTGATCTGTTTGATTATTATAAAGAAAGATCGCGCCAAATCACTTCAATTTGATAAATTGTCAGGCTATTAGTCCGTTAATAATGGTTCTAAGTCCTACAATAGATGTTGATTCACCATCTATCATAAACAGTCTTTTTGTCAGCCTGCTTTTTGTTTCCATTTCAACCTCTTCTGCAAAGTTTCTGATATACAGCAGTCCAATGATAAAACTGTAAGCCAGTATTATTGGTTCAAAAGCAATTAATCCTGTTAGTATGGACGCCAGGAGTATTGAGTGGGACAACAGGTGAATACTGAATAGCATGATTTTTGCTCTTTTTTCTCCAAGGACAACGGGCAAGGTCTTTATTCCTGCCATTGTGTCTCCTTTAATGTCTTTGAAATCATAGATTGTGGTATTGATAACTAATTTCATTCCAAAATACAGGAAAACGATGATTGGAGCAATTAGAGTTGTAGCATGGATTCCTGCTATTCCTGCAATAAAAGCTCCCCAGGTGGTTCCTACTACAAGATTCTTCATGCCAAGTCCGCCTTTGAGTTTCAGGTTGAATTTTCCTACTTTAATACCTTTGCTGTAAAGGTAACCGGTTATAAGCGGTAGAAACGCTATAATAATTAGTCCGTTTGTCGTAAGGATGGAAGCTCCTATTAAAAAACAAACAAGAGATACTATTAATGCAGTCTTGTTCGATGCTCCTTTTAATTCAGGTCGGTTAGCCATATCCTCTTCTGCATCCATAGCCCTATCCAGAGTGTAGACCGCATAAATGATCAATCCTCCGGCAAGACAGTTGATAAAAACAGAATGAATGTGCATCAGGAGGAAAGCTATGTGTATTCTTAGTGCTCCTGAAAATGAAACGAGAATAGAACTCTTTAGCAGGTTAAGTGTCGGAATGAGACTGTTACTAATCTCGTAATATTTGTATTCGTATTTCTTTACCAATAGACTAGGAAGACTGATGTTACAATTCAAACTCATATGCTAAAAGGATTCGCACTATGTAATATTATTTTCCTAGTATACTGTTATACTAATGAACTAATTACAAAGATACATCTAATTTCGAGCTCACAAGTACTTATTCAAAAAAGAGCTTATTGTGGCTGCATATTATATTGTAATTATCTTCGACGTTGTATAATTAATATATTTACTCTGATATTATTTACACATTCATGTATTAATATTACTGTACATATAATTATAGTCATCGTTTCAAATTTCAGGTTTCGAGATTACTAAATTCGTTCATCATTTCCTCCATTCTAATTTGATGAACCTCATTAAATCTGTAAACTGAAAAATGGCGTGATTATGATAACTTACATCTGTTCATTTTCAGTTTGTTTTTCTATCTGAATGAAGTAGGAGGTATCCAAAAGAAAAAAAGAAAACAGGGGCTATAGGCAGTGTTTTAAAAGAGTTGTTCCAGATTGCAATTGAACTGAGGGTTGTAAGTATTCCACACGCTATGATGATCTGAGCTGTTGTCTTTGTTTCCAGCTCAATTTCAATATTCTCTCTTAAAAGTTCATAGATTGCCAGTGCTATACATAGAATTGCCGCAAATATCCATCCAAGGGTCCTTACTGATGGCAGGAAACCTCCGTTGGAAAGTAAGGACATCTGTTGGAACAGGTTTACGAAAATGGTTCCATATATATCATCAAAGTTAACATAGAACACTGATAATTTGATTCCCCATCCGCTCGAATAGTTTGAATAGAAATAGACTTCCCATGGTATTATCAGGCATATAAGTGGCATTATTTTTTTCATAATATCTAGTTCGCCAGGTTTCAGCTCCACCGTTTTCATACAGTGGTATTATATATCAACAGATATATATATTTGCATTAGAGGGGAATTATCTATATATTACGTGGTGTTCTATATATCCAATTAGTTTAAAAGCACAAATGAGGGATTTTAATAGAAACCAGAAAAGTTCAGCAAACAGGTGGTTCTACTTATATAATATCTCTTCCAAAAACCTGGGCAGACAAGGTTGGAATCAAAACTGGTAGTAGGGTGAGTTTACAACCCCAACCCGATGGTAAATTAGTGATTGATCCAGTTCATGATGCTCCTCCGGTGAGGAAGATACAGATCGATGTTTCAGGAAGAATGGGTGATGCCCTTATAAGGGATATGATTGCAGCATACCTTGTAGGTTCTGACATTATAGAGGTTAAAGCAGACAGGATACTTGCCGAGCAGAAGAATGTCATCCGTGGAATGTGTTATAAGCTGATTGGCCCTGAGATTATAGAGGAAACAGCAAAAAAAGTGGTAATACAAGATCTTTTGAATCCTGATGAAATTTCGATCAAAAAAAGTGTAAGGAGGATGTATCTCATCTCCAATTCTATGCATATAGATGCAATAAAGGCTATTAAAACACTTGATGCAGATCTTGCTCTTGATGTTGATCAGAGGGATGATGATGTGGATCGTTTATTCCTTTTGATTGCAAAGCAGTTCCGTTCCATATTGCGCGGAGCAAGGTTGCCGGATGCAGCTGAAACATCTATAGATGAGTATCATGACCTGCGAATGGCAGCAGGTCCTATTGAGCGCATAGCGGATCATGCACGCAAGATTGCAAAGATCACCACTTATCTGGATGGTCCTATTCCTGATGATGTCATGGAGATGATAGACAAGGCATCTGAGATCTCAAGAAAAATAGTTGAAGACTCAATAGATGCTCTTTATAATTTCGATGTAGATCTGGCCAATCAGGTCATTGACAGGGTTACCAAGCTGTCTCCTATGATCAACAAGCTCAATGGTGCAATCCTGAAAATGAACTCTTACGAGTCAGTCGTTGCCCTTGGCACGGTAGTAGACAGTATTGACAGAACAGCTGATTATGGTTCCAATATCGCAGAGATCGCAATAAATTCTGCAATGGCAAGGATTGTGTAATCGGATAAGTGAAGTTGTTTGTGTAATCAGATAATAAAAATTATATGCTAATGCGTGTTTATACTACTAAAATTATCCATCATTAAATATAATGCTATTTCACGGAGGGAATGAATGGGCGTAATTAAAAAGTTCAAGAGAAATTTTTCAGGAATATTTAAGAAATTGTTTAAAAAACAAAATGCTCGCATAGGGATATATGGACCGCCAAATGCGGGTAAGACTACTCTTGCCAACCGGATATTAAGAGATTGGACTGGAGATGCAATGGGTTCTGTTTCACATATTGCCCACGAAACAAGAAGAGCAAGGCGTAGAGAGGGTGTTACTATCAATACGAATGGCAATTCCATCACCCTTGATATTATCGACACCCCGGGGCTTGCTACAAAGATAGATTTCCATGAATTCATGGAGCAGGGAATGGATGAAGCTGAATCTAAGAGGCGTGCAAAGGAAGCTACTGAAGGTGTAATTGAGGCTGTTAAGTGGCTTGAGAACCTCGATGGTGTTATTTTGGTTATGGATGCCACAGAAGATCCTTTCACCCAGGTCAATGTAACTGTAATTGGTAATATGGAAGCACGAAGTCTTCCTCTTCTGATAGTTGCCAACAAGGTTGATCTTGCCGAGTCTTCTCCTTCAACTATAAGGGACGCTTTTCCGCAGCATCCAATGGTGTCTATTTCAGCCCTGGAGGGAAAAAACATAGATACCTTCTATGAAGAACTTGCAAGGAGGTTCGGGTGATGTCTGTGCAGGGCTTCCAGATGGATCTTGTATCAGAACACAGGTTGTCCGAAATGACTCCTGTGGAAAAAGTCAGGTTTATTATTGATGAGGTCAAGGGCGGGAAAATACTGGTCCTGGAAAAAGGCCTGAGTCCTGAAGAGGAAGCAAGTCTTATAGAGATGACAATGACTCTCATCGAACCGGATGGCTTCTCAGGTATAGAAATGGAGAGTTATCCGACAGAAGTGGACACTTCTTTTATAGGGAAGATTCTTAAAAAGAATGCTCTAAAATCAAGGCTCACTGTAATTGGGCCAGCTGATCAGCTGAAGACTCTGAGAAGAGATCGCAATATGATCAGTGCTCTAATTTCCACAAACAAATAATTTGCGTGAAGCAAATGGGTCTAAAAGAAAATCGACAAAATCTCATATCGCCTGATCTCTCTCTATCCTCTTTTGAGATGGGGAGGGATGATGTGAATGTAGTTTGTACGTACGGCAAAATATCCATATGGTTTGGAAGGCAGGTGCCGGATATTGTAGTTGGCCGGATACTCTTGGGTATTTCCAATATTGATAACTCCGCTGTCCATGAACTAGAGCTGATGTGTGATTTTGAAGAGATAATGGAATATGAGGGTCATGGTTATGTCCTTGTATCCTATGCAAAATCAAAAAAGGGATACAGGACGACTTTCAATGTTCCTTTTTCAAGCAAAAAAGCTCTTTTCTATCTTGCTGGCTCCATAACCGAAGAACTTAAAGACAAGGACACTGTCTTAGACTGCTATTGGACTGGAGATGACTCTGATATCATGCGTCTGTATGAAGAATTGAGTAACATTGAAGGCTGGAAGTTAAAAAGCATCAATTACAAAGATGATGCAAGAGAAAAACATAGTGATTCTATAAATTTTGATTGATCCAATTGAGGAAATCCGATGAAAGACATCCACTCAACAGAATGTAACTACTTAACCTCTTCTATTTTATTAATGGCTGAACATCTTGAAAATGTAGCTGCCAAGCTTGACAAGGACTCTGTCAAGCAGATGCTTGAAGATATAATGGGCGCAAAAAGAATCTTTGTGATGGGTGCCGGTCGCTCCGGACTTGTCGGAAGGGCATTTGCCATGAGGCTGATGCATCTTGGACTTTCGTCCCATGTTGTAGGTGAGACAACGACTCCTGCTGTAAGTAAGGACGATGTGGTTATTGCTATTTCCGGCTCGGGGCAGACACGTTCAGTTTCAAATCTTGGACGCGTTGCCAAGGAGATAGGTGCTAAGCTTGTCACGATCACTTCCAATAAAGAATCAACATTAGGTGAATTATCCGATACTGTGATAGTTCTCCCCGGAAGAACAAAGGATGATGCGGGTGGATATGTTGAGCGTCATATGCGTGGTGAATATACTTATCTTACGCCTCTTGGTACTTCCTTTGAAACATCTGCGAGCGTATTCCTTGATGCTCTAATTGCAGAGCTTATTTTTATTACAGGTGCTTCGGAAGAAGATCTTAAATCAAGACACACAAATATTGAATAAAGTGATACTATGCCTGGTTCGAAGTTCGCACAAAGGGTTCTGGATATGGATGTTTCCGGAATCAGAAAGATGTTTGAAGGGGCAGGTCCCAATTCCATAAATCTTGGTATTGGGCAACCTGACTTTGATACTCCGCAGCATATTAAGCAGGCTGCAATAGATGCTATTAATGAAGGTTTCACTGGTTATACGGCCGGTCCGGGTATTCCTGAACTTCGCCAGGCTTTAAGCTTTAAATTTAAAAGTGAGAACAACTTTGATGTTTCACAGGATGAGATTATTGTCACCTCCGGTGCATCAGAAGCACTCGAACTTGCAATTGCTTCCTTGGTAGATCCTGGGGATGAAGTGATGATTGCAAATCCTGGTTTTGTATCCTATAATTCTCTGGTGAACATTATGGGTGGTCGCACGACTTCACTTCCACTTGCAGATGATCTTACAATAAGTCCCGAGTGTGTCCTTGATAAAATATCTCCAAAGACAAAGGCAATTATTATTAATTCTCCTGCAAATCCCACAGGTGCGGTGCAAAGCAGAAATGATATGAAAGCATTTGCGGAGATTGCTGATGATCATGGGATAACTATCATATCCGACGAGGTGTACGAGCATTTCATTTATGAAGGGGAGCATGTAAGTCCTGCTCAGTTTTCTGATAATGTTATAACGGTAAATGCAGTATCTAAGACTTTTTCCATGACCGGGTGGAGAATAGGATATGTTGCTGCCAGAAAAGAGTACACTGAGCAGATGATCAAGGTTCACCAGTATGTGCAGGCATGTGCTAATTCGATTGCGCAGAAGGCTGCATTTGCAGCTGTTGCGGGTCCAATGGATTCTGTATTTGCAATGCGTGATGAGTTCAAATCCCGCAGGGATATGCTTGTAGAAGGTCTGAATTCAATTGGCTTGAATTGTGCTTCTCCAAAAGGTGCATTCTATGCTTTTCCTGAGGTACCGGAAGGTACGACTTCCGGGGAAATTGCATCAAAATTAGTTTCCAACGGTGTTATAGTTGTGCCGGGAACTGCTTTTGGTGACCGTGGTGAGGGGCACATACGACTTTCCTATGCTTCATCCATGGACAATCTGAAAAGTGCACTTGACATTATGAAAAAAGTATTGTGATGATGGTCTTACTGGTCATCCATCGTTATCTTTTCGCCTTCAGTTTTCTCTTTTTCCTGAATAGCTATTTTTACCATATCAATAAGAGTTGAAGTGACTTCACTGACACCTTCATCTGTTGCAGTGGACATTTTCATATCTACAAAATCAAGTTCCCTGAACTGTGGCAGATCTGCCTTGTTTGCAACAACAAGTACTGGCAATTTAAACTCACTGCGAACTTCCTCAAGCATACGTTTCTGGTCTTCAATCTCATATCCACATGTTTCAGTTGCATCGATTATAAAAAGGACCACAGCATCCAGGTTCTTTAGTGCTGTTATTGCCTGCAATTCTATTTCATTGCGTTCTGACATCGGTCTGTCAAGGAGTCCCGGGGTATCCATTACTTGATATCTGTCATTGTCAACGAAAAAGTGTCCGATAGAAACACCTTTTGTGGTAAATGGGTATGGTGCTATTTCAGGTGTTGCTCCTGTTACCTTTGTAACGTAACTGGACTTCCCTATGTTAGGGTACCCTGCAACCACAATGGTTGGTTCATCATGAACTGACGGAAGCTTTCGAAGTTTGTTACGGGCTTCGTTAAGGAAAAGCAAATCTTTGCTGATGGAGTCTACTATAGATGAAAGACGCCCAAAACACTGTTTTCTCACAGGCATGGGGTCCCTGCTTTTTCTCATTTTTCCCACATGATCTCTTGCAACTTCATGTATCTTTGCACTGGCCCAGTCAAGCCTGCTAAGGGATTTTCTCATTTCGTCAACGCCTACCATGACGTCTGCCAGTTCATAATAGAAAGGTGGTAGATTCTCAAAAGTAGGGAATCTTCTGACTATGTTCTTAAGATTATCTGTAAGTATGTTGGCAGCTGTCAATACCATGGATTCATTAGCTTCTAGAGCTGTTTTTCTTCCGGAAATGGTTTTTCCTGACATTGCCCTGGTAGCTCTTCTGAACGACTTGTTCAGTAATTCTTCCGATGTAGGGACTGTATTTATTTTTTCAAAAATCATGTTTCTTCCTGTTGCGCTTCAAAATCACTTTAAGGTATAAGTCCCTATTCCTATAAATATAATCGTTTCTAATATCCGTCGGGTGAAATACTATATTTTATATAGCTCCTTTGAGTATGTATAAACTATATTTGAGTTGATGGACCGGTGATTTTATGGAACTGACTCCCATACAGAAAGATATTCTCATAGCACTAATCAATTTACAGAGAGAAAAAGATCGTGCTGTCAAAGGTGAAGAAATTGCAGAGCTTATTAGTCGTAACCCTGGCACTGTTCGGAATCAGATGCAATCCTTGAAAGTCCTTGGCCTTGTTGAAGGTGTTCCCGGTCCCAAAGGTGGCTATAAAGCAACAGGTGATGCTTATGAAGCTTTAAGCATTACTGCAATGGATCACGAAGCAAAAGTACCAATATATAGAAATGACATCCTTGTGGATGGCGCAACAGTAGCCGAGATAAGTTTCACTACGGTAAGACACCCGGATCTCTGTCATGGTATGATACGGGTTCTTGGCAACATTAAGGGTTTTGAGCAGGGTGATCTTGTCCAGATGGGTCCCACTCCTGTGAATAAATTGGTAGTTCGCGGCGAGATAGTAGGAAGGGATGATACTAAGAACACTCTTGTTTTCTCTATAAATGAGATGATATCTCTGCCAAAGAAACCTGTGAAGAATTATGCCCGCACAAATATGATATCAATAAGTGGAAATGCCTCTATTCAGGAAACAGCACGTATGCTTGTGGAACATGGTATACATGGTGCCCCGGTGATTGATAATGATGAGTTACTTGGTGTTGTTACATTTACAGATATAGGCGATGCTGTTGCAAGTGGTAAAATGACTGCTAAGGTCAAGGATATAATGAGTCGTGACCTCATAACAGTGGATTCAGAAACATCCCTTTATGATGCTGTGAAGGTATTTGACGAACACAACATTGGGTTTTTGCTGGTTGCTTATGATGGCGTACCAAAAGGGATCCTATCCAAAAAGGATGTTTTCCATGAACTGATAGGTTATTAAAACTATTTTCTTCTTTTCTTAAGTTCAGTGGCAATCTCTTCAAGGGTAATTCCCTTGGCCACAAACATTACCATAAGGTGGAAAAGCAGATCAGATGATTCATATATCATCTCTTCTCGATTATCACTTTTCACAGCAAGGATTGTTTCAATAGATTCTTCTCCTACTTTTTCCAGTATTTTGTCAATACCTTTTCTGTGGTCGAGTAAGGAGCACACATAGGACTCTTCAACAGGATTATCTTTCCTGTCTTTTATAATTGCATATAATTCGTCAAATATTGAAAGGTCTGTATCAGTCATGATTTATCCTTCCCACTTATATGGTAATAATATTTCCCTTTTATGACTAAAGGTGTCCTTAAGTCATAGCCAATCAAAACAACAGAAAAGCAGTCGTAGTGACGTTGGTTGTAATCCACACACAATATGACGGAATGGTGTTGGTTGTACCAACGTCTGAAACTATCATATTAATTTCTGTAATATATCTTTTGTGGTCTTGCTATATAAAAGGAAAAGAGATCAGATCTTTCTTGGATCTGTTATCTCTCCGGTCAGTGCGGAAGCTGCTGCGGTTGCAGGTGAACTTAGATATACAAATGACTGTGGACTTCCTTCACGTCCCTTGAAGTTACGGTTGGATGTTGCCAGTCCTACTTCTCCGTCACCAAGAAGTCCGAAAGAACCGCCCATACATGGGCCACAACATGGTGATTCCACCATTGCCCCAGCTTCCATGAACTGTTCTACATAACCTGCCCTGAGCACTTTCATGTATTCTGTTCTGGATGCAGGAATAATAAGAAGTCTTACACCTTTTGCAACAGGCTCGTCACCCATCATCTTTGCAACAACCTCGATATCCTCAAATCTTCCGTTGGTACAGGAACCTACAAACACCTGATCTACTTTTATTCCTTCTACTTCTGTTACCGGTTTAACGTTGTCTACGTTGTGTGGACATGCAACCTGTGGTTCAAGATTGCTTACATCATACTTGTGGAGTTCGCATTCTGCGTCTTCATCGGATGCCCAGTATGGATCAAACTCATAGTCCGGTATGCGTTCTTTGAGGTAGTTCTCGGTAACTTTATCAGCTTCAATTATGCCTGCCTTCCCTCCCATCTCGATTGCCATGTTAGAGATGGTCATGCGTTCAGACATTGACATTGCATCGATGGTTGAGCCTGCATACTCTGCTGCCATGTATCTTGCTCCTTCTGCACCTACATCTCCAATGAGGTGGAGAATTACATCCTTTGAATATACGTGCTTTGGAAGTTTTCCTTCGACCTCAAACCTGATAGTCTCAGGTACCTTAAACCAGAGCTTTCCTGATGCAAATACTGCTGCCATATCAGTTGAGCCGATGCCTGTTGAGAATGCGCCAAGTGAGCCATAGGCACAGGTATGGGAGTCAGAACCTACTACAAGGTCTCCTGGCTTTACGTGTCCCTTCTCAGGCATTACCTGATGGCAGACACCCTCGTAAACGTCATAATTAATAATTCCCTGCTCTTTAGCAAATTTCCTGAGCATGGTGTGGTTGGCTGCAGCGTTCAGTGAGTCTGCAGGAACCTGATGGTCGAAAAGAATTACTATCTTGCTTGGGTCCCATACTTTCTTCTCTTCCTTGTCCCTCATTATCTCGTAGAATCCTTCTACTGCGAGGGGTCCGGTGATATCATGGGTCATTGCCCTGTCTATATTTGCCAGTACGAATTCTCCGGCTTTAACCGTCTTACCGGCAGCCTTTGAAAATATCTTCTCAGAGATTGTCATTGGTTGTTTATTAGTGGACATGTTTATTCCTGCATAATGTTTATTTATTATAAATCAATTGATAAATGAAAGTATTCAAATATTCTTCGTAACTTTACAAGTTCCCTCGCTATTATGGACGACGTAATTTAAGTAGCCTTGTTTCAAGTTAGATTTTGCGATAATATTCCCTATTTTAGCTGGTATGAATCCGTCATAGTTCTTATATGTAAGGATGGTGTCCTGCAGTTCACCAAGATATCTCTTAAGCAGCATACCTGCAATTTCCTTGCTGTCCTGTTTTGTTATTTCTCCGCCAATTCCTTCACATTCGGACGCCCTAAGTTCGAGTTCTTCCATGTAAAAAGGGTATGTGCTGCATAAAAGTGGCCGCAGCTCATAAATGCTGCATTTGCTGTCCTTTTTTTCTTCAGGAATAAATACGCAGTCCCCGTTATTTTTCCTTTGAAGCATCCAGCCAAAAGTATGGATATTGCCATCTTCGTCTATCATGCCGGATTCCCCTTGAAGGTAACACTCATCCTGCAGAGAATTTGCTTCTATGTTCAGTGGTTCTACTATAGCTTTCCACGTAAGGTCACTACCTTTCTGTATCCTGCGGATTTCATCGGGAACAACAGCAACCCGGTTATCTCCAAATTCACGTCGGCAACATTTCCCGCACATAAGGCACTTAAACCCGATGTTACATATTTCCTCCGCAAGTTCATCCTGACTGATATGCTTTGCAGCTTCTCGCTCTTCCTCAATTCGCTTGATAAGTATTTCTCTGAATTTGGCGTTCATTTTTCTGATATGATTTGAATTTGTTTTTTTTCTGTTTGATGTAATACCATATATAAATTCAGATAGTGCATGGGTTCAATACTGGTAGGGTAATATACATTATATTTTATCGATTATTTAATATGTATTTGTAACTGCATGTTTGCATTACGTAGTCATAGAATGCTGGCATGACATTATGGATTTAAAGCAGTGTAGGTGCATGGGTTGTATATAAGGTAAAAGCTAGTTTTTGTAATGTAGTAGTTTAGTTAAAGGGGTAATAGGGAAGTAGATTTCGTAGTCTGTTTTCCTGTTAGTTTCTTGTGTTGGTGGCAAGGTATGCATCATATGTGTGTGGTGTGGTACACTATTTGCATGCGCAGTATGATATAATATTTATATGTAAATGTATGATTGGTGTTGTATGATTGTGTAAGGGAGGTGCATATCACATACAATTTATGGGCTTATATTTCATGTAATGTATGAACTTTGTTTTATGTGGCGGTTCGTTTTCAATTGTGCAGCTTCTCTTTTCATAACACAATTATAATCCTATATTTGTTAGTTTACACCCTATCGAGATTAATTTGCCTATCTTGTTTTGGATGCTGCATGTTTTATAATTGGTTGCTATCGCTAATCGTTTTCTGGCATATGCAAAGCTATGGCTGCGGGTTACATTGTAGTCGGATTTGTATAGTTTGTGTATATATCCTTTAACAACTATAATCACATATGCATATTTAGTAACATGCATTTCAGTATACGTGTGTTAAAAAAAGTATTCTACAGACTTATTCGTCTGTATCTTCGACACCGACCGCTCCAAGGAATCTTTTTACGACTGCCTCATTAACAAGTCTCAGGAGGGTCTGGCGGTCCTTTGCAGCGCTAAATACTCCCAGTGGTACCTGTGCAGCTGCTGCAGTTGCATGTCCTCCGCCTGCATCTTCTCCAAATGCACGTTTCATAATGTCGCCCAGATTGACTCTGATATCACTACTGCGTCCGGAAATGTATATCTTTTCATCTGTAACTCCGAACACTATAGAAGTTGAGATGCCTTCAAGGTTAAGGAGATAGTCTGCAGCTTGTGGTAATGTATCCCTGTTGCGTATGCTTCCCACATTCGAGAGAAGGTAACTTCCAATTACCTGGCGGCTGTTTATAGCCTCACCAAGTACGTCCAGCGTTTCTATTGACATAGAAGGACGTTCCAGTTGTTCAAGGATGTCATGGTCTGAGAGAGGGTACAGATATGAAGCTGCAGAAAGATCAGCAGAATCCGTATTCCTCTTGAAGTCAAGTGTATCAGTCCTGATGCCATACAACAGTGCAGTTGCCAGTCCACTGTCAATATCTACATTTAGTTCTTGAAGGTATTTTGTCAGTATGGTGGCAGCAGCGCCTACATTTGGTCGGATATCTATAAAGTCTGCATCTATCTCGGCATCCGGTAGCGGATGATGGTCAACGATTATGTTCACGCGTGTTTCAGGTGGTAGGGAATTGTTTGCACCGGGCGTCGCACAATCTACCAGTGCAAAGTTTTCATATCCTGTGAAACCTACATCTTCTGATCTGTAAAGATCTATTCCAAGCAGATTAACAAAAGCCTTGTTTTCCTGATGTCCTATTTCTCCGTGATATATTATGTCTGAAATGACATTGAAAGTCGTTGCGATCCTTTGTAGTGCAAGGGCACTGGATATAGCATCAGGGTCCGGGTTATCATGAACCACAATAGCAAGTTTCTTTCCTCGGTTGGCCTCGAACCATTGGGTCAGTTTATTTCCCCTGCGCATCGCTTCAGCACGCTCAAGTGATCTGGAAAGCGACTTAGCTACCATTCTGGGTGGCATTATAACAAGGTCTGCACCCATTGTTTCCATTTCCTGCATGGTTATAACATCGGGAGCTCTCACAACACAATAAATCTCTTGGGATACCTTATTCCTGACATTCTTAAGAGCAGCCTTATTTGCTTTTGAGTCAGAGCTAAGAATAAGTATTCCTGCAAGGTTCTTGGTGTTGATCATGTCAAAAAGGTTGGGATCACTGACATCACCAACCATGGCTTCATAGGCTTCCTCACGAAGTGTTTCCACTTTCTGAGAGTCCTTGTCTACAATAATAAGCTCTTTGTCAAGTTCTCTTAGTTCCTTGGCTAAAGCAAAACCAAAACTCCCACTTCCAAGTATGAGATATGTGGGCTTGATTTTTGATTTGTCAGTTGCGTTAATCTCCTTTGCAACGGTGTTAATAGAAACGACCTCCATTTTGTATAAGAGTTATATTAGCATAAAATGATTTTGAATAAAATAACAGAAATAAATACATCAACTGCTAAATAGAATGCAAACTAAGGAATAAATAGGTAACTATGTTCTCCATAACGTCTTCAAAAATGCGCTCTGTCGATACCAATTGTGCATATCTTGGCCTCAGTCCTCTTCAGCTAATGGAAAACGCGGGTGCTGCAATAGCCCGGGAAATTATGGTCCGGCTCAGTTCAGGAAGGGTGCTTTTTGTTGCAGGCAGAGGTAATAACGGTGGTGATTCGTTTGTTGCTGCAAGGCATCTTGCACTATACGATTCATACGATGTGAGGGTATTACTTCTGGATCATTCCTCCCGTATAAGAACGGAAGAGTCAAAACACAATTTTAATCTGCTAAAATATAGTGGTATCCAGGAAATAAAAGAGATATCTGACTCTAAGCAGTTGGAGGCATATTCCGAATGGCACAATACAAACATTATTGTTGACGGTGTACTGGGTTCCGGGATGAAAGGAGTACCAAGGGAGCCTGAATCAACAGCCATAGATATGATCAATTCTTCCGGTTCATATATCATTTCAATAGATTCTCCATCTGGATATGATATTGATGGTGGTGAGGTTGTAAAAAGTGTCCTTGCCGATATGACGATTACATTCCACAGGATGAAGACCGGTCTTGAGCTGCCGGGTTGTGACAAGTACACAGGGGCAGTAAAAGTGGTTCCCATCGGTGTGTGCAGGGATGCAGAGGAATATGTGGGTCGTGGCGATCTTATAAATCTCGCCTGTAGAAAACGAGATGCTCATAAAGGCAACTCCGGACGTGTTCTTGTGATAGGTGGTGGTGCCTACTACGGTGCTCCTGCCCTTGCAGCCATGGCAGCGCTTCGCACAGGTGCTGATATTGTGACAGTGGCAGTACCTGAGAATGTTGCAGATACGGTTGCTTCTTTTTCTTCTAATCTTATAGTTATGCCGCTTAAAGGCGACAGGCTGAACCTTTCAAATGTTCCTGTTCTAAAAAGTCTGATAGAATCTCATGATGTTGCTGTCATAGGTCCGGGAATTGGCAGGGACACAGCTACCCTTGAAACAGTGGAACAACTTCTTCCTTTATGCAAAAAAGTAATTATCGATGCAGATGCCCTTTATAATCTAAGTTTGCCTGCAAAAAGTGAGGCGAAATTCATTTTAACACCACATTCTGCTGAGTTCTCACGACTCTGCAGGGAGCAAATTTCTCAGGCACTTGATGAAAAGAAAACGATTGTCGCCAGATTTGCAGGAGAAAAAGGTATTACAGTAGTTTTGAAAGGTGAAGTTGATATAATTTCGGATGGATTGATTACCCGGCTTAACAGAACCGGAAATGCCGGAATGACTGTTGGGGGTACAGGTGATGTACTAGCTGGCATCATTGGAGCTTTGTTTGCAGTTAATGATGCAATAGATGCAGCATCATGTGCAGCATTTATAGGCGGGGTTGCCGGAGATCTTGCATTTGAAGAAAAAGGATTTGGTTTGCTTGCGACAGATATAATTGAACGGATAGCAGATGTTATGTCAGAGGTGTTTTGATATGGGGCAGGAGAATAGAAAAATAAACGTAGACATAGAAAGAAAGTGGGTACGTATAATTATAAACCATGGAAAGGACGAAGAAATTCTAAAACTCAGTCTCAATGAGGCCACTAATCTGAAAGAACAACTAAATAGTACTATTGAGGATTACCTTCAAAGACAGAACATCAGAATTGACTGAAAAACGGTGATAAATTGGAAGCTACATTCACACACATCGAAAACGACCGCGCTGTCATGGTGGACATCAGCAGTAAAGATATCATTGTAAGGAAAGCAATAGCTTCTGGAGAGATAGTTCTTAGTGACGCAACCATAGAGAAGATACGAACCGGGACTGTTGAGAAAGGCAATGTACTTTCTACTGCGCGCATAGCTTCAATTCTTGCGGTTAAAAAAACCCCTGAACTCATTCCTATGTGCCATCAGATACCAATCACTTCGGTGGATGTGGACTTTTCAATTTATGATAACGTCGTTTGTGCAAAGGTAGAGGTGCGATCTGTCGGAAAAACCGGTGTTGAGATGGAAGCACTTACTGGTGTCTCAGTTGCCTTGCTTACGGTATGGGACATGGTAAAGTCTGCAGAAAAGGATGAAACCGGCAATTATCCCGCTACTGGTATACAAAATATCAAGGTTCTTGAGAAAGTAAAAATGAACCAAAACTGATGTATTATAGGGATACATTAGGAAGCATTCAAATTATCCATTAATTAAATCTTAAAGAGGTACATCATTTGAAAATCATAGGAGGACCAGCATCCCAGGCTCTTTCATCAAGAGTTGCAAGAGAGATGAATATCGAGCCTACTGTATGTGACTTTACAAGATTCCCTGACGGGGAAATGTACTCGCGCATACTTGATGAAGACGTGGATGAAGTTACCATTATACAGAGTACGACTACAGACTCTGATCTTATTGCACTACTGCAGTTAATAGATGCTTGTGAGGACTCACCTGTCATAAATGTAGTCATACCCTACATGGGATATGCAAGGCAGGACAAAAAGTTCAAAACAGGTGAACCTATAAGCGCAAGGGCAATTGCAAGGACGATTAATGCTGACAGGATATTTACTGTGAATATCCACGAGTCCAGTGTGCTGAATTATTTTAACGCAGATGCCTTTGACCTGGACGCATCTCGCCTTATTGGATACCATATAAGATCTTTGAACCTGAGTGATCCTTTAATTGTGTCTCCTGATAAAGGTGCAATAACTCTTGCAGAAAACACTGCAACTGATGTGGGGCTGGAGTTTGATTATCTGGAAAAGACCCGTCATTCCGGCGACACCGTTTCTATTAAGGCAAAGAATGTAGATGTAATGAACAGAGATATAATCATCATCGATGACATGATAGCTACAGGCGGTACCATGGCAGAATCTATTAAACTGCTCAAATCACAGGGTGCAAAAGATGTTTATCTTGCATGTGTTCATCCAGTACTGGCAAGAAATGCAGTGTTACGCCTGTTCAATGCAGGGGTAAAAGATATCATTGCCACCGATACAATAGAAAAGGCACAGAGTTGTGTCAGTGTGGCACCTCTCATATCCAATGCTTTAAGAAGTATATAATCATTAATATATTGAGGTTTTATCATGACTTTACCCGATGTTTGTCCCAGGGACGGAGTTTCCCACTGTAAGAAGAAAGCCTGTCATCTTTACGTAGTTGAATGGCGTACAGAGGACGAACAATGTGTGATCGGGTACAGCTCCACCCATAAACAGCTTTCTAAATCCACACCAATGGAGGATACCTATGCTGAAAAGACTCGCACAAGGATCGAGACTAATATGGCTGAAAAGACCTCATGGCCAAAAGCCGTTAGTGAGGGACTCAAACGAGAGCATCTAAAAAGGGCAGTACCTGATGTTGAAGTCGTTGAAACTTACGTTGAGGCTAAGGTTGAGGCACCATCACAGGGGCTCACAGATGAGTCTGTAACTTCTGTGCGGCATGAAGAGGTCGTGGTAAGCAATAAGGATACTACAGTTATCGAGTCAAGACAAAATGACGGAGACAAGGGTAAAGAGGACAGGAAAAGAAAGTCACTCGATGAAGTGATGGATCTGGATCTTCCTGAGGGATATGAGGAAGAATTCTGGAAATAGTTCTCTTTTATGATATATGAAATACAAAATACTTTGCAGAGTATATGATTTGCTGTTTGATGAGCTTGGACCGCAATGCTGGTGGCCTGCAGAAACGGCTTTTGAAGTTATTGTCGGGGCTATGCTTACACAGCAGACAAAGTGGGCAAATGTGGAAAAGGCTATTAATGGCTTGAAAGAACACGGTTTGATTGAGGTCCCGGTTCTCGCAGAAGCCGATATTGAGTTGCTTGAGAATCTTGTAAAATGCTGTGGTTTCTACCGGCAGAAAGCTTCCCGCCTGAAAGAAGTGGCAGGTTTTTTTGCAGAGCAAGGTATGGAGACTGTTTTCTCAATGCCAGTGGAAGATCTTCGCAAGACTATGTTATCTCTTAAAGGTATTGGGAATGAAACAGCAGATAGTATTGTGCTATATGCTGCCGAAAAACCAAAATTTGTAATTGATGCTTATACTACCCGTATGATGAAATGTATCGGTATTGAGGGCAATTATATGCAATTACAAAGAATGTTTGAAGCAGAACTTCCCAAAGATGTGGGTATCTATAAGGAATACCATGCCCTCATAGTTGAGTATTCAAAAGCCTATTGTGGCAGGAACCGATGCAATGAATGCATTCTAAAAGGAATTGAGTGAGAATGGATATTGAAACCTATAACCAGATATATAGTAACCTGGAAAGTATTGATGACGTTAAAAGTTTGGCAATGCAGTTCTCACAACCCATTGGTACTATTCATTCCATACTTAACCAGAAAACTGTTACAAAGGTCAAGAGAAATTTCTCAAAGATCAAGAATAAAAGCCTGAGGCACTTAAGGCAATGGAAGAAAGGCAAAAGCATAGTTGAGATATCAAGGAGAAATGATATACCGGCAACTCTCATGGTTTCGATGCTACTCAAGGAGATGGGTATTCCAAAGAAAGGGTTCATCAGAAATCTGGATGAGCAACCTGACGGTCGTCTTAAAAAAGAAGTTATGGAAGCCATGGAGTCCGATTATTTCTTTTCCCCGAAAGCACATGAAATACATGCTGAAAAAGGTGAAATGGGAGAATCTATTCTTGCAGAATGGCTTACCGAACGGGGGCTGACCTATAGATCAGAAGACGATCTGAGAAACCAGGGTTTTACAAAAACTCCTGATTTCCTGCTGGATGAAGAACTCGATGTGGATGGTGTCAAGGTATCCTGGATAGAAAGCAAGGCTCTTTTTGGTGATGAAAAAGAACATGAGTATTACATTAAGAAACAGTTCAGGGAATATGAGGATATCTACGGTATTGGTATGATAGTTTACTGGTACGGTTACATAGATACCGTCAGCTATAATGGTAATATCATAAAGGACTACACATTCTTTGGTGAAAACCGTGAACTGATAGAAGAGCTTCTGAACTTTAGGACATATTGGTAATATTTTTTCCTATATATGTTCAGTCCTTTTTTACTTGCGACATGACTTTTTTTGTATATACCTGATATACGCCTTCATCGTCATATATCACTGCTTCATCATTGATTGTAGCGTGGTTTCCATGAATTACCAGAAAAGGCCAGAGTTCACTGCTTTCAGGATCCCGTTGGTTCTTCATATTGAAGATGTCTTCTGAAGTGCTTATTGGTATCCTGTTCATCTTCTCTGTTATACGGGTCATACTTTTATAAATACAATCTCGTTATTAATATGTTTCGTATTGTATTTGTATGAGGTACAAATATGTCCGTAAAAGGATAGAAATGACTTATTAATACCTGATTGTATTTTGTCTATGAGCAAAGATTATAATAGTAACAATCATCTAAGGTTACTGACTCTGGGCATCCAGACATTACATATTCCTATTATAAACCGGTGAAATAATGGCAGAGATTACACATTGGGCGGATGTTATTGCAGATGAGGTGCTGGCAAAAGGCAGAACGCATCTTGTTGCAACAGGCATCACACCCTCAGGTCACATTCATATTGGTAACATGCGCGAGGTCGTAACTGCAGATGTAGCATACAGAGCCCTTATTGATAAAGGAGAAGAGGCTGAATTTATTTACATTGCAGATACCTATGACCCTTTAAGGAAGGTTTATCCTTTCCTGGATGAAAGTTATGCAGAACATGTTGGAAAACCTCTTTCCGAGATTCCTTGCCCATGTGGTGAACACGATAACTATTCTGAGCATTTCCTTGAGCCTTTCCTGACAGCCCTTGACCATCTTGGAATACACCCAAAGGTCTACAGAGCGGATGAGTTGTACAAGGAAGGTGTTTATGTTGAAGCTATCAAGCAAGCCCTTGTAAAAAAGGATGAGATTGCAGCAATACTTCAGAAAAGATCGGGTAAGACCCCGGTTGAGACTTGGAATCCTTTCAATCCTATCTGTAAAGAATGTGGCAAGGTTAATGCAACTATCGTTACTGGTTTTGATCTGGATGCAGAGACTGTGGATTATGATTGTTCATGCGGGAGCAGTGGTACAGTATCTATGAAAGGGGGCGGGAAGCTTACCTGGCGTGTGGACTGGCCTGCAAGGTGGAAGGCACTTGGGGTTACCGTTGAACCTTTTGGAAAGGATCATGCTTCAAGGGGCGGTTCCTATGACACAGGTGTGGCTATAGCTGAGGAAATATTCGGATACGAGGCTCCTCATCCAATCGTCTACGAATGGATCATGTTGGGTCAAAAGGGTGCTATGTCATCATCAACCGGTGTTGTTGTTTCAATTTCAGACATGTTAAAAGTAGTCCCTCCTGAGATACTGCGTTACCTTATCATTCGTACGAAGCCTGAAAAGCATATCAGGTTCGATCCTGCATTACCGCTGCTCACACTTGTAGACGATTTCGAGCGTTTGCATTCAAGTGACAAGGCTACACCATACGATAAGAGAATAATCGAACTTTCACATGCAGCAGGACTCTGTCACACGGATATACCCTTCAAGCATATGACAACCATACACCAGGTTGCAGCAGGTGACTTTGACAGGATTATAAATATTGTGAAAAGAGCAGGATATGACGTCTCCAATGAGAAATGCATACGTGAGCTTGCTGATAATGTCGGGAACTGGCTTGAAATGTATGCCCCCGACAATGCAAAGTTCAGCGTGCAGGATGATCTTCCGGTAGGCTCTGCAAGTTTCACAGATTTCCAGCGTGCTTTCCTTACTGCATTCTCAGACATACTCGATAAGAGTGATGAACTGACAGGTGAAGATTATCACAATCTGGTTTATTCTTCAAAAGAAGTTGGCTCAGAGTTAAACAAAATGATAGCTTCTGCCATGGATGTAACTCCGGAATCACTGGAAGTCAATCCAAAGGATCTCTTTAAGGCAATATATGTTTCTGTGCTTGGACAGCCATCAGGTCCAAAAGCCGGATGGTTCCTTTCCTCCCTTGAGAAGGACTTCCTTGCGCAGCGTTTCAGAGAAGCAGCAGTATACAGACCCTGATCATGGAGAACAATTTTTTCCCGGGCAATAAGTCTCACTTCCTTGCCTGGGAAGAAGAATATAAACATGTGACATGGGGTGGTCCCAGATCAATATCAATGCTTGAAGGATTATTATCGCCATCATCCCGGGTGCTTGATTTGGGTTGTGGGAATGGTAGATTTCTCCTTCCTCTTTCCCGAAAATACGAGTCCATAGGCACTGATGTGTCAGCAACTGCAGTTTGCAGGGCTTGCTCCTACCTTTCTAAAAATAATTCACAGGCTGAATGTCTTGTATCAAGTATAACGTCGAATCCTTTTACGAATGAGTCTTTTGATGCTGTCCTGTGTCTTGGTGTTATGCAGCACTTGCTTAAAGACGAAAGACAGATAGCAATAAGTGAGATTAAAAGAGTAATGAAAAGCGGAGCTATCCTTGTAATCGAAGTTTTCGGAACTGAGGATATGAGGTACGGTGGCGATGAGATTGAAACCAATACTTTTCGCAGGAAAAACGAGATAATATATCATTATTTCACGCGAGAAGAACTTGAATCCCTGCTTGTCGGATTTGAGATTATAGAAATGAAGGATATTGTTTCTGAAAAAATATTTCATGGCAAGCCACACAGGCGCCACCAGATAAGATTAATAGCTCGCCTTTAGAAGGCTATTCCAAGATAATTCAGAACTATGATGAGCAGTGCACCTACGATTCCTGCAATTGCACAGACAAGGATGACTACCCAGGAATAGGCGATTTCCAGTCCAAATACAAGGTTTGCGATGACAAGCACAATGAGTCCTGCAATTGTGTTAATCACCATGTTCTTTACAGTCTTCAGCACTTTCCAGAGAAGAAATGCAGCTATAATTGCCACTATAAGGATTACGATTTCAGTTACCATAGTCACCTCTTTTATATTGTGATGATAAGTATTTAATGATTGCTAAAAAATTAGGATTTGCCGACAAGTTCAAGGAAAGCATCAATCTCTTTCTTCATAATGGCACTACTATCATATTTTCGAGTAATTATTCTCTTGTCTCCGCGTATCATTGCAGAAACATTTGTTTGTGGTGTGTGCAAGCAAAGCACAGGGAATTCCAGCTGCAGCGCACTACAAATCTCATATCCAACACCTATGGAAGGTGTGCTCACTTCTGCGATCACACAGTCGCTTTTCTCAAGGAACTCCATATCACGTACGTATATCTCCTGCTCTGTCAGCAGTGATTCAGTCTTTTCAAGTTCCGGGTCAGCAACATGCCAGCTCAGTACTTCATGTCCTTTTTCCTGAAGGTAGTTACAAATCTCAATGTAGGTGGACAGCATCTGCCTGCCCCCTCTTATAGAAGCTGAAAGGAATATGTTCATTGCACTCCCCTGTGATAATGTCCTCGTGTGTGGTTTTCGCTGATGTCACTACCTTGCCATACGTGTTTTGTACTTTTTGTGTAGTAGGAGTTGATACCGTCCCTGTAGGCACGTGTAATCATTCTCACGCGGTCATTATCAAGTGTTCTTGCATCTATCCTGAGACTTGAAAGACCTGCTTTGATAAGCTGGGGTATTTCTTCAAGAAGGCAAAGTTCCCTTGAATTGAAAATATGAGTTCTGCAATTTGAGTCTGTCTGCACCGGGAATTCAAATCCTTTTTCATCAACGATCTCAAAGCTGCTATTTTTGCAATGAGCACCGCAATTAAAACCTGTGTCTTCTTGTTGTCCCAGCAATCCTCCAATAAGGCAGTGCTCGGACTCCATTATCTGAATGTTTCCGTGCACAATGTATTCGCAATTGGCATATGAAGCAATCTCTAGTATCTGCCCGAGATTCATTTCAGCTGAAAGTGTCAGGGTGTGTGCACCTTTGCCTGTTAAAAACTCAAGGGTCTGTCGGTTGAACACATTCATTGAACTGTCAGTTACGACTTTCATTTCCAACGATTCGATGGCAATTTTAAAAACGCCTGCATTTGCGGCTATAATCCCTTCAAAACCATTTTCTTTTGCCAGTTTTATAGTTTCTTTGAGTTTTTCCATCTCTGAATCACTTACAATAACAGGAGTGTGCAGATATATTGGGATGCTTTTTTCTGAAGCGATAGCAATTGCAGATTTCCACCCGGCGTCCTGTAAACCGATCCTGTCACTGTCAAGGTACAGCAGGTCCGCTCCTCCGTTGATTGCAGCCATAAGAACCTCAGGATTGTTGACACTTACAGAGAGCAGCGCTCTTTTTTCAGAATTCACCTGCTTCTTTTCATGTTCCTCGGGAATGATGTCCTGAATTGCGTGTCTGACGTGTGCCGGTCTTCTCCACTTCTCACTTCTTTTAATCTCAAGTTCTGATATTGCTTCAGTCCTTGCGTTGTTAAGTTCTTTTATTGGTATGAATGCGTCATCTGGGATATCTATACTGATATCCAAGGGTTGAAAAACCGTATTACCTGTCTTAGACAACTGTTTTTCCACATCTTCTGCTGTAGTTGGTCTTTTCTGGGATCTCTCCACAACATAGTCGGAAGTGATAGTTGAAACATTGTTCTCATTATCGGTAAATGAGAGTTCCATTTTCTGGCCGATATGTGCCTTCAGGTTGATTGAAACCGGTATTTTACGTATTGGTGAAGGAGAAGTGAATGAACTCTGGAGTGTTTTCATCAGGGAATCATCCAGTGTCCTGTAAACTATAGTTCCTTCCTTTAGCACTTCTTCAAAATTGGTGGAAATAATGTCACCATTTCCCGCATTTTTCACAGGCATATTATTAATATGCATCCCTCTGATAACGGTTCCTGATTCCCGGTAACCTTCAAAACCGATTCCATCTCCAATTTCAAGTTCCCCGCTGAGTTCTATTAAAAGGCTGCTGCGGTTCTGATTGTATCCGCTCACCTTTCCAACAATTATTCCCTGGTTGTGTGGTCTTTCCCGGCTCATGAGTTCACTTGCAGGGTCACTTTTGAAATAGCCGGTTGTGAATTCCCGGTTGAAAAGCTGCTCAAGTTGTGCGTTTTCTTCCTCAGTTACAAAATAATTGTCCGAATCTTCTGCAAACCTGTCTATAAGGCGGCGATATATGTTTACGACCCCGGCAACATATTCAGGACGTTTCATACGACCTTCTATCTTGAGTGAATCAATTCCGGATTTAATAAGGTCAGGCAGTATCGCTGAGGTATTGAGGTCCTTTGGACTCAAAAGATAGCTTCCCTCTGTTTTTACTTCCATGCCATCCTTTAGCAGTCTGTACTGTTTGCGGCATGGCTGGGCGCAGTGCCCACGGTTGCCGCTTCTGCCACCGATCATACTGCTCATGAGGCACTGGCCGGAGTAACATATGCAAAGGGCACCGTGTACAAAAGCCTCAATTTCCACTCCGGTTTGGTTTTTGATCTCTGTTATCTTATCCCGTGAAAGTTCCCTTGCAAGGACTATCCTTTTCACATCCATTTCCTTCAGGAAAAGAACACCTTCAGTGTTATTTATGGTCATCTGGGTGCTTGCGTGCACCGGTAGTGTAGGGACCATTTTCCTTGCAAGTGTTAATAGACCCATATCCTGCACTATGATGGCATCTGCTCCCAGCTCATCCAGTGTGTACATGAGTTCCAGAGCCATTTTCATCTCGCTGTCCTTGATGAGTGTGTTCATGGTGACGTAGACTTTCACCCCTCTGAGGTGGGCGAAGTCAAGTGCTTCCCTGAATTCCTCTATTGTGAAATTGCCTGCGTAAGCCCTGGCGCTGAAATCCTTGATTCCAAGATAGACTGCATCGGCACCGTTCTCTACGGCAGCTATGAGTGATTCCATATTTCCGGCGGGGGCTAAAAGTTCAGGAGTTTTAAGCATGATATTTGCTCAGATGAGGTTAGAATATATAAAAGCCCCCTTTCATCTATCGTCTTTAAATTTGATGGCATCTATCTAAAAAATAGATCTTAAATTTAGAACCTTCGAGGAGTATCCTGTGAACAGACAACGTTTAAGAAAATTGATTCTTTTAATTTCGTTCATTTTGTTTCCGCTGACTATCTTCTATTTCTCTCCCTACCTGATTATCGAGGCCACATCGGTGGGAATAGTTTCGGGAAGCATGATTGTCTTCGCATTTCTTTTCCTGTCATCACTGGTATTTGGCAAAAGAGCAGGATGCCATTATATTTGCTGGATGACTCCATTCATGTCAATCGGGAGGAAGATAAGGAACATCCTGAAGTACCCTTCTTTGAGACTCAGGTAGGATACTGAAAATGTGTTGACTGCAAAAAATGCACAAAAGTGTGTCCCATGAGTATTGATGTACACGCTGTGGTACGCAGCAGCAAAATAAAGAATTTGGAATGTATCCTCTGCGGGGAGTGTGTTGACACATGTCCGAAGAACATGATAAGAAACTCATTCAGTTCCGGTACTGAGTAGATTTCACTTTTTTACGCAAAGGTAGGTTGCCATGAATCCATCCTGGTAATGAGATTCCTCTATCCTGAAACCTGCTTTTTCAATTAATCCTTCCATGACCCAGTCAAATGTTGAGAATTCTTCTTTTATGTGAAGTACCATTGCATTGACGATATCATCTCCGGTTTCAGAGGACATATTTTTGAATACCTGCGATAAATAGGTATCGAAGTCCTGTATATCTGACGAAAAGACAACGTCCTTCAGGTAGAACTTCCCGCCAATCTTAAGCATTGAGTTTATATTCTTCAATGCAGTAAGTTTCCAGAAATCCGGGAGATGGTGCAATACAAGCTGGGTTACCACTGCATCGAATTCTTTCCCTTTTGGTTCGAATGTCAGAAATCCTGCGTTGCCATATTTAATTTTCTCCCTGCTTCTTTTATTTGATTTCTCCGTGGCAAAGTCAAGCATCCCCTGGGAAATATCCAGAGCAAGAACATGTTCACAATATTTTGAAAGCTCAATTGAGAATTAACCCATTCCACATCCGATCTCCAGTACATTATGGTTCGGCTGGAGGTCAATGAGCCTTATCATGGTCTCGGCCTCTTTGGCTATGTTCCTAATAGTTTTCATTTTCCTGTCATATTTCTGTATCTCTTCTTGGCTTGTGTAGTCCGTTCCTATCTGGATTAACTCATCGTAGTACCATTCAGGCAATTCTTTCATAGTGGATCCTTCGATTAGAACAGATTCAATATTTTTACGCTAATAAGTAATTATTGCCCTGTCTGAAACACAGAGATTGTACGAAAAAATGAGAATAAAAAATAGAAGGTGAAAGTGGAAAAGAAGGTTATATCACTTCTTTTCCTTTGTCAGCAGGTATCTGTTGAGGATGAACAGTCCGATGACTATCACTAATACATAGTACAGTGATCTGAAGATTGGTCTGTACTGGTATTCGAACCATGTGCTAATTATGTTATCAACTGAGAAATATAGCTGAAGTGTGGCAAGGGCAATGATAATGCCTACAAGGGCAAGCATTCCACTTCTGAAATAATCCTCATTTGACCTTTCCTTCTTTACTTTTGGAGGAACAGTTAACTTTTCATCTTTTGTTTCCTCGATGGTCTTTTCATCGTTCATTGTGATCTCCTCCTTATGATGTATAATGCTGTTATCAGTGATATTGCTGTGAATATGGTTGTGAATCCCGGACTTTCTTCTGCATATTCAGATTCAGTATCCTCCGCGTATGCCCCATCAAAGTCGTCCTCTACTACAAAGTCAGCCGTATTCACATTCTTGTTTTGTACCAGTTGGTCCCTGTCAATTACCTTTTCAGGATTCAGCTGTACGTAATCCTCTCCGGTCATGACAACGGTGTTTCCGTCCCAGACACTGACCTCTACAATGTAATTGTAGTTGTCAGGAACAGTTAGGTTGACACTTCTGATGATTGTGTCTTCGGGTTCTATCTCCCCTGAACTTATCCACTTCTTGTCTGCGATGAGCCTTGCATCCATTTCCCTGGCCTTCACAAGAATACGATAATCTTTGGTGGTGTCCACGCCTTCATTCTTGAGATAGATGTCATTCTGAATGACAACTCCATTGGAGTTTGCTGCCCTTGCTATGAAGTCGATGCCCTCTATCTGGATGCCTGTTTCCTGCTGGTCCGTTGGCAGTCTCTCAAGCCCTGAAAGTGTCATCCAGCGGTCATATCCCATCTCACCATCGTTGACGATGGTAGCGCTTATTCGATAACTTCCACTATTTGGAAGACGTATGATCTGGTTTACTGCCTTGGTCTCGTCCTTATCCATCGGGCCGATGTCTGCTTCCTGCTTCAGTTCAAGCAATCCGGTCTGTTCGTTGAAAGCCTTTAGCATGACCGTTGCATTGCCATCGCTGTCAGCTCCCAAGTTCTCTACATATGTTGTCACATTGAGCCACACATAGGTGCTTTTGACACTATCTGCTGACATCTCAATGTCCCTTATTCCCAATTGTGCATCCGGTTCATCGAATTCACGCAGGCATCCGCTGGATGCTGCGAAAGATATGACAATGAGTAAAATAAGGATGAAACTGATTTTGTTGTATTTCTTTGTCATGGATTTCCCTCTCTAAATAACATTACAAAAAGATACGATTTAAATATTATTGGTGTATGTGCTAAAAAATAATATAAGAAAGGGATTGATTGTTTTGGAGTACCCACCATAAAGCTATCGATCAAAATCTAATTTTTTTCTCAAATATTTTGATGAAATACAGGTATGATTCTGGATTACTTCCGCAATTTATCTTTTTAAATGTAGGTCCGCAAAAGAGTTTTTTGAATCTATAAGGATTAAAGGCTAGAATAAGGATTGAAGGGCTTTTTAACAGATAAAGGGACTCAAAAAAGTTACAAAAGGTTAAATAGGGCTACAATAGTCTCTATTTACCACAAAGGAGCTCGTTGTAATATGCAGAATGAAGATGGAAGAAGCAAAACTGCGGTGAAAGTGACTGTAAACGGAATGATATTGAATATCTTCCTTACTGTTTTTAAGTTCATTGCCGGAATCTTAGGCAATAGTGCGGCAATGATTGCAGATGCTGTTCATTCTCTTTCTGATTTTATTACTGATATCGTGGTTATTTTTGGACTCAAAGCTGCAGGGAAACCTGCTGATCAGAATCATCACTATGGTCATGGCAAAATCGAGACCATATGCGCAGCTTTTGTGGGTATTGTGCTATTTATTATTGGAATAGAGATTTTTGTAAGCGGTTTAGGTAAAATCATTTTGGTAATCAATGGTGGAAATCTGGAACAACCTAGGATTATAGCTTTTGTCGCTGCAGTCGTTTCGATTATTACAAAGGAATGGTTATACAGATATACATTGAATGCTGCTAAATCGATAAAAAGTGATGCCATGATTGCAAATGCGTGGCATCATCGTTCAGATGCATTTTCCTCTGTTGGGACAATGATAGGTATCGGCGGGGCAATAGCCCTTGGAGGCAAATGGTCAGTCCTCGATCCTCTTGCAGCGGTTATACTGAGCGTCTTCATATTCAAGGTGGCATTTGATATCTCTTATAAAAGTCTCAATGAACTTACAGAGGCAGCTCCCGAAAAAGATATCGTTGAAGACATAAGCCACATTATTGTATCTACGGAAGGTGTTAAGGACTTCCACAAGCTCAAAGCAAGAAAGGTCGGCAATAATATCGCTACAGATGTGCACATTCAGGTGGACAGGACCCTCAGTCTCATCGAGGCTCATGACATATGTACTGAAGTTGAGAATCGCTTACGTGCAAAGTATGGAATGGAAAGCATACTTTACATCCATTGTGAACCTGATATTTAGACAGACAGATATAGTAGTTCAGTCCGTACAGATGCATGGATTCTTCCTGCATGTAGGACACTTATCAGGATATTTTTCAAGGAAAGCAGCTTCAAGGTCAATATCATAGAGATTTGCCAATGCTCCTATCCAGGCAAAACAGTCTGCAAGCTCCTCCTTGATATTATCCATTCGTCCCTGCGGATGGCTTCTGCAAGCTCACCAATCTCTTCCACAAGCCAGAGAGTGGTAGCTGGTGCACCTCTTCTCCTGTCGTTGTGGGCGTAGAGGTCATACATGCATTTTTGGAATTCTGATATTTCCATGTATTTTGCCTCTTTGTCTTAGAGTCTTACAGGAATGTCCTTTTTCCTGAGGTATTCCTTGGTGTCGTTGACAGTGTACTCGCCGAAGTGGAATATGCTTGCCGCAAGTGCCGCATCGGCTTTCCCTTTTGTGAAGCCTTCGTACATGTGTTCTGGATTGCCGACACCGCCGGATGCGATGATGGGTATTTCAAGCTCATCGGAAAGCTTTCTTGTGATTGGGACGTCAAAACCGTCATAGGTTCCGTCCTTGTCCATGCTGGTGAGCAGTATCTCTCCTGCACCGAGTTCCTCTACCTTCTTTGCCCACTGGACAGCGTCTATCCCTGTTGGCTGTCTGCCGCCGTAGATGACAACCTCATACCATGCAGGGGTGCCGTCTTCAAGTTCAAGGATCGTCTTGTCAGGATGGTCCTTAACGTTTTTATTCCTCTTGCAGTCGATGGCTGTGACGATGCACTGGGCACCAAATATCTCGGATGCTTCCTTGATAAGGTCAGGATTCTTTATGGCGGCGGTGTTTATGGATACCTTGTCCGCACCTGCCCTGAGTATCTGGCGTATGTCTTTGATGGAGTTTATTCCCCCGCCAACGGTGAGCGGGATGAAAACCTCATCTGCGGTCCTTTCGATGACTTTGACCATAGTACCTCTTCCTTCATGGGACGCTGTAATGTCAAGGAAAACAAGCTCGTCTGCTCCCTGTTCATTGTATCTCTTGGCAAGTTCCACAGGGTCCCCTGCTTTTCTCAGGTCTACAAATTCTATTCCCTTGACAACGGTTCCGCCTTCTTCGTCAAGCGTAACATCAAGACATGGTATGATCCTTTTTGTGAGCATGTGATATTGTCCCTTTCACTGCATTTGATTATCTGTATCTGCAAGGCACGATGGCAGATGGTATATTTAATAAGAAGATATCGAGTTTTTATTTAATACTTGTTGTGGGGACGAATGTCATGGATTTCAAAATGAAAGATGTGCTAATTTGAACAATTCACAATCAATAGGATTAGAGAAAATGAATGAATGGAAGAAAGCAATAAAGGAATAATAAAATCAAACATTTCTCTTCTTTTTCAAACCAACAACACCGCAATAACCCCTGCCAAAAACACCCCGTCAAAAGTTCCCGCACCACCAATACTCACAACAGGAGCGCCCATCTTTGTGATGGCGCGCATGTTCAGCAGGTCGGCACCTATCAGGGTGCCCAGGGTGCCGCTGATATAGGCTACGGCGAAAATCATATCGTGATTAATCTGGCTTACGGAGACAACAAGAATAGAGCTCAGAGCAGCGGCTATTGGCGGGAGTAATGCCGGGGATACGATTCCCACGCCAATGACTGGTCTGGCAACTGCTTTTGTTATAAAGGCAACCATCAGAGTTGCGTAGAGGACAGCGGTGGTTGCGCCGGGGAAGAGGAACAGCAGGTAGAAGGAGACTATCATGGGGATGAGTGCTCCACCCACGTTAATAGCTACGGTTGTCCTGGTGATGTGTGTCTTTTTGAAAGGAATTCTGTATGAGACTCCGAATACCTTCACGTATTTGTGATCCTCAATTGGAGTTTCGGATTCGATTGTCTTCATGGGTATATTGATATTGCTTCCAATAAGAGATGCAAGAAGCAGTATAAGGGCATCGTTCCATGAGAATCCAATTTTTGCAAAGGCGGTGCTTACAACGCCGTAAAAGAGAATGGATATGCTGAACGCCAGCACAAAAGTGAGTATCAGCGTAAAAACGAATGTAAATGGGTTATAAAGTATCCGATGCCTCATAGAGTATTGTCCGGGTTAACAGTATATCCTTTTTTCGACACAACGGTCTATACAAATCCTGTAATTGCTTTGGAACCCAGGAAATTTTCCTTGCTGATAGCGTCAGTGCTGAAAACATCCTCATTGATCATAATTGATGCATTGTTTCGCAGGGCAATTGCAATACAATCGCTGGGCCTGGCATCAAACTCCATAGTGGTGCCATCTTTTTTCAGCGTGATACGAGCATAGTAGATGTTATCGATCTTCTCATCTATTAATACCCTCTCAACCTCAGCATCCAGCCGCGTCAGTATGGCTACGATAAGGTCGTGTGTCATAGGTCTTGGCATGGTCTCATTCTTCATCACAGAATTAATGGACAATGCCTCAGACTGGCCTATGTGAATAGGCATCATGAGGCCCTCTTCATCTTCAAGCATCACAGCCGGCACAGCCCGGCCGAAGATATTGATCATGAACACTCCCTTAACAGTAACTTCCTTTATTTTGCTTGCAGAATTCATATTTTTGTCACAGTACTTCCTTTTTGAGTGTAAATTCTATAAAATGCACAGGTGCTTTATCAGTAGGTTTACTTAATACTTTTCTTTTTACCAAATCCGCCTGCACCGGGAGTCTTAACTACGAATAACTCTCCTGCCTCCATTTCAACAAGGGCTCTCCCATCAAGCTTCTCTACATCCCCACCGGCCCTGACAACGTAATTATGCCCGGATTTCCCATCTTCTCCACCGTTTAAACCCTTTGGTGGAAACTTCCTGTGACTTGAAATGATGGCTGCTTTCATTGGTCTGAGGAAACGTATCTTTCGTACAACGCCACAGCCTCCATTATGTGCTCCTTCACCACCGCTATCTTTCCTGATAGAGAACTCCTCAAGCCTCACCGGGAATCTCCACTCCAGTACCTCAGGGTCGGTAATTCTTGAATTTGTCATGTGGGTCTGTACTGCATCCGTTCCATCAAAAGCATTTCCTGCACCCGAACCACCACAAATAGTCTCATAGTACTGGAATTCCTCATCCCCGAAAGTGAAGTTATTCATGGTACCCTGGGAACCAGCCATCACTCCAAGTGCTCCGAAAAGTGCATCAACTATATACTGTGACGTTTCAACATTTCCCGCAACCACTGCCGCAGGATATTCTGGATTCAGCATGCTCCCTTCAGGAATGCTTATATCAAGCGGCTGCAGGCATCCTTCATTAAGCGGGATATCTTTCTCCACAAGTGACCTGAACACATACAGAACCGCAGCCTTACACACAGCCACAGGAGCATTAAGGTTCCCCTGATGCTGCCTGGAAGTTCCTGTGAAGTCGATGTGTGCTGATCTCTTCTCGCGATCAATGCGCACTTTCACGCAGACAACTGCTCCATCATCAAAGGAAAGTGAGTATTCCCCACCCTTCAGAACCTCGATCACCCTTCTCACAGACTCCTCTGCATTGTCCATCACATGCTTCATGTACGCCTGAACCGTTTTCATGGAAAAGTGCTCTACAAGTTTTTCAAGTTCTCTGACACCTTTTTCATTGGCAGCCACCTGTGCCTTCAGGTCTGCAACATTCTGGAATGGGTTTCTTGCAGGGTACTTGCCTGAGGTCAGCCACTCATTTACTTCATCTTCAAGGAATTCCCCAGACGAAACGATTCTCTGCCCGCTGGTAATAACACCTTCCTCTTCAATATGCCTGCTCTCAGGAGGTATAGAACCAGGGGTAATTCCTCCAACATCTGCATGGTGGCCCCTTGATGCCACATAGAATGCAACATTTCCTGCATGGAATACAGGAGTGATAACTGTAATGTCCGGAAGATGTGTCCCGCCTTCAAATGGTGAATTGAGCATAAAAACATCCCCTGGTTCCATGTCCGGGAACTTTCTGATAATTGCCCTCACACTCTCACCCATGGATCCAAGATGCACAGGAATATGAGGTGCATTGGCTATGAGATTTCCTTCACAGTCAAAAAGAGCACATGAGAAGTCAAGTCTCTCCTTAATATTAACAGAGTAAGCTGTATTCTGAAGCGTGTACCCCATATGCTGTGCAATGGACATGAATCTGTTATTGAATATCTCAAGCATCACAGGGTCAGCTTCTGTACCGATGGATTCTCTCTTTGGCAGAGGGATGGTCCTTTCAAGCACAAGTTCCTGATTCTCAGTAACCTCAGCCTGCCATCCCGGTTCTATCACAACGGTGGTGTTCGCTTCAACAATTATTGCGGGTCCGTTAACTTTTGTTCCAGCAATTGCTTCCCTTCTGTAGACTGGTGTTTTATGGAAATCCCCACATGTGTAAATAGTCGTATCTGGCAGCTTCCTTGTTCTATTTCTTGGATCTTGCGCCATGATGAATCGGTGCATCTCCTCACCTGCACCAATTATCTCCGTAGAAACAGCCTCGATAACAAGTTCCTTGTTATCTATAATAAAGCCGAAGCGGTTTTTATGCTCATTCTCAAAGGATTCTCTTATCTCTTCCTCGTTCTCAAGGTCAGCAATGATAGAGGTTCCAGCATCCATATACTTTACATGGACCTTATGCAGTGCCGTTATCTCTTCCTCGGAAACACCCTGCATACGCATCTCTTTCCTGCCACTCTTTTCAAGCTCAGCAGCAATGTCCCGGATTTCTGCTATAAGCTCTCTTCCGAGTTTCTTCTCTACAGCATGCTCTTTCATTATACGCTGGTCCGCAAGTCCCATTCCGTATGCAGAAAGCACCCCTGCAAAAGGATGTATCAGTATTTTCTTTATTCCAAGTGCGTCAGCAACACCACATGCATGCTGAGCCCCTGCCCCTCCAAAACAGCAAAGTACGTAGTCTTTAGTGTCATACCCACGCTGGATGGAAATTTTCTTAATGGCATTTGCCATGTTCTCAATGGCAATTTTCAGAAACCCTTCGGCAACCTGTTCAGCACTGTGCTGTTCTCCTGTGAATACACTAACTTCTTCTGCAAGTGCGGAGAATTTCTCCTTCACGATATCAGCATCAAGTGGCATGTCTGCCCCGTGACCAAACACATGAGGAAAGTGTTGTGGATCTATCTTGCCAAGCATCAGGTTGCAGTCGGTAATTGTGAGTGGTCCATCTTTTCGATAGCATGCAGGTCCCGGTTCAGATCCGGCTGAATCAGGTCCCACTCTGAATCTTCCCGCATCAAAGTGAAGTATTGAACCACCACCAGCCGCTACAGTATGAATATAGAGCATTGGTGAGCGAAGATGAACACCAGCTATCTCCGTTTCAAAACTTCTTTCGTATTCACCACTGTAATGTGCTACATCAGTGGAAGTCCCGCCCATATCAAAAGTGACAACCTTTTCAAAACCTGCTGTTCTGGATGTTTCCACAGCTCCGACAATCCCACCGGCAGGTCCCGACAGGATACAGTCTCTGCCCCTGAACTGCATTGCATCAACCATTCCGCCGTTGGACTGCATAAAGATGAGTTTTGTATTGTCTCCTCCGGCTTCAAGGGTGCTGGCTATCATATCTATATACCTTCTCAGAACCGGGGAAAGATAAGCATCTACAACAGTTGTTTCTCCGCTGCTTATGAGTTTCATAAGAGGGCTGACTTCGTGTGAAAGTGATATCTGGGTAAAGCCAATTCCCTCTGCAATTTCCCGAAGCTGTAGTTCATGTTCAGGATAACGATATGCGTGCATCAGTACAATGGCAATCGAACGTATTCCTGATGAGTAAATTTTCTCAAGTTCATTGCGGGCACTTTCTGTATCAAGGGTCACCAGTTCTTCACCCGCTGCACTGTAGCGTTCCTTTATCTCAATGACCTCGTCATAAAGTAAATCAGGCAACTCAATATTCAAAGCAAAAATGTCAGGACGGTTCTGGTATGCAATTCTCAGTGCATCCTTGTAACCTTCCGTTATTACAAGTGCAGTAGCTTCTCCCTTGCGCTCAAGTAATGCATTGGTCCCAACGGTTGTTCCCATTTTGATAGATTCTATTTCCTCTGTAGGCAGTGTAGCTTCTGGCTCAATT
This sequence comes from Methanolobus sp., assembly GCF_016278385.1. Classification (GTDB taxonomy): domain Archaea; phylum Halobacteriota; class Methanosarcinia; order Methanosarcinales; family Methanosarcinaceae; genus Methanolobus. Next base: position 73,887 of record NZ_JADQBY010000014.1, read on the forward strand.
CCAAGTATGGTCCTTATTCCATGCATTGCAGCATCAGCATAATGCTTCGTGTCAAGGGATAGGAGTTTATGGGCAATAAGCTGTCCGTCAGGTTTTCTGGCAACAACATCAGTGAATGTGCCTCCTCTATCTATCCAGAATTGCCACTTTTCATCTTTTGAGGACATAGTTCTTTCACATCAAAAATGATTTTTATAAAATATGCTACGCTCAATGCGAACGATATTTAAAGTATTTTTGCAGACGAGTAGCTCTTACCTGTGTCCTCTTTTGCTATCATATTGTTTAAAACCATGATAACCGACCAGGGGAACAAAGATCACTCCACCCCAGTCCTGTTTTGTAACCTCTCCATCCAGCGATTTCCTGATAATGTACAGATGCTGGTAGCCTTCACCTTCTGGCAACACCATAATACCTCCGGGTTTTAGCTGTTCTATCAGCGGTTTAGGTGTATCGGGTGCAGATGCAGTGACACATATTCTGTCATAGGGTGCATGATCTGGCAGGCCAAGGGAACCGTCTGCAAGTGTCACCTTCACATTGGAGTATCCGGTCTTTTGCAGGTTATCATGTGCAAAGACGGCAAGTTTCTCAAGTCGTTCAATAGAATAGATCTGTCCTTTCTGGCCAATTATCTCTGCCATCACGGCTGCATTGTAGCCAGAACCTGAACCTATTTCCAGTATTTTCTGGCCTTCTTCAAGTTCAAGAAGGTCACACATCATGGCAACCATATGTGGTGCTGATATTGTCTGAGCGTGTCCTATTGGCAGCGGGCTGTCAACATAAGCCCGTGATATGTGTATAGAAGGTACGAAAAGATGTCTTGGTACCTTCTTCATTGCTTTGAGGGTTTTGTCACTGACTCCCTGGTTTGCGAGAGACCTTATCAGTAGCGACCTTTCCCTTTCATACTCCATTGGGTTCTTCCCTCACCCCATCCTCTTTTCACGACATCCTCTGCAAATATTCTTTTGATGAACTTTGCTTCTACTGCAGTGCCGGTACGTGATTCAAGACTACCGTCCCTTATCTTTATTTTTTTGACCCTTACACTGGTCCTATCCACAGTTTCCTCTTTTCCTACGATAAATTCATATCCTCCAGGAACTCTTTTTCGGAGAGCCTCTGTGTTTTTTCCCCGGTGAACGGCAATTTTAACGACAACTTCGTCGATAGCCCTGCCCCATATAGTAGTTATCTCTGAAGGATTGGCTTTTTGCAGTCTCTTATCTCCGGATTCAATGGCAGTTATTAAAATAGGAAATACTTCGTCAGATTCCCCGTCATCGACAATTATGTCCTCATCTACGTAAACATCTTCTTCTGATGTCATTTTGGTCATCTGGGTAAAAGACTCTTCACCTTTGCTGATTATTACTTTAATATTGAAAGTCTTTGGTTTTTCAATTTTTGTCGGGTGGACGTTTCCACATTCCTGACACTGGACAACTGGATTCTGTCCCAATTTCAAAACATCATGCAATACACTCATTTTAGGTGAGCATGATGGACATATTACTTCAATTTCATCGTACATATTCTCAATGATGTCATTGTCTGGAGAATGTAAATAATTAACTGCATAGTCGTTGGGTTAGGGTTGGTTAACCTGGCAAAATATGGAAAAGTATATTGTGTTCAGGATTCATCCATATATTCTTCTGTTTTTCATCATTTTTGAAGGTAAGTTTTCAAAGATTGATTTTTATATGTGATGTACATATAAAATAAGGTACAACAATTGCTCATATTTGTACAGGAATGATACTACTTTGAAACCAAAAATCCTTTTAGCTAAAAATGGACTTGGCAATAAGAGTTTATTTCAGAGTATTATTGAAAATGATTTTGATGTAGTGGAAGTACATCCGCAAAAGACTGCTTTTGAGATGCTGCAAACAGTTATTCCTGATCTTGTAGTTCTGGAAGGAGATCCCAAAGATCCTGAAGCATACGAAACATGCCAGCAGATCAAATTTTCTGATAAATATTATTTTATACCGTTAATCTTTACAGGCCCGGTATTTTCCCCGGAAGATAACGTAAAATTGATTGAATCAGGTGCAGACGGTTATTTACTCGAGTCCGTTGATACCATCGGCACGATGGCTTATTTGAGAGCACTTTTGAAAAAGAATCAGCATTATAAATCTCTGGCTGAAAAGTATGACCAATTGGTAAAAGAATGTTCCGCTGAAAAAGAAATTCCTCGTGAAAGTACAAATCAGGAGGATGAAGAGCTTTTCAGGATTACCTTTGAACAGTTTGCAGTGGGAATTGCCAGGGTTGATGTAAATGGCAATTTTCAAAAAGTGAACAATCGTTTCTGTGAGATTGTTGGTTATACAAAGGAAGAACTGTTGTCAAAGAACTTTCAAGATCTTACCTATCCTGATAGCAGAGATATTGAAGATAAATTGATAGCCAGCGTCCTGGCAGGTGAGATCGACTCATTTGAAGTTGAGAAAAGATATATACATAAAAGGGGTCACCTCATATGGGTAAAATTATATTCGAGTGTTGTCAGGGATGAGTCCGGTTCTATCAAATATGCCATCGCTGTAGTAGCAGAAATTTCGAAACAAAAGAAAGCGGAATCATTACGTTATGAAAGTGAGGCTCTCTTCAGGTCAATGTACGAATCAAGTGGTATTGGTATTGTCCGAATGTCCGTTAACGACAAAATAATAGAACAGGCAAACACTGCTTTCTGCAGGATGCTTGGATATACTGAAGAAGAACTCATAGGTAAAACTCTCAGGGAAATCAGTTATGCTGAAGACCTTCCAGAGAATATTGCGCAGCAAAAGAAATTGGCTTCCGGTGAAATCAATTCAATACAAATGGAAAAGCGATACCTGCATAAAGATGGTCACCACGTATGTTGTTTACTTCACGCAAATCTGATATATGATGAACAGGGAAGTCCTCTATATTTTATAGGAAATGTTCTGGATATCACGGAAGCCAAGAAATCACAAAAGCTTCTTAAAGAAAGTGAAAAAAAATACCGTACATATGTAGATAATTCCCCTCACCCTATTTTTGTCGCAGATGCTTCCGGTAGATATCTTGATTTAAATCAGGCAGCTTGTGCTCTTACAGGTTATTCCAGAGAAGAACTTCTGAGCATGAATATTGCAGACCTGTGTGCCCCTGAATATCTGGAGGGAGCAGGAATGCATTTTGGAACGGTACTAAATCAGGGTAAAGCCTCCGGTGAATTTCAATTCCTTAAAAAAGATGGAACACGTTTCTACATGCAGGTGGAAGCTGTTAAGCTAAATGAAAACACTTTTCTGGGGCTTTGTGTAGAGACAACTGAGTGTAAGATGGCTGAGAAATTGCTTATCGAAGCAAAGTTACTTGCCGAAGATGCTTCGAAATCAAAAAGTGAGTTCGTGGCAAATATAAGTCATGAATTGCGCACACCATTGAATATTGTGATTGGATATTCCGATCTTCTTCTAAGTGGAACAGGAGGGGAACTAAATGAAAAACAGACCAAATTTGCAAGTAACATAAAAGATGCAGGTTCAAACCTGTTGGAAATTGTCAATTCGCTGATATATATTGCAGAAATTGAAGGTGGAAACAGTGAGTTCGAAATTACAAAATTCAATTTAACTCCATTGATTGCTGGTATGGAAAAAATTACCAGTCTAATTGCCTCTAAGAGAGGTATATCAATTGAATTTGAAATTGAAACTGGTATTGATACTATAACCGCAGATGAGTCTAAATTCAAGGTGATACTTCATCAGTTAATAGGAAACTCTATAAAATTCACTCCCAACAACGGTTCTGTAAAAGTGAGTATCAATCAGGATGATAACAATCTCTGTGTCCATGTGAGGGATAATGGTATTGGTATTCCGGAAGAAAAACAGGCACAACTATTTGATCCATTTGTCCAGCTTGAATGGTCGCATGCCCGGAAATACGGCGGTGTAGGCATTGGTCTGGCTCTTGCAAAAGGCCTGGTCGAGATGCATGGTGGCAATATCAGTCTGGAAAGTAAAGTTGGGGAAGGAAGCACTTTTACTTTTACCATACCACAAAACTAAGTCTCTATTTTTCGAACAGACACTTATTTTCAGCTCGCCATTTATTTTCTAATTATTCGATGCCTGTACTATAATTGTTAATCTGCGCCAGCACTAATTTTATTGAAATGTAGTAACTGGAAGCTAAAAAAAGCAAATAATGCAAACCTGAATTTTAGATTCAGAAATATTTTCTCATGACAATAGCATCGGAGTTGTCATCGTCCTCAAAAAAACCGATTATTCTCTGAATCTCCAGGAATCCACTGCTTTCGTATATTTTCTTTGCAGCATCCCAATTCACTGAAACTATGAGAATTATGCTGGCTATTTTGTAGCTGCTGCTAATTCGTTCTATCAATTTTGAGAACAGCATTTTTCCATAGCCTTTGGCACGATATTTTGTCAGGATGCCTATGGATGAGATATAGAGTTCTGAGCCGTCACTTCTGTGAACGTCTGCTATGGTGTGGTTCAGGCGGAACCTTTCCGTATCGATATTTTCAGAGTGTCCCCACATCTCCGAGGAAATATAACCTCCAATTTCTCCGTCAATCTCCATAACCAGAAATCCTTCAGGAAATACCTTCATTCTATCAAAGAACACATCCCTGCTCTCTGCTATGTTCTCATGGAATGAATCATTCTCTACGAGCAGTATTATCTCGATGTCACTCTTTTTAGCATTCCTTATGGATATTTTCAAAGAATCACCAGCATATATTAAAAAAGGAATGATTGGAAGTTGCAGAGTGTTCTTTGCGGAAATTCAAAGGTACTGCCTATCTTTCACTTGCGGCATGTGATGCAATGAATTCCCTGAGCAGTTTCGTTCCAAGCAGTGCGCTCATCCCGTTGTCGTATTCAGGAGCGATTTCAACAACATCAAAACCAACGGATACAGGTGCAAATGAACGAATTACCTCACGTACCTCAATGTCAGTAAGTCCGAATGGTTCGGGGGTCCCAAGGCCAGGTGCATATGCAGGATCAAGAGCATCCATATCCAGGGAAAGATATATCTTTTTACACCCGAGATATTCCTTAACCTCTGAAATGACCTGTTTGATACCCATTTCTCGTACATCATCTGAAGTATAGTATTTGATGCCATTCTCTTTTGCATAGACCCATTCTTCCTTTGGGCCGCTGCGGACTCCTATGGTCACATAGGTATCAGTGATATCGTCCAGTATGTGTCTTGAAACGCATGCGTGGTTGTTCCTGATGCCTCCGTATTCTTCCCGAAGGTCAAAGTGTGCATCCATTACAACAAAACCGATATTCTCTCCTGCTTCCTCTGCACATGCTTTTACACATGGGTAAGTAAGGGAATGCTCGCCACCAAGCATAATAGGGATTTTTCTATCCTTTGCAATTGGTTTCACAGCGAGGTAAAGCTCTTCGAGTGTCTCATCAACAGATGAATAAGGCTCAAGGTTTCCTGCATCATGGATAAACAGGTCCTCAAAATCAATATCAAAATAATCATTATAGGTTTCAAAGTTCGCAGAGGCTTTCCTCATGGCATCCGGGGCCCAGCGACTTCCTGATCTGTATGAAGAAGTAGCATCAAAAGGGACACCGAATATCACATACCTTGCAGAATCATAATCTGCCATGGCATCCATCATATCGGGTTTGTAAAACATAACTGTAAGAACTGAAAATAAGAAAAAACGATCAGAGATATGATTATCTCAGATCGAATTTTAATTTGCCCATTGCGGTAAGGAATGAAACCTCTTGGCCTTCAATGACCCTTTCCTTGTACTCATCAGGGACCTTCATTTCGAATGTTGAGAAGTCTCCCATGTCCATAAGTTGCGCAACATCGCCTGAAATGGAAAGTACCTGTGCATTCTTTCTTTCGACAACTGGAACGTAGATCTTATCGGATACAGGACCTATTATTGATCTCTTCTGTCCGTCAAAAAGTCCGATAACATCGATTCTTGCTTTTGCTGAACCGTGCTTTCCTGGTTTTGATTTGGATATACTTTTGATTGTACAGGGTTCATCGTCTACAATGACGTACTTTCCCTCTTTAAGTTCTTTAATTTCAACTTGTATTTTCATTTAAAATCCTCCATAATCGTAACAATTATTTATGAGCTTAAAAGGTATATGGGTATAATTCTTAATGCTATATATGAACTTAACCTCTGATTCTGCATTAATAGGAGGTAATAATAGAGGTTTCAAGTATAAATGTATTTATATCCTTTAAATTCTCAAATGAAACATGTTTTATTTGTCTTTATTTAAGACTCAATTCCTTCAGTTTTTCTTCGCCGGGCACACCATCATCATTCCATTCCCTGAAGTGGTAATAATCTGAAATTGCCTTTTTAAATTCTTCTCGGCTGATTGCGTCCTCGCCAAAGAATCTCTCAGGAAGCACGTCATCCTTCGATGAAAATCCTGCTTTTAGGTTGAACATTCTTTCAAGGTTGTAGATTCTCTCCCCTGCAAGTAGCATGTATTCAGCAGAATATTCTTCTCCTGTCACATGGCTTAATATTACAGCGAGCTCTACCTCTCCTATTGCAAGCATAGAGAACGGACACATAACAAGTGAATCAATTACCGCAGTGAGGTTCTGGAAATGTTGTACAAGGGCAGCTTTTCCGTCATATGAGTTCCTGTCAAGCAGGACAGGCTTCCCCATTATTTCCGGTGCAGCCATAAAAGCGCTAAGATGTGACCCTCCAGTGTTGGATGTTGCATAAGCTATAGCCATACCTGCCATTTCCCTGGGATCATATCCTGGAAGTTCCAGACCCTTAACTGAGGTTGTATATTCTTCCTTTTTAACAGAGCAAAGGTATGCATGTGAGCCTTTGCATACTTCATGTTTGCCATTGCCTATTTCAAGGACAATACCTTTCACTTCGTCCATCTCCATCCATGGGTTTACTTCCATGTATGCCGCAATGGATGCACCACAGGACAGTGGATCCAATCCATAATCAAAACAGATTCCATCTATTTCTCTTATAAGTTCCAGATCATCATTGCCTATATTCGGACCGAAAGCCCATATTGAATCATAATCAGGGATTGGCCTTCCGTCTTCTGCAGTTCTCCTGCAACCAATTGGGCATGAATAGCATGGTTGCGGCTGTATTTTGTATTTCTGATTGATGTGCTCACCTGAGAGTTTTTCTGCTTCGGGATATTTCCTTTCATTGAAATTTCGTGCAGGAAGCGTTCCCATATAATCAAGGAGGTCTGTAATAACAGAACTTCCATATTTTTCAAGTCCCTTGGATGCAGGAGGATTTGCCACAAGCAGTTTTTTTATCATCTCAACATCCTTCTCGAAAGCCTCAGGTTCCGCGATCTGGACTTTATTTGTTCCTTTAACAACAATTGCTTTCAGGTTCTTTGAACCCGCTACTGCACCATGTCCTCCACGACCACTGGAATAGATGCGGTCGTTGATGATATTTGCCATACTGACAAGTTTTTCTCCTGCTTTGCCTATGCATGCAACCTTTCCCTTTGTTCCAAGTAATGCGGTAGTTTCTACGGTGTTCTTTCCCCACAGATGTTCAGCAGGCAATATTTCCACCTCTTCATCATAGATGCTAAGATAAACAGGCTTTTCAGACTTTCCTTTAATTATAAGGGCATCAATACCTGCAAATTTCAGTTCAGCGCCGAAGTATCCACCGGTATTGGAACTGAAGATTGTTGAAGTTAAGGGGGACTTGGATGTGACTGTGAAGTGCCCTGACATGGGGGACGATGTTCCTGTGAGTGGTCCGGTTGTGAAAATAAGTGGATTTTCAGGACTTAAGGGGTTGATCTCAGGGTCTGCAAACTCCTTCATCAATCTGCATCCAAGTCCACGACCACCAATAAACTGGTCTGCAAACTCCTTTTTAGTCCTGGTCTCGGTGACCGCTTTCCTTTTAAGGTCTACTATTACAGTTCTTCCTGTCCATCCAAACATGTTCTACACCCTGTATGAAATTCTGTTGTAATATTATTCATCCTTTTCTTTATAACTGGCTTCCATCTCAAGCATCTTTCTTTTCAGCTCGACTTTCTCTCCACATGTCTCTCCGCAAAACCCACCTATTCCTGAAGATGATACTACGCGGTGACAGGGTATGATTATAGGATACGGGTTTTTGGCAACTGCACCACCGACCGCCCTGGCAGCACCTTCGTTACCTATGCGGCAGGCAAGTTCCTGATAGGTTCTTGTTTCACCGTAGGGAATCTTTCTTACTTCTTCAAGGACCGTGCGTTGGAACTCTGTAAGGTCTGAGAGGTCAACTTCGTAATCAGAAAAATCTGCAATTTCACCGGCAAAGTATCTCAAAATACCCTGGAAAATGGTTTCATTTTTTATATTCTTCATCGTTGAAAACCTCATCTTCAAGTATTTTTCTCTTTTTCTTGTAGTGGAACCAGCCGGTGGTGTGGTATAAAATAACAACGATAGCCAAAATTATAAGTATCAAAAGCAAAGGCCACGTGGATTGAAGTAGCAGGGGGTTCAGATTATCTTTGCTATCATATGTGGGGTACATAATGTCATCCTTGCTATTACTATGTCCAAGTCCAAGTGCATGTCCCAGTTCATGCGTAGTTATGTCCTGCATGGTAGTGTCCCCATATTGAACCCATGAGTAACCCTGGTAATTCCCTGTTTCCAGTACAATATCAGCATGCTCAAATCGACCATTTGTTACGTATGGCCTGGTAAAACCGGCAACACCATTCTCCACTCCTGCATCATTCTCGAGATTTTCCACCCACATAATACGTATATCAGCGTTATCGGTATCCACTATATCAAAGTCCACTTCATATACCAGTTGTCCGTTGCCACCACTTTCCCAATACTCAAGGGCATTTTCCACATCTGTCCTGTAGCTTGGACTGTAATGATCCGGTATATCTGCATTATCGATATAAACAGTAATAGGGATGTGGTCCCAAGGTTCTGATATAAGAATTTCCGTTTCTAAGTCGGAGTATTTCCGGTTTTCCGATACAAAAGCTATTGCGATAAGAATTATCAGAGCAATTATTATTCGGTTGGTTTTGGTCATGTTGCTTAGCCTGAAAATTGTAGTTGTTTGCATATTAGTCATTTGGCACAATTTCATTTCAGATGTCACAGTTTATGACCAGATGTATATTCGATAAGGCAAATCAATATTTATGGGAAAACGTGTTGCTGTTGTCTTTGACAGTGCTGGGACACTGTTACATATGTATCGTGTTGCAAAGGAAATGAGTACCGGGTCTATTCTTGAAGATGTACAGACAACTCTTCTGGTAGCACAAAAAGCCAACAGGGCACTCATTGTTTTGCGAACACGCTTTGATGAACTCAGGCAGTGTGATCTGGAAATGGAATTGCACGATTTTATCGAGATGCACAATATAGAGCTCGGTATAAGTTGCTCAAGCAGTCCTTTTCATCTGGATGATGTCTACGGTATAATAAAACATAATAGGACAAAGGTAAGTGATATCAATGATGTGGTAAGTCTTGTAAAAGGTCGCTGCCCTAATGTTTTCTATATTGCTGCCGGTCTCATAGTAGATTCCCGGGAAAATGTCGTTCCCTATGTTCTGAGTACGGGGGGACAAATGTACTCCGACACATTTGTAACGGTTAAACTTTTGAGGGAACTTGGTATTGATATTTACATAGCTTCAGGAGACGACGCACAGAACCTTAATATTCTTGCTTTATCTCTGGATATTCCTATGAATTCTGTTTTTCCAGTTGCCACAACGCACGACAAAGAGCGCATAGTCAACGATCTTAAAAAAACGTACGATTTTGTTTTCATGGTAGGGGATGGTATGAATGACATACTTGCTTTAAGGGCTGCAGATATGGGTATTCTAACCTCTCAGCAGGGGGATGAAAGGCCACAGGTTCTCATGGATGCAGCAGACGTTATCATAGGAAATATCATCGATGTAGTGGACATTGTAAGGAAAATAAACAACCAAGTCACTTCATAAAATCGGCGCGATGCGCCATTTTTTAGAAGTTAACAGTGCGAAGCAGATGCGTTACGTTTATGTATTGAGTTCAATAATCCAACAGTAATTCTTTAAAATGATTACTAAAAAGTTATTATCAGGTTTGTATGGGTTCTAATATGGCTAGTTTTGTATCTTATCTACAAAACCATTAAGTAATTTGAGTAGATATGCATATCAGTATTAGTGCAAAAGACTCTATGCATCCCTGTGCGGAGGAAATCAAATGGCATTATTCATTGAAGTCAAAAACCTGACACTTGAATTTGATGGGGTCAAAGTTCTCAAAGATATAAACCTGACCATCAACGAGGGAGAAGTTCTCGGTATCCTTGGAAGAAGCGGTTCCGGGAAAACAGTATTGATGCACGTCCTGCGTGGTGCTGAAGAGTATGAAGGTATTAGTGGAGAGGTAATCTACCACCTTGCAAGATGCGATAAATGTGGACACATCGAACCGCCGAGTAAAGTTGGAAATGAATGTCCTGATTGTGGCAAGGATACCCTCAAGCCATTTGAAGCAGATTTCATAAAAACTTCAGTTCATGATCCTGAAAGACGAGAGATCACTAAAAGAATCGCTATTATGCTTCAGCGTACCTTTGCTCTCTATGGTGATGACAGGGTTATTGTAAATGTCGTAAACTCTCTTACGGAAATAGGTGTCAATAGTGAGACCGCTCTATCTCGTGCTGTGGAACTCCTGGAAAAAGTACAGCTTTCACACCGTATGATGCACATAGCCCGCGATCTGAGTGGTGGCGAGAAACAGAGAGTAGTACTTGCCCGTCAACTTGTAAGGGACCCAATGCTTCTTATCGCCGATGAGCCAACCGGTACGCTTGATCCCAGAACTGCAGACGTTGTACACGATGTGATTGCAAAGGCCGTCAAGGACTATAACATGACAATGGTCATTACATCACACTGGTCTGAGGTAGTGGAAGACTTAGCTGATAAAGCTATTATTCTTGAAGATGGGGCAATTGTAAAGGAAGGTTCTCCGTCAGAGGTCGCAAAAGAGTTCATGGAACTTGTATGTTCTGTGGAAAAGAAATGTGATGTTGTTGTTGGTGACCCTCTTATCAAGGTAGATAATCTTGTTAAGAAATATATCTCTGTCAGCAGAGGTGTTGTTTACGCTGTTAATGATGTCTCCTTTGATGTAAAAGAAGGTGAGATATTCGGTCTTGCAGGTACCAGTGGGGCAGGAAAGACCACCACATCTGAAATTATTATGGGTATTGTGCAGCCTACAAGTGGCGAAATACAGGTACGTGTCGGAGATGAATGGGTCGACATGAAGAAACCTGGTCCTGAATGCAGGGGTCGTGCAGTCAAATACATGGGCATACTGCATCAGGAATATGGACTTTATACCCATAGGACAATCATTGATAATCTCACTGAATCAATAGGTATAGACCTTCCATATGAACTTGCTGTCAGAAAGGCCATAAATACTATGATAGCAACTGGATTTACTGAGGCGAAGGCAAAATCTATATTATCAAAGATGTCAGATGAGATTAGTGAAGGTGAAAGGCACAGGGTTGCATTGGCTCAGATTTTAATGAAAGAACCTAATATTATTATAATGGATGAGCCAACAGGTACAATGGATCCATTCACTAAGAAAGAGGTCACAAAGTCAATTCTGGAAGCACGTGAGAAGATGGGGGATACTTTCGTCATTGTCTCACATGATATGGACTTCCTCGAAGAGATATGTGATCGTGTAGCTCTTATGAGAGATGGTAAGATCGTTAATGTAGGGGAACCAGTTGCTGTTCTATCACAGCTTACCGATGAAGAGCGTATGGAAGTAGCAGCAGAACCCTGATATCCTGAGAAGTTACGGAGGAGTTTGGCACGAGTGGCGAAATAACGATAGAGATCAATGGAAAGGAACTGAAATTACCAGAAAGTTCGACCCTTGAGGACGCCATTAAGGTGTCAAACGCACCTTATAAGAAGGGAACAGCAATTGGAATACTTATTGAAAAAGAGGATCTTAAATCACAGGCTTCAGTGGAATACCTTGTGAAAACATCCAAAGGTGAGTTTAAGATCGAACTTCTGGATGAATTCTCCTCTTCTTCAAAAAAATGGCACTCTATTTTTAATGAATTTACTGATGTACCTGTTCGCTGGATCAGTAAAGATGCTCTGGCATTCGGACCATTCAGCACGGATATGGAACCGGTCCGCAGCAGTACTGATATGGATAGGTTCACTTTGCTTTTTGGTGCAGGTGGCGGAGATGCTGCAAATACTCATATCATTATCAGCAAGACCAAACATGCTTCAGAGTATGGCGCTCCTGAAGATGGTGTTTTTGCAAGGCTAATAAGCGGCAAACATGTTCTCCGTGATCTTGTGAAGGGTGACAGGATACTATCAGTAGAGCCTGTAATTGAATGGGAAAAGGCAGGAGAACATATTTCTACAACTGATCTTTCAATAAAACTTACTGCTGGTTCAAGGATATTCACATACGTGGAAATTGAGATAGACCCTCTGTCTCCGGAAGGCGCTGAATTTTTATTTAGTGTCATCAAGGATGGGACTTTCCACATTGATTTTGTCTCATCTTCATTTATATCCGATCATCGTTTTCAGAGTGAGCTTGTAGCCTATGAAAATTTCGAACCACGATCCACTGGCTCTGTTTTTGTAAGGACCGTGGGATATGGAGCAGGAAAACTGTATATCTCAACGGATGACCGTCCATCTTCTATCATGCATTCTGTCATAGGGCATGTGGTAAAGGGTATCGAACTTGCCAGGATGGTGGAAAGCGGACAGAAGGTCATGGTGGAATCAATTCCTGATCCCATAATGCTTCTTGGTAAGACCAATGCTGATGCTGAAGATGAAATGAAATCTCTTGATATTGAGTTCATCAGGGAAGGTTATACGGCGGATGATGCTTTCATAGTCCAGCAAGTACCTGCGACAACAATCGGGATTCTGCAGGAAAAAAGGGTCACTGTGCAGGGGGTTGACCCTGAGATGCTAGTGACGATCGAACTTTACGATGATCTTGCACCCAAAACCCTTGCTTTCTTCAGGCATGCAGTTGGTTTGCAGTATCATCCTGTAGGTGTGCTTCCTATAATGATGACCTATGAAAATACTTACATCTTCAAAGCCGAAAAGCCGGCTGAGTCATACAAGGAGATATTCCCTGAAAATACTCCGAAAATGACGATAGCAGGTGAAATTGGCGTTACCAATCAGGCTGCTAAAAGAGCTGGTATGATAGGTGTCAAGACCATAGATGATGATCTTTTCGGGCCTGCAGGTGAAAGATTTTCAAATACTAATATTATTGGAAAGATACTTGAAATTGAGAAACTCAAGCATTTCAAGGATGGGGATATAATATATATCTTAGAGAGCAGCAAGGAGGAATGAGAATGGCTGAAGGTAATGAAGACGTCATAACAAAACTCGTTGTCACAGGTTCCGATAGTGTGTTGCCAATTGACGCTGCTATGCAGATATACGAATCTAATACTGATATTGTCATAAAAGAAACATGCTTTGGCACCATGGTCACAGGTCCCAGGGAAGCAGTGGACAAAGTGGTGAAAGAAGTTGTTGGCCTTGATAAGAATCATATCTTTGTAAAGGAGAGAGGTTTTCCTCCAGGGGATGAAAGACGTTGCCGTGCTTCCCGTGGTGGTGGGGCAAGGCCTGGTTTTTATTTCCTTAAGGAAGAGTCAATGATGCTTCCAATGATTGGAAAAGCCCTCGATAAATATGACAAAAACATCCCTCTCAAGGAAACCGAACACAAGAAACGGCTTGAATTGAAAGATCTTCAGGATATAATCGAATCCACCCAATGAGGCAATACAATGGCAAAAGTTATCATATACCCTACAAACAGTCTGATCCTTTCTGACCTTGTCCAGAGGTTCGGCCACAAACCCATTGCAATGATGGAAAAGATCAAAGAAAAGATATCAACTGTTGGTGTAGATTCACCTCCCCTGAATATCACTTCGGAAGAACCAAAAAGAGGTCTGAAATATGCGGCTGTAGAAGTCCCGGCAGGTGTCAGGGGCAGGATGGCGATAGTAGGACCCATGATCGAGCAGGCAGAAGCTGGTATAATTGTTGGTGAAACACCCATGGCATTTGGTTGTATGGGATGTGCCCGTACCAACGAGCTTACAAAATTCCTCATAAGGGACCGTGATATGCCAATCCTTGAACTTGATTTTCCGGAATCTGATGATGAGGGTCAGGAATTTGTTTACAAGATTGCTGAGTTCCTGAAATCATTGCCTGAAAAGACAGAGGTGGCAACAGAATGAAAGAGGAGGCCGTTGTAAAAGTTGCACTTATTTCATGTGGTTCTGAATATGCAGGCGTTCAAGGGGAGCTTGATTCAGTTGCAGCGAGTGTTAATGCCAAACTGATATATCCTGAGATTGATGTCAATGTCCTTGACACTATCGGAAAGGATTTTGGTCTGGAGGCTGCAAGTCCTGATCTTCGTCTTTTGATGGCAAGGGCAAAGGCTGTTGTGGAAGGCATCTCGGATGTCGATGGCGTATTCATCACTTCATGTTTCCGGTGTGCTGAAGCAGCTATAGTCCGAAACGAAGTGCGTCGCTACATTAACAAATACTCAACCCTTCCGGTTATAAGTTATTCTTTTACAGAGCGTACAACAGCAGCAACCCTGCTGACCCGTATGGAAGCTCTCACCACCATCGCAAGACGTCGCCACCTTCTTGCAAGAGAGAAACAAAGCGGACTCACCGCAGGTATTGATTCCGGTTCAACAACCACAAAGGCAGTCATCATGAAGGACAACAAGATAATAGGTTCAGGATGGGTGCCTACTATCAAGGTTATCGACAGTGCTACTGAAGCTTTCGATAAAGCTCTTGAAGAAGCTGGTGTCAAAAAGGAAGATATCCAGGCAATAGGTACCACAGGATATGGCCGTTTCCTGATAGGGGAGCACTTCAATGCCCAGCTCATCCAAGAAGAGATCACTGTCAACTCAAAGGGAGCTGTTTATCTTGCAGGTAAACAGAAAGGCTCTGCGACTGTAATTGATATTGGTGGAATGGACAATAAGGCGATATCCGTGGAAGACGGCATTCCAGGAATGTTCACAATGGGTGGTATCTGTGCAGGAGCATCCGGACGTTTCCTGGATATGACCGCAAAAAGGCTCGGTGTAGACATTACCGAACTTGGTGCCCTTGCTGTGAAGGGTATGCAGGAAAAGGTCGATATGAACAGTTATTGTATTGTTTTCGGTATTCAATCACTTGTTAACTCCCTTGCGAAAGGCTCAACTCCAGAGGATGTTGCTGCTGCTGCATGTCACAGTGTTGTGGAACAGATATTTGAGCAACAGCTTCAGGAAGTTGATGTTAAGGAACCACTGATCCTTGTAGGAGGTTCTTCTCTTATTGAAGGTGTTCCAAAGGCACTTGGTGAGTTGCTTAAGATCAATGTTCTTGTCCCTCCTAACTCTCACCTCATAGGTGCTGTTGGAAGTGCTTTGCTAGCATCAGGATACGTGGAGGAGTAATTCTTATGGAATCTCTTGAGACTTTCATTGTAGAGTCCACTGTTCCGGAAGAAGGTGATGCATACAAAGGCATAGTCGCTGATATCATTACAGAACTGGTTCTTGGTGGTGCTATTGGAAGAATAAAGGTTGTTGTAAGACCGGAAGATTCTCTTTACCTGATGGCCGTTATTCTCAGGGGTAGCCAGCCCACAGTGAAAGTATCTGATATGGCTAGTATCGAGGTATCCAATTATCTTAAAAATGAACTCACTATTTCTATTGAGCAGGAAAAGTATCTTCCGGATTTACTAGAAAAACTCTGGGCAAGGTATGGCCGTACCAAAGTATACCAGCCTGAAAGAAATACTCTGAAAATGAATGCTGAAGACGTAAACGCTGAGGTAGAGTTCCTTAAGGATATGGTGGTTGCAGACCCTCGCAGTACACTTCAATCAAGGCTGGTGGAAATGGCCATCAGGGCCACACCTGAAGGGTTCAGGGTTCGTTACCATTCAATGGACGGTCATAGATTTGTTTTTGCGGCAAGCGAGGATATCCTGAAACCTGAATGGATACAGGAAGCCCAGGACATTGCCAAAGAACTCATGGAGGATGAATAATGGCGGCAATACTGGAGCCATATATTTATGAGGGTGGTATACACAAGCATACTCTTATAACTGAACTTCTGGAGGACCTCGGAGGCTACTTGATTCAGAAAGTTCCGGCAGCTACGGAAGTTACACTTGTCATGCTTATTCCTAGGGATGATGTTCATCTTATTGAAGAGCTTGGAAAGAAGCTTCTGGGTAAACTTACCAGGGCTCCTCTTACAGGAACTGAAATTGCTATTGTTTCCCCCACGCTTGCATCCCACCATCTTCCTCATTCAGCATGTGATGTAGCTGAATTTATGCGCAGAGGTGGTTCTAATACAAATATGATAGGACTTGCAAGGGGAATGGGCAGAAGGGTATCTCTTTCTGACAACTATGAAAGGAAGCTTATCAATGAACACGATCTTGCGGTTTTTTCGTTTGGTACTTTCAGTGATTGTATCAAGAATAAGAAGCCAAAACTGCTGGAAGGCATAATCATTCCAAAAATAGTTGCAGGAGGTCCTATTGATCTTAAGACCGAAGATGTCGCAAACGCAGATCTGTATGTTGGCGGTATTGGAAGGGTAGCCCATCGTATGAGGAAAAGCGGGGAACTCAGTGCACTTGATATCCTGCTGGAGAAAGTTGTTGGAGTAGTGGAAAAAATGCGTGAGGATCTTGCAAAGGACCCTCTTGCTGTATTGCCTGCAAGGGTCATGAAAGAGATACACGAACAGATTCCTGAAATATTTGATGTATTCTCTCCTGCTCCTGTTACACTTCAGCTTGACGGGTTGCGTGTAAAGCTTCCATACGAGCAATTCCATGAAAAAGTGGAAGGTCTTGAGTTTGATGAGGGTGTAAAGCTTTCCGATATGGCTGATATCACTCTGTCAAAAATGAAAAATTATATATTGGTCAAGATCAAACGTGAATCTGAGGTGGGATTCACCGCATGATTTCCTGCCAGCTATTACTTATGGGGTTATTATGAATCTGAAAGAAATAAAGGAGATTCTCGACAAGGAGCCTAATGAGGCTGTCGAAGATATCCTGGCAGATGTTGAGAAGCGTTATGGTGAGATTCCTTACATAATTAATTTCATGAAGGATATGCCGGAACTTTTCGTATCACGCATGATATATGAGAATAGTGTCATGCGAGAGTTCAAACGCATGGATCCTAAGACTGTGGAACTCATCTGCATAGCTGTGGCATCAGCTCTGCGTTGTGAACACTGTATGAAGACTCATGTGAGGGTTGCTAAAAGACTTGGCATTTCAAAGGAAGAGATATTCGATTCAATTTTGATAGCAAGCACCATTTCAACAGCTGCTGTTCTTGCAGAGGGCACGCGTTCTGTGGATTCAGAGTTCAATGAATGCAATTCAGGGGGGTCTACTTCTAATTGTGCTATATGCAATATCAATTCCGAACTGCCGGAAGAGGATTAAAAAAAAACATAAGGCCTTTTGATCAAGGCCCTGTTTTTAAAAAGGATTAGTAGAAGGGTGTTCCCTGCCCGGAGGCCAGTACGCCCACTATGTATCCGAGTATGACACCACTGTTCAGAAATGGTAATCCTGCCTGTGGTTTTCCTTTCATGACCAGTATGGTCAATGCCATGAATCCTACGATTGTTCCTATCATTGCACCCAGTGCCGGATAGGATATGAATCCTATATAGTTCAGTGTTGCTTTCTGTACAAGGAATACATTTGCTGATACTACCAGTATGGTTGGCATTATAGCATCCCCAAGTCCCATGAAGAACGCTTCTCTCTCCTGCCCGTCTTCTTTTTTGAACGAGTCCTCAATGAATGAGTATTTTAGGTGTTTCGGGATTACGAACAATATGGGCAGGCGGAGGTCCATTACTCCTTCTGCAAGGTCTATCATGTGTTTTGTCTTGTAAACGGATATTGCATCATATATTGCAAGCAATAGAAGAAGCACTATTACTGGAAGAATGGATAATGATATTCCGAAAATGGCGCTGGCTCCTGCTCCTATTATAAGTCCCACAGTGTCGATAATGTACCATTCCGGGAACTTGTAGAGCAGTATTGTAAGGGCGGCTGCTAGCAGGCCGGATACGACATTGTTTGTCATTATTGACACATCTGCAATGGACAGCAAAGCGTAGAACACATAGTACATGGTAGCTCCTACTGCAAGTAATATGGTAAGCTGTATAATCCATTGCATGTTTCTTTTAATGGCCATCAGTAACAGGAATGTGAATACAAGGATGACTCCTATGTAATATATGGCATTTGCAGTTGAATCAGGGTTTTCAAATGCCTGCATATCATTTGCATCCATAGGGCTTGCTAAAAGCAGGGCTGTGATTTGTACTGTAAGTATGATGGCTGCCATCACAATCATTGGTAGATACTCTTTAATGCCTGTTTCTGAACTCAACGGTGCAACTCCATTTATATAAATTAACGCATATTATATATGTTTGTAGTAAATATCTTGTTCACTATTTAAGTGATTCTCTTTTAAAAAAATAAAGTTAAATAATATAAATAGCAAAACAGCCCATATTAGTAATGAGGGATTAGAATGGAAACCAGGGACATATTATTTTCAGTTGTAATGGTAGTATCTTCATTTGTATTAACATATGAGTGGCTTGGAAGGTTCAAATACAGTCCGGCAAATGCCTTGATCATATTGGCCGCCATGGTCATGGTGGGTGCACTTGCTGCGATGATCCTGTCTGTTGACATCCGTCTTCGCAAGATTGACCATATGCTTGAGGCAAAAGAACGTTCTTTAAGGATAAATATCCAGAGTGTTGAGAATAATCTCAATTCCAGGATGAATGAGGTTATTATAAAGATGGATGATATCATAGACTCCATGGACAGGACAAGGTACAGGTAAACAGTTAATAATAATATATACAGTTGTATTTTAATCCCGAAAACCATATTAACTAGGTTGCTGTAGGATGTAGAGATATATTTCTCTCTATAAGAGGTGCGTACATGCGCATTAATTTAGAACCGATAGGTATAATAAAGAAAGCCGGAAAATGTTCTGAAATTTTAATCTACTCTGACTTTGAGCAGCTTGTGAAGAACGTGATGTCAAAGTTAGGTAAGAATAATGGTGATCAGCATAGCCTTGTGGTAATTCACAAAAATAAAGATTCCAGTGACCTCCACCAGGTGCAGATAACGAAGACACAGTTTATTGATAGGGTGGGAAATATTCTCAAAGTAGGAAAGATAGATGCGAATGACGATTCTGTTATTGATGTAAGACTTGAGTGCAATGGACTTATAACACGTGAATTTTGAGTGGTTTTAACTCACTTAGATACTATTGATATGGTTTTATATGGGTGTTGATATAGGAGAGCTCCTTACGAGGAGTACGATTGAGGTATCTGACCTTTCTTTAGATATTGTGGCGATAGACGCCTTTAACACACTTTACCAGTTCTTAAGTATTATACGGCAGAGAGATGGTACTCCCCTTAAAGATTCGCAGGGTAATGTTACCTCTCATCTGTCAGGCATCCTTTACAGGATGACAAACATTGTGGAAGCAGGGGTAAAACCTGTTTTTGTTTTTGATGGCAAGCCTCCTGAGTGGAAATCATCCACAATTCAGAAACGTACTGAAACCCGCGAAAATGCAAAGATAAAATGGGCAGAGGCAAAGGAAAAAGGACTTGCAGAAGAGGCATATAAGTATGCTCAAGCATCCTCAAAGGTTGATGCTGTAATCGTTGAAGATTCCAAGAAGCTGCTAACTGCAATGGGCATCCCGTATGTGGATGCGCCTTCAGAGGGAGAGGCACAGGCCGCATACATGGTTAAGAAAGGCGATTCCGACAAAATAGCCTCCCAAGACTATGATTCCCTGCTATTTGGTTCTCCTCTGGTTGTCAGGAACCTGACAGTATCAGGTAAGAGGAAGCTCCCGAAAAAGAATATCTACGTTGATGTGAAACCTGAAACAATCAACCTTAAGGAAAGTCTGGATGTACTGGAGATAAGTCATTCACAGCTTATTGATATTGCTCTTTGCGTGGGCACTGATTATAATGAAGGACTTGAGGGCGTAGGTCCAAAAACAGCCCTTAAATTAATAAAGGAATACGGAACGATAGAAAAGGTTCTTAAAGCAAAAAGCATTAAAATTCCACATATTGAGGAAATAAAAGAGTTCTTTAAATCTCCTACTGTAACAGATGACTATTCCCTGAAGTGGAAAAAACCAGATTCACAAGCAGTAGTATCTTTCCTGTGCGCAGAACATGATTTTTCAGAGGACAGGGTGACAAAGGCTCTGGAACGCCTTGAAGCTTCTTCCGGAAGCGGCCAGAGCACCCTTGATAAGTGGTTCTAATCTTGCGTTTTAATGAGTGATATTCCTGTCATCGATTCAGGCTTTTCGATATCCAGTATTTCCAGCATTGTAGGGGCAATATCTGAAAGTTTTCCATCCTGGAGTATCATTTCTTCCTGTCCATTTACCAAGAGGCACATCACGGGGTTGGATGTGTGTGCAGTATGTGGTTTTCCGGTATTGTAGTCAATCATTTTTTCAGCATTGCCGTGGTCTGCAGTTATTATGGCAGCACCCCTTTTTTCAATAATTGCCTCTACTATTTTTCCCACACATTCATCTATAGTCTCAATGGCCTTGATGGCTGCATCAACAATTCCTGTATGGCCTACCATATCCATGTTGGCAAAATTGAGAATAATAACATCATAATTATCAGAGCGTATCTTCTCTACAAGTTCATCAGTGACCTCATAGGCACTCATCTCCGGTTTAAGGTCATATGTGGCAACATCTGGCGATCTTATCATGCATCTGTCCTCGCCTTCGTTCTTCTCTTCCACACCACCGTTGAAGAAAAATGTCACATGGGCATACTTTTCAGTCTCAGCTATACGGAGTTGTTTTTTGTTATGCCTGCTTAGCACTTCTCCGAGCGTGTCTTCTATTGCCTCAGGTGGAAATGCAATCGGTACATCGAGTTTTTCGTCATATTCTGCCATGCAGACATAATGGACATCAGGTGCTACTTTTCTCTCAAAACCATCAAAATCCCTGTCAACAAATGCGTATGTCATCTGTCTTGCCCTGTCCGGACGGAAGTTGAAGAAAATAACTGAGTCCTTGTTTTTGACAGTTGCAATAGGTTTTTCATCCCCATCTGTGATAACAGTTGGTTTGACAAACTCGTCATTCTCGCCCCTGTCATAGGCATGGCTAACTGCTGATACTGCGTCCTCAGCAAGGATTCCCTCGCCAAGTGTGAGTGCATCGTATGCCAGTTTAGTACGTTCCCATCGCTTATCCCGGTCCATTGCATAATACCTGCCACTGACTGTCGCAGTCTTTGCTATACCTGTACTTCTGCAGAACTCCTCATGAGCTTTCATATCCTCAAGGGCGGTCTGTGGGGGAACATCCCTTCCATCCAGGAATGCGTGGATGTAAACTCTTTCAAGGCCTTCATTTTTTGCCATTTCCACAAGAGCTCTCATGTGGTCCATATGGCTGTGTACGCCACCGTATGAGAACAGTCCCATAAGGTGCAGTGAGGAGTCATTTTGCTTTGCCTGCTCCATTGCTTCAAGAAGCACCTGGTTTTTGAAAAAAGAACCTTCTTTAATGTCTTTGTTGATACGTGTGAGATCCTGATAAATTATCCGGCCTGCACCAATGTTAAGGTGGCCTACCTCAGAGTTCCCCATCTGTCCTGCAGGAAGTCCTACACCTTCTCCTGAAACTTGTAGTAAGCATGTGGGATATTTCTCTATCAGTGAGTCAAGTACAGGGGTATTTGCAGCCATAACTGCATTCCCATGCTTTTCTGTGGTGTATCCCCAGCCATCAATTATCATCAGTAAAAGTGGTCCGTTCTCATATGACATGGATTGTAGAATTGTCCTGAAGGTTTTTAAATGCGTTGTCTTACTTTCCTTAGGATGCGATACTTTCACCCATGTTTGTTAATATTTTGAATTCCCTGAGCACCATCACAAGAGTTAGGAGAAATGAAAGACTGTCTGATAATGGAAATGCCATCCATACACCGGTTAGCTGGAAGAAATGGGGAAGTATTATGACCAGGGGTATCAGGAACAATAATTGGCGACTCATGGCAAGCACAAAGGACGGACGTGTTTTTCCTATGGCCTGGTAGAGGGATGCTCCAACTACCTGAAAACCTACAAGTGGCAGTGCCATTACCATTATGCGTGTTGCAGATTTTCCCGATGAGATCAGTTGCTGGTCTGTGGTAAATATACTGAACAATTGTTCAGGGAAAACAAGTAGCAGTGCGAATCCAAGGATTACCATGGCAGTTGTGATGAGCATTGATAGTTTTACTGAATCCATCACACGGGAAAAGTTTCTGGTGCCATAGTTGAATCCGACAATCGGTTGCAATCCCTGTACAATACCATACATTGGCATGAAAGTGAACATGAATCGGTTGGCGACACCAAATAGTGCTATGGCAACGTCACCTCCTCCATAGGCAAGGAGTATGTTGTTCAGTACTATTACCATAAGGCTGCTTGATGCATTTCTTGCATGGGGGCTCATTCCTATTGCAATGCTTTCCTTTGCAATGTCCCATTTTATTTTAGGTATTTAGTATGGAATCTGAGACTGGAGTTTCCTGATGCAAAATACCACACGAGGAACAAAGCTCCGGTTATCTGAGCAATAACAGTTGCAATAGCTGCTCCTTTTACTCCCAATCCAAAACCGTAAATATGCAGTGGTTCAATTATAATTCCGAGCTTATTTGCGAGAAAATTGAATTCTATATCTCCTGAATTGAAGATGAACAGAGGGTCAATTATGATATTCACAAAGGCTGAAATAAGCATTGTATACATTGCTACTTTTGCATTTCCTTCCGAACGCACAACGTTGTTCATTGACAGGGTAAACATGAAAAATATTGATCCGTAGAGTATTACGCTCAGGTAATCTACGGCATAAGGCATGATTGTGTCAGTAGCCCCGAACAACCGTAGTATGGGTGTGATGAATACGCTTCCAACTATGCATATGAATGCACTTGTTATCAGTACCATGAAGAGCACATTCCCCATTACGTTCTCAGCTCTGTCATGGTTCTTTTCACCGAGACTGCGTGATATCATGGACGCTCCACCTATTCCTATAGCAAGGGCTGTCGCCATAATTATCATCATGACAGGGAACGCAACTGCTATTCCCCCTATGGCCTGTATACTGTTATCACCAAGTGCCTGTCCTACAAAAGCAGTATCTACCAGGTTATAGAGTGCCATGACTAACATCCCTACTGTGGCGGGTGCAGATAGTTTGAAAAGGAGCTTGCCTATGCTTTCGTCAGCTAATAATCTACTTCGTTTGTGCAATGAATGTGGCTTCTTCCCTGAAAAGAGGGATGCAACTAATAGACAGGATATTTGTATTTATCTTTTTCTTTCATTGTGTATAGACACTTTTTCCCGGTTTATTTATATGTGTTTATATTCCTGATTTAAGCTGTCCCTATATGTTTGAGCATAAGGTTGAACAGAAGCAGGAGGTTGCTTTCAAAAAAGATAATCTCACTGCTGCTTCTATCCTTACCGGTTGCAGTAAGCAGGGTGAACTCGAGGTCCTTTTCAGCTTCAATGCGTATTCTTGAATAAGGATCCAGAGTTTCAGTTCTTTCATCTGATATGGTCCTGGCAACTGAAAATGGGTCCAGATATTTGTTAACCCAACAATTGAGTTCCTTTCTGTATCTTACAGAAAGGGACATGTTCTTTATTCTCTTCAATGCACTCTGCTTGTTGTCTTCATAGTATGCTATCCAATCAGACATTGAATCTCCCCTTTATTTTCCCGAATAATTGAACTAATCCAATGAATTAATTTGTTAGTTCTGCAATATTAACTTTCTCAGAAATAATATATATATTTATCTCCCTATTTTATCATGGACTGTGAGTTTATCCAATTATTTCCAGAAACTTCTTTCTTTAAATCTGTCCTGTATTTCTGTAATAACTAGCAGTTGATATGCTACTAACTTAATCGAAAATAGAGTTTTATTCATGAGGCAGGCCAAATTTGTTATATTTGTAGCTACTGTGCCTCCCAAAATAAAAGTAGGGGAGTTTATGAAACAGAATCGGTATTTAATCTGAAATTCTATTAGACGGCTTCAAGTTGTGCAACAACTATACGCTAGTTTCCCTCCTGCACAGAGACAAGCAGATATGCAATAGCGGGTAACTCTCTCAGACGATATAATTCTGTTTACAACACCTATTTTATCACAGGTATTTGAGATTACTGATGTATAATATCATAACAATTCAAGTAATGTTTGATGTTGTCCAGAGAATTGAACATCATGACGTCAACTATTGATAAGGAGGGTATAAACTCACTATTAAATTGTTGATATTCAATATTTTGCGTATTTATAAAACCAAGTTCAATTCCCTCTGATTCAAAAAACTCACTCTTGTAAAGTTCAAGTCCGCCAATTGGATTCAAATATGAAGTGGCTGACATTTTTTTGCATATTTCGAGAACTTTATGTTCACGCTTTAAAGAATGATCCATATCTATAGTTGATAAAATAGTAATTTCAGTATCTATCTCCAGATATTTTGAAACTGTTTTTATGGAGTTTAATAGGAAGTCAAACAGATTTTGTTCTTCACAGTAAATACATTTTTCTATTATTGGCATAGCCTGTTCAAAGTATGGTGCTTTGAGGTAAGCCGCTTTTATTCTTCGGAAAAGCTTGTCTGCATCTTTTTCAAAATATTGCTCTGATATTTGTATATCGCAAATATTTGAATAATTAGAACCAGATTTAACAGGTACACTAAAAACGTCCTCTTTTCCATTATTCAAAAATCGATTGCGCCTCATCCACCCTTTTTTAGTGAATTGTAGGTTGTCACCAATTACAAAATTATCAACTACATTCAAAAGTTGCCAGTAACCAATATATGGCAAGAAGTATGGTTGCATTATACCCAATTTCATCTAAATTCTTCCGTTTTTACCATGTAAAGTAGTAAGAATTCACACAATAATTTTCACAATAGTACATATTTACTGAAAGTATGTCTGACAAATGTATATGTACTTTACGGCAGACAAGAGTGTCCAGGAAGAGAGTTTATCTAATTAGTTCCATAAACTTCTTTTCCTAATTAGAAAGCTCCAATGTAATTTTTGTGAATTATCTGCTGGTTCACGTCATCTATTTATGTTAATATGGGCATTTTTTTATGGGGAGTTTGAAAATGGAAGGATCTATAAAGAAGACTGATGAGCAGTGGAAGGATACACTGACCAAGGACCAGTTTATCGTACTGCGCCAGAAAGGCACAGAAGCACCTTTTACGGGTAAGTACTATGCAAACAAGGAGAAGGGCACTTATCTGTGTGCAGCATGTGGGCAGAAGTTATTCAGCTCGGACACCAAATATGATTCGGGAAGTGGATGGCCAAGTTTCTTCAAACCTGTATCTGAGGGAAAGGTCGCACTCAAAGAAGATAATAGTAATTTTATGAAGAGGACGGAAGTTGTATGTAGTCGATGCGGAAGTCATCTGGGTCATGTTTTTGATGACGGACCTGCGCCTACAGGGGAAAGGTTCTGTATAAATTCGGTTTCACTGGATTTTAAAAAAGAAGATTGAATTATTTGAAATAATTATTTGAGGCCAGAAAGCCTCAAACTTATCTGACTGTTACTGTGAGTGTCATATCAGGATAATCATCTACACTGAATGTGTAGGTGCCACTTTCAATGAAGGTGTATGTGTACACATCGTTTGAATCCATTTCATGAGCTTCAAATAGGCCGTCATCACTAACAAGCACATAGGTGTTCTGTGGTTTGTAGTTTCTCCAGGCTATGGAATCCCCTCTGTTAATCTCAAGTTCAGAAGGTTTCATCATGCCATAATATTCCATCCTTACAGCGTAGTCCTGTGCTTCACCAACTATTGGTTCTGAATCTGTGGCTGCATCTGTAGTTTCTTCTACTTCATCTACTGCAGTATCTTCTGTATTATCTGTACATCCACTAACAAGCACACCTGCAAGCATTAGTATTGTAATCAATATCAGCCATTTTTTTGTCATATTTTGCCACCCTATTCTATTTCTATAATTATTGTTAAATTGGCATTTTCCCGGTTATACTTACTGTTTGCTTCAGTAGGTGTTTTCCGGGATAAATTTATACATCATATCGTGAAATAAAAGCTATGGACACATCCTTTATATTTTTTACGTATTTGATGCTCGTAAATTTAGCAGGCTTTGCCATTATGGGAATTGACAAGAAAAAAGCTAAAAAAAATGAGTACAGGATACCTGAAAAAACCCTTTTTATGTGGGCTATTGTTGGCGGCAGTATTGGTTCTATAATTGGAATGTACTTTTTCCGTCATAAGACCAGACATCTATCTTTCCAGATAGGAATGCCTTTGATCCTGTTGGTCCAGATATACATTTTTATTCGTTTTATGATTCCACTTTATGTTCTGAGCTGATGCGTAAGGTGGAGTTTAGAACTCCAACCTTTCCATTTCTTTTAGTATTTTCGGGGTGAAATCGGTAAAGTTCTGTATTCCGCCAGTCCATGCTGCGATCATCATGGCATCTTTTACTTCCTGAGCAGTTGCGCCAAACTTCTTCAATCTCTGGAGTATCTTTACGGCACTCTCTGTCTTCAGGTTAGAGCAGGCAATGGTAAAAACGAGTAAATGCTTGTCTTTCTTGGAAAGCCCGTTCTCCCTTTCAGCCCATACGGCACTGTAGAATCCGGCCAGTGCATCTGCAAATCCGTCATCCAGTTTTTTCGCATACACAACAGACCTTGGCTGGAATCCTTTGACATCTAATGCATCATTTTTTTCTTCTGACATATTTATCAATAGATATCTGGCAGGAAATGATTTAATGCTTTCTTTGCAAATCATTTCACATGCAGGATAGGAATGATTTCCATGACATTCCTGATAAAGGAGTCTATTACCTTGTATTTAAAAACAGGGATTGCACAGTTGCTGCAATAGTTCTCAAAAATATTGAATGTATGATTGTTCATTTTAAAGAGGATTGAGTTAACAGTTCATAATAGAAAACCTTTAATTCAGGCGCAGAGTAAGTTTCATCATGTCTCTGGAAAATTATAGTGTCTTAAAAGGGAAAATCAAGGACTGCAAATGTGGGAAAGGCAAGTATGATCATTATCAGATACTTGTTCATGATGGAAAAAATGAGCATCGCATTGCTGTTAATGTCAGTTCAAAGGTCTCTCCTTCTGATCTGCTGTATTTTGTTGATGATAATTTTAGTCACCCAATGACTGAAAAGCTTGAAAAGCTTGAAATGGGGCACAAAAGACTTGATGATACTAGAAGGGATATACGCCTTGATTATATTCGTGGCGGCCTTTTTGATGCTTCAAAGATGGTACCTTTAAAGTGCGATGTCCCCGGTCCTTTAAATGACCTTAATGACCTCATACAGAAATATGTGAAGCAAGCTATTCGAATGAGCAGCAGCATGATATATGCTTTTGGTGAAAGATGGGGTCCGGAATCATTCCTGCCGGACAGCTTTTTTGGTTTCAGACCTGGCAGCGGTATTCATGATGTCCATATGAATCAGGGTAATTCCAAGAAGTGGCAAGGTGACGATGCTCCTAATCAGGATGGTGGCTTGCTAATTCATTTGCCGGAAGAGAACAGGTGGGTAGCTATTTTCCTGGCATTCCAGTCCCAATGTTTCGATACAGATGATCTAACTGGTCATTGCCTGTCGAATGCACACAGGATTGTCTCAGAACCTTGCTATGAAATTGAGCAAATCCCGGAAAAGACGGTTTTAGGGGGTTCCGTGAAAATAGTCGGAGCACTTGTCGATCCAATAGGTGTTGATGCGGGCAAAGAAGCAGTTACCATTTTCAATGCTTCTCCGAATGAAATTGATCTTGATGGCTGGTTTATTCAGGACGGACATGGGAGAAAATCCTTGCTTAAAGGTGATATTACTGCAGGTTCTGGTACACGCGTACTGCTTTCTGGGAAAGGTGTAATACTTTCCAATAATGGAGGCCAGATCAGTCTTTACGATAATAAGGGTGCATTGATGCATGAGGTAAAATATACTAGCAGGGAAGTCAGATCAGGCTGGACCCTTGTCTTCTGACTTTGACATTTTTTCTATTTTCCTTTTTCTTTTTATTGCATGCTTCCTTGGTTCTAGACAACAGTGTGAAGCTTAAGTCTTCTATCTTTATACAGATTCACAGGTATGCGTGGACTAAGATATCATTATCATTATCATCATCATTTTAATTTAGTTAGAACGTTTTTGGCAAGTTATATATAGTCATTTTACATTCCTAAAAGAAATCTAATCTGTCATATGTTGGGTATATTTGATGGCAGAGGTGGCACACAATATGAAAACGTTGGATATAGGCGCGCAAGCTATTATTTCTTATATTGGAAAGTTGACATTTTCAGCAAAGTTACTATGCATATTTACAATTTTACTTCTTCTAATGAGTAGCATTGCATCTGCAGATGATACTATTATAACTGTGGATGATGATGGCGCAGCAGATAATATAAGTCAGGTTCTTACTGCAAAAATTAACTATATTTCTCCTCATGATTTTCCTCAAGGTACCAAGGTAAGATTTTCAGGGACAGGCAATGCATCATATGGTGAAATTGTTGGATATAAATGGACCTCCTGTCGTAACGGGGTATTGAGTTCGTCTGACAGCTTTAGCTTAAATACTTCGAATCTTAAAATTGGTGGACATACTATCTCTTTCAGTGTCAAGGGTGACCAGGGAGAATGGTCAGAAGTAGCCATTGGATATATTCACGTTCTTGTAGCCCCGTCTGCGACCATCACTTCAATTAGTCCTAATCCTGCTACAGAAGGAACAGAAGTAACATTTGTAGGAAATGCAATAGACCAGGATGGAACGATAAAGGCATACAGCTGGAAAATTGATGGAAATCAAATCAGCAACCAAGCAACGTTCACGAATTCAGATATTTCAGTAGGAGATCATACGGTAGCATTCAGTGCAATGGACAATAACAGCCTATGGTCAGAAGAAGTAACAAAAACACTTAAAATTACTGAAGTTCAAAATATAGCACCAGTAACAAACATTGTATCAATTAGTCCTAATCCTGCGACAGAAGGTACGGAAGTAACATTTACAGGAAATGCAACAGACCAGGATGGAACAATTGCAGCATACCTATGGACAGTAGATGGAAACACGGTAAGCACAAACGAAACTTTCACGAATTCAGATATTCCAATCGGAGAACATACGGTAGTATTCAGTGCAATGGACAATGACAATGAATGGTCAGAAGAAGTGAACACAATTCTGACAGTTACCGAAACTCCAAATATTAAACCAGTAACACACATTGTATCAATTAGTCCTAATCCTGCATATGAAGGTACGGAAGTAACATTTACAGGAAATGCAACAGACCAGGATGGAACAATTGCAGCATACCTATGGACAGTAGATGGAAACACGGTAAGCACAAACGAAACTTTCACGAATTCAGATATTCCAATCGGAGAACATACGGTAGTATTCAGTGCAATGGACAATGACAATGAATGGTCAGAAGAAGTGAACACAATTCTGGCAGTTACCGAAACTCCAAATATTAAACCAGTAACAAACATTGTATCAATTAGTCCAAATCCTGCCACAGAAGGTACGGAAGTAACATTTTCAGGAAGTGGAAATGATACAGATGGTACAATTGCAGCTTATAACTGGACATCCAGCATTGATGGTAACCTTAGTAACTCTGCAAGTTTCAGTACCGCAGATCTCACAGTAGGTACTCACACCATTTACTTCAGTGTCTGTGACAATAATGGAGAATGGTCTTCTAAAGTATCCAAATCCCTGACCGTCAACAAAGCTCCGGTCCAGAAAGGTGACGATTCAGCATCTGCTGTGTTTGTAAGTGTAAGTCCTGCAAGTGGTTCCACACTTGCTGCAGGTACAAGTTCTGCCAATATCATTTTCAACTACAATGATACTGAAACTGGAGTTAATACTGATTCCGTGGTATTCATATTCGATTATGTTGACGTAACTGATGATGACAATGTAACCATTACAAGCACCTCTGCTCAGTACAATGCAATCGGTCTTTCTGCAGGAAGTCATATTGCATCTGTGTACGTTGTGGATACTGCAGGTAATTCAGCTACATTCTACACAAACTTCACGATAGCTGAAAAGAGCAGTTCCATTTCCTCATCCGGTTCTTCTTCCAGCTCTTCCTCCTCCGGTGGCGGGGGCGGTAGTGGAGGCGGCACAACTGGAGAGAAGTACGAGAATGTTCTTGTAAAAGAAGTGGAAAGCATATTTGTCATTAAAGGCTCGCATGTCAGTTACGAGTTTACTGATGAGGGCAATGCTATTTCCTCAGTCCAGTTTGATTCCCTGAAGAACTCCGGATCGATACAGACGATTATTGAAGTAGTGAAAGACAGATCATCGTTCGCAAAAACCGATGCTCCTGGGCAAGTCTATCAGCAGATGAATATCTGGGTAGGCAAGTCTGGATTTGTAAGACCGGAAAATGTTGAGGACCTGCTTATTACCTTCAAGGTTGAGAAATCCTGGCTGACAGAGAACAACATCGAAGCTGACACAGTAATGCTGTATAAGTATGCAGACAGTTCCTGGAATAAACTATCAACCACTGTTACCGGAGAAGACGATGAGTACGTGTACTTTGAGAGTGAAACTCCTGGTTTTTCACCATTTGCAATAGCATCTGAAAGCGAATCTGAGTCTGCTGGAGATGATACATTGCAATCTGTGGTTGATGATATTGCAGGTTCTGTTGCAGCAGAAGAACAGGTGTCTGAAGTAGAAACAACATCCAATGGCTTTAGCACTACAGGTATTTTGCTTATACTGGGACTTCTTGTAGCAGTTCTTGTAGGCGGATATATTCTGTACGGGAAACGAAACTAAAACTTCGTTTCCATTTCTCTTTTGATTAGATTTTTGTTTCACTTTGAATTATTTCTATCCCAAGTTTGACAGTCAAAAGTAATAAATGTGTTCTTTATTTTGTTGTATTCGACCAAGAATGCAGACAAAAATAAGAACATATGACACTATTCCAAATGACAATATATGCTTTCTTATCGGGACCATTCTGGCTGTAAATGAACTTTATGATGTCCATATGAATCAGGGCAATTCTAAGAAGGCAAGGTGACGATGCTCCTAATCAGGATGGTGGCTTGCTAATTCATTTGCCGGAAGAGAACAGATGGGTAGCTATTTGCCTGGCATTCCAGTCCCAATGTTTCGATACCGATGATCTAACTGGTCATTGCCTGCCGAATGCACACTGGATTGTCTTAGAACCTTGCAATGAAATTGAGCAAATCCCGTAAAATGCGGTTTTAGCGGGTTCCGTGAAAATAGTCGGAGCACTTATCAATTCAATAGGTGTTGATGTGGGCAAAGAAGCAGTAACCCTGTTCAATGCTTCTCCGAATGATATTGATCTTGATGGCTGGTTTATTTAGGATGGACCTGGAAGTAAATCTTTGCTCAAAGGTGATATTACTGCAGGCTCTGGTACACGTGTACTGCTTTCCGGGAAAGGTGTAATACTTTCCAATAATGGAGGCCAGATCAGTCTTTACGATAATAAGGGTGCATTGATGCATGAGGTAAAATATACTAGCAGGGAAGTCAGATCAGGCTGGACCCTTGTCTTCTGATAATTCTCTGCTCATTTTTCATTTTTAAGATTTTTGCGTTTAATTCATTGTTCCAGGGTACTCGAGCTTGCTGGTGTATATGATAGCTTATTATATAGCTTGGTGCAACTTATTTTAGGGTAGATTTTTCAAATTCAAAAAGTTAAATAAAAAATATCATATATTAATAATTTAGATTTAATTCTATATTTTTCACAATGTTTATATAGTTTTTTTTACATTGTATTCGTTATTCAATTCTGTCATAAATAGGGTAAAGGGTATGGCAGAGGGGGTACACACATGAAAGCTTTAAAGAAAGGGTTGAGATTAGTTAATACTACTAACAAGAAATATAATTTAAACACCAAATTATACCTTATTGGTATAATTTTTGCTTTTCTTCTACTAATGAGCAACGTCGTATCGGCAACTTCTCTTGAAGTGGATAGTATTGTGCAGTTGACTACTAACGATGGAGATGAACAGAATCCTGTCTGGTCACCTGATGGCACTGAAATTGCATATTCCAGGGATGGCAATATTTACAAGATGTCTTTGGCAGATTCAAGTGAGGTTACGCTAACAGATGATTCTTACAGAAAAAGCGGCTATAGCTGGTCACCTGATGGTACTCAAATGATTTTTCAAAAACAGAACGACAGCAGCATTTATAGTCTTTGGCTAATGAACGAGGACGGTTCTTCACAAAGACAAATACCTAATACAAATGGTGAAATAGATTCTTTTGCATGGTCTCCGGATGGATCAAAAATTGCTTATACACAAGGTATTGAGTTGACATTAATAGAGCCTGATGGTTCAAATAAACAGGTAATCTATACAAATCAACCAGAATATCCTGGCGATAATAGCGAATGGGCAGCGGCTCTTTATGATGTAGCATGGTCACCTGATTCATCTAAAATAGTGGTTGAGGAATCAATAGGTGTGGAGGGTGTAGTTCTTCTTAAGGTACTAAACACAGATGGTACGAATCCAATATATATAACTGATGCTTTGCCAATAAATGACCATAACACCATTACCCCGCAGACTCAATCCTGGCAAAGTCAGGTATGGTCGCCTGACGGCTCAAAGATCGTTTTTGAAACTTACAATTTCCATGAAGGTCTAGCCTCCCAAGCATCAACTGTAGATTTAGATGGAACCGATGCAATTATACTTACTGAACAAGGTGCCTCCTACCCATCATTCTCTCCGGATGGAAGCAAAATCGTCTATGAATATTATGATTTTGGCAAGGATGCAAACGATGTGTGGATGATGGATTCTGATGGAAGTAATAAAACCCGGCTAACAACAAACTTTACAGGTGACCACCGTCCTGTATGGAGTCCCGATGGAAGTAAAATAGCTTTTATGTCTGCAAGTGCAGGTAACCGGGACATATGGGTAATGACACTGAAAGAAGTATCAGGAAATAACAATGTGATTACTGTTGATGATGATGGTGGGGAAGACTACAATACAATACAAGATGCCATTGATGCTGCCAAACATGGTGACACTATCCTTGTGTCTCCGGGTACATATTATGAAAATGTCAATGTTTATAAATCGGTTATTATTGAATCAACTAATGGTGTTGAGGTGACAAACGTAATTGGTACCTCAGAGTATTATCCTGTATTCTATGTTTCAGCATATAAATCTACTATCAAGGGATTCAGTATAAGTCCTAGCGGTGAGAGTTATTCTAATGGTATACATATTTTAGAGTCTGATTATAACACGATTACTGAAAATAAAATAACATCAGACAAAGGTAGCGGTATCTACTTGGAATCATCAGAACACAATACAATAAAGAATAATAAAGTATCTGGTGACTCATTTGCTGCTATTTGGGTGGTTGGTAATGAAAACACAGTCATAAATAACAATGCATCCGCAACTGTTCATGGTACATATATCAGTGGCAATAATAATTTACTGAGTAATAATAATGCAGAAGGAATGGAATCTAGTGTTTATGTACGCGGAGACGATAATACTCTGGACTACAATACAATCTATTCACATAATATTGGGATAGACGAGAGTGGTAACAATAACAATATTGTTAACAACATCATATCAAACTATGACAGCGGACTAGGTGTACTAGTATTCTCATCCAGCGGAAGTATACTTTCCAATAATACCATCGAAGGAGGTTCTATAGGAGTTTCTGTATACGAATCTGAAAATATCACCTTAGATAGCAATTCATTAAGTACAGCTGGTTACGGTGTAATTCTATCTGATGCCAGCAACAACTTGATCTACAACAATTTCTTCAACACCGTAGTAAATGTTGAATTTGAAGGTACAAACACCGGTAATCAGTGGAATATCGAAAGGACCGCTGGCAATAACATCATGGGCGGTTCGTATCTTGCCGGCAACTACTGGGCAAAACCAGATGGAACCGGATTCAGTCAGAATGCTGTTGATACGGACGGTGATGGTATCAGTGAATCATCCTATGAACTGGATGCTGACAACATCGACTACCTTCCACTGACAGACAATGTAGTTCTAAATCAGCAACCTACTGCAACAATTGCTTCTATTTTCCCGATCTCCGCAACAGAAGGAGAATCTGTTTCTTTTGCAGGAAATGGTACTGATATCGATGGTACAATTACTGGATATAAGTGGGTGTCTAGCCGTGATGGTGACCTGAGTGCTTCTGCAAGCTTTAGTACTACTGGTCTTTCAGTCGGAACTCACACCGTTTCCTTCAGTGTTCAGGACAATAATGGAGCATGGTCAGCTGTAGTATCATCATCCCTGAATGTCAGTGAAGCTCCGGTCCAGACAGGTAACGATTCAGCACCTGTACTTGTAAGTGTCAGCCCCACAAGCGGTTCAACACTTGCTGCAGGTACAAGTTCTGTAAACATTAATTTCAGCTACAGTGATAATGAAACAGGTATTGATACGAGCTCTGTTGTATTCATATTCAACTATGTTGATGTAACTGCTAATGGCAATACAACAATAGCAAATACATCTGCTCAGTACAATGCAACTGGTCTTTCCGGAGGTAGCTATAATGCATCTGTGTATGTTGTGGATACTGCAGGCAATTCAGCTACATTCAACACAAATTTCA
This sequence comes from Methanolobus sp., assembly GCF_016278385.1. Lineage (GTDB taxonomy): Archaea > Halobacteriota > Methanosarcinia > Methanosarcinales > Methanosarcinaceae > Methanolobus. The sequence continues at coordinate 109,045 of NZ_JADQBY010000014.1, forward strand.
CGATAGCTGAAAAGAGCAGTTCATCATCCAGTTCTACTTCTAGGTCTTCCTCTTCATCCTCCGGTGGCGGTGGTGGCGGTACTACTGGTGAAGCATATGCAAATATTGCTGTAAAAGAAGTGGAAAGCATTTTTGTCATTAAAGATTCGCATTTCAGTTACGAGTTTACTGATGAGGGCAATGCTATTTCCTCCGTTGAGTTCGATTCCCTGAAGAACTCTGGATCGATACAGACCATAATTGAAGTTGTGAAAGACCGTTCATCGTTTGCAAAAACTGATGTTCCAGGGCAAGTCTATCAGCAGATGAACATTTGGGTAGGAAAGACTGGTTTTGTAAGACCGGAAAATGTTGAAAATCTGCTCATAACTTTCAAAGTAGAGAAATCCTGGCTAACCGAGAATAATATTGAAACAGATACGGTAATGCTGTACAGGTATGCAGATAGTTCCTGGGATAAACTATCAACAACTGTAACCGGAGAAGACGATGAGTACGTGTACTTCGAGAGTGAGACTCCTGGTTTTTCACCATTTGCAATAACATCTGAAAGTGAATCAGTATCTGCTGAAGAAGATATATTGCAATCTGTGGCTGATGATACGGCAGATTCTGTTTCAAAAGATCTTGTTTCGGATAACGAAACAAAATCGACCGGTTTCAGTGTCACAGGTATTCTGCTTGTGCTGGGACTTCTTGCAGCAGTTCTTGTAGGTGGATATGTTCAGTATGGGAAACGAAACTAAAACTTCGTTTCCACTTTTTTATTTTGATCTATGGTTCAGATATATAAAATAATGAACATAATTCAATAATACGCCCGCAGAATTAATTATTTGGTATGTCCTATATTAAAGTTTTAATTTATCTGCATAGATATAAATAGGATTTTTGCATTCATACCATTTAGTTCAATCCATCTTTAATAATTAATGATACGATTGGGCGGTGGTACGATTAAAGCGTCAAAAAAAGATATCCGATTAGCTAGCTCTGCTGCTAGTAGTATAGTCCATAGCATATTTTCTTTCAATTCGAAATATTGGAAAACAATAGGTTTGGCAGCTATTTTTCTGTTGCTTGTAGGTACTTGTGTGTGTAGCGCCGCAGTGGTAACAGTAGATGATAGTGGTAGTGCAGATTACACTACAATCCAGGCTGCAGTTGATGGTGCCATTTCAGGAGATACCATCCAGGTATCCCCGGGAACCTACAATGAGAATATTAACGTTAACAAACAAGTATCTATCATTTCTACAGATGGTGCTTCTGATACTAGCGTCATTGCTGCATCAGGATATGATCATGTATTTAATGTAACTGCTGCTGGTGTAACTATAAATGGTTTCAGTATTAGCGGTGCTATTAATGTTGATATGGCAGGTATCTATCTAAGTTCAAACAATAATATCCTGATTAACAACGAAGTTTCTGAAAACTGGCACGGTATCTATTTGGATTCTTCCAACGATAACGAGGTGAATAGCAACACAGGATCAAACAATATTTATTGTAGTATCTATCTTTCTTCTTCCAGCAACAACAACCTGGGCACTAACCTGATAGATAATACTGATTACAGTGATTACGGTATTCTGTTGGATTATTCTGACAGTAACACCCTGGTTGAAAACTCAGCTACTCGTTTGGTTCGTAAGGACATTATCCGTTTGGAACATTCCAATTATAATACGTTAATCAATAATGAAGTAGGGGTTTCTGATGAGGGGAGCGGTATCTATCTTACAGATTCCAGCAATAATCGATTTACAGGTAATACTGTGATCAATAATTTTAATTCTGGTATCTTTCTTTCTTCTTCTGATAACAACGAGCTGATTGGCAACACCATATTGAATAACCTTGCATCAGGTCTCTCTTTTTCATCTTCCAGCAACAATCGGATCTACAACAATAATTTCACAAACGATGTCAATGTTGTCCTTGATGGGGATAATACAGGTAATTCATGGAACATTGAAAAGACTGCAGGTAAGAATATACTAGGTGGATCTAACCTTGGTGGAAATTACTGGGCACAACCAGATGGAAAAGGCTTTAGCCAGACAGAAGTTGATGCAAATGGAGATGGTATCTGTGATTCTACTTTCATTCTGGGTGAAAGTAATATTGACAATCTTCCTCTGACCACTAATGTAGCTTCAAACCAGGCACCTACAGCCAATATACCATCAATATCCCCAAATCCGACAACTGAAGGTATATCTGTTTCTTTTGCAGGAAGCGGAACTGACTCTGATGGTACCATTGCTGGTTATAAATGGTCCTCCAGTCTTGATAGTGATCTAAGTACTTCTGCAAGTTTCAGTAGTTCTGAACTTTCCGTAGGCACACACACTATCTCCTTCAGTGTTCAGGATAATGATGGTGATTGGTCTGATGTTGTTTCCTCAACCTTGACTATCAATGAAGCTCCTAATCAGAATCCTGTTGCCCGCATCGGTTCTATTTCTCCCAACCCTGCAACCAAAGGTACTTCTGTTTCTTTTGCAGGAAGCGGAACTGACTCTGATGGCACCATTGCTGGTTATAAATGGTCCTCCAGTCTTGATAGTGATCTAAGTACTTCTGCAAGTTTCAGTAGTTCTGAACTTTCCGTAGGCACACACACTATCTCCTTCAGTGTTCAGGATAACGCTGGTGATTGGTCTGATGTTGTTTCCTCAACTCTGACAATCAATGCGGCTTCGGAACAGAATGATACTGATTCTACAGGTCCTGTCCTTACAAGTGTGACTCCGTCAAGCGGGTCTACCTTTGCTGCAGGCACAACATCTACCGAGATCCGGTTCGACTACAATGATGCCCAGAATGGTATCAACACGAGTTCAATTGTTTTCACTTTTGACAGTGTTGATGTTACAGATGATGGTAATGCAACAATAACAGATTCATACGCATTCTACAATGCCAATGGACTAGCTGCAGGAAGCCATTCTGCATCAGTGCGTGTTGCAGACAATGAAGGCAATTCAGTGGTTTTCAGTACGAGTTTCACAATCAGTGCGCAGAGCAGTTCAAGTTCCTCATCCAGTTCCTCGTCCTCAGGCGGTGGTGGAGGCGGCACTACCGGAGAGAAGTACGAGAATCTTCTTGTAAAAGACGTGGAAAGTATTTTCGTCATTAAGGATTCGCACGTCAGCTACGAGTTCAATGATAAGAGCAATGCTATTTCCTCCGTTGAGTTCGATTCCCTGAAGAACTCCGGATCGATACAGACCATCATTGAAGTCGTGAAAGACCGTTCATCGTTTGCAAAAACTGATGCTCCAGGACAAGTCTATCAGCAGATGAATATTTGGGTAGGAAAGGCTGGTTTTGTAAGACCGGAAAACATTGAAAATCTGCTTATTACTTTCAAAGTCGAGAAATCCTGGCTGACAGAGAATAACATTGAAGCTGATACGGTGATTCTTTACAGGTATGCAGATGATACGTGGAATAAACTCCCCACCACTGTTACTGAGGAAGTTGATAATTACGTGTACTATGAAAGTGAGACATCAGGCTTTTCTCCATTTGCAATAGCATCTGAAAGTAAGCCTGAACCTATTGTTGAAGAAGAACTGAAGTCTGTAACAGATGAAAGCGCAGCAGCAATAGCAAGCGAAGAGCTTTCAGAAGAGGAACCGAATCCTAAAGGAATCAGCACCACTGGTATTTTTGTAATGCTGGGAATATTCTCAGTAGTTCTTATTGGTGCATATGCTCTCTACGGGAAACGAAGTTAATACTTCGTTAACCTTTTTTTTATTTTCAATACACACATATTCAGTTTTCTCACGTTGTCAGTCTCTTATACAACAACGGTAGTGTCTCAGGCAGCATCAGAGCATCATCGATAATCGTATATCCTACATCGGAAAAGATATTGTCAAGATACTCCCCCGGATTCCTGTCGACGGTTATACAGAAGAAGTGCATTCCACGGGCTTTTCCTTCACTGATAGCAACCCTTGTATCCTCTTGTGCAAGGTCGCCCTGATAGGAGTCTTCTCCTTTTGATCTGTCATAAGGTTCGCCGTCGGAGAGAAGTACCAGCATCTTTGTCCTTGCACCTGCATGCTCCAGTTTTTTAATGGAATGACGGATTGCAGGCCCAAGACGTGTATTGGATGCAGGTTGCAGAAGGCTTATCCTGCGTGCCACATTATCTGAGAGTTCTTCATCAAAATCCTTGATTACAAAATACTCAACATCATCCCTGCTTTTTCCGGAAAATGCATAGATGGCGTACTTGTCTCCTATGCTCTCAAGTGCCTGGCTCATTATTATCAGTGAATCCTTTTCAACGTCCAGTATGCTCCTGCCGTCCGCACCAAGGATCTTGCGTGTGGAGGCACTGACATCCATAAGGAAAAGGGTTGCTACGTCTCTCTCATGCTTATCCCACCTGAGATAAAGCCCATCATCAGGGTTTATTCCGCACTTCTTTGCGATAAGTGAGTCTGTGAAAGCATCGATGTCTATTTCAGTTCCGTCATTTTGCCCCTTCATCCTGTGAAAAGCTTCAGGTTTCATCAGGCTGAATGTGTGTTTCAGAAGAGATATTTCATTCCCGTAGCGTTCCATTGCTTTTGTATAGTAGGATGTAGAACCCCCGACAGGTTCTATTTCATTGACCGTACTCCAGTCTGACCTGTAATCATTGATAACTGAGTCCCACTCATCGTATTTGTAGCTGCCAAGCACTCTCCAGTTATTGTCCAGTGCATATGTGGGTTTATTGGTAGCCTTCTCTTTAGGCCTATTCTCCTGAGCAGCAAGGTCGGCCTCGGTTTCGGGAATAAAATTCTTAATGACATTTTCAAAAGGCTTTGTCATCATTGGGTCCTTTGAACCTGTAGCACCAATATCCATCCCTCGATAACCTATATTTTTTAACATTTCGTATTCTATCGGTTGAAGAGGGCCGAAATATACGTCAAGTATGGCATATATCTCAAAAGCGGTCTCAAGTGCTGAAAATGTGCTTGAATCTTCCCTGAATATTGTATCTGCAAGGAGTTCCCCGGTCTTGTCCAGAACCACTCTGGTAGTTTCACTTATCTTAAATGCAGGCTCATGCCCGGTAGATATCCATAACAATGCTTCCATGAATTCTTCAAGTCCGCCCTTTGTAGCAGGTCTCATCAAAAGCATCTTATGTCGTACATTTTCAAGGTCAGAACGCACACCTCTGTAGTGCTCCATTATCATGTACTCGACACGTGCATCCTCCAGAACTCCAAGTATGGTTGCTGCCAATACCTGGTTTGGGAAAAGTGAGAGTATATTGATGATGGCAACAGATTCCTTACTATGGGTATCTGGTGAAAGCCATCCCTCTTCTTTTTGAATTGGATACTTTCTAATGATTCTCTCCATGAGCGTAGCACCCTTTTCATAAGGTACATCCATCAAGCTGAAACGGATATGTCCAACCTCATGCATCACACTGAGTTTGTAGATCTTGAAATTATCTTCAATATCCTCGTACACCCTCATTTTTGGTGCAAGATAGATAGTATTGCCTGCAATTATCGGGTTCATACCATGTGCTTCTTCCTGAAGCGGCAGTGTTGCCATGGAACGTATTACAAAATTAGTATTTGAAAGTCCAAGGGCATAGTATCTCAAAACATTTGCCACTTTTTTAAGAGCAATTGCACCGGTCAGTTCTTCTATGAACTCGTTGGAGCTTTTCGACTCAAGTGAGAAATATGCCTTTCCTGCAGGTGCTTTATCTTCAATGTTCTCCAGTCCTTTCAAAGCCCATTCTTCCAGTTCACTGATGTCCAGTTTTTCCAGTATTGGTGGGGAGTGTGAAAAGTAATCAATTGCCACTTTTCTATCCTTCGCATGGATCTTCATCCCTATATCTGCCCACTTCCTCGCATTTTCCGGTTTTGTGTTCCCTACAAAATGACCTAGATTTTCAAAGAATGCACTGGCAAGAACACCTTCTTTTCCAAGAAGCCTATTTGCGATTCTGAATATCTCATCATGGTATTGCGGAGAAATTTTGCTTAAAGCTTGAACGGAGTTCACGAAATAAGCAGAAGCTAAAGCGGGATCCTGTATTCCGATTCCTTCTCCTGTGCCAGCCCATTCCTCAAAAATTTCGGATCTTAGCAGGATATAAGCCTCTGAAGTATTATCAAAATAAGCAGGAATGCATTCCGGCTGGATATCTGCAAGCTGAATAGCTCGGTCTACGAGCACTGATCTGATATTCCGGTCTGTATCTTCAGGATGTTTTCCAAGTGCAAGGCTTGCCTGAATGAAAGATCTGAGTGCTTTTTTGTTATTCGGGAAAGAGGCTATGCCTTTATCTTTCCATTCATCCACTTCAGTTAGTTCCAGTTTGCCAGAATATTGCGCAATTGTGTTCAAAAATAACTTTGCACTTTCGTTATCGGCACTCGCAAGGTCAGTCGCAATATTCATGAGAAAGGCAAGATCTTGCTCATCAGCCGTCTCCATTATTGTTCCTGCATTCCTGAACAATGCCATTGCAGGTGCTTCACTGAATTTCAGGACATCGTCCATTGAAATGAGGAGTTCTTTTCTTCTTTGTGGCTGTACAGCTGGAAGCATCTTTCCTGCCAGATTTATGAGTTCTATTGCAGTGAGCCAGTGGCTTTTGCTTATTCTTTCCGTGATATGGCAGAACAGGGTTAATTCTTCGCTTTTGAGTAACGAATGAAGCTGGATGAGGTGTTCAAAATAAGCTTCTGAAACCTTTACATTGATATTTCCAAGTTCCTTTCCTTTTTCTACAAGCTCGTGGAATCTTTCAGGATATGTGGATACGACTACTTTTCCAGTGTATTTGAAATATGCAATTGCCATCCATTTGTTTTCTTCAGAGAGGGTTATGCCTGTGTTTGTCCAGTTTTCGAGAAGCTCCATACCACCTTTTTTGATGATCGGCATTGATGAGTCAAAGAATCCTTCACAACAGGACACGCTCAGTTTTGAGATGTTCCTTGCAAGGGAGAGCCAGTTCTCAAATTCATTTTTTCCGATGGACTTGTAGACTTTGGGAGCAGCACCCAGGTAGGCGACAAGTACTCTCATGCCACGCCTGAAGGCACCTTTTCCGGCGTGAAGCACTGCTTCTAGTTCTTCATCGTCTAAATCTTCAAACCCTGCTGTTAATCTGGAAATCTCATAACTGTCGACGGAATCGGTAAGTTTTGAAAAATGGGATGCTATCAGTCCGCTTATCTTTTCCGCTGTGGCAGGGATTTGTTCATCTCTATCTTCTGCCGGCGTAATATTCACTCCATTATGGCGGCAATTATCTCATCGATGCTTTTCTGCAGATCGGGATTGTCAGTTATAGGTTTTGCCATTGCTATTCTGCAGGCTTCTTTAGGCTCGATTCCCTCACGGATGAGTTTGCCTGCATAGATCAACAGGCGTGTGCTTACTCCTTCTTCGAGTCCGTGGTGTTTGAAGTTCCTGATGCTCTGACCGATTTCCACAAGCAGACCTGCTGTTTTCTCGTCGAGCTGGCTTTCGTGAGCCACGATCTGCTTTTCCAGCTCAGCAGGCGGGTAATCAAAATCAATTGCAACAAATCTCTGTCTTGTGCTCTGTTTCATGTCCTTGATAATGCTCTGGTAACCGGGATTGTATGAAACTGAGAGCATGAATTCTTTTGGTGCTTTAACTATTACTCCAAGTTTGTCGATAGGGATTATGCGCCTGTCATCGGTTAACGGGTGTATGACTACTATTGTGTCCTTTCTGGCTTCCACTACTTCATCAAGATAGCAGATAGCTCCGCCTTTTACAGCTTTTGTGAGAGGTCCGTCGCTCCATTCCACGGATTCTCCCTTGATCAAAAAGCGCCCTACCAGGTCTGTTGCAGTTAGATCCTCATGGCAGGCAATTGTTATCAGCGGACGCTGCAATTTGTAAGCCATGTATTCTATGAACCGTGTTTTTCCACAACCGGTTGGTCCTTTCAGGTTAACCGGCAGCAGGTTTTTGTAAGCGGCTGTGAATATCTCGACCTCGTTACCCACAGGAACGTAGTAAGGCTCTTCCGTTATCAGATATTCATCAACAGGCAGCTCTTCAGATAAAGCGCATTTCATTGCCATGGTATAATTCCTCTTATGATAGTATTCTACCCTGTTCTACTTTATATCTGCTGTGCAGGAGAATTGGGAGTATCAGAATCTATCAATTTGATGGAAATTGATAGGTTTCAATAGCTTCAACAGTTGGTTTATATTTTTAGTTTAATCTTGTGAACAGGAATATGAATCGTACAAAAAATAATATTGCAGTTGGTTTTGGAGAGTGATAAGGCAAGGGGGATGTTGGAAAAAATGTAATGATTTTAATCATCTCCCCGTTATTAAATTTATATGCATCTTAGTACATTAAATGGCCGTTGGTGGGGACTTCAGTGGGTTGAGGATTTGATTACAATACAAATCAAATGATATCAGTCTTGTTACCAATTCAGTTTTATTAGTATTCGATTGTGGTTTAGAAAATCTTTAAATAAAGAAGAATGATTGCTGACGTATAAATGATGAATTTGTTTATTTAATACTATAAGGTAAAAATATGGGAATAACAACACAATGCAAAACACTTAGTTCCATTGCTGAAGATATCCTTGGTAAAAGGTATTATAAGGAAGGGGAGGATTGGAAAGGACTATGCGAAAGAGTAGCACTTGTAGTATCAAATGGTGACAAAGAATTAGCAAATGACTTCTTTGATGTAATGTACAATCTTGATTTCTTGCCCAATTCACCTACATTAGCAAATGCAGGTAAAGAAGGTGACAGACAACAGCTTTCTGCATGTTTCATATTACCTGTAGAAGATGATATGGTTGAAATAATGGAGACCGTCAAAAACACGGCTATTGTTCATAAAAGCGGTGGAGGGACTGGTTTTGATTTCTCTTCAACCAGACCAAAAGGTTCCCCGGTATCATCAACAAATGGTGTTGCATCCGGTCCTCTAAGCTGGATGAAAATTATCAATGCAACTACAGAAGAGGTCAAACAGGGTGGTATGAGGCGTGGTGCAAACATGGGGACTCTTCGTGTGGACCATCCGGATATTCTTGACTTCATCCTTTGTAAAAAGAATGATAAGACGATGACAAACTTCAATTTATCCGTTGCTGTGTCTGACGTTTTCATGGATTCTGTTGAGAAGGGTGATGATTTTGAACTGATGCATCCTCATAATAAAGAAATAGTCATTGTGGATGCCTGTGAGATATTTGATATCATATGTGAGAATGCCTGGGAATCCGGCGAACCCGGAATGATATTCATTGATACAGTAAACTCCACTAATCCTGTTCCTCATCTTGGCGCAATCAAATCATCGAATCCCTGTGGTGAGTTCTTTTTCATTCCTTTTGGTGTGTGTAACCTCGGTTCAATAAACCTGGTCAATATGCTGGAACCTGCAGAAGATGGATGTTATGTGATTGACTTTGATCGTCTCAGGAAGATCACTGAAATTGCAGTCACATTTTTGGATAAGGTTATTGACATCAATCATTTCCCATTACCTGAGATACATGATATGGCACACAAGACCAGACCTATTGGATTAGGTGTCATGGGACTTGCAGACATGTTGTTGTACATGAAATTACCGTATGATAGTGATGCAGGCCGTGAAATGGTCGGAAAGGTCATGAAGTTCATTGATGATGTTGCATGGGCTACTTCAAACATGCTTGGTCATGAATTCGGCACTTTTCCTGAGTTCCAGCAGGAAAACCTTCCCTCACAGAAGACTCCAAGAAATTGTCAGATTACAACAATTGCACCAACAGGTACACTTGCAACATTCGCTGGTGTATCATTTGGAATTGAACCTAACTTTAATTACGTGTATAAGAGGAAGATTGTTGATAGCGAATTCATTCAAGTTCATCCTCTCTTTGAGAAAATGGCGAAGGAAGGAGGCTTCTACTCTGAAAAACTGATGGAAAAACTCCGGACAACTCCATCTCTGAAGATGCGAGACTTGACTGAAGTCCCAGATCATGTGAAGGAATACTTCATCACGGCTTTCGATGTTTCACCGGAAGACCATGTGAAGATGCAAGCTACAGTCCAGAAGTATGTTGACAACGCTGTCTCAAAGACCATAAATCTTCCTTATGATGCTACACCTGAGCAAATAGGGGAATTGTATATGATGGCCTGGAAACTTGGATGCAAGGGTCTCACAGTTTATCGTGATGGCTCCAGGGATGATCAGGTGATCGTTGCTGCAAAAGAATCAAACGAGGATGATATAAAGTTCCTTGAAATATGCGGAGATACGGATTTTGAAGACGCTGATATTGGAGAAGATATCGCTCCTACTTGTATTGACATCATGAATCCTGATACCCTTGCTTTTGCAATGGAAGGATTATCCCCGGAAGAGAAGTGTGAGCTTCTTCAGAGAGTAAATCTCTTCAGATTGGATTACAATACAAAAATTGATTTGCATCCAAAGGAAACTGTAAACGGTAAAAGGATAAAGTTCACAACCGGATGTGGTGAGTTATATTGCAAATCGTTCGAGAATCCAATAGAAGATGGTAGTGATGCGATTCTTTGGGAGTTGTTCATGACCACTGTTGGTGGTGGATGCAAAGCTCATTCTGCTGCACTGGCAATTACTGTATCACTTGCATTGCAGGGAAGAGCGAATATCAAGAGTCTTACGCATCATTGGAGTAAGATCCAGTGTGATGCATGTAAAGGCCGTGATACTGATGGTAAGTCATGTCCTTCTATCGTGGCTAATTACATCAGATCATTAACACAAGGTACGGCTACCAGCACTATACAAAAAGCAATCAAAGCACCAAAAAGTACTCGAGAAGTTACTAGAGTACAGACATCATTGAAGGGTGTTTGCCCGGAATGTGGTGAAGCTATAAGACGCATTGATGGATGTAGAAGTTGTTCAGCATGTGGCTGGACAAGGTGTGACTAACGTCACACCATTTCTATGCTTTAACTATTCCTTACAGGCTTCATTATGGAATTGCTAAAAGAGCCAAGGCTCTTTTATTAAACGTCATTAGAGGCTCAAAAGAAATTGGTAGTCCCGGGCGGATTCGAACCACCGTCTTCGGCTCCAAAGGCCGAAAGGATTGACCACTACCCTACGGGACTACAATGATTAGCAGAATAAATGCATAATAATACTTATTTGTTATGCAGGACAGCCGGTTTGGCTGTCACATTGCAATGATAAGCGTTAGCAGATCCTTATCGTCAAGTACATGGTCAAGGCCTGCCCTCTGACCGGGGTGCTTTGATGATGTGCCCCATATCTGTGAATATCTGAACTTTCTCCTGAAATCACGGTGCAGATGGTCACATACCTCTCCAACTGTAGTTCCTTTACGTACAATGAGAGGTTCTTCCATGTCAGCAGGTCCGCCCTGTGGTTTAAGATAAACACGGATAAAGTCCAATGCGTCATATATCAGGTCCTTGACAGCCTCAAGGTTCTCTTCCTTGTCAGCCGAGATATACGTTGCTTCAGGGTACTCTTCCTTACATTTCTTCAGCACATATTCATCTGCCATATCCACCTTGTTCACAACAACAACGGCAGGGATGTATACCCTGTTGCCCATGATGACATCTATCAACTGGTCAACATCGATGCTCTCCCTGATGAGCACATGAGCATTGTGAATCTTATATTCGTTAAGAATTGCCTTTATAAGGTCTTCTGTAAGGTCAAGCTCCTTAGTACTGCTAATGGTGACGCCACCACGGTCCTGCCTTTTAATGACAACATCAGGTGCTTTCTGGTTCAGGCGTATGCCCGCATCGTTAAGTTCCTGCGTAAGGACTCCATGGTGATAGTTCTGGAATACGTCCAGCATAAAGATCACAAGGTCACAGTTCCTCACAACAGAAATAACCTCTCGTCCACGGCCTCTGCCGCTGGCTGCTCCTTTGACCAGTCCGGGTACGTCAAGTATCTGTATAGTTGCATTATTATGTTCAAGCACTCCCGGAATTACATCCAGGGTTGTGAACTCATAGGCACCGACCTCTGAATGAGCATCTGTGAGCTTATTAAGTAAAGTGGATTTTCCCACAGACGGGAAACCTACAAGTGTCACCGTGGCATCTCCTGATTTTCTCACGGAGTATCCTTCGCCACCACCTGACTTGGCAGATTTCTTGACAACTTCATCGCGAAGGCGTGCAAGTTTCGCCTTCAACTTACCGATGTGGTGGGATGTTGCCTTATTGTAGGGAGTCTTCTTGATCTCCTCTTCTACTTCCTGTATATCCTCATGTATTCCCATTTGAACCTACCATAACGTCAAAATAAAAAAGGTTTTCCTGATTTTTATAGACTGGATTAACGTCAAAAGGAGGATATTATACTGCCGGTCATTTCATACGTATACATTCCAGTTGGAAGTCTTTTTGAAAAATCTTCAGACCGAAGTGCACTCAGGAATGTCTGTATCTCCTCAATATCCAGAAGGTCTTTACGTATCACGAAATCAAACTCATCCTCTGCAACAGGGATAAACTCAAGTCCGGCTTCCTCTGCCGCAGCCCTCAGCCCAAAACCAACATCTGCCTTCCTGCTTTTCACAGCATCGCAAACAGACCTGTGGGTCTTTGATCCTGAATTATAGCCTTTCAGGCTTTTTATTAGCTCACTCCTTGGGATGCCCATATTCTCTGCCAGTATTCCGAGTTCCCTGTCCAGAAGTGCCCTGGTTCCTGATCCCCGGTTCCTGTTGATGAGATGCAGGCCGCTTATATCTTTCAGTCCATACACATGGTTGTCAGGGCTGAATATCAGTCCCTGCTCACGCCTGTATCCTTTAACCAGAACAACATCTTCAAGATTCATTTTTGTTATAACTGATGAATTGTAATTGCCTTCGCTGTCAACCATGTTCACGCAGGCAATATCTGTAGTGCCGCCTGAAATGGCTGTAAACCCTGCACTTGATCCCATTTTCAAAGTCCTGAATACCAGCCCCGTCATCTCTTCCAGCAAGTCAACTCCCGGGCATTGTCCTCCAACGAACATCAGATCAGGACTTCTCACGTTGCCGAACATAGTGACCTCTACCTCAGAACCTGCTTCAACGTATTCTGTATGTGCCCTGATCTCTATTATTCCGTCAGCATCCGAAAGTGTTGTAATCGCTCCCGATGTTTTGTCTGCAGGGTATGCCTTGCCCCTGACCACGCCTACGGGGAACAGTTCTTCTCTTCCACCTGAGCGGATACCGGTTCCCATGACCGCAGTGACCTTTGTCTTAAAAGAGGGCTTAACACCAAGTGAATTATATATTATCGGGGCTACGAACTCATTGAAAATGCTGAGTGCGGATGTAGGATTTCCTGGCAGTCCTATGGTTGGCACGTTTCCTATCATACCGATTACGACAGGTTTTCCCGGTTTGATGGCAATTCCGTGAGTAAGGGTTTCGCCCTTTTCCTCAATTATCATGTACATGATATCTCCAACACCTGCAGAAGTACTTCCTGATGTCAGTACAATGTTGCATTCATTGATCGCCCTGTCAAGAGCCTCTTCCATCGATGTTGCATCATCAGGCACAATTCCATATATCCATGCAGTTCCTCCGCATTCCTCTATTGCTGCTGCGATAGCATAGGAGTTAGCGTCATATATCATTCCGGCTTCCAGTGTTTCTCCGGGTTTGATAAGCTCATTTCCCGTTGATATGATTCCCACAAGCAATCTCTTGACAGGTACTTCATTCATACCTATGGAAGCAAGTACTCCAATTTCACGGGCGCCGATGCGTGTATTCTTTCTCAGGATCCTTTCACCTTTCATGATGTCGGTTCCTGCACGCATTATATTCTCGCCAATGTGCACCGGCTGGTAAATAAGGACAGAATCACCTGTTTGCTTTGTATTCTCCACCATAACTACAGCATCAGCACCATCGGGAATCGGTGCACCTGTGGATATCTCTATGGTTTCTCCATCGTTTACAAAGAACTTATCTGTGCAACCTGCTGGAATAGACCCTATAAATCTCAGTTCCTGCGGTTCTGGTTCACTTGCCTGATAGGTATCTTTTGCCCGAATGGCATACCCGTCCTTGACAGAACGGTTGAATGCAGGTACATCCACACCAGAAGGGATGTCATCTGCTATGATGTGTCCTACTGCCTTATCGATAGGTAAAATAATAGTGTCTGGCTGGACTCTGATCTGTTCAACCAGCTTCCTTGCATCCTCTACGGATGTTAAATCTCTGAATTCCTTGCGTTCCATTCTGTTCGGTCTACTTTTTGTCAAGATAACCTATAAGTGTTTTGTTAAGTGTGAACACTCTTGAAGCAACATACCAGAGCCCCATCAAAAATACGATCCATGTTGCAATTGATATCCATTGCAGATTGGGTGTATCGTCAAGTGCTTCAAAGGTGATTACAAGAGTAACTGGCATAAGAAGTAAGATAGCCATCACGGAATCGTTCAGGTATTTCAGGTTCTCCATTATTACTCTTTCTTTTTCATCCTCTTTCTCCATTCTTAAACCTCATTAATTTCAGTTTCCAATATAATAATCAATGAATATAAGAGGTTACTGGACTAATGCCTAATTAATGTTTTGAAGAAATAAAAAGACGAAAAGATATGAAGAGCTAACTCTTCATATTTAAGGGAAAATAGGAGTTCCGGTTGTTGTGGTTATGTGCTCAAAAGCTGCGACCATCTTCCCGGTGATAGGCCCCGGTTTACCGTCACCTATCGGACGTCCGTCGACCTTTACAAGAGGTGCTGCCTCGGCTGCTGTTCCTGTTACGAATATCTCATCAGCAGTGTAGAGGTCAAACATTCCAAGATTTTCAACGTGGGTGTCAATTCCTATGTCTGCAAGTAGTTCAATTGCTGTTGCTCTGGTTATACCCCTGAGGTTGTTGATCGTCGGTGGGGTGTAAACCTTTCCGTTCTTGATAATGAATATGTTGTCTCCTGAACCTTCAGAGAGATAACCGTTCTGGTCGAAGAAAATTGCCTCGTCTCCGCCTTTCTCATTTGCCTCTATCTTTGCAAGGATGTTATTCAAATAGTTCAGTGACTTGATGTTTGGAGAAAGTGCATCACAGGAATTTCTTCTGACTGAGACTGTGACACCGGTCAGACCAACTTCATAAAGGTCGCCGTACATAGCCCCCCATTCCTGGGATATGATAAACACATTTGGCTTTGGACATTTTCTGGGGTCCAGTCCAAGGTCACCAACACCTCTTGAAACAATGGGTCTGATGTAGGCATCTGTAAGGTTGTTTTTCCGGAGCGTTTCCAGAATAGCCTCTTCCATCTCTTCCTTGCTCAGTGGTATGTTAAGAGCGATAGCCTTTGCGGAATCATAGAGCCTGTCAACATGTTCACGTAACTTGAAGACACGTCCGTTGTATGCTCTTATACCCTCAAAGACACCATCCCCATACAAAAAACCATGGTCATAGACGGAGGTTGTGGCTTCTGATTTCGGGACATAGTCACCATTGTAATAAATTAATAGTTCACTCATGTGTAAAGCCTCAGCATTGTAATTGTTGTTAATCTTGATGTCAAACTCTTATATATTTGTATTCACATATACATCACACATAATTTACAAATGTGGCTCCATTCTTACAAAAGGCTTTTATGCTAGAAAACCTATTTCAGACTCCAGTCAATCGTCAGCGGTCCCGTGGCTTAGCCAGGATATAGCATCGGGCTTCTAACCCGAGGGTCGTGGGTTCGAATCCCTCCGGGATCGCTTATTCTTTTAAAGCATTCATCGTTTTGTTTTTGTTTTTCTCCGTGTCATAGCACCGACCAAAAAATGTTTATTGGATGAGTTCCATATAATAAATTGCTGAGTATAGAACGCTTGGAGTTATTAAGACTGTGAGACTATGTTTCAGCTTTCGATTGGCCCATATCAGAGCGATACTCTGAATGGAATGCGTATGTTTGCCGGTCGGAATATTAAGACGTCAAGAGGGTAATAGGGTATTATAATCTTAGTCTTCTCTGTTGCCCTCGCATTACTTCCTTTTCTCATAATCTTTTTATCCACAGAAGCGGATGCTTTATTAAGGATAATTCAACAGGATTCAGTATCCTGCTGTCCTGAATGGGACGGGACAACAGAATAAATGTATGGGATAAAAAACCGTTTATAATGGATTATGTCCCTCAATTATTCCACATTCCATTGCCATTTAGCTTCAAACGTGCCTTAATGAGGATGTGGCAAAAGGTTCATGTAGCAACTGCCTCTCCTGAAATGGGTGATTTTTTCCTGCTTGCCTACGACCCATCATTATGGAAGTTAGAGCTATATATTATTGTCACAAAAAATTCCGGATTCTGAGAACGTAACAATGTCGGGCACTTTTCTCAGCAAGGTTTTTGATGGTCCGTACAAGTCAGTACCAAAATGGATCGAAATTATGGAAAAATACATTTCAGAAAAAGGGATGACCGTGAAGAAACATTATTCCATTTTACATATTGCCTCAAATATGCAAAAAAGTACGGTCATAATTGCAATAGTATTCACAGAAGTGGAAGGCAAATAAATAGGTTTTTTAATCATTCAAGCCCAGGATATTCTTCTTATCCTTATTTTTTTCCTCTTTCTTTTCGTTTTTACTTGTTTTAACAAATTCAGTGACTTCTTTTATTCTGTGCATATTTGTTTCATCATTTCCCATTTTTTCCCTCCGGTTTTTAGTTCTTCAATTTATGTAATAGTTCCTTTGGATAAGTAATCTGTCTCACGTATAGTTTCTTTGTTTTGTGGTATATAACCTGGCATCATGTTATATATAGTATATTTAAATATTAATAATGTCTAGCTATTGTTAAGAATCTATATTATCAGGGATGAATCATGAAAAATCAAATATTGTCATATAATCTGTTAGTTATATGTTGTCTTGTACTGATTCTGTTACCCATTTCCAGCGGTGCGGCAGATACCAACCCGTGTCTCATATCCGGACCCAATGAATCCTCGGGATCACAAATATCCATCGCACCTCTAAATCCCGCATTCGTCCTATATATGGAAGAACTGGAACAGAGTCAGGATGAAGCTTCTGTCCCTGTAAATACAAACACAGTTACTCTTTCAGGTCTCGTATTATCAGACAGTTCTACAAATGTTTCCTCTCCTGATGTTTTTAACAGCTTCTCTTTTTTCGAGGATGATGGATTAACCGAAGATTTTCCCCTGCCAACAGGACTGATTCCTTCTCCTGTAGATCTTTCCCATCTTTCCCCTGTGAATATGCAAGATATGATAGCAAGTGAAGAATATGGTTTTATGTCTTCAGATATCAGGCTAACTGATGTGGGGGTGTATCCTTCCCGTTATGACCTGCGTGATGCCAATGGTGTCACGGATGTGAGGGATCAGGGTCAGGCTGGAAGTTGCTGGGCTCACTCCACAATTGCTTCTCTGGAGTCCTATCTTCTCCACAACAGATATGAAACCTGGAACTTTTCTGAGAACAATGTTAAGAACGTTCTTGTATCGACTGATCCAGACGGATATGATCGTCCCCACGATGATGGAGGATTTGATCTTTATACGGCTGCCTATCTTACAAGGTGGAGCGGTCCTGTGCTGGAATCCGACGATCCCTATGATGCTACATCCGGTGTGTCTCCAGATAATCTTCCAGTTGTAAAACATGTTCAAAAGATCATGATTCTGCCGGGCTTTGAAGGTAATGATACTTTTTACAAATGGATGGTGACCAATTATGGTGCAGTGTCCGTAGCTTTATGGTATGGTAATTCATATTTCGATTCAAATAATAACAGTTATTATTACAATGGTGAAGTCACATATGCAAATCATGCCGTAGCTCTGGTTGGCTGGAATGACAATTACTCTGCTTCTAATTTCACTCCGAAAGCTCCTGGAAATGGTGCTTATATCATTAAGAATTCATGGAGTAATGACTGGGGTGAGAATGGATATTTTTATGTTTCTTATTATGATGCTGTGATGGGAAACAATGAAGGTATAGATGGTCTGGATACTAAGCCATATGGTGGCAATTTCATGTTCACTGCAGAGAATGTCAGTAGTTATGACCGCATATACCAGTATGATGGACTTGGATGGACTGCCTGTACAGGTTACAACAATACCACCGCCTACGGAGCTAATATATTCACTGCAACTTCTAATGAGACTCTGGAGGCAGTGAGCTTCTATACGGTGGATTCGAATTCATTCTACAATATCTCTATTTATCTGGAACCTGTATCTGGTCCAGTCAATATTTCCGGTCCGGCATCCATACAAAATGGATCAATTGCCATAGCAGGATACCATACCATAGACCTTGATACAAATATTTCACTCAATACCGGACAGAATTTTTCGATCGTCGTAGAATTTACAACACCTGATTACAATTACCCAATAGCTATTGAAATGCCCATAGCTGATTACAGTAGTAATGCTCATGCAGAAAAAGGTCAGAGTTATATGAGTCTCAATGGCAGCCAGTGGGAAGATATTTCAGAATCTGATAAGAATGTATGTATCAAAGCATTCACAACAGAGGAAAAAGGACCACAGGCTGCATTTGTAGCAGGAACGCGGTACATTCATGTTAGCGAAACAGTAGATTTCCATGATACTAGTCTCTTTTCACCGGAAAGCTGGGAATGGGACTTTGGAGATAATTCAAATTCATCATCTCAGAATCCATCTCATGCTTATTCTAACGCTGGTTTTTATAATGTATCATTGAATGCATCAAACTCTTTTGGAAATAACATTTCCTTAAGGACTTCTTTCATTCATGTTGTTAATACAACCATTATTGTAAATAGCAGTGGCAGTGCTGATTTTACTACTATAGGAGATGCCATAGATGTGGCGTTAGATGGGGATACTATACTTGTAGAACCTGGTACTTATACTGAGAACCTTGTTTTTTCAGATGCCAATATAAGCCTGTTATCTTCAACTGATAACCCTGAAGATGTTCATATCGTTTCCCCGGATTCTGATGAGTATACGATACACATAACGGCGGACAATATTACTATCTCAGGGGTAAATGTTTCTGGAGGATTTGCGGGGATATATGCTTACAGATCAGATGGTTGTAACATAACTAATTGCTATGCTATGGACAATAGTATGTTTGGCATCTATCTTTATCATTCACAGAACAACACGATCCTGAATTGCACAATGAGTGATAATACTGGCTATGGTCTGGCAGTAATGAGATCTGCAAATAATTATTTAGCAAACAACTCAGTAGCGAATAGTATGTTTAATTGTGCTTTTGATGATGAGATAAGTTCAGTTGATACGAGCAATACAATAAATGGCAAACCAATCTACTATCTTGTAGATTATTCTAATATTGTCCTTGGTCCCAGTTCAAATGCCGGACTTGTTCACCTTATCAATTGTTCAAATATAACAGTACAGGACATCGGTATCGAAAACAATAACTGTGGTTTCTTTATGTATAACTGCACTAATGTTAATGTTAGTAACTTTACATCATCATATAATGGGTATGGTGTGTTCCTTCTTTCTTCAGGTAACAATACAATGCACACTTCTAATTTGAGTCATAATTTATTTGGTGTTGCACTCAGTGGTTCAAGTGACAATCTCATTTATAACAACTATCTCAACAATAGTGCATCAAACGCCCTTCTTTCCACAGGAATGTCCAATCAATGGAACATCACAATGACAAATGGAACCAATATCATTAATGGAAGCTATCTTGGTGGGAACTTCTGGGCAAATCCATCCGGTACAGGGTGGAGCCAGACACAATACTCCGTTGGAAATGGTTTCTGCCAGCCATATGAGATAACAAATGATGGCAATAATTCCGATTTCCTTCCGCTGACAGCTAACGAAGAGCAACCAGATGAAGTTGTTGAAAGCAGTAGTCAGAGTCACAATGATGGTGTACATGTCAGAATTGCTACCAGTACTGCCTCTCCGGGAAATGTTGCTGCAATGGATTCAAGTGTCCGGTTTGTAGGTAGGGATGCTGAAGTACAGTATGTTTTTGCTGACAGGAACACACCTGTTACTGACATCCGTTTTGAAGCAGATACCAATGTAGGGTATGTCATGGCAACTGTCAATCTTTTGAATGAGCTGCCGGAAAATGCTCCTGCATCTTCTTCGGTCAAGGTGTATCAGAGTATGGATATTGTTCTTGGTGATGATGCATTCTCATCTGGAATAGGTGAAGCCACAATCGGATTCTCAGTTTCAAAGGAATGGCTTGATTCTAATGGTCTTGATGGGGACGATATACTTATGGAACACTTTTCCAGTGGTATCTGGGACAGATTGCTTACTACGGTGACAGGTGAGGACGAAGACTATTTCTATTTTGAAGCAACAACCACAGGCTTTTCACCATTCATGATATGTGTGGATGTTTCAGGAGCTAGTCCCATAAATGCCGGTTCATCTCTGAATGAGATTGATGAAGGGAACATTCCGGCAAGTGAAGAATTAAATGCCCAGACTGATTCAGAAGATGATTCAGCTAATTTTACTCTGGTTTTGTCTGCTCTGGTTCTAATTGCAGTTCTGGGGTCAGTTTACTTGATTAAAAAGAGGTCAAAAGGTAAACTATAATCTCTTTTTGATGAAACTCAAAAAGTACATGAGGGAAATGTTCCTCATGTTCTTACGATATTTTTAGGTTTTTACTGTTCTGCAGATCTCAAATATTCAATGGAATACCATATATAATGCATTAATATACTTTTAGCAACATATTTATTTAGAGAAGGTACTCATATATGAAAAATCCAGTATTATCATATCCTTTACTGTTTGTATGCTGTCTTGTGCTGTTATTTTTTTCCTTTCCCTGTAATGCAGCTGACATTACGCAGGATGTAGTTCCCTATTTTAATGAATCCTCCGTTCCACACATATCAATAGCACCCCTCAATCCTGCCTTTGTACAATATCAGGATGAGCTGGAACAGAACCAGAATCCTGCTTATGTAGATACGAACACATTTACTACATCTGTTCTCCTATTATCAGATACTGTGAATGTTTCCTCCTTGAATCTTTTAAATGGTTTGTCTCCATTGGATGAGGGTGAATTTGTACATCCTACCGGACTTATTCCTTCCCCTGTGGATCTTTCCCATCTATCTCCTGTGAATATGCAAGAACTGATGGCAAGTGAAGAATATGGTTTAATGTCTTCAGATATCAGGCTAACTGATGTGGAGGCGTATCCTTCTCGTTATGACCTGCGTGATGTCAATGGTGTCACAGATGTGAGGGATCAGGGTCAGGCCGGCAGTTGCTGGGCTCACTCCACAATTGCTTCTCTGGAGTCCTATCTTCTTCACAACAGATTTGAAATATGGGACTTTTCCGAAAACAATGTAAAGAATACTATGGTGTACTCCAGTCAGGATGGTTTTGACCGGACTCATGATAATGGAGGAAACAACCTGATAACAGCTGCCTATCTTACAAGATGGGATGGTCCGATAGCTGAATCCGATGATCCATATAATGATCTTTCAGGTGTATCTCCTTCTAATAACACAGTGGCAAAACATGTTCAGGAGATACAGATTCTTCCCGGTGTCAATCATTCTGACAATCTCTTCAAATTGATAATCACTAACGGTGGTGCTATCTCAGTATCCATGTGGTCTGATAACTCATATTTCAATTCAGAGAACAATACCTACTATTACTATGATGAGGCAAGGGGTACAAATCACGCTGTAACTTTAGTGGGCTGGGATGATAATTTCGACAGACATAATTTCACTCCGGCAGCTCCAGGTAATGGAGCTTTTATTGTCAAGAATTCCTGGGGTACCAATTGGGGTGAAGATGGATATTTTTACATATCATATTATGACAATGCTACTGGATTTGATATAGGATTGTTTGGGTTGGGTACTAAGCCGTATGCACGTAATTTCTTGTTCACAGCAGAAAATGTCAGCAATTATGATCACATCTACCAGTATGATCCACTTGGGTGGTGCTACTATTTTGGGTACAACAATAGTACTGCCTATGGGGCAAATGTGTTCACTGCAACAACAAATGAGACATTGGAAGCAGTGAGTTTCTATACTGTGGACTCAAATTCATTTTACAACATCTCTGTATATATGGATCCCGAATCCGGTCCTGTTAATAGTTCAGGTCCGATTTCTTTAAAGAATGGTACTATCCCTCTGGCTGGTTATCATACAATTGATCTTGATAACAATGTTTTACTCAGGACAGGACAGAATTTCTCCGTGGTAGTAGAATTTACGACTCCTACTTACAATTATCCAATTGCTATCGAAGCACCAATATCAGGTTACAGCAGTAATGCACATGCAGAACCCGGCCAGAGTTACATAAGTCACAATGGAACCGAATGGGAAGACATAAACGTATACGATGCAAATGTATGCATCAAAGCATTCACAACAGAAGAAAAAGAACCTGAAGCAGCATTTGTTGCAGGTACTAAGTATGTCCATGTCAACGAATCCGTAGACTTCCACGATGCAAGTCTCTTTTCCCCGACTATATGGGAATGGGATTTCGGAGATAATTCCACATCATCAGCTCAGAATCCTCTGCATACTTATGCAAATACAGGAGTTTATAATGTTTCTCTCAATGTAACGAACTCTGCAGGAAGCAATACTTCTGTAAGTGCTTCTTTCATCCATGTTCTCAATTCAACAATTGTTGTCAATGGTAGTGGTAGTGCTGATTTCGCAACGATTCGCGAAGCAATTGGTGCTGTATCAGATGGTGATACAATCGTTATTGAACCCGGGACATATACTGAGAACCTGTATTTGAAAACAGAACACATTAGTCTTATATCATCTACTGGTAACCCTGCAGATGTCAGAATTGTTTCAGCGGATTCAGATGATATTATCATTTATGTCGTGGCAGATAACGTTACTATTTCAGGTGTCACTGCTGCAGATGGCTATATAGGAATTGTTTCTACTTCAAGTGGATGTAACATAAGCAATTGCTATGCTTCTGGAAATCTCTTTGGTCTCTATCTCTATAATTCTCAGGATACTATAGTTTCAAACTGTACTTTGAGTGAGAATGAATACGGGTTGCGTTTACGAAACTCGGTGAATAATATCCTGAATAACAATTCAATGGAAAACAACACTTACAATTCGTATTTCGATTCAAATCCCAATGTTGTGGGAATGAGTAATCTGGTTGAAGGGAAGCCTATATATTATCTTGTGAACAGTTCGGATCAGGTAATTAATGCAAGTACCAATGCTGGTCTTGTTCATCTGATCAATTGTTCGAACATAACAGTAGAGGATTTGGAAATAGAGAATAACTACTATGGGTTGAGTCTCTACGACAGCAACAACGTCACAATCTCAAATTGTACGTCCACAGAAAATAAATATGGTCTCTATTTTGACTCATCAGTTAATAGTACGGTTCACAGTTGCAATATAAGTGATATTTTGTCTTATGGTATCTTACTTAAGGATTGTAACGACAACCTGATCTAAAACAATTATTTCAATAGCAGCAATAATGTCTATGTATCGGGGGACGGTTCCAACGATTGGAATATTTCAATGATTGCTGGCATTAATATTATCAACGGAACTTACGTTGGGGGAAATTTCTGGGCAACCCCATCCGGTACTGGCTGGAGTGAGACTCATTATTCAATTGGAAATGGTTTCTGCCAGCCCTATGAACTGAGAAATGATGTAAATAATACCGATTTTCTCCCGCTGACAAGTAATGATGAACAACCAGAAGAAGTTGTTGCAAGTCGTTCCCAGAACGGCAACGATGGTATACATGTCAGGATTCCAACCAGCACATCTTCTCCATCAAATATCGCTGCAATGGATTCAAGTGTCCGGGTTGTAGGTAGGGATGCTGAAATACAGTATGTTTTCACAGATGGAAGTACACCGGTCACTGACATCAGTTTTGAAGCAGATACCAATGTAGGGTATGTCATGGCAACTGTCAACCTTTTGAATGACCTGCCTGAAAATGCTCCTGTTTCCACTTCATTCAGAGTATACCAGATTATGGATATTGTTCTTGGTGGTGATGCATTCTCATCAGGAGTAGGTGAAGCGACTATAGGATTCTCAGTCTCAAAGGAATGGCTTGGATCAAATGGTTTTGATGAATCTGATATTCATATGGAGCATTTCTCCGAAGGCGAGTGGAATAGGCTTCCAACTGTTGTGACAGGTGAAGATGAAGATAACTTCCACTTTGAAGCAATAACCACTGGTTTTTCACCATTTATTATATGTGCTGATGTTCCAGGAGAAGAGCCTGTAAATGCTGGTTCGTCTATGAACAACATCGATGATGGAACATTTCCTTCAAGTACAGAATCAGAAGTTTCGGCTGGTTCAGAGGATGACTCCTTTAATCTTACTCTTGTTTTGTCCGTTCTGGTTCTAATTGGGGTTTTGGGCTCAGTTTATTGGATGAAGAAGTCAAAATAATAATTTGTCTTCTTCTTTTCCTTTACTTTTCCTGAACTGAAAAACAGTATGTGAAGATTTCAAACAGTTCAGGTCAAAGAGATTCTGGTAAAGAATCATAATTAATCTCTGAATCACTACCAAAAACATGCTTTATATCTGCAAGAAGGACTGATCTTGCTCTTTCAATTTCTTCTTCCAGGCTGTTCAGATGTTTTCTTTCTGAATCAATATCGCTGTTTGCAGAACTGGCATGATTCTGATGCGCTTCGATTTCTCTCTCTATCTTTTCTCTTTCCTGGTAAATACTAAGGCTGTTCAATTCCTCTATCAGCTTCTCTCTTTCCGCAAGATAACTTTTTCTCTGTTCTACAAGTGCAGATATTATTTTCTTATCATTCACAACCTGTATCTGTTTCAGGGCCTTGTCACACATCTGGTCCTTCAGTCCAAGTTCTCCGCTTTCTATCCTGCCTGTAAGTTCTGAGAGAAAATGACTAAGGTCATATTCAATTGCAGAAGCAGGATCCTCATTTATGGTTTTGAGTGTCTCCCTGTTCTCAGGCGAGAGCACGCATCTCTCATTCTCATCCTGTTTTTCCATTCTGGAAATAGCTTTTGAAAGGGGTGTGAAGAGTCTTCTTGCTTCAGAACCTACATCCGCGATATTTGTATCAAGAAGTCTAATCTCAGTTTCTAGTTGCTTTGCTCTTTCGAATTCACTGCCATTTTCAAGTTCTGTCCGCTTTGAATCATGTTCAGAAAGTTTACTTTTAACAGATTCGTACTTTACGTCCAGATCTACTATCTTTTTAGTGCTCTGTTCTATTTCCCTGTTGACCCGTTCTATAATATCTATTTCTCCTGCAATCTTTTGTAACTCATTTATCCTTCCATTACCTTCTATTATTGAGGAATAGAGTTCGTCAAGCGAGTCTTCAAGATCTGCCAGCCCCTGGTTTATTTTCTGGTGTTCCCGGGGGTAAAGTGCCTTTATGTAGAGCAGACTTTTGCGGGTATTATCCAGAACGTTCTTCATAGTTGATTTTGCATCAGTGTAGAATTCTGAAGCTGTTGCAGGCGATGTATTTCCCGGAACCTTCAGTTTATCATCAATGAGTTTCAGGTTATTGGCCACATTATCCCTGTTTGAGTCACCAAGCTTTTCTCCTCTTTTGCTTGCCCCCTCAATAGCTTCTGCTGCCAGCAGTTCTTTTTTTAATATTTCCAGTTCTCTGAGTGCCTGTCTGATACCCTCATATTTATCTTTTACAACAGGTCTGAGCACAGTCTCCTGTCGTTTTATTTCATCTTTGACAGTACCCGGCAGCTTTTCAAAATCAAAAACAGCTGAACGGGTTTCTTCTATTTCCTGCTTTTTGCCAAAAAGCCTTTCAATAAGCTTCATCTCTTCTACTAAATGATGCAATCTAACTTTATATGATTTTTGGACAGTATTTTTTGTTAAATTAATGCAGTCCGGGAAAATGCTTAAAAAATGACTATCCTGCTCTTTTCGATCATGGCCAGGCACTTGTCACCGGCTTTAAGATCCACATCCTCAAATAACTGGTTTGCAATCTCAGCGATAAGCAGGTTTTCGTGTTCTTCTATCTCAAGGGCCAAAACCCTGCTGGCTCCCTTGTTCACAACACTCTTTACACATGCTTGGTATGTATTTTCTCCACTCTCTAAACTATCGGAAAGAGGTAATATGCGCAGATTCTCAGGTCGGATTCCCCATGTTATCCTCTCTGATATATTACAATCAAAATCCGGCTTATTTGCGGTTACCTGCAGGTTTCCGCATTTGAGTGTTAGTGTGCCGGGTGTATTTTCTTCATTTACCACGGTGTCTTCAAAGATATTTGAAAGTCCCACAAGCTCAGCAACATGCCTGTTTTTAGGGTGATAAAACACTTCTTCAGGAGTTCCTGTTTGCTGTACACGTCCTTCATGGAATATGATAACCTTATCCGCAATTGTGAAAGCTTCTACGTGGTTGTGGGTGATAAAAAGCACAGGTATCTCTAGTTCTCTTTGTATCTCCTTGATCTTCTCCCGGAGTTTCATGCGAACAACCATGTCAAGTGCAGAGAACGGTTCATCCAGCAATAGGATATCTGGTTTAGGGGCAAGGGCTCTTGCAAGAGCAACTCTTTGTTTCTGTCCACCTGAAAGCTGGGAGGGATAATTATTCTCCAGTCCATCTATCTGAAGCATTTGCAACATTTCCCGGATCATTTTCTCCTTTTCTTCCTTATCCCATCCTTTAAGCCCGTAGCCAATGTTCTTATTCACGTCCATATGCGGGAAAAGGGCATAGTTCTGGAACACGTATCCGAGGCTGCGTTGCTGCACAGGAAGATTAATCCTTTTATGACAATCAAAGTACACGTTGTCATTAACGGTTATCTTGCCGCCATTTGGTTCAAGTAGTCCGGATATACATTGCAGAGTTGTTGTCTTTCCGGAGCCGGAACGTCCGAAAAGCACCACCAGTTCATTTCCAACCTCAAATTGGACATCAAGAGTAAAAGTGGCGGCTATACCCCTTTTCTTGTCACTTTTCTTATTGTAATACCGTTTTCTGAAATCGACCTTGATGCCCACAATTACACCTCATATCTTCCAGCTATTGACAAGTTTTGCAGTTATGGCCATGGAGAGCAGGGACATGACTACAAGTATTATCACCAGCATGTTGGCAAGTTCGCTGTTCCCTGCCTGGAATGCGCTATATATTGAAATGGACATTGTGTTTGTTCTTCCGGGAATATTTCCTGCAACCATAAGTGTTGCACCGAATTCACCAACAGCTCTTGCAAAACTCAGGACCGTTCCTGCAAGTATTCCTTTTTTGGCAAGCGGGAGTGTGATGAAAAGTGCAGTTTCAAGTTCCTTTCTTCCAAGGGTGAATGCGGCATATTCAAATTCCCTGTCCACTGCTTCAATGGCGGCAGTAGTTGTTTTCACCATAAGTGGGAGTGATACTACAAAAGCTGCAATGACGGCTGCTTCCCATGTGAAAAGTATGGTCCATCCTGTGAGGTCATATAATATGTTCCCAAGAAATCCGTTCTTTCCCAGTAACACCACCAGAAGATATCCTGTTACAGTTGGTGGGAGTACAAGGGGCAAAGTGACAAGAGAATCTGCGATCAGTTTTCCCCTGAAATCACGTCTTGCGAGAATATATGATATGATTATGCCTATCAATGCCACTACAAAGGTAGATAGGATTGCTATTTTCAGCGTGATTACAAGGGGAAACCAGATCTGGTCAGGCATTGTGTTTTATTTCCTGTTTATGCTGTGAATCCGTATGATTCCAGTATTGTCTTTCCTTCATCGGAAGTAACAAAGTCTACGAATGTTTGTGCTTCATTCTGATGTTCTGATGCTGAAAGCACTGCTATCGGATAATTTATGGGAGTTACTGTAGGTACTGTTGCCTTAATTTCGATGGTGTCAGGTTCTGATGTTGCTGCATCTGTACTGTAGACAAATCCTGCGTCAACCTCTCCTCTTTCAACATATACGAGAACCTGTTTAACATCATCTGCAAGCAATGTCTTTGATTCAAGTTCATCCCATAGGCCTGTTTCTTCAAGTGCTTCCACAGTATATTTTCCAACAGGTGCTGTCTCAGGGTTACCGATGCATATTGTCTCTACTTCTTCTGAGATAAGGTCTTCAGGTGTGCTGATATTCAGTTCACTGTCAACAGGTGTTATCAGAACGACTGTGTTTGCTGCAAAGTCCTTTCTTGAGTCTTCAATGATAAGGGACTGGTTGTTTAATATATCCATGTGACTCTGTGATGCAGATGCAAACACATCGATAGGTGCACCGCCTTCAATTTGCATTCTGAGGGTTCCTGATCCTGCAAAGTTGAAATTGATATCTATTGTCGGATTCTCGTCTTCGAATTGTTCTTCAATATCTGTGAAAGCCTCGGTGAGGCTTGCTGCAGCGGACACTGTTATTATTGTAACTTTTTCCTGCTCTGATTCCATGCCACTATCATTACCGGTGTCTGCACATCCACTTACAAAGAGTACAACTGTAAGTATGGCTGCAATAGTCAGAATGAGTATTTTGCTTTGTACCATAATTATTACCTTTCCATATTTGCTCAGTTGCACTTTGCGGTGAAGGTATGTTCTTCATGCGTTATGTTCAACTAAACATAACGCAACAGTTCCTTCTTTTGATATAAGTATCTTTCCTGGCAGGGATACTGCTAAGTTAAGGAGTATTTCAAATGGATAAACAGATTTGCTTAAAAACAGAAAAAAGCAGCACCAAAGATGCTGCAAAATAAGTTGATGTTGAGTTATTCTTCAACAACAGTCAATTTTTTCATTACGTCTTTTCCCTTGATCTTATTGACGACATCCATGCCCTCAATTACCTGACCAAAGACAGTGTGTACACCATCAAGATGTGGCTGTGGTGAGTGTGTAATGAAGAACTGACTTCCACCGGTATTCTTCCCTGCATGTGCCATTGAAAGTGCGCCCTTACCGTGTTTGCGTGGGTTTCCTTTTGTTTCACACTTTATTGAGTATCCTGGTCCACCGGTTCCATTTCCTGTTGGGCATCCTCCCTGGATCATAAAATTGGGGATTACTCTGTGGAACGTAAGTCCGTCATAGAAGCCTTCCTTTATGAGTTTCTCAAAGTTTGCAACAGTCTTTGGTGCATCCTTTTCGAACAGTTCCAGAGTGATGGTTCCTTTGTCGGTTTCGATGATTGCTTTCTTCATGAATTTCACCTTAATGAGATTTGTTAATGGGTGTGCCGGATTTAAGTGTTTCTGTAAGGTAGCTTAATAATATGGGTTAATTTTATGAGCACATATAGTATAACAACTAATTTATATTTGCACTTATATATCTATTACACATACTATAATGTACGGTATTTAATTTCAATAAACAGGTTGACAATAGGGTGAGCTTGAGGTATCTTCATGAAACTTTTAAAAAAATCAATCAATATCTCTCTAATTCTTCTTTTCTTTTCAATATCGGCCTCAGCGCTGGATGTTGAATTTTTAACAACTGATCTTCAAAGTAACGCAGGTGTTCCTGTTAATATTAGTGTATTAGTTACATACACTGGCAATAGCACTCCTGTCAATAATACGCTGGTGAATTTCACAGCAGACCTGGGAATCCTTAGTCCTTCTTTTAGATACACAAATTCATCAGGTATTGCAGAAGTTTTGCTTAATTCTACTATAGCAGGAACTGCACATCTCAATGCAAGTGCAGGCAGTGCATATAACCTGACAGATGTAACATTTGTTCCACTGGAAATTACGTCCTTGCCTGCTGAATCCAATTATTCTGTCAATGCTGCAGGCAACCTCACCAACATTACATTCTATCCGATTGATATTTTTGGAAATATCAACTCGAGTGAAGCAATCTCTTTAAACATCATCATAAATGACAGGTTTGGAATCCTACTTCATGATATTGATTTATCTGTTACTGTTGGCAATGTCAAACTTTTAGAAGCCAATAAAACAGATTCAAGTCAATCATACATAAACGACTCCGTCAACGGTGCTGTACTGCAGATAAATTCAACAATTGCAGGCAGTATTTACATCAATTCAACTGCAGGGTCTGCTTCAAACAGTACATACCTTCAGATAATTCCTGCTTCCCCGGGTTTGATGAGGGTTTCATATGATGCTGATTATACTGTTAATACAAGTTCAAATGTTAATGTCATTGTTTATGATCAATATTCAAACCCTATCGAAAATGCATATGTTAAATTCAATGCAAGCTCGCCTGCAAATACAAATTATAACAGTCCGATTACATACAATTCCGCTTCCGTAAATGTCAACGGCGGGTTAACTGATGTCGATGGACAGTTACACAATGTTTTTACAACCGATAAGAGATCAGGTGACAACATAGTAAGTATAGGTGTGGCAAACAGTTCATTTCAACATAATATCACAATAACCGGTATTGCAGATAGTATCGACGAGCTCTTCCTTACTCATTCTCCCGAATATGCTATAGCAAATAATATGGACTACTATACTTTGTCAGCCCGTCCTGTAGATCAGTTCAAAAATCCAATATTACCAACCATAAGCAACATCAAAAAGCAGGTACGATTTACATCAAGCAGTGGTTCAGTGTTGGTTCCACTGAACAGTCAGGGAAGCGCAAAAATCAAGGTTGGCCCAACCCCTTATGTGGAATCTCTTTCGATAACAGCTACCTACAGAAATGAGTCCGGATATACTAGCTTCACCAACAGCACCGAATTAAATTTTACAGCAGATGAGCTGGATTCGCTGGATCTTTACGCAGTTCCTAATATGGTACTGGATTATACTCAAAATGGAAACCACAACTCAACTATCACTTTAGTTGCTCTGGACCAGTGGGGACATTCATTACCAGATATCCCTGTGACTCTTAATAACACCAATACAACAGTTGGAACATTGAGAGTAGATGGTATCGGTTTAACTGATTACATCAATGCCAGTACTGATTCAGACGGTAGATTATATGCTACATTTACCGGTAATATCTCAGGAAATTCAAGCATTATAGCTACAAGTGGTAATTTCAGTCTATTAACGAATGTCACTGTCAAAGACGAACCTTTTCTGAGTATATCGATTACTGTAGACCCACCTTCGGTAGACAGTGGATCACTTGTAAATGTAACGACAGTAATCTCTGTTGAAGGTGAACTTCCGATTGTAAGGCCAGCTGCAAGTGCTATGCTTGTCCTTGACAGATCAGGTAGTATGGATCCTGACTACTATGCAGGCAATCCTCTTGATGTTGTTCTTGTGATGGACCGCTCAGGAAGTATGTCAGGAACGCCAATTGCAGATGCAAAAATAGCAGCAAAAGAATTTGTAGACCACCTTGCTTCTAACGCAGAGGTCGGTCTTGTTTCATTTGCAGGCACTAGTTCTACGGATTTGGGTCTTACTCACCTGGACTCATACACCAACACCAGTCTTGCACACAATGCAATTGATGCTATAGTGGATGGTGGTTCGACTGCAATGGGTGAAGGTATGGGGGATGCAAATGATATGCTTATTAACGATGGCCGTTCAATTGCCAAAAGAGCAATGGTAGTCCTAACAGACGGAAATACTAATGCAGGTGAGGACCAACAGGGTGATAGTGCAATTAATAATGCCTTAGATAATGGAATTGTTATCTACACGATAGGTTTGGGAAATAACCTGGATGAATCTCTTTTAATGCATATAGCCTCAGAAACAGGTGGTAAATATTATAATGCACCAACAAGTTCCGAATTGAAAGGGATATACGCCAGTATTGCTCAGGAATTAAGTGACTATGACGCGGTAGATGTTGAATTTGGTGTGGATGGATTTACTCCTTATGATTATATATTCCATGATTCCCTTGAAATGGATAGTCCTTTAGATGAAGATTCTGTTATTCTTAAATTTGAAGGATATGACTTAGATACTGTTTTTAATGCAGGTTCCCAGTTCGGTGGAGCAAATGCCGGAGAGTGTCTTGTCCAGGTGAACGGGGCTAACTTCACATTAATTCCATCTGTTAACATACCCGCTAATAATGGAAAATGGGTAGAGTACGAATACAACATGAGCGGTTATCTGAATCCAGTTTCAAATAATTTAACATTCTACGAGTACCGTGAGTATCTGAATCTATCTGCCTATGATAATATGGGAAGGAACGTAGGAATTTTCTGGAATAATTATTCGATAGCATCTAATTCAAGTGTTTTTCCTTTGAACGGTGAACCTTATGTTTTCTCCTGGGATCTGCCCAATACAGATTCTTATAACAACACGTTTGTTATCAACGAAACGATAAATGATATTAAGGTCCAGCTTGATTGGGAGGATGATGCTAATGAGCTTCATCTTCAGCTGACAAGTCCTTCAGGGCATGTATATGGTACTCTTAACGATAGTCGTGGATACTATGCAGAGAGCAATACATCCGAGTATATCTGGATTCGTCCGGTGTTCACTACCTATCCAGATGACGATGTAGATGCAGTTGAAATGGGCACCTGGACAGTTGAAGTCATAGGTTTTGGTACAGGTTCAGAGGATTTTGCCATCTCTACATATATAGACAAGAAGAGTGCGACTCAGTTGTCTTCTCATGCATTCACATCCAGTTTCGATGAAACAAGGGGCGACCAGGCAGGACTTGTCCTTTACAGTTTTGAAGA
Source organism: Methanolobus sp. (assembly GCF_016278385.1). Classification (GTDB taxonomy): domain Archaea; phylum Halobacteriota; class Methanosarcinia; order Methanosarcinales; family Methanosarcinaceae; genus Methanolobus. The sequence continues at coordinate 141,847 of NZ_JADQBY010000014.1, forward strand.
CCTGGTATTAAGTAATACTCAAACAAGTTACGTTCTGGATAATAGTACCTGGGTAGGGTATTTTACAGCACAGGAAGATGGTTATTACACTTTTGATATTTCCTGGGATGATGGTTCACTGATGGATGTAAATCTCTATAGTGGTGCAGACATCGTGGCCTCATCAAGCGGAACTTCCTCCTGTGAAGTTTCCAAGACTCTTACAGCAGGGAAGACGTATCATCTGGATATTGTCAAAGGGGATAATTCTCTCACTGATACACAATTCACAATAGAGGATTCAACAACTGTACTGGATAATATCATGGCTGCATATTATGATGCCAGTGGAGACGGTTCTACTCCTAAGTTCCGTACATTGGAAGAAGGTAATTCGTGGTCCGCAGAACAATATGCCAATCACGTAGGTGGATGGCCTTATTATCTGAAACTTGAGTCCAATCCGCTAAATTCTGAGGTAATCATGTGTACCGCAAATGATTTCCTTGACTTGAAGGCACAGGTTTGGGATGCTTCTTCATGGAGTGATGTAGAAGTACTCTCTGAGAATCTGGATTCGAAGCCATATTTAGATGCATCAGTCGATTATTACACAAGAAGTTTTGACATCAAATATGAACAGACATCAGGGGATGCTATCGTTGTTTATATGGATATGAATATAAGCAATTCCACACCTCTGTACAGAGTCTGGGATGGTTCTATATGGAGTTCCGCTACTGCAGTAGAAGGTTTCAGTCCAACAGGAAATGGTAGTATTGAATGGATCCAGCTTGCTACAGATCCGGAGTCTGATGATATGGTTCTTATGACACTTGATGATGCAGGACATCTTTATGGTAGTGTGTGGGATGGTTCTTCCTGGGATGAATTTGAAGAACTATCAATCAATGCAGGCATGGACGGCTATCAGTGCTTTGATGTGGTGTATGAGCACGACTCTGGAAGGGCAATGGTTTCATGGTATGACCAGTCCGGTTCTGTAAAATACCGTATTTGGAATGGCTTAAATCTATGGATGCCTGTAAAGACACTTTATTCTTCTACTGAACATGTGTATTGGATAAAGATGGCAAGCAACCCGAATTCAGATGAAATTCTCTTGGCAACACAGGATGAATATAAAGATGTTCATGTAACCGTATGGGATGGCTTGTCATGGGAAGTGCCACTCGAAGTTGAACTCAATGTTTATGAACTTAACAGAAGATCCGTAGATGTTGCTTTTGAAGCCTCCGGTGGTGAAGGTATAGTTGTATGGGGTGATAATTCATACATATCCAAGTATCGTACATGGGACGGTTCAGCATGGAGTAGTGAGTTCTCAGCAAACAATCTTGGAAGCGGTTATACGCGCTGGGTGCAGCTAACGTCGATACCTGAAACCGATGAGATTTTCCTTATGACCTCAGATGGTGGTCATGATATTAATGTCCAGAAATGGAATGGTTCTTCGTGGGTATACATTTATGAAATGGAAGCCTCATCCACAAGGCTATTTGAATGCTTTGATCTGGTAATTGATGACAAGGAAAATATTGTTGAGGATACTCCTGTTGTATGGAACGAGTGGACAGCCAGTGCGGAATCAACTTTCAACAATGACTCACTCACTCATCTTGAAAGCGTAATAGACACGATGAATGCAGACGGTTTAACTGCAATTGATGAAGGTTTGTTTGTTGCCAACAACGAACTTTCCTCAGTGGAAGGTAACTCTACAATTGTTATAATGTCAGACGGACTGGATAATGCAGGTTATCATTCCTTGCTGGAAGAAGCATATAGAGCAAGGGACAACAATTCCGTGATTTATACAGTAGGATTCGGTAATGATGAATCTGAAGTAGATCCTATGCTGGAAGAAATTGCAATCATAACCGGTGGAGAATACTATTTTGCACCTAACTCCAGTGTCCTGAAAGACATTTTCAGGGGAATTGCAGCCCAGATCACCAATTTCTCGACAAGTGGTACTGCAATGAACATTGACATCCCTTACAACTATGTCACTCCACTATCTGTTGCAAAGACTACTTATATCTCAGGAAGCAGCAATTCCACAATTGGTAACGAGTCTTATTTTGAAGTTCCAAAGGCACCTTCTACAGGTAATGCTGAACCTTCTATCACGTCACTAAGTGATAGAACAAGGCTTCAGTGGTATTTGCCAAACATGGATTCCGGTGATAAATGGGGTGTATGGTACCAGTTGAGGATAGAAGGTGTAGGCTATATACCCGTTATTATGCCAACATCCTCAGTAACATATACTGATCTAAGTTCTGAAGTAGTCAATGTTATCATACCTGCATCAGGTGGTACAAGTGTAGGTGGTGGTTTTGGGAACATCAGTTCCTATTTGCTAGGTACTTTTAACATGGCTCCTGACAGGTCTATAGTATTTGTTGACAATACTACAAGTATACAGTTGTCAGTCAAGGATACAAATGGGGATAATAGTGCTGCTTATGTGCACCTTTATACTGATGTTGGATATTTTGGAAATTATGAGAATCCTATCAATGTGACAGTTGTAGGGTCTGACAATGTTGACTTCACAAGTGCTGTTGCCAGCAAAGCCCATATAACAGCTTATGCATACAATCTTAATAATGCAAGTGATGTTATTGGGGCTTGGGACATGATTGCTGTCAGGCCAATGGGAAGAATAACTATCAGCTAAGAACAGATGCTTCGGGCTATGTTCGAAGCATTGATTTTTCCTTTTTTGATTAGAATTTGTTTTATCAGGTCCTTCTTTTTTGTTTTATCTTTATATTGAAAAAGAGATTGTAGGCGTCTTATAGAATATTTGACATAAGCTCTGATATGTATCTTTATATGGTGTGGCCTTACATGAAATAATTGTTCAATGAATTGAACCGCCGGTAAAAGCTATGAATGCAGACTAGCTATGTATAATTTTCACATAAATGGAAGTGTGCGCCTTGTTTTAGGAAGCACTCTTCATATTTGACTTATTGAGATGAAGGGATCTTAGCAGATCCACTATCATTTATTTGTAAAACACGAAATGCAGGGCATTTTATGTTGTTTGCAAATCCCTATTTAGTTCCGGTGTTAATACCGGTCATTCAGAAATAATAAAAAAGAGAAACACCTATTGATATGTTTATCAATGGATTATTTATTTTAGTCAATATCTACATCTACAATATGCCTGCTAAGAATCAACATTGTGTTGTTCTTCTGAGCAGTGACAGATGATCCATTAGAAGGGGATATTATTGTAAAGCCAGCTTCTTCTAAGTACTGCTCCCATTTAGGGGCATTGATACTGTTAATCTCGACCTCAACATATGGAACAGTGCCAGTACTCTTTTCCAGAGAACTCGAGTTATGTTTTAAGGTAAGTGTGGTTATTCCCTTTCCTGATACGTAGGAGTATCCATTAACTGAGATAAGTCCTATGGTGGTTACGTTGGTACCATCAATTTCTGTAATGTATATAGGAGGTTCTGATACCATAACCGTGGCATCACGCTGGTATGTTTTAAAGACCCCTCCCATCTCATAAGCAATGGTCTTACCATCTTTTTCAAAGACTATTTCTCCAGTGGGTATAAGCAACGGCGGATTGATGCCATCATCGATAGTGATGGATGATTCGTTACTTACTGAAACTGAAGAGCTCATAAGATTGATCTTGAGCTCCTTTACAGGTGTCTGGTCAAAAGCGACCCTATTCATATTGCTTTGAAGTACAATGAAACTCTGTTCTGCACTTTCGAATATATTAGCATCGATGTTTGACTGCAATGCCGGGTATCCTATGGCGTAGATAACGCCCATTGAAAGCGTAACGATTGCAAACAGCAGGATGTATCCAAGTGTTTCGGAAACGGCTGCTTCTTTTCTATTTTCTTGATTCATAGCTGATCTTGTGGTTTGTGGAACTGCTTGATGCAGTACCGTTGATCGGCATTGTCGTAGCAATTCCGCCGATTGTTACTCTTACTTTCTTTCCGGATGATGGCGAGATGACCTCAATTATCTGATCAGTAAATGCGACATCCGCATCGATTATGTATGTCTCTCTGCCTGCTTTTGCAGGTATTCTATATTCGGTATCAATGTATCCATTGTCAGGAAGAATGAGGTACATATCAGTAATCATGGTGCTCATCATGTTCCCAACATCGCTCATTTCGCGCTCCATCACAACGTCATTTGGAGTGTCGAGGAAGACTGCATCGGAGTTAATGGTTATTATCATGAAAAAACCAACACAAATAAGAGAGATCAATATGTATTCGATTATAACCGATACTCCCTCTTCGTTTTCAATTAATCTTTTCATTTTGTCACCCTAATAACCTCAGGTTCTGATACGTAATGGGTACTGCCATCGTTATAGGTTAAATTTACAAAAATTACATCTATGTCACTATTATTATTGTAGGTACCATTATTGGAATTGATAGAAACCAACGATATATCAACAGTTTCCCCGTGGGCTGCATAGAGGGTTTCCATCTGTGTGCTGTAATTATCAAACAATTGCTCAAAGATCACAGGTACTGTATTGTTGGTTGAGTTATTTATCTCAAATGAAAGGCTCTTTAATATCTCTGCATTGTCTCTCGTATGAGAATTCAATTCACGGATGTTCTCTTTTGGGAACTCAAGTACAGCATTTGATGAGTGGTATCCTGCTATTAGTGCCTGGTTAGCCAGCGCTGCAAGACCAATGAGTATAAGTGATAAGACCAGCCCGGAAAGAGCTATCCACTGTCCCCTTGTATCTTTTTTCAGACTTTCCATGTTGTCATCCTCACTTCAACCACTTTTATTTCATCATCTGCAAGATTCCACCCGCCACCCATAGTTTTTACAGTCTCGTTCGTGAGTGTTACATAATGCCTGACAACAACTGCATTATCTGCCGGTTGTCCATGAATTATTACTTTTTTAACGGTCAGGTTCCCATTTCGAGTGTAAGCAAAATTCACATTGTATAGTATCTCAGGCATAAGGTTTGAGATACTGTTATCAAGAATCTCCAGATTATTCGTAGGATAACTGGCTTCTGTTGTTGTGTCCCAGCTTGCAACACACTCAGTCAGGTTATTACGAATAATTGATGTTTGAGGTGCAATGTCGATTACCTTTAGTGTATCTGAACCAATTTGTTCCAGTTGAACATCTATTGCCAGTTCATTCTGGGGAGTTACTATCGCAGTACTCTGTGTGATCATAAGCACTGTCATCGTCATTAATATTGCAGCAAGCAGTCCCTCCATGGTATGTAATTGTGCTTTATCGTTCAATTCCACACCTCCACCGTCAGGTAGGCTGGTTCGTAATATGTAGTAAGTACGTCCTGATATTCCGGGACAGGTAATGAAGTTGGTCCAAATTCGATATCCTTAAACTGGAATTCCAGTTGATATGTCTGGCTCCCGGTTAAAATTCCCTGGTATATTACAAATGCGACTACGTCATCGTTGTCTATTTTTCCGGTAGTTCCAATAATTTCGATAGTGCCGTTAGGGGATATTTTATAGGCTAAATAATCAGATACCTCACTAAGGGGTGCCCCATCCAGCCGTAGCTTTTTGAAACCTGGGTCTCCACCAGTTATATTAAAATTACTAATATACAGTGTAACCTCCTCATTCAACGGGCCTGTGATGTCAATTAATGGGTATTCTTCCTGATTAGCAGCCTTCATGGGAAGTTCTTCTCCGCTGAAGTCTGCTATAGTTCCGGTTTCAACTAACACTATGCGTGTAATCTTTGACGTTTCTCTGTCATATGGGACAGTTTCTCCTAAAAGCACAGGAGTGTTATTCAGGACAAGAGGTGCATTATTTTTTGTGATGGATATATTGTATCCATAGGAAAAATGTGTGTTATCCACTTGATTATATAATCCGAGTGTCTCTGTCAGATCATTCTCATTCAGAAGCATCAATTGAGTGGTCTTGTTTTTTGATAGTATGTTGGGACTATTTGTAAGTCTGGAGGTAGGATCATCATCTACGGCAAGTCCGATTCTCTCTATGTTGTCGGTTGGATGTGATTCCCAATCTGTTCCACTACTTGTATTGTTTCCCCACCATCCAGTGTCCTCGACAAGGATAGTGGCTGTACGGTATGCTGTATAATCCAGACTGCCTTCTCTCGCTGATCCGGCCATGGACATGCCCGGAATGAACTGCACAGTGAAAATAAGGGCAATAAGGAATAATGATATCCCTAGTAGAAAGTCGATTGCAATTTGTCCCCTGTCGTCAACCATCTTGTGAATATATAGTATGCTTAATATAAAAACATTTGTTAAAATTGTGTTTATATAGTGTTGCAGATTCTCAATGATTATTCGAATTGTATATCAGCCAAATAATATAATTGAAAAAGTTTAAAAATAAAAGAATGATACACATATAATGGTGCTTTGTGCAAACATACTCATATTCTTTAATTCAAAGTTGCTGTCAGATCATTTCTGCTCACATGCAGATATGTTATACTTCCCGGCATTCCATCATAATATAACGTGATGGTTGATTCATCATAGTCCACAGGATCAGATCCTCCTCCATTGCCGTTTCCTCCGTATCCAGGATGGTTCAGGTTGAACACCACAGATCCGTCCATTGTTATGAGTTTCATGTAGTGCTGGGTAAGATTATAGAGTGATGTCGTATCTCCATCTTCAAAGTTCATATCCGGTCCAGTACCGACAGAACTGCTGTTATTCCAGGAGAAATCACTGCTTTCATCATATTCAAATATGAAAGTCTGGTCTAAAAGTTCAACAACAGATGCTGCATCGTCCTGTGTACCATTGATAAGGAAATATCCTTGTCCATCCCATGTTTCCACACCTCCTCCTGGTGCAATATCTTCATAAAGAACATCCATTAGAAGTTTGTTCTGTCCTCCTTTCTTTTGCAGGGTATAAGTGAGGGACCTTGTGCCGGAACTTGCAGTAATCTTATAATTACTTGGATTGAGTCCGGCATTTCCCCTTGCTTCAAGATCAAAGGAGAAATTGTATATGGGTGCAGGATTATTCTGGTTCACTGCTCCGACTTTAAAATTCTGTTTAAGTGAATCCTTTCCCATGGCAGGAATAACTTCCAGTTCAATGACAGCAGTCTGATTTGCATCATCTGTTGTGGCACTGGCATACGCAAGGGAATTCGCATAATCTGCCCATGCAGTGTAGAATTCACTTTTGATATAGATAATAACTTTATCTGAAGTAAGGGGATTTGTTCTGTTTGCATTTGAACTGGGGTCTGGATAAAGGACAGTAGGCATGTTATCTGAACTGACTGTAACAGCAACATCGGATACACCTGTTGATACGGCATCCCCTTCTATCCTCATTATGGGAAGTGTCAGGGTTTCCCCATTGTAATGTAATTCAGGAGGCGATATCATTATGGATTTTCCGTTAGGGTATTTTGACCATACGCCTCCGCCTTCATATCCGATTATACGGTCCTCATTTGTGAAAACAATACTTCCCATAGATGAATTGAATTCATTCATACCAATATTGGTGACATAACTATCCCATGATTTCCAGTTGTGTTTTTTATCTTCAAAGCCACCACTGCCACTATACCATGGAGCATCAATATCAACTGAGATGACAACAATTTTACTATTCTCATATGAGGTGTTGTCTCCTTTGACTATAATATCTCCATCCATCATTGAAAATGAAGTTGTCTGACTTGGTGATTCTCCAAGTGCGACCTTACTTGTTCTTGAGTCGAATATAGTGAAGGCCTGTTCAACTTTCTGTGCATTCGCCATGTCTTCCATTTTATAGAGAGTAGGAACCCCGTAAAGAAAGATCACACTTATAGATGTAATCGTAAGTGCAAGTATTGCTACCATTCCTATAATCGCCGATACGGCATTTTCAGATTGAATTAACTTTTTCATGCTGGCCACCCATTAACCCTTTTTTATTCCACAGTCACACTCATAGGGGATACTGTTATGAATACATCTATGTTATTCGGGGTGTAATCCTTCTCCATAATAATGGTTTTAGTGCTGTCATTAATGTTTTTGACCTGCATCCCGACTGATTCATTCAGATATTTTTCCCATGCCCTGTAGTACTCGCTGGAAAGTGTTATTTCCACGTTCGATACGTTCTCATACATCTCAACTGAAAGCTGCCCACCATCTGATATAACTCTGATAAGTCCGGAACCTGAGATTGCTCTGGTTCCGGTTATTGTCACTATAGGTATGATCAGGGAATCATCGCCATATGCAAAGATCGGTTCTGATATCATTACAGATTCTCCCATGGGATACTTTGCCCATGCTCCTGTATTCTCATAGGCTATTGAGGTATCTGCATATTCATTTTCTATCATGCGCAATTGTCTTTCAAAAGGAATGATATCCACTGAGGAATCAGTAGCATTCCAGACATCCATGGTGATATTCATGTAGCTGTTCCCACTGACAGAAACGGTACTCCCTCCATACATCTTCAGTTCTACTGATTGTGAAGGGGCTTTACCTGATGCGATCTTATTCATGTTTGGTGTAAGTACCGAAAAACTCTGCTTTATATTCTCAATGTGCCCGGATTCTTTCATATGCTCGACCAGGGGATAACCTGCAAGACCTATGATGCTGATTGCCAGGACCATTATTCCCAGTGTAATGCTAAAGTCCAGTATTTCCGAAACTGCATCATTGGAGTCAAGTAGTTTGTCTCTTCTTTTCATTTTATTCCCTGCTCATCAGGATATGATTATGGCCTCTGCTCCAGGATCGTATCTTATCACAAATTCTGCCTTGGGACTGTGTATTGTAGTTGAAAGAACGACAGTGTTTTCTGCATAATATGGAACTTTTACTATGGTTCCACTTCTTTCTTCTGATATGAACACAATATCCCTGGTGCTATTTACAAACTCCACAGAATATGTTTTTCCTGCGATTTTGTCTGGAAGTGATATCTTATATCGTAACTCTCCAACATCTGACCCGGAATCAACGGCAGTTCCTACCATAGTATCGATAGTTGCAATACGCACTGCAATATCGTTTCCATGTATCTCGAATTCATCACGCATGACTGTTTCTTCAGCTTTGTCCATCAGAGAATAGAACGAGCTAAGCACTGTCATAAGTATAATAACGGTTATTGAAAACGTGAGAATGAATCCTATAGTAATTGAAACTGCACTGTCATCCTCTCTGAAGTTATTTAATTTCATATAACCCTCCCTGGCAAAGAGATTGGTAGGGTGCGGGCAATTTCCATTTCATAGGAATGCATTGTGATAGTAGGGTTTACTACCCAGAGTCTTGCAAATCTGTAATCCTCTCCATTTGTCAGATTACCTGAAAAGGTGCACCATCCGGCTGAATTACTTCCACCTATAACATTTATAGAGTAATTATTTCCTTCAGTATAGGACTGGAATTGGAATGTTGAAACGTCTCCTGTTATGTTGAATGAAGATATACCAGAAGCGGGGAATGAATCTGTATTTAATATTGCTGTAGCATTTGAAACATTAATCTGTATGGTTCCACTTGAATTATAAATTTCAACGGACCATAGCAATCCTGTATTATTAGTTGCTGTTATCAAAAGGCTGTTAGAGCTGTTTTCAAGTGTATTATCATTGATTTCCAGTAGGAACATATCAGTTGTATTGACATTGCTGATAATTGTCCAATTGTCCCGGCCGCTGGCTAAACCGTTCTGGGTGAAATATGGTTCATATCGGGTATTATTGTCAAAATTAAATGTGAATCCTGATATGGCAAAGTTTTTGGAAGCCATTATTTCATAAGATTGAAGTTGATTTTCAAATGTTGTGTTGTTGATACTTCCTGATTCGGTTGCAGCTTTGTAGGCATCTTCATAAGCTTCAGTTGTCATCTGGATTGCATTTGCTATATCATAACGTGAGGTGTCTATGCTTGATTCTGAGGCGATGTTACTGGCATAGATTACATTATTCAGCATGATAGTAAGCACAACTATACCAACTCCTACTGCAAATCCTGCTATCAGGAGCAGTTGTGCACTTTCATCAAGCGATCTTATTCCATCACGTTTCAATATTCTCACATTCTCCAGAGTGTCATCTTGACATTAACTATATTGTAAAAACCAGTACTGTTGTCAGCATCCGGTATGCCTGTATTTATCATGAAAGTTGAAGTGTTCCCTATATCATAGTCTGACAGATACACTTTTTTCGAGATAATAACGGCATTATCCGATGGATCTCCGTTGTAAATGTAAGGCTTTGAAGCCGTAATCCCGTTATCATCGATCCATGTGAAATGGACATTGTGGGCAATTCCTCTTGGAATTGCTATAAATGTAAATATATCTCCCAGGGAGCTGTTTGTAAGGGATATGTTACTTGAGTCCCTTGATTGGTATGCTGTACCGTTCCATACGTATTCTTTTCCATCCCAGTTCATTACATCACTCTTGAGGTCAGAGCCATGGCCATAGCCTGCGTAGGAAAGGGCATTTAGCATATCCTGGCCCAATGTTTACAACTGGGATTCAATATGAGCATTTGCAGTTGATGAGGTAAGTGGTGTAAGGGAGGTTGCTTCCACTGCAAAGACAATGACTCCTATCATTATCATAGAAGCCATAAGTGCTTCCAGTGTATGCATCTGAGCAGATGAATTCATTTTTTTGCAAAATATATTCATGTCTGCATCACCACACCCTGAATGACATCATGACAGTTTCTGTATTGCCTGTTTCCTCATATTTCAGTAACACTACTCTTTTTGTCTGTCCAACATTTACTCCGGATGGTATTACTTTTCCTGCCATGCCAACAACACCACTTTCATTTTCCATTGTGACATTGAGATCATATCTGAGATACGAGCCGGTCAGACCCAGATACGCAATGGTGGCATCGTAGTTTGTATCAAGTTCTGTCAGGAAGTTCTCGACTTTTGTTTCATTGGCCATGTTTGGGACTGTCTCATCTCCCTTGTTGAGAAGTTTCTCCACAAGGACGGTTGCTGTTCTGTCAGCAAGAAGCGTTACTTCGTCAGAGTTTGAACTAAAAGGTGTGAATATTCCTGATGTATAGTTAAATACGAAAACAATTGCAAACAGGAAAATGGTAACGCTGATAAGGTAATCTATGGTTATCTGGCCTTTGGAATTCATAACTCCTCTATATAATATAGCGCTAATTATATTATCTGCTATTATAGTATGTACCCGATATATTATTAGTTTATTGCTCATTGTGAATGTTGCTTGTATCCCAAACAATTAAAAACTGAAAAAACATATCATAATCCCTGATGGATGAGATAAGGATAGTCCACACAGGGGATACACATCTTGGATACCGGCAGTATCATAGCGATGTGCGCAGGAAGGATTTTCTCAATGCGTTTTCCACTGTGATAGATGATGCTATTGATATGGGTGTGGATGCTGTAGTGCATTCCGGGGACCTGTTTGATTCCAGGAATCCCACACTTGATGATATTCTTGATGCCATGGGCCTTTTTTCAAAGCTGCAAAAAGCAGGTATTCCTCTGCTTGCCATTGTTGGTAATCATGAGAGTAAACAGAGCACTCAGTGGCTTGACCTCTATAGCAGTCTGGGTCTTGTAATACGGCTTGGAAATGAAGCCTACAGGCTTGGTGAAGTGGCACTGTATGGTATCGACAGTGTTCCAAAGACAAAGATTCCCTTATTTGATTTTACCGTTTTTGAAGACAAGGCAACTGACGCAAAATATAATCTGCTAGTGATGCACCAGCTTGTAAAGCCATTCGCTTTTGGTGACTGGGATATAAAAGAGGTTATTGATTCCATTCCCTTTGATCTGCATGCAGTGCTTCTGGGGGACAATCACAAGTATGATATCACAAAAGTTAGCGATACATGGGTTACATACTCCGGCAGCACAGAACGTAACAGTACTTCAGAGCGTGAACCAAGGTCATATAATATAGTCGCTGTCGGGGAAAATGGTATAGAGATAAGTAAACGTATAATACCGACCCGTGAATTCGTGTTCATACCTGTAACTCTCACAGGAGGGCCTGACAACCACGAGGATATTTTTTCTACAATAATGGAATATGATATTTCTGAAAAAGTTGTGTTTGTGGAACTTTTTGGTGATGTTAAAGCAAAGCTGGATTTCAGTGAAATTGAGCGATTTATTCTATCAAGGGGTGCATTGGTACCAGGAATTAAGGATCTTCGTACCGGTGTTGATACACTGGCAGACCCTTCTCTGAAAGTATCTTTCTCAGATCCTGATGATGTTGTCAAAGAAGAGATCAAGAAAATGAACCTTAGCTCAGGCGGGCTCCTGCTTGACGATATCATAAGGGATCCTTTGATCGTGAAGACCCGGGTTGGCGATGAGGCCGAGTTAAAACTAGGTCAGCTTCTTGAAAAGATTGATTTTAGTCAGCCTATTCCTGTTAATATTCCTGTTATCTCCATGGTTGCAGATGAAGAAACTGAAACTCTGGTTTCGGATAAAGGTAATGTTGTCGACATAAAAGTGAAAGATGAGGACACATCGACAGAATATATGACCAATACGGTTTTGCAGAATATTGTTTCCGAGAGTAAGGATGTTTATGTGACTGAAAAATCAATAGGTGTAGTGCCTGCTGAATCACCTGTTGATACGGATGTAACTGACAATAGCACAAAAGGTGAGGATGTAGACACATCTGATGAAGTCGAAAAGAACAAAAAAAAGTCAGTGGGCGAAGGGAAAAAAGAGCATGAACCCGTAAAACCACGTCAGTATAATCTGGGTGATTATCTGTGATGCTAAAACACCTGAAAATTGAGAATATCCGAAGCTACAAAGAGCTTGACATTTCATTCAAAAATGGTGTTACGGTAGTTTCCGGTGTTAACGGAAGTGGCAAATCCAGTCTTCTTGAGGCATGTTTCACCGGACTTTTCGGAAGTAAAACGCTGGATAAGGATTTTGTGCTTTCCGATATCATCACCAAAGGGGCTCCAATGGCATCCCTGTTACTTGAGTTTGAGCAGAATGGTCATAATTATTCCGTGGAGCAGTCTTTTAGGAACGATCCTGAAAAAGGACGTGCTTCCAATACAAAATCAGTCTTCAAACAAGACGGGGAAATAATATTTGATCAGGCAACGCGGACCTATGACGCAGTGACATCGCTTCTGAATATGGATGAAGAGGCTTATCGGAATTGTGTCTACATACGTCAGGGGGAGATCGATGTCCTGATAAACTCCAAGCCTAAGGACCGTCAGAAGATGATCGATGATCTTTTGCAGCTGGGTAAACTTGAGGAGTACCGTGAGAGAGCTTCAAGTGCCAGGGTGGGTGTGGGACGTCACCAAAGGGACAATGAAAGACGCACCAAAGAAGTTGCTGCTGAAATTAAACTTATAGAGGATAGTGATCCCAGCGGAAGGCTGGCAGTTTTACGGACAAGGTCCAGTGAGATTGATACAGAAATCTCCTCCATGAATGAGAAAAGGGATCGAACACTTTCCCGAATAGATGAGGTTTCAAAGAGAATATCCGAGTTAAATGAGCTATCCGGCAGGAAAGATTCTGTTCAGCAGCAGATAAAGGACATCACAGACCGGAAATCAAAATCATTCCTTAAAATTGATTCCCTTTCAAAGGATATACGTTCCCGCAAGGAGCTTCTTGAAGTCAAGAAGTCAAGGGTATCTGAAATAGAATCACAGTTAAAAATGGATTCAAAAGATGTGGAATCTTTTGTTGCAAAGCTGGATGAGGATGAACGTTCTTTAAGGGATAATCTCAGCGATCTGAAAAGCAAAAAAGCGGTTTATGAAAAAGACCTTCTTAATATTGATCAGTCTGCAAAGGATGCCGAAAAACAGGTGAAATCCATTGAGGCTTCAACGAAGGAAGCCGAATCCAGAATAATGGCTGTTAACTCTGGGATCAATACGTATAAAGGACATATTACAGAACTTGAAACAAAGTACAAGGATATCGTATCAAAAGTAGAGTCCCTAGGTTTCAGTCTGGAAAAATTAGAGAATATCGACGAAGTTGTTGACCTTCTCAATGACCAGCAGAAGAGATTCCACGGCAGGGAGGTGGAACTGAAGGTAAAGGTATCTGAACTTAAAAACAAGCTTGAGAAATCAAAGCAGCTGCTGGGTACTGGAAAATGTCCCACATGCGGACAGGACCTTAAAGGTTCCTGTGTTGAAGAGTCAACAATTTCAGATAATGAGTCCCTGGATAAACTCGAATCCGAATTTTCAGAGCTTAAAGTAAAAAAGGCTGAAGCAGACGCAAGAGTGGAGAAAGTCAGGTCTGCTCGAAGTTACAAGTCTGAAATTGATAATGTTGTCAGGGATATGGTCTCCTCCCGGGAAGCCATTGAAAGGGACAGGAAGAGAATTGAAGAATACGACCTGCATGTAAAGGAGAATGAACAGAAGATCAGGGAATTTCATTCAGGAAAAGAAGTTCTGGAAAAAACCCTCGCTGAAACCAAAGCAAAAGTATTGCAGATGAGGCAGGAAGAAGATTCTGCTTTAAAGGTTCACTCTCAGCTCCTTGAAAGTCTTGCACTTGCCCGGGAGATGCAGAAAATTCTTGGTGAGTTTGCTAAAATCACTTCAGAGATAGAGCAGATGGAAGAAAAGATTAAAAGTATTCAGGAAATGATTTCATTATTTGAAGGCCAGATAGGGGAGAAAAAAGAATCTCTGAAAGAAATTGATGATAGGATAGGGGAATTTGACCGGAAAGAACTCGAATCCCTAAGCAGAGATTATGGACTTGCCTTAAAGGGTATAAATTCTGAAATAGAAAAGCTGAATCTTGAAAAAGAAAATATCCTGAAGAAAGCTGGAATGGCCGAGAGTGACAGAAAACGGCTTTCAGATATGAAAACAAATCTTAGTCAGCTAAAGAACCGTGGGGACTATCTAAACGCAGTTTACTCCGACGCTGAAGAGCTTGAAAGCATGTACATACGCATACGTGCACAACTTCGTTCCAGTAATATACAGACCCTTGACATGTTGATAAACGAGATTTTCTCATTTATGTACTCCAACAACGCTTACTCTCATGTGACGCTGGATGCAGATTACAATTTGACTGTTTTTGAAAAGGATGGTACTGCCCTTGAACCAAAACTTCTCAGCGGCGGCGAGCGTGCATTGTTTAACCTTGTGCTTCGTTGTGCAATATATCGGCTGCTTTCACTTGGTACGTCTTCTCGTGATGGTGCAGGGCTTCCTCCTCTTATAATGGATGAACCTACAGTGTTCCTTGACAGGGGGCATGTACACCAGTTGATCAAACTTATAGATATGATGCGGGATATAGGAGTGGCGCAGATTCTCATAGTTTCCCATGATGAATCTCTTATTGACTCTGCCGACCATGTATTTGCAGTTGAGAAGGACCCCGTTACCAATAATTCTTGTATTTACGCCCGGTAAAGCAGATTAAATACTTATTTATTGCTTGAAAAAAATACACGTGATGACCATAAGGTATATTATACTTTTATTCATATAATAACGTGGTATTTCGCTTAACAGCGATGAGGGACTGAATGGATTTACGAGGCTTTTCATGAACACTGAAAACAGGGACTTTGTCATTGAACGCCTTGAGCGCCAGCTCAAGGAAAAAGAAGCAGAATTAGACGATATTAAAACTAATCTCCGCGAGTCTATACTCCGTGAGATAAGAAGCGATCTTAAGAATGACCTTGATTTTCATAACCGCATTGTCCAACTTGAGCGCAAAGTTCAGTCCCTGAGCAGCAATCTGAATGGCATTATGGATGAACTTCTTGACCAGAAATCAATGCTTCGTTCCCTGGGGGAATTATCTGTCCCTCGTGAAAGGAAAGTGGATCAAAGAATTTCAGTTATGCCTCCTGTAGAGGAAACAACAACTCCGAAAGTATACAGGCCGGAACCTAAGCCGGTTGAATCTTCTGTTCCCTCATTAAAATCAGAGCCTGTTCCGCCATCACAAGTAAATCCCTCTGTTACTCAGTCAGTTCCAAAAGATGTAATACCTTCCGCAAAACCTATTAATTCAAGAGTTTCTGTCAGGTCTGATGATAAGACATCAGTTTCAGGAAGTAGATCAGAATCATCCTCTTCAAATGTGCATTTTAATATAAGAGAAGTCCCTCCAGTAAAGCAGCCTGAAATGTCCGAACCTGCTCACAGGTCCGAATATATTATTGCAGAAACAGATGATGAACGCAAGCTTCGGCTCGACACCACCTCGCGCAAGGAGGTAAGCTCCTGCAATTATATCGTTGCAGAAGAGGACAAACCTACCTGCCAGGATCCGGGCGATGAATACGAAACGGTTGAAGCTCGTGAGGATGAGGATGCGGTAGTAGTCACCACACGAAGAAAATAATCCTTTTTATAAAAACAGAGGAATCGCGTGTATATCAAGGAACTTGAGTTTATAAACTTCAAATCCTTCGGGAAAAAGGTAAAAATACCTTTTTTTGATGGTTTTACCACAATTTCCGGGCCAAACGGCAGTGGTAAGTCTAACATAATAGATGGCATTCTCTTTGTACTGGGTTTATCAAGCTCAAGGACCATGCGGGCTGAAAAGCTCACTGATCTAATCTATAATGGAGAAGCTGCAAAAAAGCCTGATTTTGCACAGGTGACGATTCGTTTTGATAATAATGATCGTGAAATGCCATATGATGCTGATGAGATAACTATTACAAGAAAGATACGTGAAACAGATTCCGGGTATTACAGTTATTTTTATTTGAACGGCAAGGCTGTGAGCCTTACTGAGGTTCACAATCATCTCGCTAAAGCCCGTGTTACTCCAGAGGGATATAATGTTGTTATGCAGGGAGACGTTACCCGTATTATCAACATGACTCCTACCGAGAGACGTAAGATCATCGATGAGATTGCCGGTGTTGCTGAATTTGACAGTAAAAGGGACAGGGCATTCAGTGAACTTGAGATAGTGCGTGAAAGAGTAGAACGGGTTGACATAATCATCGAAGAGGTCGGTCAGCAGCTTGGAAAGCTTAAAACAGAGCGTGACCAGGCATTAAAGTACCAATCTCTTAAAGAAGAAAAGATGAAATTTGAGGGTTTTGTTCTGCTTGCAAAACTCAAGGATGCCAAGGTAGAACTATTATCCGTTGGTGATGACATTCTTGCCAAGGAAGAAGTTCTTGGGAAACTGGAATTTGATCTCGATACTAAAAAGTTTGCTGTGGAGAAGCTCGAACAGGAGCTTGAGGAAATGACCCTGAACATCCAAAGGATGGGTGAGGATGAGCAGATCCAGATCAAGAAGGATATTGAAGGTATCAGGGGTGAAGTGTCAAGGTGCGTTGACACCATCGAGCTTTCTGAAAAGGAAATGGAAGATGTCGAATCAAGGCGCCGGAAGATTTTTGTCGAAATTGATGAAATAAAAGGTAAGCTGGAAGAGCTTGATTCTAATATCTCAGAAGAAACAATGAGAAAGGAAAGCATCCTGGCTGAGATGTCTGAGCGTAAGACTGAGCGTATGATCCTCCAGAGCAAGATTGCCGATGTGGACATAAAATTTGCCCAGACCCGGGATGAGCTCAGCACTCTTAAGTCTAAGCTTGAAGCTGTAAAAGATGAGAAGAATGAACTCATGCGCCAGGAGGATCGTTTACTTGATTCTCTTAGAAGAAAATCTGCAGAGGTAAGGGATATCGAAAGTGAGCTTGCAGATGCAAAATCAAAATCAGAGTCTTCTGACAGTGATACGAAGTCGGTTGAGTACGATATTCAAAAGCTCAATGAGAAAATCGATGTTCTCACCAAGGATATTGATGATCTTGAAAGTAATCGCTCCCAGCTAAAAACGATTGTTAAGGAATTCGAAGATGAGCTTCGCAAACATGAGAATGATTATGCAAAAATAGAGATGCGAGTGCGTGCTGCAGAGGACCATAGTAAGTATTCCAAAGCTGTAGACATGGTGATGAATGAGAAAAAGCACCATGGTTTGCCAGGTATTTATGGGACCATTGCAGAACTTGGAAGTGTTGATCAGAAGTATTCCAATGCTCTTGGTATTGCTGCAGGCGGACGTATGCAGGCAGTTGTTGTGGAAAACGATGAAGATGCTTCCAGAGCAATATCTTTCCTTAAACAAAGACGAGGCGGAAGAGCTACATTCCTTCCATTGAATAAAATGGAATCCCGCAGACCATACAAAAATCTTTCTGACAGGGAAGGCGTGGTTGGCTATGCTATTGATCTTATAGATTTTGATAATAAATTCGAAGCTGCATTCTGGTATGTTTTCAGGGATACTCTCATTGTTGACACCCTCACAAATGCTCGTAGGCTCATGGGTGGTCTTAGAATGGTCACTCTGGAAGGTGAGGTTATTGAGAAGAGTGGTGCAATGGTGGGCGGTTCTCAGCAACAGAGCTCCGGTCTTTCATTTGCTGCCTCTGAAAAGGACAAGCTTGTAAAGATTGCTGAGAGGATAACTGAACTTGATTCAAAGCGTGCAAATGCTATTAAGAAACTTGATCAGGTTGAAGGGCATATTTCCCAGATCAATAATGAGATCCATGAGCATGACAAAGAAATCTCCAAGAAACAGATGCAGGTCGATGAGATTGCAGGAAGGGGAGAGCGTCTCACTCAGCTCATCGAGGCTAAGAGCCATGAACTTTTAGAGATCGAAGAGTCACGCAAAGGTCTCAGGGAAGATATGGAAAGGACTGTAACCCAGAAGCAGGAAAAGGAAGAACTTGTCATTTCTCTCGAAAAGGACATTGAGGTTCTGGAAGAAAAGCTTGCAGGCTCAGAGGTTCCTGAACTTAACAGGCAGGCAGAACAGCTTGATGAGGAGATCAGGCGTCTGGATGGTCGTGTAAGGGACATCGATTCCACTTTGAATGCACTTAATCTTGATCATAATTACGCAACTTCAAAAATTGAAGAGAACAGGGATCTTATTAAATCAATGGATGAAAATAAGGCTAGCCACAAACAACGTGTTGCTGATCTTAAGACAAAGATCACCGAACTTGAAGAAACTCTCAAAGAAAAACAGCATCGTGAAAGTGAGCTTACTGAAGAGTTGAAGGAACTACAGCAGGAACGTGTCCGTCTTCATGATGAACATATGGTTGTGAAGAGGGAGTTTGAGAAGATACGTGTCAGGTTCGACGATGGAAACAGGCAGATGATGGCTCTGAAGGCCACAAAGGATGCCCTTGCTGAACAGGTGGTCGAACTGGCAGAAGAGATACAGAGGCGTGGAATTGAGGAGCCTGAGGAGGTTCCTAACTATGAGACCGTGCGCACAAGGATAGCTTCCATCGAAAAAGCTATGGAGCGTCTTGAACCTGTAAATATGCGTGCGATCGATGAATATGATGAAGTAGAGTCAAGGCTTGATGAACTCGTTACAAGGCGCGATACCCTGTCTTCGGAAAGGGAGCAGATACTTGAGCGTATAAAGCAATACGAGCAGCTCAAAAAAGATACTTTTATGGAAACGTATGAAGGTATCAATGAGCCTTTCAAGGAAATATTCAATGAACTTTCGGATGGTATTGGTGAGCTTGTTCTTGACAATTACGATGATCCCTTTGCAGGCGGACTGACATTAAAAGCACAGCCCAAGGAAAAGACCCTGCAGCGCCTGGAGGCCATGTCAGGAGGGGAGAAGAGTCTCACTGCCCTGTCATTTGTGTTTGCTATCCAGCAGTACAGGCCTGCCCCTTTCTATGCATTTGATGAGATCGACATGTTCCTCGATGGTGCCAATGCAGGAAAGGTTGCACAACGCGTTAAAACAGCTGTTGCCAATGCACAGTTTATTGTAGTCTCCCTCAGAAAACCAATGATAGAGGCTGCAGAGCGTACCATCGGAGTTGCAATGCAGGAAAATAACATTACAAGTATTACGGGTGTGAAATTACGTTGAACGAAATAGCAGAAGACACGGAAATGGTTCCGGCAGTTGACATTGCTCCGGTAGCTGGCATTTTATCGCCATTCACCATCGACCCTGCTTTTGTTGAGACTTTAAGGGAGCTGGGTGTCGATGAAGCTCTCCTTGAGTTCCCCGATGATGTACTCAGCGAACCCGTGGAGATTCTCATGAATCTTGCAAAGGATGGTGCCATCAATCCATGGGAAATTGATATTGTAAATGTTACTGACATGTTCCTTGAACGCATTGAAGTTATGCAGATGCTGGATCTTCGTATTTCCGGCAGGACACTTCTTTATGCAGCCATCCTTCTGCGCATGAAATCCACGGGGATAGTCCAGGAAGTAGAGGAAGAAGATTGCTTTGAAATGTTTGACTCCGAACTGGATTTCTATGAAGTGGACGAGTATCCGATGCCAAAATTCCCCATCCGCCGCAGGGCTACACGTCCGGTGACTCTTCATGAACTGATTGTGGAGCTGCGCAAGGCTGAGAAAGTCGAAACCCGCAGAAAGGATCGCAGTGTTTATCGCAGACTGGAAGAAAGATCTGCAGTGACAACGGATGAGGTTCTTGGTATTGCCCACGAAGAAGACATACTTGGGCGTGTCAGGGATATGGAAGCAATGCTTAATGAGTCGTTTAAGGAATGTGAACGTGTCGTTTTTTCTGACCTAATGACCGATGACAGGTCTGAGAATATTATGACCTATGTCTCATTGTTGTTCCTTGCAACTGATAAAAAAGTCTGGCTAGCGCAGAAGGAACTATTCGGTGAATTATATGTTTATCCATTTGCTCCGGCTCTCGAGGCTGTTTAAGGGGTGCATTGCCAATTATGAGTAACAGTGTGAGTGACAGGGAAGTTATCGAAGCAGCGCTTTTTGCAGCAGGGGGCGCAATTGATGCGTTAACCTTAGGAAAACTTGTAGGCAAGTCAAAGAAACATGTTATTTCTGTTGCCCTTGATCTTATGAATGAGTATGATTCAAGGGAAACCGGTCTTGAGATTATAGACCTTGGTGAACGTTATGTTATGCAGGTGAAGCCAAAGTATACTGATATGGTAAGGTCATTTGCTCCAAAGGAACTGAGTGCACCCATGCTGCGGACGCTTTCAATGATCGCGTATCATCAACCGCTTATCCAATCAGATCTTGTGGATATGAGGGGAAATTCCGCTTATGATCACATAAGGGAGCTGAAGGAAAGGGGACTTGTGGAGGCAGTGCCGCACGGAAGGACAAAGATGCTTCGCACCACATCATTGTTTGCAGATTACTTCGGTCTTGATTCCAATGATCCTGATCTTGTAAAGAAAAAGATCGTTGAGCTTTCACGTCTTCAGAGTGGACAGAGTGGCCTTAACAAGTGGCTTGGCAGGAGATTTATTGGTGTCACTCCAATGTATGAGTCTCTTATGGAAATGTGCGGCATAAGGGAATACAAAGTTATCAATGCTTACGACCCTACAGAAGAAGAACTGGATGAGCTTGAGGATGTTTATAAACTGATA
The DNA here is from genome assembly GCF_016278385.1 of Methanolobus sp. Lineage (GTDB taxonomy): Archaea > Halobacteriota > Methanosarcinia > Methanosarcinales > Methanosarcinaceae > Methanolobus. Next base: position 163,352 of record NZ_JADQBY010000014.1, read on the forward strand.
ATCTCCACAGGCTATCTGGAAAAGGTAAGTAAACACTATGATGGAGAAATAGTTGAAGTAAGCTCAACTACATTCGATGACCTGATTGACTCGATCAAACTTCTTGAGGGTATAGGTGATCATGAAAGGGCGGAGTCGAGTATTAGTCTGGTGACGGACCTTAAGGAAAGATATACATCAAAGGCTCTTGTCATAAGCAAGAAAGTTCAGCCTGCCACAGAGATGGTTGCGCGCATTGTAAGTGATTTACGACTAGGCGTGTCATCCACGGGAATTGTAATAGCTCCTGACTATGGTACATCTACAGATGGTGTTGATGTTTCAGAAGGAGCCGACATACTGATACCTACTCACAGGAACATGGATGGTGACCTGCTAGACCGGGTATGCAGCAAATACGATGCTGTTATAGAAGGACTGAAGAAGCTGGAAGATAGTTGAAAAATAGAAGAAATACCCAAAAATTCCTTGTTACTTTTTTCATTTTATGCTATCTTTAAATACTTATATAAACAAGGGGGTATAAGTTTATATACTGAATTGTTGAATATAACCAACCTGCTTTAAATATGAGGATTATACTATGTCAGATTATAACATCAAAATTGAAAATGTGGTTGCATCTACCAAACTTGCAGAGGAGTTCGATCTTACAAAGATAGAAGCTGAATTTGAGGGTGCGGAATATAACAAACAGAAGTTCCCTGGTCTTGTTTATCGTGTTACTGACCCAAAAGCTGCATTTTTGGTATTTACTTCCGGTAAGGTGGTATGTACTGGTGCAAAGAATGTAGCTGATGTTCATACTGTCATAGGCAACATGGCCAAAAAACTTAATGGAATTGGAATGAAAACAATTGCTGACCCTGAGATAACTGTGCAGAACATTGTGGCATCTGCAGATCTTAAGGCAGTACTGAATCTCAATGCTATTGCAATTGGCCTTGGTCTTGAGAACATCGAATATGAGCCAGAACAGTTCCCTGGTCTTGTTTACCGTATCGATGATCCTAAGGTCGTAGTGCTTATTTTCAGTTCCGGAAAGCTTGTGGTCACCGGCGGAAAATCCCCTGAAAACTGTGAACAGGGTGTTGAAGTCGTAAGGCAGCAGCTTGACAGCATGGGTCTGCTTTAAGGCCTATTATTTACATTTTTGATGCAATGACAAATGATAATGTCTGCATTTTGTTACCTGCTCTAAACGAAGAGGCTACCATCGGTCAGGTCATCAGGGACTTTCGCTTAGAAGGCTTTGACAATGTACTTGTTATAGATGGCAACAGCAAGGACAGGACACGTGAGATTGCAGAAGCCGAAGGTGCCAGGGTTGTAGTTCAGACCGGGAAGGGCAAAGGACAGGCAATAAAACAGGCATTTGAACTTATAGATGAAGAATACATCGTTATGGCAGATGGCGATGGTACCAATCTTGCAAAAGATATCCATGCGGTACTCAACCCTGTTCTTGAAGGGAAAGCTGACCATGTCATGGGAAACAGATTAGTGGACTATGAGAAAGGGGCATTTACCAGGCTTAACCTATTCGGCAACAAAATAATCAACAAGATGTTTGGGCTGGCCTATGGCGTGTGGCTTGAAGATATTCTTACTGGATACAGGGCTTTTAACAAAAAGGCTATCAAATCATTTGAATTGAAAAAATTAGGATTTGAGATCGAATCTGAAATTACGATCGAGAGTGTTAAGAAAGATCTGAGGATATTAGAAGTTCCTACTACTTACCTTGCAAGGCATACCGAGGGAGCCACCAAGTTAAATCCTCTTAAAGATGGTTTCAGGATTGGTTCTACCATTTATAAAATGGCACGGCTTCACAATCCTATGTTCTATTTTGGCATAATTGGTGGGATTTTCATTGTATCTGGACTGATAGTTGGTACTTATGTTGTAATACAGTGGTTCCAGGGAGTTACCCGCATACCTATGAGCATTCTTACTACTCTTCTTATCATAGCAGGTTTCCAGATGTTCGTTTTTGGAATGTTGAGTGACCTTGTGGTAACCCTTCACAGGGAAAACATGCGTATGCTCAGGGTGCTAAGTGAAGATAAGAAGAAATAACAGTTGTTTAATTTATGTTTTTGTTCTTTCATAACTAATTGGTTAGCAAGTATTGCAAAAATAGCATTTAGTCCTGTTGTATCGACAATTGATAGGTCAATAGTCGCTTCCTTCTCAACAATACATGTTTTTCGGTATATTTGCTTTCATATTTTAAATTCGGACCTGATTCATATACTCTTGTTTTTGAAGCAAAAAACAAATCAAAACAAGTGTAAAACAAAACAACTTTATTTGTTTTGAATTAAAGTAAATCTTCGTACTGTCCATGCTTGTTATGTGTAGTGTGCCCATTGTATCTGTTTTCTATCATATGCTATGGCGTGTATTGTCATACACGGGGTGCTATTTTTCATTTAATAAAGTTAACTTGATTTTATCGAAAGTTAATTTTTCGACAACTATTATATACGATTTAGTTCTACTAGGGTACATCAAACTCTGAGGTATAAATATGACAATAGTAACAGATGCAAAAAGTGGTAAGATCACAGAAGAGATGAAGATCGTTGCAGCAAATGAGAACAAAGACCCTGAATACATCAGGCGTGGAATTGCTGCAGGAAGGATTGTAATCCCTATGACCCCATACAGGGACATCAAACTCTGTGGTATTGGTGAAGGACTCAGGACAAAGGTCAATGCATCCATCGGCGCATCATCAGATATCGTTGATGTAGATATGGAAGTTACAAAGGCAAAGGCAGCAGAAGCAGCAGGTGCAGACACACTTATGGAGCTCGGTACCGGTGGGGATTTCCTTGGTATCAGGAAACAGGTATGTGACGCAATTTCCCTTTCAGTAGGTTCAGTACCTCTTTACCAGGCATTCATCACCGCAGCAAAGAGAGATGGTTCTATTGTCCACATGACAGAGGACGACCTATGGAGTGCAACCGAAGAGCAGGCAAAGCTCGGTACAAATTTCATGGCTATCCACACAGGTGTCAACAACATTGTCCTTGACAGACTGAAGGCACACGGCAGATACGGTGGCCTTTGCTCCCGTGGCGGTGCATTCATGAGTACCTGGATGCTCCACAATGAGAAGGAAAACCCACTTTATGAAAACTTCGACTATCTTTGTGAGATTCTCAAGGAACACGAAGTTACCCTTTCAACAGGTAATGGAATGCGCGCAGGTGCAATCGCCGATGCAACCGACAGGGCACAAGTTCAGGAGCTCATCATCAACTCTGAATGTGCACAAAAAGCACACGATAAATACGACCTTCAGGTAATCGTAGAAGGTCCAGGTCACGTACCACTCGACGAGGTTGAAATGAACGTTAAGCTCATGAAATCAATGAGTGGTGGGAAACCATTCTACATGCTCGGTCCTCTGGTATCTGACATCGGTGCAGGCCGTGACCATATCGTAACAGCTATCGGTGCAGCAACTTCCGCAGCAGCAGGCTGTGACTTCCTCTGCTACGTAACGCCAGCAGAGCACCTTGCACTTCCAAACCTTGAAGATGTTATAGAGGGTGTCAAGACATCAAGGATTGCAGCTCACGTTGGTGACATGGTAAAGAACAAGGAAAGCCGTGACTGGGATCTTGCAATGGGCAGGGCACGCAGAGATCTTGACTGGGAAAAGCAGTTCGGTCTTGCACTCGATCCGGAACTCGCAAGAAAAGTCAGAACCGAGAGAGCCTCAGCAGACGAAGATGCATGTACAATGTGCGGTGACTTCTGCGCACTTAAAATCGTGAACAAGAGCTTTAACCTCGCAAAATAATGCCGCAGGCATTATTTTCTTCTTTTTATTTTTCTTCCGTTATCTCGATTTTAGAGTGATAATTGTCTTTTCAGTGAGTATTCTCATTTTGGAGTATATGCTTAGTAATCTCTTCTGGGACTATAATGCTCCGCAAAGGCTTGTTCCTCCTTTTTACTTAATGTTATGGTTTATATTCATTCTCTAAAAGTACAGCTAAGAACATCATTTTCAAAACAATCACTTCGCATGTATTTTTATGTTGTCTTATCTTTAGTTGTAATTGTTCAATATATCCGAATCTCCAGAGTATATATTTATATCAAAACTTACTAAAATCATCTTATGGCAATAATCACTCTCACAACGGATTTTGGTTCACTCTATCCTGCAGCTATGAAGGGGATCATACTCCGCATAGATCCTGCTGCAACAATTGTTGACATTACTCATTCAATACCACCTACAAATATTCAGTCCGGTGCATTTGCGTTGTACTCTGTTGTCAGTCATTTTCCTATGGGTACAATACATGTTGCTGTAATCGATCCTGGGGTGGGCACAGATCGAAAGGCTATTGTTGTACGTGCTGGGGGTCAGTATTTTGTCGGTCCGGACAATGGCTTGCTCATACCTGCTGCAACATTTCTTGGGAACTTGGAAGTCTATGAAATAAAATCAGAGCTGATACCTGATGAAGTGTCTTCAACGTTCCATGGAAGGGATATTTTTGCTCCGGTGGCCGCATATCTCTCAAAGGGGATGGATCTGAAAAAGATTGGTCGGATTGCTGATGAATATGTTAATCTTGATTTTTCAGGGTATATGATACAGAAAGATTACATCAAAACAAAAGTGATCTATATCGATGAGTTTGGCAACCTGGTTACTAATATTCCGGAAGGAAATTTCGTTAAAAGTTTGCATCAGGGTGCTGTCCTCTCAATTGCAGGAAGGCAAATGCCATTTTTCAAGACGTATGGTGAAGTTCCAAAGGGGACGTTGTTGTCACTAATAGGAAGCCACGGTTTTTTTGAGATAGCAGTAAATCATGGAAGTGCTTCTAAATTGCTGCACTTGAATAACGGCAATGAAATAACAATAGGAATTATCAGCAATGACTGATTCTAAATCCTTTAATAGTTCTTTTTATTCACATTATGGGGATGCTTACATCCATTCGTAATGTTGCGCAACTTCCATATTAAAGTTATACATAAGGCTGTTTTCGACATAACCAAAGAAAAGGCATTTATCGCAATTATGTGCCGTATCTTTCCTGAGCTTCTTTGTCTTCTGCCATACATTTCCAATTCCCTCGCGGATATTACCTATTGGATTACGGTGTATCCTGCAGTTCTCAATACTTCCGTCTGCGGTTACGTCAAGTATAATGTCATTGGCGTGACAGACAAACTCTGTCTTTAGATCCCTTACCATCTTCAGGTATGTGTAGGAATTGATGATGGGATAACCTTCTTTCTTCATTGCGATGATCCTGTCCACAGTCTTGCGATATTTGTCGGTATCTCTGATACCCATATTTTCCCATGTGTCTTTGTCTATTCCCTGGAATTCGTACATGGGTTCAAATGATATCTTAACATCCATGTCCTTTGCCATGGTGATTAGCTCTTCAATATCATCCAGATTTTTGCCACTGATCACGCAATTCATCAGCAGTGGGTTTTTGATTATGCTTTTTGCTTTAATTATTCCTGGCATAATCTTTTCAAGGCTTACTCCTCTGATGTCTTTGTAGCTTGAAGTTCCGTCTACAGATATTGAGAGGTAGTCAAGGTTTTCCAGTTCATCTGCTCTTTTTTCTAATAGGAGTCCGTTGGTAATGAGGGAAGTGACCATGCCGAGTTCCTTTGCGTGGGCCAGTATTTCAGGCAGGTCCTCTCTTAGGAGGGGTTCCACTGTCCATGCGTTGTAAACCAGTATTCCGAAAGCTCTTGCGTCTTCCAGTAGCTTGAAGACATCATTAAGTTCCATCTCTTTGCCTTCGTTTTTCCAGTAGTCACAAAAAGAGCATTTCATGTTACATCTGGAGTTAATGGCATGGGACAATACAAAGGGACGTTTTCTTATCCGCATCTGCCAGACTGCTTTTGCAGCAATAAGAGGGGAATATTTTGCCATGGTGTTCTCATCCGTTTTTACTTGCTCTATCACTTTCTCTTTTATATATCTTGGTCTTGCAAACCCAGGTGATGTAATACGATTATTCATAATGTTAATTCATTAAGTATATATACTTCTGATTACGTATCCACAAGTGTTACTAAACATTAATATTTTCACATTACAACTTATTACATTATGAGGAGTTAAAATGCACATACCTGATTCATTTATACCTATGGGCCAGGCAATCATCTACTGGGTCATTGCTCTACCCTTCATATTTCTATCCCTGAAATGGGCAAGAAAAGAACTAGACGACATGAAAGTACCAATCCTGGCAGCACTTGCTGCAGGAATTTTTGCCATACAGGCTCTCAACATTCCAATAGGCATGGGTACCAGCGGACATATGGTTGGCGCTGCACTTGTTGCTATTATATTTGGAAGTCCCATGGCCGGCGTTCTTGTACTAACACTTGTGCTGCTGGTTCAAGGATTTGTCTTTGGTGACGGTGGAATAACTACGATGGGTGCAAATATCGTAAACATGGGAGTTATCTCCGGTTTTGTAGGATACTATACATTTGCAGCCCTGAAGAACAAGGCAGGAATAAAAGCCGCCGCTTTTGTAGGAGCATGGCTTGGATTGTTTGTCTCTGCAATTGCATGTGCCATAGAGATGTATGTCGCAGGCACTTTCCCTCTGGAAGCAGGACTTGTAGCAATGGGTCTTTATCATCTGATTATAGGATTTGTAGGTGAGGGTCTCATCACTGCCATAGTCATCACTGCCATAGAAAAAGCAAGACCTGATCTGCTTGACTCATCTGTCACCAGTGCTACAGGGGTGGAGGCATGAGTGTGAATGTCAGCAAAGGTACGAATATGAAATTCCTGTATGCGGGAATTGCAATTGCTTTACTTATATCTGTCCTTGCGCCATTTTTAGCATCTCCTGATCCTGATGGTCTGGAAAGTGCTGCAGGAAATATCATGGATGAAGCGACATTATCTGAGATGGAAACATCTGCTCCTTTCGTGGAATCTCCAATGCCAGACTATGCAATTGAAGGCCAGGGCAAGACAGGTGAAATCCTTGCAATTGTGGCAGGTACTCTTCTTGTACTGGGAATTAGCTTTGGACTTGGAAAACTCGCAAAGAAATAATCCTTTCCCTTTTCTTTCTTCCTTTTTTTATGAGACTGCAAAAGCAAGTAGTAATATTCCGATAGTTATTATCGAGAAGAGGATATCTGTGTTTTTGATTTTGCTTTTATGCACATACACTTTGCTCGTACTTGAATATCCTCTGCAAAGCATGCTGATATATGTCCTTTCGCCTTGTTCATAAGAACGGATGAACAAAGAGCTGATGGTATATGCAACCTGTTCAAGTACCCATCGGTGCGGTACATCCCTGTTCCATATATAGAAAAGACGTGTCTTCTGTGCAATTCTTATGCGTTTGAGTATTATCCAGAATACGAAAAGGTACCTTACCATCATTGAAAGTATCAGGGTGAACTCTGCTGGCATTCCAAGACGTCTTGCAGAACTTACCATGTCACTCATTTTCATCGTTGAGGACATAAGTACAATGGCTGTTATGCAGACTATGTATTTTGCGAGGAGCACCATACCAAAGAATATCCCTTCATATGTCAGGTTTATTCCAAGTGGAAGGTCTATAGGGTAAGTCGTAAAGGATTCGATGAATGGCTGCCTGACAAATGGCTGTATAATCACAATAGCAAGTCCAAAAGGCAGTATTGAAAGGAACCTCATAATCGTATACACAGGATTAAGCCTTGCAATTGCCATGACTGATATAAGATAAAGCTCAAGGATTGCAAGTTTCATGAAGTTCGCTTCATCCATGCGCGGAAGGCTGACAGCAAAAACAATAATTGCAATGGTTGCAAGTATCTTTACTCGTCCATCAAGTCTGTGGACAGTGCTGTCCTTGTATGCTTCCCTTTCAATATCAGTAAGTGTAATCTCCATGGCAGGTCTATCTTTTATTTTCAACAAGTCGTATGATCTCATCCCTGGCGTCCCGGGGTGTTATCTTTATTTCTGCATCAAGGCCGGATTCCTGCAGGAGTTCGAATACTTCTGCTATTCGCGGCATCCTTAAGTGTGCATTCTCCAGTACTTCATGTTTTTGGAATATCTCCATGGCAGTGCCACTGGCTTCTACTCTTCCGTGGTGCATTATATGGACGATATCTGCAAAAAGTGGAACTATATCGACGTCATGAGTTGACAGGATAACAGTTATCCCGAATTTCTTATTCATGCCGTCTATTATCTTCATAATATTTTCAGCACTTAAGGGGTCAAGTCCTGCAGTCGGCTCATCCAGTACAACCACTTCAGGCTGCATTGCCAGTACTCCTGCAATGGCAACAAGTTTTTTCTGCCCTCCACTGAGATGATGGGGTGAACGTTCTTCAAATCCGGAAAGGTTCACAAGTTCTAGTGCCTTTTTAACTCTTTTCTCAACTTCTTCTTCATCAAGTCCCATGTTGATAGGGCCAAATGCCACGTCCTGTTCGATGGTAGGTGCAAGTATCTGGTCATCAGGATTCTGGAACACGATTCCCACTGTCTGGCGTACATTTCTGATATTCTTTTTTGAAATGGCTTCACCTTTTACAAGTACTTCTCCGGAAGCAGGTTTAATTATGCCATTGAGGTGTTTGAAAAGTGTAGATTTTCCAGCTCCGTTTGCCCCAAGGATGGCTATCTTCTCTCCGGGGTATATGTCAAGATTGATGTTGTCAAGAGCTTTTGTCTTGCTGCTTGCGTAGAAATAGGATACTCCTTTTAGTTGGACGATAGGTTTTTTGGTCATTATAGTCACACGTTGATTTTACAACCAGCCAAAAAACCTGTTTTTGACAGGAGCTTTATTCATTCTACATAAGAATCCTGTTATAAATACTTGTTTAGTGTTACCAAAAGTTAATATTTTTTTATTTCAGTAATTTAAATGAGTATTCTATTTAAGTTGGTTTTGTTTATTATTTAAACACAAGAATTGTTAGAATGATGCTAATCTATATCTACTAACAGGTCAAATGTAATACTGATGTTCAGGAAAATCCGCAGGTACGTTACTATTTTTAGGGTATTCTCGAAATATAGTTTATTCAGTCTTGTGTATAGTGAGGTAAATCAGTATTATGTGTCCAACAGGAGAAATCCCTGTGTATTTGTCTCCAAAAACCGGGAAAAAGCTGTAAAGCTCAGAAAAGCCATGGAGGAACTTGGTCCTACATTCATAAAGTTGGGCCAGATACTGAGCAAAAGGCCTGATATCGTGCCTGCTATCTACATAGAGGAGCTTGGTAACCTTCAGGACAATGTCAATCCTCTTGAATTTGATACCATGAAGGTAGCATTTGAGGGGTTCAGTTGTAGTATAGGGGCTGAAAGGATTAATGAGGCCTTTTCAAATTCATATTTTGATATTCATGAAATATTTGATGAGTTTAATACAGAGCCGATAGCATGTGCTTCTATTGCCCAGGTCTATGAAGCAAAGCTTGATGGAAAAAGGGTCGCTGTAAAGATAACAAGGCCCAACTTAATAGAAACTATCAACCTTGATCTTGCAATACTTAACGACATCAAGCCTCTTATTGTAAGGGTAATTGGCCTTGGAAAGAATTTTGATATCGATGGTTTCCTTTATGAATTTAGAGAGCTGCTCAATCGCGAGCTTGACCTGAGTAATGAGGCCAGGAATATCAGGCGTTTTGAAGAGAACTTTGCAGATGTGAAGGAGGTCCATGTTCCCCACATCTATGACGAATACTCCAATGAGAATATTCTTGTTATGGATTATATGGAAGGGGTAACTATAAGGAAACTTTCAGGTATTTCACCTGAAAAGAAGAAATGGTATGCAAAGGTGATAAGTGAAAGTTACCTGAAACAGGTTTACTTTGATGGTTTTTACCATGCAGATCCTCATAGTTCTAACATAATATTGCAGGAAGATGGTATTGCATATATCGACTTTGGAGCAGTAGGCACAATTGATGATGAATTGCGTCGTAATATGCTCAACCTTTTCTATGGTATTTACAAGAAGAGGCTGGATGTGGTCTTCGAATCATTCATGAAGATTACAGGCATAAACAAGGAAGATATCAATGTCCGCCGTTTCAAGCTGGACCTTGATGATATTATTTCAAAGCAGAATTATTCATCCGGTGAGCGTCAAAGTGATAATTATGCAACCCTTGGTTTGAAATATGATCTTTCCCTTCCAAGTGAATTCTCAACACTTGAAAGGGCTTTGATTCTCATTGAGGCAAACTGCCTTGAACTCGATCCAAAATTCAATCTGCTGGAAAATGCTAAACCTATTATCACTAAGGTTTTAATGAAGCGTTATTCACCATTCGAGGCTTTTGAATACTTGCAACTGGAGGGTGATAGGTATCTGGAAATAATCAAGGAGCTGCCTCAGGGCGTCAATGATGTTATCGAGACTATCCGCGGGTATAAGATCGAGAGGTTTGAAAAGAAAACAGATGAGATAAGGAAATACAGGACAATTGACTCAATTACGAAATATGCATTCCTGCTGGGAATTTTGTTGTCTTCATCATTCTTTGTCATCAATGGTGAAGGTTACCTGTCTGTAATGGGAGTTATCGGGTTTATCAGTGCAATATTCCTGTTTGCAGTCATGTTTGTGAAAAATTCCTGATGCTTTGTTTCCGGTTAATTAGGTCTGATTGAACATTTTATGTAGGGTCAAAATAATACTATATACTAAGGGCTAACAGTCGCAGGTGATTGCTTCTGTTGATTAGCAATATCTTGGAGGGGTTGTAGATCAATCATATTAAAGGAAACAATTTTGGTTGGTTCTTTGGGGGCAGGCATTATGATTTTTTTGCTACTGCACTTGGTTTTGGGCATAGTTACTATGAGCAGGTAGCAAGAGCACTGCCTCTTGAAAAGGGGATGTCAGTTCTGGATCTGGGTTGTGGAACTGAGTCTGTGGGAATTGCAATTTCTGAATCCCTTGAAAGGGATGTGAGTATACATGGTCTGGATCTTTCAGGTATCCAATTGGGTTATGCTGCTGACAAGGGCGAAAGATCAGGGATACCTTTGAATCTTTATAGGGGTTCCATGGATATGCTGCCATTCACAGACAAAACATTTGATATTGTCGTGACATCTGTTGCATTTTGTGAAACCACTTCCGAAGTGCGCAGCGGAGCTATCATGGAAGTTTCTCGTGTACTCAAGGACAATGGTTTCTTTGCAATTGTTGATTGTGCAAAACCTATCCTTGGTCTTGATACTGTAATGATGCTTCCATTTTTTATGTTCAAGGAAACTGCAGACAGCTGGAACAATCATTATCCTGATCTTTGCAGAGAAAGTAATCTCATCCTTGAAAACGAGGCATACGTTAAATCTTATGTAAAATACCAGCTTTTCAGGAAAGCTGATTAAAAAAGAATATGTGTCCGCCATGCGGCGGACAAAGGATGTGTTTATCCGAAGAGTGCTCCAAGACCGGCCATGCCGCTCTCTTCTGACTTGTCTTCTTCTTCTTCAACTGCTTCTTCTTCGACAGGAGCTGCTGCTGCTGTTGGTGCTGCTGCTGCTGGAGCTGCTGTTGAGACTGCTGCTGTTGCCATTGCTTCTTCGATGTCTACGCCATCAAGAGCTGCAACGAGTGCCTTTGCGCGTGCATCAACGACGTCTACGCCTGCTGCTTGAAGTACTGCTGTAACTGCTTCTTCTGTAATGTCTTTACCTGCTTTGTACAGTAAAAGTGCTGCATATATATATTCCATGTAATATCACCTTTTATTTTATCAAATGTAATTCTTGTAAATTCTGATTATCCGAAAAGTGCTCCAAGGCCAGCCATGCCGTCCTCTTCTGTTGACTCTTCTTCCTGTTCTTCTTCCTTCTCTTCAACTGCTTCTACAGTCTCTGTTGCAACTGCTACAGCACTTGCTGCTGCGCCGAGTGCTTCCTTAAGCTCATCGTCAACTGCTTCTTCATTATTGGCAGAAGCTGCTGCTGCAACTGAAAACATCTGTGACTGTGCTTTTCCAAGAAGTGCATCGATAACGCCTGGTTCCAGGACAACTGCATTGACACCGAGGTTGCGTGACTCTGTTGCTGCCTTTGCAATGAGCGTCTTGATATTGTCTGCAGTTGGGTATGCTGCGAACACTGACATGTTGAATGCCTGCTGTGTTGCCAGCACGATATCTGAGAAGTATTTATCTTCGTCGATGGCCAGTACATCTGGTGTGAATACGAGTCCATTCTCAAAAGCTGCTTTCAGGTCCAGACCTACTTCCATTGGGTAGATTTCAAGTCTTGTAAGCATTGAAGCAAGTTTCTGTGAAACTGCCTCGCCTTCTTTTGCAACGGCTTTTGTTTCCTTTATTACCACTTTGCCCTTGTCGATTGCTGCAGGTATACCTGCTGCCTGCATGTCACCGAGAATTGGGCCTGGTGGGAATGATGTTGGTCCTTTTTCGACTATGATATCACGAGGTGCGATGGCACCTGCTTTGATAGGTGAAGGGCTCTTGCTCTTTTCCAGTGTCTTGTATAACTTGAAAGGATTCTGTTCAGTGAATACAAGGGCGGTCTGTACGTCCACGTACTCATCCATTTCTTTTACATCACCGGATTCGTCAAGTGCTCTTCTGATAAGAGTGTTCCTTGAGACTTTTAAAACAGCCTTGTCCTTAAGGTCCCTTCTCATCTTTTGAAGTTGCTTTGCAGGAATTCCTCCAATGCCTATTACTCCAAATATCGGGTATTGCTTGATGAGTTTCTTTATATCCTCAACTTCATCTTTTTTCCACTGTGGGATGTGGCTGCTGTGGTGATCTTCTTCCATTATAGCACCTTCACTGATTTTCCCATGGTGGTTGTAACATAAATAGCTTTTATGTTATGCTTACCCTTTTCAAGAGAGTGTTCCACTCTGCTAAGGACTGTTTCAATGTTCTCTGCAAGTTTCTGGATCTCCATATTTCTGCGACCAACTGCTACGTGGAAAGTAAGTTTGTCTTTTGATCTTATCCTTATTGAGCTTCTTGCACTGTTGATAAGATCTCCCACGTTCTTTCCTGGTGGCAGTGGAGTTGGCATCTTTCCTCTTGGACCTAATATGGCACCAAGGGCCTTACCGATCTGTGCCATGTATTGTACTTCTGCAACGAAGAAGTCGTATTCATTAGCAACTGATCTGGCACGTGACTTATCTCCTGCCATCTCTGCAAGGTCTTCTTCGGAGAAGACCATTTCTGCGCCAGCTTCTTTCGCCTGGAGACCGACCTCACCTTTCGCAAAGACTGCGATTTTGAGGTCTTTCCCAAGACCATGTGGAAGTAAAACCTCTTCATCAACACGGTTTTTAGGCTGACTCATATCCAGATTCTTTAAGTTAATAGCCATCTCTACACCTTCGGAGAATTTCCTTTCAGGTGAGTCCGCTAATAACTTTTCTATAGCTTCTATTATGCTTTTGTCTGCCATTCTTTACCTCCCGTAGTGTCGAACTTAATGTTCAGGCAGGACCGCTTCGGTCTACTACGGCTTTGTCTAGAGCTTTAGGTCACAAGAACCTTTACTCTGTCTGGTGGGCACACCAATAGTAAGTATTAAACTTTAAGGTTATTGGTTAAAGCACGGAATTACCATGCTTCTTGTGCCAGTACATCGTCGAACTGTCCCTCATCGATTGCTTTCTGGCATTCCTTTGCAGTCATACCTTCAGCAGTTACACCCATGGGGACGCAGGAACCGAGTACCTCTTTCACAGCAGCTTTCAGGTCGTATGATAAAATATCATCTTTCTTCATACGTGCAATCTTTGCTGCCTGTGGAATTGTAAGATTTCCTACAATAACTTTAGTTGGTTCTCCGGATCCTTTCTGAATTCCGACTTCCTGTAATATAAGTGCGGACGTTGGTGGAGTTCCTACTTCGATTTCAAAACTCTTGTCGTCTGCGACTATTACTTTGACCGGGACTTGCATCCCATTGTAATCTCTTGTCTTCTCGTTGATCTTGTCGATCACGTCTTTTATGTTAATTCCAAGAGGACCAAGGGCCGGACCAAGTGGTGGACCTGGGTTTGCTTTTCCTCCTGGGACCAATGCTTCAACAACATTTGCCATTTGAATATCACCATTAAATTTGTATAAATATAAAATTCTAATACTCTCGGGAGTTTCCTTCCTCGTCTTTCCTGAGGACTCTTACAGTATCACCGCGAATAGTTATAGGTATCGGTACAACTGCATCAAACAATTCTACTGTTATTTCCTCGTGACCTTCATCCACTCTCTTCACGCGAGCTTTCTCGCCTTTGAAAGGACCGGATGTTATCTCTATTATCGCACCTTCTGATATTCCAGTGACTGTTGGTTTTGGTGTGAGGAAATGTGATATCTCTTCTATGGATGACTGTCCTTTTACTAAAGCCCTGGCATGAGGAACAGTTTGTATTGCCTGTTCTACATCTCCTGGAGACACAGCTTCTATAAGCACATATCCTTTCAGCTCATCAGGTGCAAGAATAGCTCTGATGTCCAGATGTTCTTTTCTTGCAGACAGTGTTATCATGTTTGCGACTGAACGTTCCTGGTTCGCAGTCGTTTTTACTACGAATATAACAGATTCAGCAGTCATGATTACACCCATTTAGGCATCTCTACCAATAAAACATATATCAGGAATCCTATAACTCCAATCGCAAGAATTCCAAGCCCAGCAACCTTAGCTATGGTCAGGAATTCCTCTCTTGATGGTTTCTTTGTAAGTTTAAGGACCCTCATATACGTCTTAAGGGTTTGGTTTATGCTAGCGCTATTTATTTTACTTAGATCAAATGAATCTGCCAAAGTATTTCACAACCGGTTATGATTGATTATATGCGTGCGATATTTTGAAGCCGTAAATATATCTGAATTTACTAACTGCTAATCTGTAGAGCATTCTAGACAACGTCTTTAATAAAATACCTTTCGATTGGATTGCATTACTGTGCAGTCCAATCAAAAGCCTTAGTTAAAAAAGGGAGATATTCTATTTTACAAAATCTATTCCGTATTTTCTTGTTACGGTCTTGGCTCCACCGTGGCCATATATTTGTGGGGACTTGACTCCTGTTACTACGATCATTGTACGTACAGTATTTTCAAGATCATCGTTAACTTGTGCTCCCCATATTAGTCTCGCTTCAGGGTCTATTCTACTGTATACTTCCTGTACAACACTTTCTGCCTCGGCAATTGTCATATCAGGTCCGCCGATAACGTTGACCAATGCAGATGTTGCACCAGAGATGTCTACATCAAGAAGTGGGCTACGTAATGCCTTCTGTACGGACTCTACAGCTTTCTGTTCTCCTTCTGCTTCTCCCAGGCCTATCATTGCAACGCCACCGTTCTGCATAACAGTTCTCACATCAGCGAAGTCAAGGTTTACAAGACCTGGTTTTGTGATAAGCTCTGTTATTCCTTTGACTGCTCTCATAAGGACTTCATCTGAAACTTTGAATGCAGCCTGCAATGGAAGTCTTGGTACGACTTCAAGGAGCTTGTCGTTTGGAACAACTATTACAGTGTCAGCAACTTCTCTCAATCTTTCAAGACCTGCTTCTGCATTTGTCCTTCTGACCTGTCCTTCTACGCTGAAAGGTAATGTTACAACAGCAATAGTGAGTGCTCCTGCATCTCTTGCAGCTTCAGCAACGATGGGTGCAGACCCTGTGCCGGTTCCTCCTCCAAGACCACATGTGATAAAGACCATATCGCTGCCGTTAACAACCTCTGCGATCTCGTCTACACTTTCAAGAGCAGCATCCTCTCCAATCTGGGGAAGACTGCCAGCCCCAAGGCCTCTTGTCTTTTTCCTTCCAATGAGTATCTTGCGGTCAGCTTTTATTTGCAGGAGGTGCTGAGCATCTGTGTTTACAGCAATAAATTCTGCACCTTTTATTCCTTCCTCAACCATTCTTTGCGTGCTGTTTGAACCGCCGCCGCCACAGCCAATTACCTTGATGTTGGTGTGTAACTGGAGTAGCATCGCCTCTAACTCTGCGTCTATGTCTTTATGCTCAGGACTTGATGTGGCTTGACTGCGAAGACGTGTCTCCTGTTCAGACCTTGCAAGTGCCTCTTCTACTATGGATCTCATTCTTTTTCTCCCTCAAATGAAAATCGTATATGGGTTACAGGTATGATCATATATACTTAATTGGAAAGCAAAATTTGCTTGACTTTTCTTTTATGAACCATTCCTGGTTCAATCGTCTTCCCTTCAAGAACAACTGAATTCCCCTTTGCCAGTTCGCCCAACATTGGTCCTGGTGGGATGCCTAATTCCTTTGCTACTTTTGGGTCGAATCTTTTAGTTATAATATAAAGTATATTCTCATCGGGAATATATTTAATTTCATAATGCTCTTTTAGTATTTTAATGCATTCATTTGTAACGTTCTGCATAGCAGTTTTAGTATCTTCACCGATGCCCAGTACATAATTTGATATTGTCCCATTTTTCCTTTCAATATAAATTGGTGCATCTTGATCCATTATCTCTAATATCTGTCTCTTGTCAGTGTTAATAGCTTCTCTGAGCAGTTCTTCATTTATTGTGCATACTGACGGGTGTGGAATTTCTTTTGTTGGTATATTTTTGTAGTCCTTGCTAAATGTCGATCTGAATCCTTCTGTGATCCTGAATTTACCCCCCGGGCAAAGTTCATCGCACTTATTTTTTATCTCTCTGAAAAACTCCCATGCAATTCCTTTGATCTCTTTAATTTCACTTTCTCTTAATGATATGTATCCAAGTTTCTCTATGATCCCAGCAAGTCTTTCTCTTTCTTTTGAACTCATAGATTTTCTGTCAAAGTAAACAAAATCTGCCTTCGACTTATTAAATGCCTGTAACATCATATCTTTGTCAACATGGCTTAACTGGTAATCGGGGAAATTGTGTCCGAATGTCACGTCTGCTTCTAATATAAGTTCAGTTTGCCGCGCTGCATAATGCCCCCCACCAAATCCAATTCCGACCGGTACTTCTAAAGGGTGTGCTTTTGTAATTGCTCTTGCGACAATATCTCCTGCAACAGGATCTACCCATTGTTCCTCTGCGCTACCTATTTCTGCATAAACCATTGGGGTTCTCATGTCTGTGGGACCATGGTGTGTAGATTCCATATTGATGGCATAATGTGTTCCTTTTGCCATTTGATCCATATTCTTCAAAATAGAGCACATTATCCCGGGTGCAGGTATTGAAAGCTCCCGTGGTCTTCCTCCAAAATCCGCCTCATTTGGGTTTCCTGTAAAATGTGCAGTGAGTACCGATCTTCCATCCTTACTCTTATGTTTGGAAGCTACTATAATAAGATCCGTGTCAAATCCTGACGATTTCATCTTGTCGTCGATTCTATCTTCGTATATATGGTGCCCCTTGATCTCTATGATTCTATATTTGGGATTTTCATATGCTGACAACAGGTCTTCCCAGTTCTCCGGTATTCTGTCGATTTTTTCCCATTGTTCGTTCTGAAGCAGATGTCTCATTATATTTTGGCTTGCCTGGTCTGCAGCTGAACAAAGTATATTTATTTTTTTACCTTTCATGTTTCCTTCATTTGTTTATTTAGGTATACTTAGTTCTTTTCTTTTCTAAATATATATTATATTTGCAACTTTTTCTTTGCCTCTAGGCTCACAGTAGTTTTAATGCCTATTATGTTATCATCAGCTAGTTAGATATGACTAAAGAACTAATCTGTGATTTCAATATTATCAGGAATGTGGTATCTTGGACAATATAACAATTGAAGGTGTTTTCATTAAATGGCTTGGTAACGCAGGGTTTATGATCAAAGGGGATGGCATGGTCATCTACATTGATCCTGCAAATATACGGGAAAAGGTGCCTGAAGCTGATATGGCAGACCTGCTTCTGATAACTCATGAATACCTTGGGCATTGTGATCCGGATTCTATCCGCAAGGTCCGTAAATCTGATTGTACTACTCTAATCCCTGAGGATATGAGTCTGCAATTCAGGGGGGATGCAAGAAGGATCATGGCTGGTGATTCCCTCACAGGTGAACTTAGCATAAAAGGTGTGGATATTGAGGTAGTTCCTTCATACGAATCCTGTGATGATACTACTTCTCTGGGGCATGGTGTGGGATATTTCCTGTCATTTGCCGGCTTAAACATTTATCATGCAGGGCATACATGTAATGCTGCAGAATTAAGTTCTGCTTCTCTTGATATTGCTCTCCTGCCTATTGGGGGCAACGGGGCAATGGAGGAAGAGCAGGCAGCAAATGCAGTGGCATTGCTTAATCCAAAGTTTGTAATCCCCATTTATGAGTCCAACGCAGGGGTAAAGATTGATAACTTTGTGAGCATGGTCAGGGAAAAGTCTCCTTCCGTTAAAGTAGTAATTCTCTGATATTTTAGTAGGTGTAGGGTATATGGCAAAATCCAGAAAGAATAATAAGGCGGTAGCCAGGAATATTGCTCAGGAGCGAATTGAATATCTATTTGGGCTTGCCAGAGATGAGCTTTCGAATGATCCTGGTAAAAGTGAAAGATATGTTTCGCTTGCAAGAAAAATAGGAATGAGGCATCGGGTAAGCATTCCTGCGGAACTAAAACGTAATCTTTGCAGGAAATGTGGATCATTGCTTGCATCTGGCAATACTTCAAGAACGCGTTTTAAAGATGGCTATGTTGTAATAACTTGCTTAAAATGTGGTGGGATTAAAAGATACCCGTTTAAATCCTCATATAATGAATGATTACCCGTTGACCCACGTCATAATCCTCGTTATCAGGTAGGCTACAGTGAACATTATTATTCCCATGGCCATGTAAAGGAAAATATTCCTGAAAACCACTTCTTTTTCTGAACCGGCTTTAATTCCAAAGCCGCCACAACATCCTCCTGCTCCGCAGGAAGTGCATGCATTATCATTGTTCTGTGGCTCTGGTTCCTTCTTGTTCAATAATGGAATTATTGTTTTTTCAGACATTATTTCATCATCTATTCCTTATTGTTATTAGCTCTTTGCTAAATCAGTGCAAAACCATAACGGTATAAAAAAGAGTACGACGAGAGGGGGATTCGAACCCCCGAGATGCATAGCATCACAGGATTAGCAATCCTGCGCCATACCGGGCTTGGCTATCTCGTCACAGTAAGTGTTCGTTCCTAAACGCAATTCAGGTATTTAACATTTTCCGGATTTAAGTGACAGGCACGCCCAGAGTCGTTATCTTTTCCATAATCAAGTAGTCTGCAATCTCGCCTCCACCCCGCAACCCTCCAAGCGACAATTGTCTACGGTAGGCCTGCTCCCTTCCGGGCCTGGGCTGGTTTCCACAGTTAAGGTATAAGAACAAGCTTTCCAGCAAGCACTTATGCCAACGTCATCCAAGCAGGACGGGACTTCTCAGTTGAAACTACAGGTTTGAAAATGGTCCAAACATCTTCTCCAGGCTTCGTCCCCCGCATATCGGCGATTTCGGGTTACAGGTAACGCCGGCCTACCCAGACTAGCCTGTCACCCTTACATATGCATTACTGGTTATAAACATATCCTTTGCAGAAAGGTCTGGTAAAATGTGTTTGCATTCATAATCAATAAATTATGTAAAAGTAATTATAGCATGTAAGACAATAATCAATTGGAGGCAGAATATGGAAGAATTGATCGGATTTGTGACTGGTAATAAGAATCGTCAGAAATTACTTGCTCTATTGGGTTCCAGACACCAGCTGGATGCTGCTAAACTAGCAAAGAATATGCATATTGCCCGACCTTCTGTTGATAAGATCGTAGAAGAACTTATTGAAAAAGAGCTAGTGGAAAAAGAAAGTGATCTTTATAAACTGACAGAATTGGGCGAAGCCCTGGAACGCAGAGTCCAGAGTATCTGACTTACCCTTCTCTATTTTTTATATCAGTGTATCTGTCCTAAGCTTGATTCCACTTTCAGTAATAGCATACTCTTTTACTGTACGTCTATGTTTTGTTCCTCTTGATTTGGTGACACACATGTATCTGCGGTCTCTTGCATGGGAATTATGTAAAATAAGCACCGAATCCATAATAGAGGCTGAATCTATTTTTTCATTCCCAGGACATTCTGAAAACGCGGTATCTGTTGAAAACAAGGATGTAATATTCCGGCTTTTGAGGTAATTCGTAATTGAGTACAAGTACCCTCTCAGTTCCAGCTCGTCAGGTATTGACAACTCAAGGTGATTGGTTCCGTCAAAAAATACTCTTTCAATATTCTGTGTTTCGACAATTTCCTTAATCCTGGATGCGTGTTCTGCAGGGTATACTTCACTTGGGTTGTTGCATATAAAGTGTAACAGTCCTTCATCAATATATTTTTGCAGATCCCAACCCATTCTGTTGGCATCAAGTATCATCTGGTGTGGTGTATCTTCGAATGTAACAACAATTCCTGGTTCATTGTTTTCCAGGCCATGCAGTATGAACTGCAATCCAAATATTTTTTTACCGGTCCCTGGAATTCCTGCTACAAGAAGACTATTGTACTTCAAAATTCCCCCTTCAAACATATTGTCAAGGCCGGGAATTCCTGTCTCTACTCTTGTGTCTACAAGATTTATTTCCTTCTCCGGCTTCAAATGTGGGTAAACGGTAAAACCTGTGGAATTAATGTTATAAAGGTACTTGCGGGAAATAATTTCAGAACGTTTCCCGGGGTCAATTCCTCTCATTTTCATGAATTCCATCTGGTGGTTAGCCCTTGAGTTCCGATCTTCCCGTGTTAGGTATATGATCCCGTCTGAGAGGTGGCTTACTACGGAATTATGAATTTCGGGTTTTAAAAGCTCACCTACAAGGAATGAAAGCATATTTCTTTCCTGGAGCATGGAATCCAATGTGTAGAAAAATCTTCTTTTCTCCTGTTCAATAAATCCAAAACCAAGTGGTGTAATAGGGTCAATCACAAGCCTGTCTGGCTTGATGGATTCTATGGTATTTCCTATTTCTATTAAAGTTGTCAATGGGTCCTTCTCTGCCAATTGACGGTTTATTGCGTGTACTTCAAAGGAATCATCGAAAAAATCAAGTGTTGAATTGTATATTTTAAGTTTATCAGCACTTTCTGTTGTAATGGGGATGTATAGTGCTTTTTCACCATTCTTGCATGCATTTGAAAGCATCTGGAGTGACATTATGGTCTTGCCCACGCCTGCTGTTCCTGCCACCAGTATAGTAGAGGGGGAGATCATCCCACCAAGTATTGCATCAAGTCCTTTGATGCCACATGAGATATTTTTAAGCTGGTCCATTCTATCTTCTTTTGCAACATTGATTCGATTGGTCAGACATTTTTCTATTCGTTAATTTAATATATACTTTTATATAATTAACTGTTGGTGAAATTGATGAATTATAGATGTTCAATATGCGATGGAAAAATGAATCGATGGCGATACCCTGCTATTAAAAGACAAGATCAATATGGCCGCGCACTTATAGTCTATAAATGCGTCGAATGCGGCCATGAAGATATGTATCCTGATATTTGATCGTTTTTTAGAACATGGAATATACTTCTTCGTGTGGATGAATCACAAATCCATTTGGAGTTATATCATAGGGATGAATCTTCTTACTGTGATCTGACCCACGCATCTTGTATATTTCCATACTTCTCATTCTTACATTTTCGTGTCGTTTATAGTAAAGTACTATAGTACCATCTGTAACGAAGTTCTCTACTCCAAATCTGGATGGTTTAGATTCGTCTACAAGTTCACATGTCATCATTGATGTCAGGCCAATAACTTCGAGGGTTGTACTAAGTTTTAGGAGTTCTATTCTTATTTTTGCAGGGTCCTGGAGATAAAAACTAATAGACGTTGTTGAGTCAATAAGTGCACGTTTGGCGTTTATCTCTTCCTGGGTAGCAATGATCTGGTCCATCATTGATCTGATATCAAATGGCCGTACATCTACATATTTTTCCTGTGATGGTATGCCGATCTTGGTAGAGCATGCGTCAATAATGACGAGCTTGTTCTCGTCTTCAAGTTCCTGTAAGTCCCATCCGAATTTAAGTACATTTTCCCTTATTTGTTCAGGTCTTTCTTCAGTAGCAACGATTATACCGTTTTCTCCATATTTTGTGATTCCGTTATAGATAAACTGTATGGAAAAGTTTGTTTTACCAGCACCGGATGTACCAGATATGAGGTATGTCCTATCTTGCATGAGTCCCCCGCCACATAACTCATCAAACCCGGGTATTCCTGTTTTGACACGATTTTCTTCATCGTCCATTGATATTTCTTCAGAAACTGCACCATCAAACATCTTATTATTTCACTCCTTGTGATCTTAGTAATTCCCTGATAAAGCGATTGAAAAATTCTGCACATTAATACTTTTATTTCATCTCCATTTTATGTTATCATATATATAAATATGTTGAATTATTCCTGTTGCAATGGCATTGAAATTAGTTATTTTGATCAATTATTGATTACTTGCATTGATTACTTGCATTGATTACTTACATTGATTACTTACATTGATTACTTACTATACATCGACAATCTATAAACCTTATTTCTGTTTTCGCCTGTTTTTTCTTTTAAATCTTCCAATAACTTCGACATTTACCGTCAATTACATCGATGTTTGCCATTGCAATGCGATAATTGTTTGCAATTGGACCACAAAAGATTTAATACGGCAATTGATTAATAGAACACTTGTAATCCAATATGACGGGATTAGGAGGGTGATGAAGTCTCCTTCGGCAATGGACGAACTTCGATGTTTGTTTGTATGTCTGAAGATGATAGGGCGTTAATTCGCTTTATTCCCTGATTCTCACTCTTTTATCAAGAATAACTTACGGAGGAAAATAATGAAAAGATTTACAACAATTGCATTAATTGCTCTTTTAGCAATTGCAACACTTGTTGCTCCTGCATCTGCTCTTGTAGATGTTGTGGAAGTGCGCAGTGAAGTCTTCAATGGTACAGACTTCGATGATATCTTCACCCAGGTAGGCGGAGATATTGTAATTAACACCACAAACTTTGCAGGTTTCTGGTATGACTTAGACGACGACCTTTCCAGCGAATCCATCAGCATTATCGATGGTGCAGATGTAAGCGGAATTGCAATTGACCAAGATGGTCTTGTGTACACCGCAACCATTGTACAGGCAGACTATGCAGGTAACTTCGATGATGAAGCTGCAGGCTCCAATGTTGACACATTCCCACTTATCGGACTCTTTGCTGACAAGTATGTCCCAACATCCGACAGCGATGCTGGTGAGCTTGTAAAGCTCCTTGTAGACTCCGATGACAAGTACACACTTAGAACCGGCTCCGCACTCGAACTCGCAGGCGGCTATGAACTTACCGCAAAGCAGATCGATGTAGACGGTAACAAGGTCTGGATGGAACTCTCCAAGGACGGAGAATTCGTTGAGGACGAAGTTATTGATGTCTCTAATGGAGAAGCAACCTGGAACTACGACTTAGATGTCGGAGACCAGACTGACGTAATTGTCTTCAGAGTACTCATTACCGATGTATTCCAGGGACAGGTAGACAGCCTTGCTGTTGTCGAAGGTATCTGGCTCGTTGACTATGAGAGCATTCTCTCTGTCGAATCATCTGATGAATTCGGTGAACTTGAAGTCGACTCAGTATCTGACTCCATTGTAATGAAGAACTCAGGTACACTCACACTTTCCGCAGACAAGGACATCGAGCTTGCAGAAGGTATGATGATCATGACTGCAGACTCTGATGACCTCAGATTCGCAATCGTAAAGGAATACACAGAAGAAGGTACCTATGAGGTAAGAGGTACTGTAGCAACAGGTACATTCACCTGGACCGCAGCAGACTTCGCAGGATTCTGGTATGACCTTGATGACGACATTTACTCAGAGACACTCGAAGCAACAGTAACTGGCAGGACAATCGATGAGGCAGACCTCGTTTACACATCAACGATCCAGCAGACAGATTATACAGGTGACTTCGCAGATGAACCCGCTGACTCTGATGAAACAACTTTCCCAATCATTGGTATCTTCGCACAGGAATATGTTGCAACATCTGACTCAGATGCTGGCGAGCTTGTAAAGCTCCTTGTTGACTCCGATGACAAGTACACACTCAGAACCGGATCCGCACTCGAACTCGTAGAAGGCTATGAGCTTACTGCAAAGCAGATCGATGTAGATGGTAACAAGGTCTGGATGGAACTTTCCAAGGACGGAGAATTCATTGAGGACGAAGTTATTGATGTCTCTAACGGAGAAGCAACCTGGAACTACGACGTAGATGTCGGAGACCAGACTGACGTAATTGTCTTCAGAGTACTCATTACCGATGTATTCCAGGGACAGGTAGACAGCCTTGCTGTTGTCGAAGGTATCTGGCTCATTGACTACGAGAACATTCTCACCATCGAAACATCCGATGAATTCGGAGAACTCGAAGTTGACTCCGTATCTGACAGCATTGTAATGCAGAGCTCCGGAACAATCACCCTTTCCGCAGACAAGAAAATCGAGATTGCAGAAGGTATCATGCTCAAGACAGCAGATGACTCTGACAACCTTAGATACTATCCATACGTCGAGAGAGTAATCGGCGCAGGTATGGTAGATGCTGGTGAAGATGTAGTAATCGGCGATGAGGAAGACGTAGTAGTCGGCGATGAGGACGTAGTAGTCGGCGATGAGGATGTAGTAGTCGACGATGAGACTCCTATGGAGGATGATGAAGCTCCTGTAACCAACGAAACAGCTGATGAACCTGCTCCAGGATTTGAAGCAGTCTTCGCAGTAGCAGGTCTTCTCGCAGTAGCATACCTCGTTAGAAGAAACTAAACATTTAAAATAAAGAAGGGTTAATTCCCTTCTTACTATCTTTTTTATGATTGATTTTTACAAAGAGGTGTAACCATGATCAAAAAGGTCTTTTTGGTTTTAATAATAAGTATTCTCATGTTATCTATCTCCGGTTGCACGGACAAGGCTATTAAAGAAACTCCTGCAGAAACGGATCTTACAACTAATACAAGTGAAATTCATACAATTCCGGATGACTCTGGCAGCCTGAGTCTCGTGCCTGCGGACAATCTTCCTGAAAGTTATGAGTTCCTTGGATCTCGTGAACTCTCAATTGAAAAGATAGAAGGAGAATATATTTCAGTTCCAGGTATTATTGACGGTTCAGAAGGTTTGTACACGTATCTGGATTCTACAGATGTCTATGTTGATGTTATAGAAATGAACAGTTCAGTTTCAGCAGAGGAATTTATTGCTGAGTTTAAAGCTGGTTTCAGGGAGTATCCTGACGGTGGTCGATTCACTGAAGTTTCCTTTAACGGACATTCTGCTGTAAGAATACTTGAATATATACTCATTGACACAAACGATGTGAAAAGGTACACTTATATCTGGAACAATGATAAGTTTGTCTTTGTCGTAGGTGGCGCAACAGATGATTATGCTGTTTTGAGCAATTTAGCTGAAGCAACCGGGTATTAACCCGGAATATATTTTTTTAATGATTTATGCAAACAGTAGCCCTTTCAATCGATACGCTTTAATATAACTTTGCCCTTTTACATGCTGCACTGCCCGGATAGCCTAGTTGGTTGGGGCGCCAGACTCATAGGGAATAAAATTCCGTGCGTCCAAAATCTCCTGAGATATCTGGAGGTCGCGTGTTCGAGTCACGCTCCGGGCATTCTTTTCCTTTATTCTTTTTTACTTAACGCAAAGCATATATGCTGCAAACCTGTAAGATAGGTCATGAACTTTCAGATACTGGATGCTGATTACATAGGTACTCAGAGTGGTCCTGTAATACGTCTTTTTGGAAGGGCCGAAGAAGGAAATAGCGTATGTTGTTTTGTACCAGGATTTGAGCCTTATTTCTACATCAATGCTGAAGGTGAACTTGATAAACTATCCACAATGCTCAAAGAGCGTTTTGATGTTATCACTAAAGTGGATATTATCCCTAAATTTGAGCCCATTGGCTACCAGACATCAAAAAGACCAATGTTAAAGGTCACTACAATGGAACCACGCAACGTTCCTGAGATACGTGACGATGTCCTGACACTGCCCGGTGTAAAAGAAGTGTACGAGACTGATATACTTTTCAGGAATCGCTTTTTGATAGATAAAGGTCTTCATGGGATGGGATGGGTAAATGCAGAACCAGTTTCTGATACTCCTTTTTCCAAAGACAACATACATTGTGATTCAGTAATCGCTGCTGATTCTCCAATGGAAATTGAAAAACTGTCCATTGCACCGTTAAAGTACCTTTCATTCGACATTGAGTGTCTCCCAATAGGCGGTTCTATGCCAGTTCCGGAAACATCTCCTGTGATAATGGTAAGTATGTCATTCAGTCCGGCATATAAGGGTCATGATACGATTGTCCTTGTCGCAAAAAAGGTTGAAGGTGCAGATGCGGACGTTGAGAGTTTTGATTCTGAAAGTTTAATGCTAAATCATTTTTTTGAAATTTTCCAGGAATATGATGCTGATATTATCTCAGGATACAATATCAATGATTTTGATATTCCTTACATTGCAGACAGAGTAACTATGCTTGCCGGCTCAGAGGACAATGTAGTTTCTTCAGTAGGGCGTGATGGGAGAATACTGAGTTATCGTAAGATCGGCAATCGAACTATGGTATCCATTCCTGGAAGGGTTGTCGTAGACACACTTCCGCTTATAAGAAGCCAGTACAGTCTTAAACGCT
Source organism: Methanolobus sp. (assembly GCF_016278385.1). Lineage (GTDB taxonomy): Archaea > Halobacteriota > Methanosarcinia > Methanosarcinales > Methanosarcinaceae > Methanolobus. Next base: position 190,152 of record NZ_JADQBY010000014.1, read on the forward strand.
ATACTTTAAGGAACGTTGCAAAAGAGCTTCTCGATAGGGAGAAACTCGACGTGGCGCCTTCTGAGATGGAAGAATACTGGAATGACTCCGGTGAAAAGCTGCTTAAATTCATAGATTATGCCCGCAGGGATTCTGAGCTTGCCATGGAACTGATCCTGAAACTCCGGCTTCTTGATAAACACATAGCAATAGCTCAGGTAAGTGGTTCTCTTCTCCAGGAAGTAGTTGATGGCGGCCAGACTTCTATGGTTGACAACCTGCTTCTAAGGGAGTATGGCAAGCAGGACCGTGTTATCCCTCCAAAACCCAACGATGACCTGGTTTTCATGCGAAATCGAAGTAGTGAAGGCCTCAAAGGTGGTGAAGTTCTTGAGCCAAAGCGTGGTCTTCTTGAAAACGTCGTTATTCTTGACTACAAATCACTTTATCCAACTATTATGATGGCACATAATCTCTGTTATACCACTGTTGTGGAGCAGGACCGTCCTGATGTTGAAACAATAAAACCTCCGTCGGGTGGGGAATTTGTGCCTGCTGATGTCTCAAAGGGGATAATGCCGTCTATTCTTGAAAGTCTGCTACAGCGAAGGGTGGAAACGAAGAATAATATGAAAAACGCCGCAAGTGATTCAGAGTATCGAGTTCTCGATGCCACTCAGCTTGCGCTGAAGATATTACTTAACAGTTTTTATGGTTATTCCGGTTATACTCGGGCAAGGTTGTATAGCATGGCCCTTGCAAATGCTGTAACAAGTTTTGGAAGGAATAATATTCTCAATACCCGTGCTCTTATCAACGGAACTATCAGCAAGGTTATATTGAGGGATGGTTCAGCATATTTCACGGAAGAACTCACTTCGATCAATACAGATGATAATGTAATATCGCTGTCTGTGGTTTATGGTGATACTGACAGTGTATTTGTCCAGTGCAGTTCAAAAAAGGAAGTTTCTCTTGATGGTGCCGGACTTGTGGGTAGTAGGATTGCCGCAATGGTTTCTGCTTCACTTCCTGATCCCATGGAGCTTGAGTTCGAATCAATTGCAAAGCGTGCCCTGTTCATCGCCAAGAAGCGATATGCTATATGGGTCTTTGAACCTTCCGGCGAAGGCTGGAAAGATGGTATAAAGGTCAAGGGGATGGAGACCGTCCGCAGAGATTGGTGTGGGCTGACTTCCAAAACACTGAACCGGGTTCTTGAGATGGTGCTTAAGGAAGGTAATGTAGAGGGTTCAGTTCAGTATGTGCGTAGTGTTGTGGACGGTGTGAGAAACATCGATGTAAGGAAAGACGCCGATATCATAGAAGATCTTACAATGACGCGCCGTTTCTCCAAAAAAGCTACCAGTTACAAGAATAAGCAACCACATCTGACCGTTGCTGAAAAAATTGAACGTAGGACTGGTTCTCCTCCTCCTGTGGGGGAGCGCATACCATTTGTAATAGTGGCAGGAAAAGATATGTTTGTAAATCGTGCGGAGGATCCTGAATACGTACGGGAGAACAATATTCCGATTGATGTGGACTATTACATAAAGAAGCAGTTGCTTCCTCCTGTAGAGCGGATACTGGGCGTATTTGGTGTTGATATGGCAAACCTTGACTATGATTCTAAACAAAAAGGCCTGTTTGATTTTTCAGACAAGCCACAGGATACACCTGTAAAACGCGTCAACAAAAAAGAAATTGAGGTTCAGCCTCCTCAACAATCCGGGGATAAAAAGTCTCAAAGCTCTCTGTTTGACTTCTAATTCAGTTCTTCCCTTTTTCCTGATGCTATATACACCACGCTCTCGCAAACATTGCATGCGTGGTCTCCTATTCTTTCAAGATAACGGATTACGAACAATAGTTGTGATGCATAGTTTATTATGTTCTCATCCTGTGCCATCATAGTGATAAGCTCTTTCCATACTTCATAGAACGTTCTATCAATCTCATCATCCAATTTTGCAACGGACTCTGCCAGCTTCACATCATTGTTCGCGAAAGCTATCATTACTTGCTCAAGCATGTTTTCAGCTATCTCTGCCATCTTAGGTATGTCGATGAGTGGTTTTATATGCTCTTCCTCTATTCTTTTCGTACTTTGCGCGATATCGAATGCAAGATCGCTCATTCTTTCAAGGTCTATAGCTATTTTGAGGCAGGAAGTCACCAGTCTCATATCTCCTGCAGTGGGACTTTGAAGCGATATGATTTGGGATACACACTTTTCAATTCTTAATTCGTAATCATCGATCACCTGATCCCCATCAATAACAGTTTCTGCAAGATTGACATCAAGATTCTTCAAAGCTATAACGGAGTTATGTATGGCATCCTGGGACAGTTTTCCCATCTCTCTTATGTTTGCCTTTAGAATGCCGAGCGTTTCCTGATATTTAGTACGTGTCATATTGTTTCACCCGAATCTTCCCGTAATGTAATCTTCAGTTGCCTTTTCCTGCGGGCTTTCAAATATTTGTGCAGTTTTGTCAAACTCTACGAGGTCACCCATAAGGAAAAAAGCTGTATGGTCGGATATTCTGGCAGCCTGTTGCATATTGTGTGTCACAATGACGATTGTATATTTCTTTTTTAATTCCAATATAACATCTTCGATCTTACTCGTGGATATTGGGTCCAGTGCACTGCATGGTTCATCAAAGAGTATCACTTCAGGCTTTACTGCAAGTGTTCTTGCAATACACAATCTTTGTTGTTGGCCACCACTTAGATCCAGAGCCGAAACGTTCAGCCTGTCTGAAACCTCTTTCCAGAGTGCTCCTGATTTGAGTGCATTCTCAACGATTGCTGGCATCTCTTTTTTGCTCATACCATGAATGCGCGGTCCGTATGATATATTGTCGAATATGGACATAGGGAAGGGATTAGGTTTCTGGAACACCATGCCGACTCTTTTTCGGAGGTCTACAACATCTGTTTCTTTTGAATATATATCCTCTCCATTAATATTGACCCGCCCTTCTATTCGGCAACTTGGGATAAGATCGTTCATTCTGTTAAGGCATCTGAGGAATGTGGATTTTCCGCAGCCCGACGGACCAATGAACGCTGTAACGCTATTTTTTGGAATATCTATTGATATGTCATGAAGGGCATGGTTATCCCCGTACCACAGGTTAAGATCTTTGACCTCTATCTCTGTTCCGTTCTCGTAAGCTTCTGGCATATAATTACCTCTTGGATATGGTGTGAAATTAGAATGTAAACGGCTTCATCTCTTTATTTTATTCTTGTAGTGTGATCTTATGGTTACTGCAACAAGGTTCACACACAATACTATTAAAAGCAATATCAGGGCGGTTCCATACTGTAATGGTCTTGTCTGGGCAATATTGGTGCCTGATGTGGCAAGCACGTACAGGTGGTATGGTAGTGCCATAAATTGAGAATATACGGAATCCGGGAGTCTTGGAAGGAAATAAGCTGCTCCTGTCAACAATATGGGCGCGGTCTCTCCTGCGACTCTTCCTATGCTAAGTATTGCACCGGTTATCATTCCGGGAATTGCAGATGGAAGAACGACTCTTCTGATGGTTTCCCATTTTGTTACTCCCAAGGCAAGCGATGCGTCTCTGTAATCTTTGGGAACGGTCAGGAGTGCTTCCTGACTTGCTCTTATTATAACAGGTAGGATCAACAATGCCAGCGTTAAAGATGCAGAGAGTATTGAAGCACCGATATTAAGGTATTTCACAAACATTGCAAGACCGAACAACCCGAATACTACAGAAGGTGTGCCTGCAAGATTGCTAATTGCCATTTCAATTGCCCAGGTTGTTTTTCCGGGTTTTGCATATTCAGTCAGGTAAATAGCAGACAGTATTCCAAGAGGCATGGCAATAGCCATTGAACCTACTATAAGGTACATTGTTCCCATTATGGCCGGGAATATGCCACCTTCGGTCATCCTGTTTCGTGGCATACTGGTTATGAATTCAAGATTAATGGCACTGTAGCCGTTGGATACAATGTAATAAAGAATCACCAGGACAAAGGCAACAACCATTCCCGTTGCTATCTTCAATAACGCAAAGGCTATTTTCTCGTTGATTTTTGCATTTGAAAACATGGGTATCACAGGTTGAACCTATATCTCCTTTTTATGTAGTTGGCTACAATATTGATTATAAATGTAGTTATAAATAGGACTGAACCGATTGCGAAAAGGGCATGAAAGTGGTCACTTCCCTGTGGAACTTCTCCCATTTCGAGTGCAATGGTGGCCGTCATAGTTCTCACAGGTGCAAATAATCCTGAAGGGAATCCGGGAATAACTGCCGAATTTCCTGTTACCATCATAACTGTCATGGTTTCCCCGATGGCGCGTCCGATTCCGAGCATAACTGCTGCTGATATACCGGAAAGCGCTGCAGGAGCTGTTACTTTATAGATTGTCTGCCATTTTGTAGATCCCAATGCAAGTGACCCTTCTTTTAAAGCTCTTGGAACTGAGCTGATGGCATCTTCTGACATTGATATGATTGTTGGCAATGCCATAATTCCTAACATGATGGAACCTGTTAGTGCTGTTTGTCCGGTTGGTAGTTTTAGTGTATTCTGGACAAAGGGAACGAGTACTACAAGACCAAAGAAACCATAGACCACGGATGGAATGCCTGCAAGTATTTCTGTAACGGGTTTTAGAATATTAGCTATTTTTGGGTTAGCAAGTTCTGATATATATATTGCTGTTGCTATTCCCAATGGTACTGAAAACAATACTGCTCCTATAGTTACTATCACTGAACCTAGAAACAGTGGTAAAAGTCCGAAATGTTCGGGATCTGCTGTAGGGTACCATTTGGTGTCGGTTAAAAAACTGCTAACCGGATAATTGTCAAATAGGAGATATCCGTCGCGGAATAAAAAAATACAAAGAAGGAGAAGGGCGACTACTGTCACTGCTCCTGATGCAAAGAGCAGCGACTCAATGCCCTTCTCCTTTATTTTTCTGTTTGACATCTATTCCTCTGGGGTCAGATGTTTTTAGTTCACTGGGAAGTATCCAACATCTGAAACTATGTCCTGGCCAGTGGGGCTCATTACGTAGTCCAGATATTCCTTTGCAAGGCCTGATGCCTCACCATTTGTGTAGTATTGAAGTGGTCTTGCAAGTGGGTAATCTCCACTCATGATGTTCTCAGGGGTAGCTTCGACAAATCCTTCTCCGCCATCAAGTGCAAGTGCGGTGACACTGTCATCAAGGTATGCATAACCTATGTATCCTATTGCTCCCTTATTCTGGCTGACTTCTTGTACAATTGCGCCGGTTGCTGGTTGAACGAGTGCATCCTGGCGGTATTCTTCATCAAGAAGTACTTCTTCCTGGAAGTATCCGTAGGTCCCTGAACTGCTGTCACGGGTGATTACTGTGATTGGGAGGTCTTCTCCGCCTACATCTGCCCAGTTGCTGATGCTTCCGTCATAGATGCCTTTCAGCTGATCAAAAGAAAGTTCTGTAACTGTATTTTCAGGATTTACAACTACTGCAATTCCATCCCATGCAATAACATATTCTACTGGATTGACGCCGTTTGCCTCTGCATTTTCTCTTTCAGAGTCCTTGATCATTCTTGAAGCCATTGCGATTTCGACTTCTCCATCAATGAGTGCTGCAATTCCTACACCTGAGCCGCCGCCAATTACAGTGATGCTTTTTTCAGGGTTTGCAATCATGAATTCCTCGGATTCTGCCTGGGAAAGAGGTAGAATAGTGTCTGAACCCTTTATTATAATTGATTCCTGTTCAGTGTTCTCTTGAGAAACTGTGTTTTCTTGTGACACAGTCTCTGTCTGGTCTACACAACCAATGCCGATAAAAGCGGTTGTAATAATTAACAGTACCATAGAGCACATTACTATGTTCTTCAATAATTTTCCTGATATCATATCTGATTCACCAGTTTTTATAGGTTATTACTTTTCAGTGAATCATAACAAAATCGATACATAAGGATTATGTGTGTACAATATATATGGCTATGAATTGTAAGGGTATATATGGTGCATATATAGTTAGCATTATTCTATATATTCTGGCCGCTGCATGGATTGCAGACGACTTAATCATAAAAGGCATATAGTTTTACATGGATATTACTCCCTATGCCTGATATTCTGATCAAGAACACAAAAGTTTTCTTTAACAATTATCTTCAGCCTGCTGAAGTACTCATAGAAGATGGAAAAATAACACAAATTGCTAAGAAAATTGATGCCCAGAGATTGAACCAGACCATCGATGCAAAGGGTGGATTGACACTGCCTGCGGGAATAGATGTTCATGTACATTTCAGGGATCCGGGTATGACTGAGAAGGAAGACTGGTTTACGGGTTCATGTTCTGCAGCTGCAGGTGGAATTACTACTGTTATAGATCATCCAAACACAATTCCTCCAACCATTGACAGGAAATCATTCAAGGAAAAGCGGAAGATAGCAAATCGTAATTCAATTGTTGATTATGGTCTTTATGGGGGAGTTACAGGGAATATTGAAAAACTCCCTGAGTTGTGGGAACTTGGGGCGACTGCCTTTGGTGAGATATTTATGGCTGAATCTACGGGTGCTTTGAATATTGATGAGAAATGTCTTGATGATGCTCTGGCCGTGCTTAAACAACTGGATGCGCTTGCATGTATCCATGCTGAAGATGATAAGATCAGGCTTGAATGCGAGGCTTATCTGAAAAATGATATGTCTCCATCTTCTCACTCAAGGGCCCGTCCTAATCACTGTGAGGCATTTGCTGTTGAAAAGGCAATACAACTTATCAAGAAAAATGCTACAAAAGCTCATTTTTGCCATATCAGTGCCTTTGAATCAGTAGGTCTTTTGCGTAAAGAGCGGTACCTTGATATTAAAAATGGGGTATCTCCGGTTATTACGAGTGAGGCTGCACCACATCACCTCTTTCTTTCCACAAAGGACTGGGAAAGGTTGGGCTCTTATGGCAGGATGAATCCTCCTCTGAGGGATCGCAGGAGTGTCAAAATGCTTCTGAACTCATTGAATGACGGCACTATCGATATAGTGGCTTCAGACCATGCGCCACATACTGAAGCTGAAAAAGATACTGATATTAAAAGTGCTCCATCTGGTGTTCCGGGTGTGGAAACACTTATTCCGCTTATGCTTGTTGCGGTAAAAAGGAATCTCCTTTCACTGGGGCGTATGATAGACGTCACCAGCAAAAATCCTGCAAGAATATTTGGTCTGAACAGGTTTTCAAAGGGTCTGTTTGCTGAAGGTAATGATGCTGATATAATAATTGTAGACCCAGGGCATGTTCAGGAGATAAAAGGTGATAATTTACATAGCAAGGCAGGATGGACGCCTTATGAGGGTATGGATGGAATCTTTCCGGAATATACTATTGCAAGGGGTGAAGTGGTGTGGGATGGCGGTATAATGGCTTCACGAGGGCGAGGAAATTTCCTTCCGGGAAAAGGGTTTGCTTTAGAAAACGCTGAATAATATGTTCATAGCATATAGTGTATGTCCATACAACCATAACATTTTAAATATATAATCCCGTATTATGTACAGACGGTGGTGTGATGAAAACCAAATTCCCTATCCATACTACATTAAGCGCAGACGCAATCAAAGTTCTTGAGCGATATGAGAAAGAGCTTGGCGCTAAAAATATAGTCCTGGAAAAAGCACTTCTTAATCTTGATTCAACACGATTTAAAGCTAAACTTGACACCCATAACATAGATCGCCTGATAAAAAGAGTCACAACGGGTATTCCAGGGATGGATGATTTTCTGGAAGGTGGCTTTCCTAAAGGATTTTCTATAGTTGTGACCGGTCCTCCGGGTACAGGGAAAACTACTTTCTCAATGCAATATCTGATGGAAGGTGCGAAGAATGGTGAAAGGTGTGTATTTTTCTCATTTGAGGAAAGAGCACAACAACTTGTCCAGCACTTTGCACGATTTGGGTGGGACGTTGGAAAATATATTGATGATGGTTATCTTGAAATATTTGGGATCTCCATGCTGACATCTGAGGAAATGATGGAAATTATCGACTCTCATAAACCTGACAGGGTCGTGTTCGATTCTGTGAATGTGCTGACTGCACCCGGGGATTTCCGTACGTCTACATCATGGCGAGGTCTTCATCGCTTGTTAAAGAAAAATATGACAACTGCTATTCTTGTGACTGAAAAATCACATGGTATTGAAACAAAACATTATGATGATTTTGATTTTCTTGGCGATGGTGTTATTTTCCTCGATTTCGTTCAAACAAATGATATCGACACGACTCCGATGCCTGTGATGGCAGTTCAAAAAATGAGGGCAACACATGTTGACCATAGTCCTCAACCATTTCGCTTTACAAATAACGGCATAGCCAAATACAGGGCTCTTAATCTGCCTTCCCGGGTGTTGCAGGAAAGGCTTGAGAAACGCAGGGCAGAAAGGCTGGGTATGTCAGGCGACGAAATATGATATCAAGCTGGCAATAATCGTTGTCACATATATTGATTTGAAACATCCTGCACCGCCGATACTGATAAAGGCGCTGCCGGTCCTTTCTTTATTAAAGGTTGCAATAGATATTATATCGCCAATCAATATTCCTCCAACACCTGCTATAAAAGTGACTGATGCAGCGTTATCCGGTGCGATAATTAATGCAAATGGGAATGCTATTATTCCTATATACTCATTTATTAGTGTCCCTACTCCTCCCATCATTTCTGTTAGAAGGGCGACTGCAAGGATTACTATGAGCATTATTTCAAGAGCAGTATTGTTTGGTTGTGTCAATAAAAGGTATACTACTGCTAGGGCAGGGATGACCGCTCCTCCTAGATTTATGGTCAGTGTTGTGTCAAAAACTCTTTTTTTTCCGATATTAAGTTCCTTTACTATTGGAACAGAATAGATGTCCTCCAGAATTGGTGCGTACTTACAAAGCTGTTCTGGTTTTTTGGAGCGAATTTTTGCAAAAGGGATCTCAATGACAGAACCTGCAAGCATGGCAAAAAGAATTATCATAAGTGGTACAGAGCCAATTGTTCCAAGGGATAATTGTCCTTTGTAGCAAAGGGCTGCTGTGGGGAGCAGAATTAGTGCAAAGGCTGCATACATCCTCAATTCGGAACTATTGGTATATCCTCTCATCTGTCCACCGTACTAGATTAGGGCCTCAGAGTATTAATATTTTTGGTGAGATATACTACTTAATACTATTTAAATTATCTAGTAATAGTCAAGCTGTGATTGAAGTAAATCCTGTCTTTTTTTCTCAAGGTAGCTGTACACACTTCCATGATTTGCACCTTCTATAAGCATTTCAATAGAGGTCCTTGCAATCTGATTCTGTTCAGGTGTGCCTATTACACTGACTGTTTTCCCGTATACTGATAGCTTGACGCCAATCAGTCTTTCAGTTATTTCTCTTGTCTTTCCGCTTTTTCCTATTATTCTTCCTTTAAGGCGAAGCAATTCTTTTTGTGTACTGGTATGTTTGGAGATGTCTATAACTTCAAGCATTAGCATGTCGTCATCGAACATTGTGAATGTCTTGTCCGGATTAAATCCTCTGGCGATTGCATTTACTACATCTTCTGCTTTCATTGCACCTACGGGGTCATCTCCTGGAATTATTTCTACAGTTCCTTCTTCGCTGTCAATATCCAGTTTCGCCGTTGATTTTTCTTCGATAATCTGTTTGACGCGACCTTGTGGTCCTATTATAGCGCCAATCCTGTCTTTAGGAACTTTGATATGTGTCATTTGATCTACCTTTGATAATTATTAATCTGTATTTTGCGTTTTCTCTTCTTTGTCCCGGATGGCTGCATACAATTCATGCGGATCTTCATTGATGCCGTATTTTTTGAAATAGCGAACTATGTTCTCTATATCTCGTATCATGAATTCTCTTGACCGCGGGTGTTCCCTTGTAACTGACTGACCCATGTCTATGAACACGGCTTCATTTGTTGCAGGGATGATTAGTATATTGTATTCACTTAGATCGCCATGCACAAGATTTGCTTCGTTGTATAGCAGGTCCATGTAATTAATGATTGTGTCATATACGTCTCTTGCCACTTCTTTATCAAGCTTTATATCTTTTAGTTGAGGGTATGGTTTTTCGTTCTCGCCCATGAATTCCATTACAAGAATATTACGCTCGGCAATAATTGGTTCAGGCACGCGGATTCCTGCTTCTTTTGCACGTATAAGGTTTCTTTGCTCTTTTTGTGTCCATGCAAAAATAATGTCCCGTTTCGAATGCCTTACATTTCTGAAGCGTGGATCTCCCAAGATGTAGTCTTCCATTGAGTTGAAAGTGCTTGAAGATATTCTGTATATTTTGATTGCGATGTCTTGTTCTTCTCCTTCTGCAAGAAATACATTTGCTTCTTTTCCTGTGCTGATGGGTCCTCCCATTGCTTTGAGTATTCCTTTGTTGGACAAGGTGTAAAGAGTTTTCAGTGTAGGGTCATCAAATACATTATCGGTTACCTTGAGGGTATCGGTGTCCTTATGCCTCATGCGCAGTCGGTCTACCTCGGTGTCAATACGTTTGACTTTATTAGTAACTTCTTTTTTCATGTTCCCTTTTACCTTTTAATCCTTTATGCGGGTATGGTGCAGCTATGAGTACAGCTATGTCACTTATATTGTTAAAGCTTGCGTCATTTCTGCTAGTGGTTTATTGTGTTCTTTCATGGCGTATTTTTATAGCAAACAAATTAATTAAATACGTTACATTTATATGCGATGCTGATTATCTACAAAATCCCTCCGGTGCTTATTGGAGGTTCATAATCTTGTATTCTGTGTGTTTTACAGATTGCATGTTGGCATTGGCCGCAAAATCTATATTGGATTAAAACATAATGTTGTAATCCGAGTGGAGAAATGGGCGTGTCATAATATCACAAAGGCTCATCTTTTGCCTTCGAATCTTTTGATTCGGAAGGTATATATACG